>NZ_LJRY01000187.1:0-773624 GCF_002742515.1 Pseudomonas sp. 2822-15 | reverse complement strand
CACGCTGCTGTCAACACCTCTTTTTCAACTCCCTTTTGGCTTCGATGAACTGAAGCAACTTGCTGCCGAAAACTTCACAACTCTTTGTTTATCAAGGAGTTTTCCGTTTCGACTGCGCCGGAAGTGGGGCGAATTATAGACAGATATAATTCGCCGTCAACACCTCATTTCAGTTTTATTCGGCTTTGAGCGTAATACGCGCAAATGCCTTCTTCCCAGCCTGGCAAACGTGGGTAGCGCCCAGCTCATATATAAAGGTGCGATCGACAACCTCACCATCTATACGCACGCCACCAGAACCCAACAGGTCGCGCGCGACTGCGGAGTTCTTAACCAGGCCCGCCTTATTAAGCACAGCAGCAATCGGCATCGCTTCAGCCGCAGTCAATTCGATCTCCGGCAGATCGTCCGGCAGCTCGCCATCCTTCATGCGGTTACCGGCCGCGCGATGAGCACTGGCCGCAGCCTCTTCACCATGGAAGCGCGCAACGATCTCTTCCGCCAACTTGATCTTCACGTCACGAGGATTCGCACCCGCCTCGACGTCTGCGCGCAGTGCGTTGATCTCATCCATCGAGCGGAAGCTCAACAGCTCGAAATAACGCCACATCAACGCATCCGGAATCGATACCAGCTTGCCGTACATCACACCTGGCGCTTCCTGGATACCAACGTAGTTACCCAAGGACTTGGACATCTTCTTGACGCCATCCAACCCTTCCAGCAACGGCATGGTCAGAATGCACTGAGCTTCTTGCCCATACGCACGCTGGAGTTCACGCCCCATCAGCAGGTTGAACTTCTGGTCAGTGCCGCCCAGCTCAACGTCCGCGCGCAATGCCACCGAGTCATAGCCCTGAACCAGCGGGTAGAGGAACTCATGAATCGCGATTGGCTGATTGGTGGAGTAGCGCTTGTCGAAGTCATCACGCTCAAGCATGCGCGCTACGGTGTACTGGGAAGTCAGGCGAATAAAGTCGGCCGGCCCCATCTGATCCATCCAGGTGGAGTTGAACGCCACCTCGGTCTTGGCCGGATCGAGAATCTTGAACACCTGGGTCTTGTAGGTCTCGGCATTATCGAGAACCTGCTCACGGGTAAGCGGCGGGCGCGTTGCGCTCTTGCCGCTCGGATCACCGATCATCCCGGTGAAGTCACCTATAAGGAAGATGACCTGATGCCCCAGCTCCTGGAACTGACGCAGCTTATTAATAAGCACGGTATGACCCAGGTGCAGATCCGGCGCGGTCGGATCGAAGCCAGCCTTAATACGCAGGGGTTGGCCACGCTTGAGCTTTTCGACCAGCTCGGCCTCGACCAACAGTTCTTCCGCACCACGTTTTATCAGCGCTAGCTGCTCTTCAACCGACTTCATAACAGACCCGCAAGGCTCAGATTCAAAAGGGAACCAACCATACAAGATCAGGGACTAATTACAAGTTTTGTCCCGCGCACGGACACCGTTCAGCAAGCCCAGCGTTCGCGAGCTTGCGTCACAGATGATTTGGTTATATTTTATACAGTTATTTCATCTTCATCATGTCATTCATCTTTTCCATTTCATCTTCAAAGTCAAAATTACTTATGACCACAGAACCGTCTAAAGCGCCGCCGCTTTACCCGAAGACCCACCTGCTCGCCGCAAGTGGTATCGCCGCCCTTCTCAGCCTGGCACTCCTGGTATTCCCTTCCAGTGACGTAGAAGCCAAACGAACATCCCTGAGCCTTGACCTGGAAAGTCCAGTTGAACAACTGACACAAGATCAAGACGCTTCCGACGCGCAACAAGCCACAAACGCACCGACAGAATCCCCATTCGCACAGATAGAAAACACCCCGGAAGACACCCAACAGGCCACTCAAGAACCGCCGGCACCCGTTGCAACCAAGAATGCGCTGCACCGCGAAGTGATCGTCGCCAAGGGCGATACGCTTTCAACGCTGTTCGAAAAGGTCGGCCTGCCCGCTGCCACCGTTAATGAGGTGCTGGCCAGCGATAAACAAGCCAAGCAATTCACTCAGCTCAAGCACGGTCAGAAGCTTGAGTTCGAATTGGCTGCCGACGGCCAGCTGAAAAACCTGCACAGCAATGTCAACGACCTCGAAAGCATTAGCCTGAGCAAGGGCGCCAAAGGCTTTGCGTTCAACCGCATCACCACCAAACCGGTGACGCGCTCCGCCTACGTGCATGGCGTCATCAACAGCTCGCTGTCACAGTCGGCCGCCCGCGCCGGCTTGTCCCACAGCATGACCATGGACATGGCCAGCGTGTTTGGTTACGACATCGACTTCGCCCAGGACATCCGTCAGGGTGACGAATTCGACGTGATCTATGAGCAGAGAGTCGCCAACGGCAAAGTCGTCGGCACCGGCGCGATTCTATCGGCGCGGTTTACCAATCGCGGCAAAACCTACACCGCAGTGCGCTATACCAACAAACAAGGCAACACCAGCTACTACACCGCCGATGGCAACAGCATGCGCAAAGCCTTCATCCGTACGCCGGTGGACTTTGCCCGCATCAGTTCGCGCTTCTCCATGGGCCGAAAGCATCCGATCCTCAACAAGATCCGCGCCCACAAAGGCGTCGACTATGCTGCCCCACGCGGCACGCCCATCAAGGCTGCCGGTGACGGCAAGGTGTTGCTGGCCGGCCGCCGCGGCGGTTACGGCAATACCGTGATCATCCAGCACGGCAATACCTACCGCACCCTGTACGGCCACATGCAAGGGTTCGCCAAAGGCGTGTCGACCGGCAGCAACGTGAAGCAGGGCCAGGTCATCGGCTATATCGGCACCACAGGCCTGTCTACCGGCCCGCATTTGCACTATGAGTTCCAGGTGAACGGCGTCCACGTCGACCCTCTGGGCCAGAAGCTGCCAATGGCCGACCCGATTGCCAAGGCCGAGCGCGCGCGCTTCCTGCAACAGAGCCAGCCACTGATGGCCCGCATGGACCAGGAGCGCTCCACCCTGCTGGCCTCGGCGAAGCGCTAAGGTATGGCGCTCTATATTGGTGTGATGTCCGGGACCAGCCTCGATGGCCTGGATATCGCCCTGATCGAACAAGACCCGGCGATCAAGCTGATCGCCACGCACTACATTCCCATGCCGGACGATCTGCGCACTGAGCTGCTGAGCCTGTGCGCCAGCGGCCCGGATGAGATCGCCCGTTCGGCTCTCGCCCAGCAACACTGGGTGACACTGGCGGCCAAAGGCGTCCATGCCTTGCTGGAACAACAAACCCTCAAGCCCCATGACATACGCGCGATCGGCAGCCACGGCCAGACGATCCGCCATGAACCGGCTCAAGGCTTTACCGTACAAATCGGCAACCCTGCCCTGCTCACCGAGCTGACGGGCATTACCGTCGTCAGTGATTTCCGCAGTCGCGATGTGGCCGCCGGCGGTCAAGGCGCGCCTTTGGTGCCTGCCTTTCACGAAGCCTTGTTCGGGGAACGTACCGGCAACCGCGCCGTACTGAATGTCGGCGGCTTCAGCAACCTCAGCTTGATCGAGACCAACAAGCCCGTAGCCGGCTTCGACTGCGGCCCGGGCAACGTGTTGCTGGATGCATGGATCCACAATCAGCGCGGCGAGCACTTTGATCGCGATGGCCAATGGGCGGCGGCTGGCCAGGTCGAGCCTGCACTACTCAACGCTCTGCTCAGCGACCCGTTCTTCCTGACCAAAGGCCCGAAAAGCACTGGCCGCGAAGTCTTCAACCTGGGATGGCTGCAACACCACCTGGCCAGATTGCCAGCGTTCCTGCCAGAGGATGTGCAAGCGACTCTGCTTGAACTGACCGCACAGACCATCGTCGAGTCCCTGCAAGCGGCACAAACCGACACCGAAACCCTGCTGGTCTGTGGTGGCGGCGCGCATAACGCCACGCTGATGAAGCGCCTGGCAGCGTTGTTGCCGTCCACTCAGGTCAGCAGCACCGCCGCTTACGGCGTGGACCCCGATTGGGTTGAAGCCATGGCCTTCGCCTGGCTGGCCCATTGCTGCCTTGAGGGCATCGCCGCCAACCGCCCAAGTGTCACCGGCGCACGCGGGCTTCGGGTATTAGGCGCGATCTACCCAGCGTGAACCTGCAGACAGCAAAACGCCGCTTGGCCTATCAAAGCCAAGCGGCGTTTTTTATTTGCTGAAGATCAGGCTACCGATCAGATCGAGAACGAAGACCCGCAACCACAGGTCGTGGTGGCATTCGGGTTCTTGATCACGAAACGCGAGCCTTCCAGACCTTCCTGGTAATCCACCTCGGCACCTGCCAGGTATTGGAAGCTCATCGGGTCCACGACCAGGCTGACGCCCTCGCGCTCGACGATGGTGTCATCGTCGGCCACATCTTCATCGAAGGTAAAACCGTACTGAAACCCTGAACAACCGCCGCCCGTAACGAATACGCGCAGCTTCAAGCGATCATTACCCTCTTCATCGACCAGGCTCTTCACCTTGTGCGCAGCACCGTGGGTGAATTGCAAAGCCGTGGGGGTGAAGGATTCAACGCTCATGCTGATAATCTCCCGGCGTAGCGCCGCCATATGCGTAATGGCGGGCATTATCCGCTTCTCCTAGAAAAGCGGTCAACTATTGTTACGGTATATCAATCTGCGCTGGCGCCATTAAAAACACAAAAGGCCCGATCAACGGGCCTTTTGCTTAACCGCCAAACAGCCTTAAGGCAGCATGCCCGCGTGGGACAGGCCCAGCTTCTCGTCCAGGCCAAACAGAATGTTCATGTTCTGCACGGCCTGGCCCGACGCGCCCTTGACCAGGTTATCGATCACCGACAACACCACCACCAAATCACCATCCTGTGGACGGTGCACGGCAATGCGGCATACGTTGGCACCGCGCACGCTACGGGTTTCCGGGTGGCTGCCGGCCGGCATCACATCGACGAACGGTTCATTGGCATAACGCTTTTCAAACAGCGCCTGCAGGTCTACCGAACGATCAACAACGGTTGCATAGAGCGTGGAGTGAATGCCACGAATCATCGGCGTCAGGTGCGGCACGAAGGTCAGGCCTACGTCTTTACCGGCGGCACGACGCAGCCCCTGGCGAATTTCCGGCAAGTGACGATGCCCTTTAACCGCGTAGGCCTTCATGCTTTCCGACGTCTCGGAGTACAGCGAACCTACCGCTGCACCACGGCCGGCGCCACTCACACCCGACTTGCAGTCGGCGATCAAGCGCGAAGCGTCGGCCAGACCCGCTTCCAGCAATGGCAGGAAACCCAGCTGCGTTGCGGTCGGATAGCAACCTGGCACAGCAATCAGGCGTGCCTGCTTGATTTGCTCACGATTGACTTCCGGCAGGCCGTACACCGCCTCTTCCAGCAACTCAGGCGCGCCGTGTGGCTGGCCGTACCACTTGGCCCACTCATCGGCGTCCTGCAAGCGGAAGTCGGCCGACAGGTCGATGACCTTGGTACCCGCCGCCAGCAGTTCGCCGGCCAGTGCGTGCGCAACCCCGTGAGGCGTGGCGAAGAACACCACATCGCACGCTCCCAGGGTCTTGATGTCCGGCACGCTGAACGCCAGGCCGTCATAGTGGCCTCGCAGGTTCGGGTACATGTCGGCCACGGCCAGCCCGGCCTCGGATCGAGAAGTGATAACCACCACCTCAGCTTGCGGATGCTGAGCCAACAGACGCAGCAATTCGACACCGGTGTAACCCGTGCCGCCGACGATACCGACCTTGACCATAAACCTGCCCTCAACGAACCCACTGGAAAGCCGTCGATAATAGGGGCCGTATCGTCCTGCGACAACCGTCAACGTGACGTACAGGCGCATGAGCCACTACTATCTTCAGTTACCGTGAACCTGGGAATAACTAGAAATGCTCTATCTATGGATCAAAGCCTTCCATATCGTCAGTATCGTCTGCTGGTTTGCCGGGCTGTTTTACCTGCCACGCCTGTTCGTCTACCACGCGCAAAGTGAGGACACCGTCAGCAAAGAACGCTTCAGCGTCATGGAGCGCAAGCTGTACCGCGGCATCATGGGGCCAGCAATGATCGCTACCCTGATATTCGGCGGCTGGCTGATCTACCTCAACCCGGCCATTTTTCAATCCGGTGCCTGGATCCACGCCAAACTCACCCTGGTGGTGCTGCTGATCGGCTACCACCATATGTGCGGCGCCCAGGTAAAACGCTTCGCCCGTGGCGAAAACACCCGCAGCCATGTCTTTTATCGCTGGTTCAATGAAGTGCCGGTTCTGATATTGCTGGCTATCGTAATTTTGGTCGTGGTCAAACCGTTCTAATTTCAATTACTCGGGGAACCTCCAATGTCACTGCCCGCTTCGCTTGAACAACGTCTGCGCCTGCCCGTGGTAGCTGCGCCGATGTTCCTGATTTCCAACCCGCAACTGGTCCTGGCGTGCTGTCGCAATGGCGTGGTCGGGAGTTTCCCGGCACTCAACCAGCGCGAAAGCAGCGGTTTCAAGGCCTGGCTGGAGGAAATCGAAGCGGGCCTGGCGCAGCTGGACAACCCCGCGCCTTATGCCGTCAACCTGATCGTGCATAACAGCAACCCGAGGCTTGAGGCCGACCTGGCGATCTGCGTCGAGCACAAGGTGCCGATCATCATTACCAGCCTGGGCGCGGTCAAGGAGCTGGTGGATGCGGTCCATAGCTACGGTGGCCTGGTGTTTCACGACGTCACCACCCGCCGGCATGCCGAGAAAGCCGCAGAGGCCGGTGTTGACGGCCTGATCGCCGTGGCAGCGGGCGCCGGAGGCCACGCCGGCACCTGGAGCCCGTTCGCGCTGATCGCCGAGATTCGCCAGTTCTTTGATAAAACCCTGCTGTTGGCCGGCTGCCTCAACCACGGGCATGAGATACTCGCCGCCCAACTGCTGGGCGCAGACCTGGCGTATTTCGGCACGCGCTTTATCGGCACCACCGAAAGCCACGCCCCGGACGCGTATAAAGAGATGCTGCTCACATCGCGAGCCGCCGACATCGTGCACACTGCTGCGGTGTCCGGCGTACCTGCAAGTTTTATGCGCCAGAGCCTGGAAAACGCCGGTTTCGATCTCGCCGCCCTGCAGGGCAAAGGCGAAATCAACTTCGGTTCCAAGCTCAAGCCGTTGAGCGATGAGGCAAAGGCCTGGAAAACCGTATGGTCAGCCGGCCAAGGTGTAGGCCAGATTGGTGATTTACCCAGCGTCGATGAACTGATTGCCCGCCTGGATGCCGAATACCGCAAGGCACGCGAGCAGGCAGCGCAACTGCGCTGGCCCCGTTGAACTGAACAGCAGGCCTGCCCACGTGTGCAGGCCTGCAACCCCTTCCCTGAACAAGTGACAAGGATGCCCGCATGAGCGACAGCCGTTTCAAGATTGTGTTTGACGGAGCCCTGCTTCCGGGTGTCGAAAGCACCACCGCCAAGCTGAACCTCGCCGAGCTGTTCAAAAGCGATGTGGCAGCCATCGAAAAGCTTTTCACCGGCCGCCCGGTCGCACTCAAGCGCGACCTTTCCCGCGCCGATGCCGAAACCTACCTTACTGCGCTGAAAAACGCCGGCGTCGATGCCCGTATCGAAGCCGAGCAGCCGGTAACCTTCAACCTGGCCGAAACCCACGAAACCGACGCCAGTGCGCCAGACTTCTCGCGCCCTGCGGCTTCGCCCTATGCACCACCGCGTGCTGCCGTGGGTGAGTACACCGAGGAATACTCAACCCTTAAAGTGTTCACCATCCACGGGCGCATCGGCCGCTTGCGTTATCTGGCCTGGACGCTGGTATTGACCCTGGCGCTGTTGGTGGCCGGTGGCATCATCAGTACCGCAAGCTTCGCCGTGGCAACCGCCTCGCCGACTGCCGGCACAATCCTCGGGGTGCTGCTGGGTTTGGCCTTGTTTGTTGCACTGGTGTGGGTGAGCGTACAAATCGGTGTGCAACGCCTGCACGATCTGGGCTGGTCCGGCTGGCTGTACCTCCTCAACCTTGTGCCATTGGTCAACAGCGTCTTCCCGATCCTGCTGCTGGTACTGCCGGGCAACGCAGGCGCCAACCAATATGGCCCGCCGCCGCCGCGCAACTCCACAGCAGTCAAGGTGCTGGCGACCCTGTGGCTGGCGTTTATCCCGGTAATGCTCGCCATTGTGGTGACGCTGGGCATGAACGGCTACCTGAACCAACTCGAAGCGAATATGGACAGCAGCTACGAAAGCAGCTCCATCACCGCCGATGACGCCACCGATCAAAGCGTCACCGTAGATGAAGAAGAAAGCGTGCAAAGTGCTGAGGACGCAGCTGAACCTGTAGACTCTCCAGAACAGTGAAGAAACGCCCCGCCGCCTGTGATGCCTCTGTCACAGGCTCGGCGGCGTTGCGATGGAGAAAGGCATGACCCGTTACGCTCTGATCACCGGCGCCTCCAGCGGCATCGGCCTGGCTTTGGCCGAAGCACTGGCCCGTCGCGGCCGCAGCTTGATTCTGGTGGCCCGCCAGCGTGATCAGTTGGAAAGCATTGCTATTGAATTGACTCAGCGCTTCGGCGTCGAGGTGCTGTTTCGTGCCTGCGACCTTGGCGAACCTCTGCGTTTGTCCGGGTTCCTGCTGGAACTTGAAGAAGGCGAGCGGCAGATCGACCTGTTGGTCAATTGCGCCGGCATGGGCACCAGTGGGCCGTTCCTCGCCCAGGACTGGATGACCGAGCAAGACCTGATCGAAGTCAACATCCTGGCCCTCACCCGCATGTGCCACGCCCTCGGCAACGCCATGGCGCTGCATGGCGGTGGGCAGATTCTCAACGTAGCCTCGGTCGCAGCCTTCCAACCCGGCCCCTGGATGAGCAGCTATTACGCCAGCAAGGCGTATGTGCTGCACTTCTCCGAAGGCCTGCGCGAAGAGTTGAAGACCTGCGGAATCAAGGTCTCGGTGCTGTGCCCCGGCCCCACGCGCACGGCATTCTTCGGCACCGCGCAAATGGACACCGCCAAGCTCGAGCGCAGCAATCAACTGATGAGCCCGGAAGAGGTGGCGCTCTACACCGTGCGCGCGCTGGAAAAGAACAAAGCCATCATTATTCCTGGGCGACGCAACCGCTGGCTGGCCTTCAGCCCGCGCTTGAGCCCACGCTGGCTGACCCGCAAGATTGCCGGCGCCATCAACAAGGCCTATTGCCCGCGCTGACGGTCTCGGTACACTCGTTCTGCACTTACATAATGGAGAAACAGCTGTGGATACTCTGTTCACCAAGATCATCAACAGAGAAATACCTGCGAAGATCATCTATGAAGATGACCAAGTCCTCGCCTTCCACGATATTGCCCCAATGGCACCCGTGCATTTTCTGGTCATTCCGAAAAAGCCGATCCGTACCCTCAACGACCTCACCGAAGAAGACAAAGCCCTCGCTGGCCATATTCTGTTCACCGCTCAGCGGCTGGCGGTAGAGCAAGGCTGCGAGAAGGGTTTTCGCGTGGTGATGAACTGCAACGAGGATGGCGGGCAGACTGTTTATCACATCCATATGCACGTGCTGGGTCAGCGCCAGATGAACTGGCCGCCGGGCTGATTGTTGCGGGAAGTTTGCGACGGCTACGCCGTCGGACGGGAGCAAGCTCCCTCGCCACAGGGCAAATTGACACAGCACAAACGCATCGCCTTCTCTTGCGGTAAACTGGCCGCCGAGATTCTTCCCGGAGGTCAGCATGACTACCCAACGTCACTACTCGCCGATTGACCGTCTGTTGCTGCAAGCCGATATGGCCATGCGCACACTGCTGCCCTTCAGCGGCCAACCGTACCGGCCTTCGCCCGCCATCGTGCAACCCGATGCGCAGATGAGCGAGACCGACACCCGCCACGTCGCCGGCCTGATGCGCATCAACCACACCGGTGAAGTCTGTGCCCAGGCGCTGTACCAAGGCCAGGCGCTGACCGCCAAGCTGCCGCAGGTACGCGCAGCGATGGAACATGCGGCCGAAGAAGAAATCGACCACCTGGCCTGGTGCGAGCAGCGCATTCGCCAACTCGGCAGCCATCCCAGCGTGCTCAACCCGCTGTTTTACGGTTTGTCGTTCGGTATCGGCGCCTCTGCCGGCCTGATCAGCGACAAGGTCAGCCTCGGGTTTGTCGCCGCAACCGAACATCAGGTGTGCAAACACCTGGATGAACACCTGGAGCAACTGCCGGCCGAAGATGAAAAGTCGCGGGCGATTCTTGAGCAAATGCGTATTGATGAAGAACACCACGCAGAAAGCGCACTGGATGCAGGCGGCTTCCGCTTCCCGGCGCCGGTGAGGTTCGGCATGAGCGTATTGGCCAAGGTCATGACCAAAAGCACCTATCGAATCTAAAAAACAGCCGCACGAAAAAGGGCGCCCTCAAGGGCGCCCTTTTTTATTGGCGACTCCTCGCAATCAACCCAGCTCGATAATCTCGTAATCATGGGTGATGGCCACACCGGCGGCGCCGAGCATGATCGATGCCGAGCAATACTTCTCGGCCGACAGCTCGATGGCACGCTTGACCTGAGCTTCCTTCAACGCCCGGCCTTTGACCACAAAATGCATGTGGATCCTGGTAAACACCTTGGGGTCTTCAGTGGCGCGCTCGGCTTCCAGGAAGGCTTCGCAGCTTTCGACGGCCTGGCGGGACTTCTTCAAGATGCTGACCACATCGAAATTGCTGCAACCGCCGACACCGAGCAGGAGCATTTCCATCGGGCGTACACCCAGGTTACGGCCACCGGCGTCCGGAGGGCCATCCATAACCACTACATGGCCACTGCCCGACTCACCGAGGAACATGGCCTCGCCCGCCCATTGGATGCGTGCCTTCATCGCCCAGACTCCACTGCTAAAAAAGGGTCGCCAGCTTAGCACAGGGTCTTGAAACCGCAGCGCCCAGCATGAAAACGATCAATGAAAACGTTTGCCCGCTAAATTCCTTAATCGAGGCAGAATGTGTCTGTTAAGCTGGCGCCAATTCAATGGCGTATTGCCATCCTTTTTGCAGCGTGTATCAATGCCATTACCGCTGGATAAAAATAATTCCAACCACACCGTGCAGTCTTTTCGGGATACAACCATGGTTGCTCTTGCTCCCACACCCAAGATCAAGAACCTCGACAAATTGTTGATGCACTGCCAGCGCCGGCGTTACCCGGTTAAGCACAACATCATTTGCGCGGGCGAACGCTCCGAAACACTGTTCTTCATTATCAAGGGTTCGGTCACCATCCTGATCGAAGATGAAGACGGCCGCGAAATGATCATCGCGTACCTCAATACCGGGGATTTCTTCGGTGAGCTGGGGCTGTTTGAACAAGCGGGCAAAGAGCAGGAGCGCAGTGCCTGGGTGCGGGCCAAGGTGGAATGCGAAGTTGCCGAGATCAGCTATGCCAAGTTTCGCGAACTGGCCCAGCATGATCCCGACATCCTCTACGCCTTGAGCGGGCAGATTGCCCAACGCCTGCGCGACACCACGCGCAAAGTGGGTGACCTGGCGTTCTTTGATGTCACCGGCCGCGTGGCCCGCTGCTTGCTGGAACTGTGCAAACAGCCCGACGCCATGACTCACCCCGACGGCATGCAGATCAAGGTCACGCGCCAGGAGATCGGGCGCATCGTCGGGTGCTCGCGGGAAATGGTCGGTCGTGTGCTCAAGGACCTGGAAGAACGCAACCTGGTACACGTCAAAGGCAAGACGATGGTGGTGTTCGGTACGCGTTAAGCGGGCAGGAATCCGGCCAGCATCTGACGGTACAACGCGTCCAATCGGGTGATGGCATCCGGTGCGGGAAAGGCTTCGTGTAGCGCGATATGGCTGTCGGCACGCACCCGCTGGTCGAGGCCGCAGGCTTGATTGAAGCGATTGACCGCCGCAATCAATTCCTCACGGTCGTTATCCAGCAACAATGCACCGTGCACCAAACCCACCGGGCGGCCGCCGCTTTGCCGCCAACGCTGGGCAGTGCCAACCATCTTTCGGCCGTTAAGGTTGACGTTGTAGCGACCGTCGCAGAAGGCGCCGTCGATTTCGCCAACAGAAGCGTCACCGCCCAACTCAATCAGCAAATCACAGATCGGCTGGCACAAACGCTGATAGCCGGTTTCGATGCGGCCCTGATCGCCCTCGCTGCGCGGCGGCGCGTAAACCAGTGCGATATTGACCGTGGCGGCCGACTGCGGCACCGGCTCTCCGCCGGTTTCGCGCAACAACACCGGCCAACCGGCAGCAGCCGAAACTTGGCTGGCAGCGTCAAAAGCCGGCAAGCGGCTCAAACGGCGCGGCATCACCAAAGCCTGGTCATTTGGCTGCCAGAACAGTAGCCCGAATGCGTGATCACCGGCGCAAACCGCCGCCAGCAAGTCTTGCTCGGCGGCAAGCCCTGCTTCAACTGTCATCGACACCGGCTCAATCATCGAACACCTGTCATCTGAACAAACACCAAACCAAACGTGGGAGCTGGCTCCCACATGTTGACCGTATTTCAAGTCAGTCGAGGGTCGAACCGCTCACCGCCACCCCACGCTCCGGGAAGAACAGGCGCTGCAATTCCGCCCCAGGGTTCTCGGCGCGCATAAACGTCTCACCCACCAGGAACGAAAACACACCGCTGATTTCCATCAGCTCTACGTCGGCGCGGTTGACGATGCCGCTCTCGGTAATCACCAAGCGGTCGCGTGGAATACGCGGCAACAGGTCCAGGGTATTTTCCAGGCTGACTTCAAAGGTGTGCAGGTTACGGTTGTTAACCCCCACCAACGGTGTGTCGAGGGTTTTCAGCGCACGCTCCAGCTCATCGCCGTCGTGCACTTCGACTAGCACGTCCAGGCCGACGCTTTTGGCCACGGCCGCCAGCTCGGCCATCTTCACGTCATCCAGCGCGGAGACGATCAGCAGCACGCAATCGGCGCCCAAGGCACGGGCCTCGACGATCTGGTACGGGTCAACCATGAAATCCTTGCGGATCACCGGCAACTTGCACGCCGCGCGGGCTTGTTGCAGGAACAGGTCGGAACCCTGGAAGAAGTCGATATCGGTCAATACGGACAGGCAAGTTGCGCCGCCCTTCTCATAGCTCTTGGCAATGTCTTCAGGAATGAAAACTTCGCGAATCACGCCCTTGCTGGGCGAAGCTTTTTTGATCTCGGCAATGACGGCAGGCTGCTTTTCCTTAGCCTGCTTGATCAGCGCATTGGCAAAGCCGCGCGGCGCGTCGGCAATTTTCGCCTGGGCCTCAAGTTCAGCCAGGCTCACACGGGCGCGGCGCTCAGCGACTTCTTCAGCCTTGCGCGCGAGGATTTTTTCCAGAACGGTCGGGACACTCATCCTTCATTCTCCATTTTGAACACAGCAGTAAAGGCTCCAAGCTCTTCGAGCTTTTCGCGAGCCAGACCGGTGTGCAGCGCATCGTGGGCCAAAGCGACACCTTCCTTAAGGCTATAGGCATGGTCCGCCGCGTAAAGTGCCGCGCCAGCATTCAGAACAATCATTTCTGCGGCTTTTTGACCGTTTTCCGTCTTGCGGCGCCCCAGGGCATCACGGATCAACTCCAGCGAGGCCGCCGGGCTTTCCACCGCCAAGCCATGCAAGCTTTGGCTTTTCATGCCGAGGTCTTCGGGCTCGACCCAATATTCGGTGACCTGGTCATTTTTCAGTTCCGCCACGAAGGTCGGCGCTGCCAGGCTGAATTCGTCCAGGCCATCTTTGGAATGCACCACCAGCACGTGCTTGCTGCCCAGACGCTGCAGCACTTCAGCCAACGGCCGGCACAGCGCCTGGCTGAACACACCAACCACCTGATGTTTCACCCCAGCCGGATTCGTAAGCGGGCCGAGCATGTTGAACAGGGTGCGCAGGCCAAGATCCTTACGCGGGCCGGCGGCGTGTTTCATGGCGCCATGGTGGGACTGGGCAAACATGAAGCCAATGCCCACGCTGTCGATGCAGCGCGCCACTTGCACCGGCGTCAGGTTCAGATAAATCCCGGCCGCCTCCAGCAAGTCGGCGCTGCCGCTTTTACCCGACACCGCGCGGTTACCGTGTTTGGCCACCGTGCAACCGGCTGCCGCCACCACAAAGGAGGAAGCCGTCGACACGTTGAAAATATTCGCACCGTCGCCGCCGGTACCGACCACATCGACCACGCCGTCGAGGGTCTTGAGCTCAACCTTGTCGGCCAGCTCACGCATCACCGACACCGCGCCGACGATTTCGTCGATGCTCTCGCTCTTCATGCGCATTGCCATCATGAACGCGCCGATCTGTGCGTCGGTGCATTGGCCGGTCATGATCTCGCGCATCACATCGCTCATTTCAGCGGTGCTCAGGTCCAGATGGCCGACGATACGGCTCAGGGCAGTCTTGATATCCATGGAAAGTCCTTAGCGCGTGCCGCCGCTCTGCTTGAGAAAGTTAGCGAACAGCTCGTAGCCCTGCTCGGTCAGGATTGATTCGGGGTGAAATTGCACCCCTTCGATATTCAGTGTTTTGTGGCGCAGGCCCATGATCTCGTCGATCGAGCCGTCTTCCAGCTGGGTCCAGGCGGTCAGTTCCAGGCACTCGGGCAGGGTTTCACGCTTGACCACCAACGAGTGGTAGCGGGTGACCGTCACCGGCAGGTTAAGGCCATGGAAAACGCCGAGGTCTTTATGGAACACCGGGCTGGTCTTGCCGTGCATCACCTGGCGTGCACGCACCACGTCGCCCCCAAAAGCCTGGCCGATGGACTGGTGACCCAGGCACACGCCCAGGATCGGCAATTTACCGGCGAAATACTGGATGGCTTCCAGCGAGATGCCCGCTTCAGTCGGCGTGCAGGGGCCAGGCGAAACCACGATGCGCTCCGGGTTCAGAGCGGCGATTTCGGCGACCGTCAGCTCGTCGTTGCGCACCACCTTGACCTCGGCACCCAGCTCGCCCAGGTACTGCACAACGTTGTAGGTAAAGGAATCGTAGTTATCAATCATCAGCAACATGTGGGTTCAAACCTCTTGAATTCACTGATTTCGAATGACCGCCTTCCAAGAGCGTGTCCCGCTGCCAGACGCACGTTCCGGTTGCCAGGGTGAGCCGGCAAGGGGCGTCAAACAAAGGGTGAAGAAGGCAAATCGGTACAGGTCCGGCCGGGCCGGCAGAGAAAAATGTCAGGCGCGCCAACGCCAACGGGCGTGTGCCTTGACTACTCGCATCAAGAGTTTGCTGATGATCAACACGGGGAGGGTCTCATTCATACGTTCAGGCACAGTAACGTAGCCTCGCCAGCGGTGCAATATGGCGCAGCGATTCCGGGGGTCACCACCGAGTATTTGTAAGAAAAAACTGTTTTCTTCGAAGAAAACCCTCACTACATTGCTAGTGTTTCGCTTCCGACACAAAAACAACTAAATGGAATTTCGCATGCTCAGACCACCGTTTTTTGCGCCCCTTGCCGGCTGCCTCCTGTCACTGGCCTGCGCGCAGGCGTTTGCAGCACCTTCACCTTACTCAACCATGGTCGTGTTCGGCGACAGCCTGGCCGACGCCGGCCAGTTCCCCGATGGCTCGGCCGGCGCCACCTTGCGCTTTACCAACCGCACCGGTCCGACATTCCAGGGCGATTATGGCCTGGTGTCATCCACGCTTTTGGGGGCCAAGCTGGGCGTGGCACCCAACGACCTGAATGCCTCCACCTCGCCGGTACGCGCCGCCCAAGGTTTGCCCGATGGCAATAACTGGGCGGTCGGCGGCTACCGTACCGACAATATCCTGAACTCCATCACTTCGGTCTCCAATGCGGCGATCCCGCCCGGCAACGCCGGAGGTGGCACGGTATTGCGCAGCCGTCAGGGTTATCTGCCGGCAAACGGCGGGCGGGCCGACCCGAACGCGTTGTATTTTCTGTCTGGCGGCGGCAATGACTTCCTGCAAGGGCGCGTCCTCAGCCCAGGCCAGGCCGTGGCCGCCGGCGGGCGCCTGGCGGACAGCGCCCAGGCCCTGCAACAGGCCGGCGCACGCTACATCATGGTGTGGATGCTGCCCGACCTGGGCCTGACGCCCGCCATCAACGGCACGCCCGCGCAAGGCGCCAGCTCGGCCCTGAGCAGCATTTTCAACCAGGCACTGGTGCAGCGCCTGTCGCAAATCGACGCCCAGGTCATCCCGCTGAACATTCCGTTACTGCTCAATGAATCCTTCGCCAACCCTGGGCGCTTTGGCCTGGCCACCGGGCAAAACCTCACCGGCACCTGCTTCAGCGGCAACGGCTGCACCGCCAACCCGGTTTATGGCATTGGCGGCGCCACCCCGGACCCGACCAAGCTGATCTATAACGACTCGGTTCACCCCACCATCGCCGGGCAACAGTTGATCGCCGACTACGCCTACTCGCTGCTCGCCGCGCCGTGGGAAGTGACCTTACTGCCGGAGATGGCCCAAGGCACCTTGCGCGCCCATCAGGATGAGCTGCGCAACCAGTGGCAAGCCGACAATCGCAACTGGCAGGCCGTCGGCCAATGGCGCGCGTTTGTCGCCGGTGGAGGTCAGCATTTGGACTTTGATGATCAACGCAGTTCGGCCAGCGGCGACGGCAGCGGCTACAACGTGAACCTCGGCGGCAGCTATCGCCTCGACGAAAACTGGCGCGTCGGCGTGGCCGCCGGCTTGTATCGCCAGACACTCGAAGTCGGCGCCCGCGATTCGGACTACACGCTCAACAGCTACATGGGCACGGCCTTTGCGCAATATCAGCAAAACCACTGGTGGGCCGATGCGGCGCTGACCGGCGGCAAGCTGGACTTCGACAGCCTCAAGCGCAAGTTCGCCCTGGGCGTCAGCGAAGGCTCCGAAAAAGGCGACACCGATGGCTGGCTCTGGGCCTTGAGCGGTCGTTTGGGCTATGACATTGCCGGCGCCGGCAGCGATTGGCACCTGTCACCGTTCATCAGCGCGGACTATTCGCGGGTCGAAGTCGAGGGTTATTCGGAAAAGGACAACCGCTCCACCGCGCTGACCTTCGATGACCAGCAACGCGACTCCAAACGCCTGGGCGTCGGCCTGCAGGGCAGCTACCGGATCACGCCGCAAACCCAAGTGTTTGGCGAAGTGGCCCACGAGCATGAGTTCGAAAACGACACCCAGAAGGTAAAGATGTCGCTCAACAGCGTGCCAGGCATCGACTTCAAGCTGGACGGCTATACGCCGCGCAGCAATTCGGACCGATTGAGTCTGGGCGTCAGCCACAAGCTGACTCAGGAGCTGGCGCTACGGGCGGCGTATAACGTGAGGAAGGATGACAGTTTGACCCAGCAAGGCGTCAGTGTTGGGGTGAGTCTGGATTTCTAAGCGGATCTGAAACGCCCCACAAAATAACTGTGGGAGCGGGCTTGCTCGCGAATGCGGTTTATCAGTTACACATACAGTGACTGACGCTCCGCATTCGCGAGCAAGCCCGCTCCCACATTTTGATTTACATCTAATCTCAAGCTTGCGGCGTTTGCTCAGCCAACGCCACCGCCCGGAACATCGCGCGGCGTTTGTTCAGGGTTTCTTCCCATTCCAGAGCCGGCACCGAGTCGGCCACAATCCCGCCTCCCGCCTGCACATGCAGCTCGCCGTCCTTGATCACGGCGGTGCGGATCGCGATCGCGGTGTCCATATTGCCGTTCCAGGCGAAATACCCCACGGCGCCGCCATACACACCGCGTTTAACCGGCTCCAGTTCGTCGATGATCTCCATCGCACGAATCTTCGGCGCACCCGACAAGGTACCCGCCGGCAGAATCGCCCGCAGTGCGTCCATCGCGGTCAACCCGGCTTTCAGCTCGCCGGTGACGTTGGACACAATGTGCATCACGTTGGAATACCGCTCGATGACCATCTTCTCGGTGAGCTTCACCGAACCGATTTCCGACACGCGCCCGGTGTCGTTGCGGCCCAGGTCGATCAGCATCAAGTGTTCGGCAATTTCCTTGTCGTCGCTCAGCAGGTCTTCTTCCAGCGCCAGGTCGGCTTCTTCGGTTGCGCCACGCGGGCGCGTGCCGGCAATCGGGCGCACGGTGATCAGGTTGTCTTCGACTCGCACCAGCACTTCCGGCGAACTGCCCACCACGTGGAAGTCGCCGAAGTTGAAGAAGTACATGTACGGCGTCGGGTTAAAGCACCGCAGCGCGCGGTACAGATCGATCGGCGCGGCCTTGAAGTCGATGGACATGCGTTGCGACGGCACCACCTGCATGCAGTCACCGGCAAGGATGTATTCCTTGATGGTGTCGACTGCGCGCTCGTAGTCATCCTGGGTAAAGCTTGAACGAAAGATCGGGTCGGCGGCCGGTGGACGGCTGAGGTCCAGGCCACGGCGTGGGGTGATCGGTTGGCGCAGTTTTTCCAGCAATGCCTCGAGACTGGCCTGGCCTTGCTCGAAGGCATCCGCCTGGGCCGGGTCGGCGAGGACTATCGCGTGCATCTTGCCGGCGAGGTTGTCGAACACCACCACCGCGTCGGAGACCATCAGCAGAATGTCCGGCACGCCCAGCGGGTCCGGGTTCGGGCATTTGCCCAGGCGTTGTTCCACGTAGCGCACGCAGTCGTAGCCGAAATACCCCACCAGGCCACCGTTGAAACGCGGCAGGCCGGGAATGGTCGGCACGTTGTAGCGCGCCTTGAAGGTTTCGACGAACGCCAGCGGGTCTTCCACGTCATGGCTTTCGATCTCGACGCCATCATGGGTAATGCTCACATGATGGTCATGCACACGCAGCACGGTGCGGCACGGCAAGCCAATGATCGAGTAACGGCCCCACTTTTCGCCGCCCTGCACCGATTCGAGCAGGTAGGAATTGGGCCTGTCGGCCAGTTTGAGGTAGATCGACAGTGGCGTATCGAAGTCGGCCAGGGTTTCGCAGGCCAAGGGGATACGGTTATAGCCGGCAGCGGCCAAACGCAGGAATTCTTCGCGGATCATGAGGTGCCTCGTGGCTTGAGGGTCAAACGGTCAGGTGTGCAAACGTGCCGCAGCGCGGCCAGGATCAGTCAGGCGCGCCAACGCCAGCGGGCCAGGGCCTTGATGACTTTCATCCAGAGTTTGCGAGTGACCACCACGATGGAATTTCCAGAAGGGGTTGATTCGATGTCGGGCAACGTTATCTCAGCGCCCGCTCCCAAGCAACCGGGGATTAGCAGTCGTAGATCATCAATCACCAGCGCCGGCGATTCCTCGGCGATCGGTCGGCCGTGATTGTAGCCGTAGCTCAGCGCCACACACTGCACGCCAGCAGCTTTGGCGGCCAGCACATCACTGCGCGAATCGCCGACAAACAACGATTGCGAGGCCGGAATATTGGCCATTTTCATCACAAAGAACAGCGCCGCCGGGTCAGGCTTTTTCTGCGGCAAGGTGTCGCCGCCGATGATCCAGCGGAAATACCGGCCGATTTTCATCTGGTCCAACAGCGGCGCGACAAAACGCTCCGGCTTGTTGGTGATCAGTGCCATCTCCACGCCTTGCTTGTGCAGCCACTTGAGCGTGTCACGCACGCCGGGGTAAACCACGGTCAGTTCATGACTGCTTTCATAGGCAACATTGAACAGTTCCAGGGCGTGCTCGGCCTCGACCTCATCCACACCTTCGGCATCGATGTGGTTGGCCAGGGCCCGGCGCACCAGCATCTGCGCGCCATTGCCGACCCACTCACGTACCGATTCAATGCCCGCCGGCTTACGCCCCAGCTTGAGCAGCATCTCGTCCACCGCCGCCGCCAGGTCTGGCACCGAATCGATCAACGTACCGTCCAGATCGAACATCACCAGCCGTGGCAGTTTGCCGGGGAACAGCTGCTCAAAACCGCTCATGGACGCGCCAGCGCCAGTTCGGCCCGCATCTTGTCGATGACTTCCTGGTAGTTGGGGGCGTTGAAGATCGCCGAGCCAGCCACAAAGGTGTCAGCGCCGGCGGCGGCGATTTCGCGGATATTGTTGACGTTGACCCCACCGTCGATTTCCAGGCGGATATCACGGCCCGACGCATCGATCAGCGCACGGGCTTCGCGCAGCTTGTTCAGCGTACCGGGAATGAACTTCTGCCCGCCGAAGCCTGGGTTGACGCTCATCAGCAAGACCATGTCGACCTTGTCCATCACGTACTCCAGCACGCTCAACGGCGTGGCCGGGTTGAACACCAGGCCGGCCTTGCAACCGCCTTCGCGGATCAGCTGCAGGGTGCGGTCGACGTGCAGCGTGGCTTCCGGGTGGAAGGTGATGTAGGTGGCGCCGGCCTCGATGAAGTCACCGACGATGCGATCCACCGGGCTGACCATCAGGTGCGCATCGATCGGCGCAGTGATGCCGTACTTGCGCAGTGCCGCGCAGACCATCGGGCCGATGGTCAGGTTGGGCACATAGTGGTTGTCCATGACATCGAAGTGCACGAAGTCGGCACCGGCGGCCAATACCTTGTCCACTTCCTCACCCAGGCGGGCGAAGTCGGCGGAGAGAATCGATGGAGCGATAACGAAGGGCTGCATGACGCACCTTTTTGAGCTAAATCACGATGGCGCGCATTGTATACCTCATGCTTTACCCCGCACACCGTGACCTAACTCAATGGTCAGTAAGCCGCCCGGTAGATTTTCTCGATATCCGCCGCGCTGAGCTTGCGCGGGTTGTTGCGCATCAGGCGCTCGATACCCGCCGCTTCCGTCGCCATGGCGGGGATCGCGTCTTCCGGCACACCAAAGCTGCGCAGGCCTGCCGGGATTTCCACGGCGGCACACAGGCGCGTCATCGCCTCGACCGCCTGATCGGCCGCCGCGTTGACGCTGAGCCCGGCGGTATTCACGCCCATGGCTTGGGCAATGTCCTGCATGCGCTCCACGCAGGCCAGTTTGTTCCAGTGCATCACGTAAGGCAGCAACAGCGCATTGCTCACGCCGTGAGCAATATTGAATCGCCCGCCCAACGGGTACGCCAAGGCATGCACTGCGCCGACGCCGGCATTGCCGAAGGCCATGCCGGCCATCAGGCTGGCGGTGGCCATATCATCGCGGGCCTGCAGGTTGGCCGGGTTGGCGTAGGCCTTGGGCAGCGCATTGGCAATCAGCTTGATCGCGCCGATGGCCAGCGCGTCAGTGATCGGCGAGGCATTCAGCGACAGGTAGGACTCGATGGCATGCACCAGCGCATCCACGCCACTGGCGGCGGTGACACTGCGCGGGCAGGTCAGGGTCATTTGCGGGCTGATCAGCGCAACATCCGGCAATAAGTAATCGCTGACGATGCCTTTTTTCAGTTGTGCGGCCTTGTCGGAGAGAATCGCCACATTGGTCACCTCCGAACCGGTGCCGGCCGTGGTCGGGATCGCGATCAGCGGCGGGCCTTTGCGCGGCACCTGGTCGACGCCGAACAAGTCCGCCAGCGCGCCGTGGTAACCAGCATAGGCCGCAACACTCTTGGCAATGTCGATGGCACTGCCGCCGCCCACGCCGATCAGGCCGTCATGCCCGCCCTCGCGGTACACGCGCATGCAGTCCTCGACGATGGCGATTTCCGGGTCGGGCAGCACACGGTCGAAAATCTCATAAGTGCGCTCGCCCAGGTGTGCAAGCGCCAGCGCCACGGTGCCGGACTTGACCAGCGCAGCATCGGTGACGATCAGCGGGTTATCCACATCCAGGCGCGTGAGCTCGGCGGCCAGTTGTTCGATCGCGCCAGCGCCGGTCAGCAGTTTGTGGGCGATCTTGAATGAGGAAGTACTCATGTGCGCGGCCTCTTATTAATGATGGGCTGGCACAAGAATAGCCGGGTATTTCAGGTTGCCCAGCATTCACGCACTGAATGGCTCGGTCGGTGTGGGAGCTGGCTTGCCTGCGATGCGACCGCCTCGGTTTTCCTGACATACCGAGTTGATGCTATCGCAGGCAAGCCAGCTCCCACATTTGATCCGGTTTCGACCTTTAGACTTGCGCGGTGCGCAGTTTCTCGCTGCGGCCTCGCAGCCACTCAAGGGTCAGTAACAGCAGCACCGAAAACGCAATCAGCAAGGTTGCCGCTGCAGCAATCGTCGGGCTTAAGTTTTCGCGGATGCCGCTGAACATCTGGCGCGGCAAAGTCGCTTGCTCGGGGCCGGCGAGAAACAGCGTCACGACCACTTCATCGAAAGAGGTCGAGAAGGCAAACAGCGCCCCGGAGATCACCCCCGGCGCGATCAACGGCAAGGTGACACGGCGAAACGCGGTCAACGGCGAGGCGCCCAGGCTGGCCGCCGCCCGCACCAGGTTGTGGTTGAAGCCCTGCAATGTTGCCGACACGGTGATGATCACAAACGGCACACCCAGCACGGCATGCACCACAATCAACGAAAGGAAGCTGTTGCCCAACCCTAGTGGCGCAAAGAACAGATAGCTGGCCACGCCAATGATCACCACAGGCACCACCATCGGCGAAATCACCAGGGCCATGACCAACGCCTTGCCGGGGAAGTTGCCGCGCGTCAGGCCAATCGCCGCCAGCGTCCCGAACACCATCGCCAGCACCGTGGCCGCCGGGGCCACAATGATGCTGTTCTTCAAGGCACGCATCCACTCGGCGGAGGCGAAGAAGTCTTGATACCAGTGCAACGAGAAGCCTTGCAGCGGGTACACCAGGAAACTGCCGCTGTTGAACGACAGCGGGATAATCACCAGCACCGGCAAGATCAGGAACAACAGGATCAAGCCACACAGAATCCGCAAGCTGTAGAACCACACGCGCTCCACGGGTGACATATAAGGGCTCAGCATCGCCAACTCTCCTCAGCTCAGGCGCAGGCGACTGGCGCCGACCAGACGGTTGTAGATCAGGTACAGCACGACGGTCGCCAGCAGCAGCAAGCCGCCCAACGCCGTGGCCATCCCCCAGTTGATGCTGGTGTTGGTGTAGAACGCGACGAAGTAGCTGACCATCTGGTCGTTCGGGCTGCCGAGCAGCGCCGGGGTGATGTAGTAACCAATCGCCAGGATAAACACCAGCAGACAACCGGCGCCGACGCCGGCGTAGGTCTGCGGGAAGTACACGCGCCAAAAACTGGCAAACGGGTGGCACCCCAGGGAAATCGCCGCGCGCATATACGTGGGCGAGATGCCTTTCATCACGCTGTAGATCGGCAAAATCATGAACGGCAACAGAATGTGCACCATCGAGATGTAAACGCCGGTGCGGTTAAACACCAGCTCCATGGGTTTATCGATCAGGCCCATGCCCATCAATGCGCTGTTGATCAGCCCACCGGACTGCAGCAATACAATCCATGCCGCCACCCTTACCAGGATTGACGTCCAGAACGGCAGCAATACCAGAATCATCAGCAGGTTACTTTTGCGTGCCGGCAGGTTGGCCAGCAAGTAGGCCAACGGATAGGCCAGCAGCAGGCAGATGAAGGTAATCACCAAGCCCATCCAGAACGTGCGGGCAAAGATGTCCAGGTAGATGGCCTGGTCAGGTGTGGCCGGGGCCACTTCGCCAAGGTCATTGATACGGTGATCGACGGCCGCCAGCAGGTAGTACGGCGTGAGGCTGCTGGTATTACGCCGGATCGCCTGCCAGTACGCCGGGTCGCCCCAGCGTTCATCGAGGCTTTCCAGCGCGTCCTTATAAGAGCCGGGCGCTTCGGCAAACGGCAGCGCCCGCGCGGTTTTGGTCAACAGGCTGCGGTAGCCGGCCAGCTCCATGTTCAAGCGTTTGGACAAGTCGCCCAGGGTCTGGTTTTTACGTGCTTCACCCAGGTCTTCGCTGAGCGCCTGATACACCGGTTCACCCGGCAGGCCGCGACCATCCCAGGTCTTGACCGCCACCACGGTACGCGGCAAACCGGCCACCACTTCCGGGTTGCCGACGCTTTTGTAGAGCAGCGCAACAATCGGCACCAGAAACACCAGCAGCAAAAACAGCACCAGCGGCGCAATCAAGGCCTGGGCCTTCCAGCGATTGAGCCGCTCGGCACGCGCCAGGCGCTGCTTGAGGGTGGGGCTGGGAATGGCGATAACCATGGCAAACTCCGGAAATCTTCTAAGAGTTCCCTGTGAGCGGTGCTTCTTTGTGGGAGCTGGCTTGCCTGCGCTGGCATCGCCTCGGTGTCACTCAAAGACCGAGTCGATCCCATCGCAGGCAAGCCAGCTCCCACACCAGCCTGCTTTCACAGAGGAATGTGCGGTGTTACTTGGCCGCCCAGGAATTGAAGCGCTGCTCGAGCTGCTCGCCGTTATCCGCCCAGAAGCTCACATCGATTTGCACCTGGTTGGCGATGTTCTCCGGCGTGGTCGGCATGTCTTTCAGCACATCCTTGGCCAACAACGGTACGGCCTGGGTATTGGCCGGGCCGTAGGCGATGTTTTCCGAGTAGATCTTCTGCTGTTGCGGCTGCACCGAGAAAGCGATGAACTTCTTCGCTGCTTCGGCGCGATCCTTGGCCAGGCCTTTAGGGATGGCCCAGGCGTCAAAGTCGTAGATGCCGCCGTTCCACACCACTTTCAGGTTGCTTTCTTTTTGCACGGCAGCAATGCGGCCGTTGTAGGCCGAGCTCATGACCACATCACCCGAGGCCAGGTACTGCGGCGGTTGTGCGCCGGCTTCCCACCACTGGATCGACGGTTTGAGTTCGTCGAGTTTCTTGAACGCGCGATCCTGGCCGTCTTTGCCAGCCAGCACTTTGTACACGTCTTTGGGGGCCACGCCGTCCGCCATCAAAGCGAATTCCAGGGTGTACTTGGCGCCTTTGCGCAAGCCGCGCTTGCCTGGGAATTTCTTGGTATCCCAGAAATCCGCCCAACTGGTCGGTGCAGTGGTCAGCTTGTCGGCGTTGTACGCAAGCACAGTGGACCACACAAAGAAGCCCACACCGCAGGGCTGAATCGCGCCTTTGACATAATCGGCGCTGTTGCCGAACAGTTTCGGGTCGAGCGGTTCGAACATGTCTTCGTCACAGCCACGGGACAGTTCCGGCGACTCCACTTCCACCAAGTCCCACGACACGCTCTTGGTATCGACCATGGCTTTGACCTTGGCCATTTCGCCGTTGTACTCACCGGCAACGATCTTGCCATTGCCCGCGCTTTCCCACGGTGCGTAAAAGGCTTTGACCTGAGCCGCCTTGTTCGCGCCGCCGAAGGATACGACCGTCAGGTCCGGGCCTGCCATGACCTGTGTCGCGCCCATCAAGCCGATGGCCAGGGCGGAATATTTAAGGGATCTCAACATTGTTGTTCTCTCCACGTGCAGGGTTGGTGAAGCCATGGGGCGATTAATTCGCCTCTAGAAGTGGGTCGAGTGCGCGAACGTGCTCGACTTGCCAGCCAATCGGTACCACGTCGCCGACCGCAAGCGCTGTGTCCAGCTCAGCGATCGGTTGTTTCACAAAAAAATCGGCCTTTCCGCAGACTTCCAGGCGCACACGCACGTGGTCGCCCAGGTAGATAAATTCCGCCACCCGCCCAGAGAAGCGGTTGACGCAGGATTCACTGGAGCCATTGAGGCTGACGCGCTCCGGGCGTACTGACAGGGTCACCGGGCCGCCGAGCTGGCCGACATTCACTGCCAGTGCCTCAACCTTTTCACCGCGCGCCAACTCCACCACACAGCGCTCGCCGGTGTGGCTGTGCAGGCGGCCATTGAGTCGGTTGTTCTCGCCGATGAAGTTGGCAACGAAGGTGTTTTTTGGCTCTTCGTACAGGGTGCGCGGCGCGGCGATCTGCTGGATTTCGCCCTGATGGAATACCGCCACGCGGTCGGACATGGTCAAGGCTTCGCCCTGGTCGTGGGTCACGTACACCACGGTCACGCCGAGACGCTGGTGCAGGTGCTTGATCTCCATCTGCATGTGTTCGCGCAATTGTTTATCGAGAGCGCCGAGGGGCTCGTCCATCAACACCAGTTGCGGTTCGAACACCAGCGCCCGGGCCAAGGCCACGCGCTGTTGCTGACCGCCGGAGAGCTGCGCCGGGTAACGCTGGGCGAAGGCATCCAGCTGGACCATGCTCAGCACGCGTTTGACCCGCTCGCTGATATCGGTCTTGCTCAAGCCGCGCACCGACAAGGGGAATGCCAGGTTCTCTGCCACCGTCATGTGCGGGAACAGCGCGTAGTTCTGGAACACCATGCCGATGTCGCGCTTGTGCGGCGGCACATTGTTGATAGCGCGTCCGGCGAGCAAAATTTCCCCGGCGGTCGGCGTCTCGAAACCGGCGAGCATCATCAGGCTGGTGGTCTTGCCCGAACCGGACGGCCCGAGCAGGGTGAGGAACTCGCCCTTGCGAATCTCCAGGTTGAGGTCTTTGACGATCAGGTTCTCGCCGTCGTAGCTCTTCTGCACGCCACGAAAGCTGACCAGCACATCATTTGAATCCACCTCGCTCATACCCGCACCTTTTGTTTTGGACTGCTGTGGCACAAAGCGTAGTCCAGGCGCGAGCCCCCGGAAATCGGGGGCCAGGAGAGAATCACATCAGCAGGATGGAAGGTTGGGGGTAGGGATTGCCCTACACCGATGGCGGGCAGAGAACAGTGCGGCGGCAATCGTCAGCGTCTGCCGGCAAAGCCTATGTCGTAAACAGATACGCGCACCTGGAGGAGCCCGGCTTGATCGTTCCCTCGCTCCGCGTGGGAATGCAGCCCAGGACGCTCTGCGTCCTAAAGCGTGACGCAGAGCGTCACAAGAGGCGTTACCACGCGGAGCGTGGGAACGATCGAGGGGGTTACAAGAGTTTGTGTTCCATGGCGTACTTCACCAATTCAGCCAGTGACGTGATATTGAGCTTTTGCATCAACCGCGCCTTGTGGGTGCTGATGGTCTTGCTGCTCAGCGCCAGTTGCTGGGCGATGTCATTGACGTTGGCGCCCTGGGCCAGGCGCTCGAACACCGAGAACTCGCGCTCCGACAGTAATGAATGCAACGGCCGCGTATCGGTGAGGCCGACCTCAAAGACCATGCGGTCCGCCAGGTCCGGGTCGATGTAACGCCCGCCCGCCGCCACCTTGCGAATCGCCGTCAGTAACAGCGCCGGGTCACTGTCCTTGGTGGCATACCCCGCCGCCCCGACTTTCAGGGCGCGGGCAGCCATTTGCGCTTCATCGTGCATCGACAGCACCAGAATCGCGGGCGGGTTACTCAATGCACGGATGCGCGCAATCGCTTCCAGGCCATTGACGCCCGGCATCGAGATATCCAGCAACACCACCTCGCAGGCGATATGGCGCAAGGTCTCCAGCAACTGCTCGCCATTGCTGGCCTCGCCGACCACCAGCAGGTCTTTGGCCAGGCCAATCAATTGCTTGATGCCTTCACGAACAATGGTGTGGTCTTCGGCTACCAATACGCGAATCACAGGGGCTTGCTCCTATCGTTATGCATCCAACGGCACCGTGACACTCAACGTGGTGCCCTCCCCCGGCTCGCTGTGCAGGCTCAATTGCCCGCCCATCATCAGCACCCGCTCACGCATGCCGACTACGCCAAAGGACACCGGGCGGCCTGGGTTCTCGACGAAACCGACGCCGTCATCGCTGATGGTCAGCCGCAAGTCGGCGCTTTCCACTGTCAGGGTCAGTTCGACAGTATGCGCCTGGGCATGACGCATCACATTGGTCAGCGCCTCCTGGAGGATGCGGAACAGGCCAATAGCCTTGGCATCGCTGAGGGCCGGCAGGTTATCCGGGACTTGTACCAGGCAGGGAATGTGCGTGCGCGCTTCGAAGCGGCGGGCTTGCCATTCAATCGCCGAGGCGATGCCGGCGTCGAGAATCGGTGGGCGTAGCGCGGTCGCCACATCCCGGACAAGCTGGAACAACTGGGCGATCAGGCGTTTCATGCTGTTCAGGCGCTCGGTCAAGCCCGGGTCCAATTGCGCATAGGCCAGTTCGCACATCGACGTCTCCAGCTTGAGCACCGTGAGCATCTGCCCCAACTCGTCATGCACTTCACGGGCGATACGCGCCTTTTCCTCTTCGCGCACGGTTTCCAGGTGGGCAGACAGCTCGCGCAACTGTGTTTCGCTTTGCTGCAAGGCGGCCACGTAACGACGGCGCTCGGTGACGTCGTTGAGATAAACCACCAGGTATTCGCCCTCGGCAAAGCGCAGGAAGCTCAACGACACATCCGCCGGCAAGATGCTGCCGTCAGCGCGCACGCAATCGGCGGCGAAGGTCTGCGGGCCCTCTTCGCTGGCACGCGCACGCTTCCACACGTCAAGCCAGCGGTCCATATTCAAGGTCGGGTCAAAATCGATCAGCGGTCGCTCGATCAGCGCGCCAGCGGCGTAGCCCAGCATGGTCTCGGCGGCGCGGTTGGCGTAACGCACGTGGCTGTCCCAATTGACCCAAAGAATGCCGACCGTACTTTGATCGATGGAGAACTGCGTCAGCCGCAACGCTTCGGCACCGGCCGCACGCGCGGCGCTTTCTTCCCGGGCGGCCAGTAAGCTGTGTTCCAGCACTCGATGGTGACGGCGCTGCCAAACCACCACGGCGAGGCTGGCGAGCAGGAACATCGTCAAGAGCAGGCTGAGGTTTTGCCACAGGCCCGGCGACTCCGTCAGCCGTGGGTATTGGGGTTGCAGCCAGCGGCTGTGCAATTGGTCGAGGTCGCGGGCGGGTATCGCGCGCAAGCCACTTTGCATGATGCTCGCCAGTTCCGGCCACTCACGGCGGGTGGCCACACGCAGCAATTGCGGCAGGCCGATATCGCCGACCACCGCCAGCCCGGCAAACTCCGCCTCACCGGACAATCGGCTCAATTGCGCCTCATCCACCACGGCATAACGCGCCTGCTGGCTCACCAACAATTGCAGGGCCTGGCGCTCCAGGGGCACGCCTTGCAGGTTGAGGTTGGGATAATTGCTGCGCAGGTAATCGGCGACAGCGCTGGGCATGCGCACGGCGACGCGGGACAGCTCGTCAAGCTTTTCCAGCTCCACCGCGCCGCCGCCCTCGCGAATGCCGACGATATGCTGAGGCACGCGCATATAAGGGTCGCTGAATAACCACAGACGCAAGCCGGCCGGGGTTTGCTGCAGGCCCGGGGCGATATCCACCTCGCCATCGCGCACGGCGGCTTCCAGTTGCTCCTGGCTGGGGAAATTGCGCCAGGTCAGGTCGATATTCAGTGCTTTGGCCAGCCATTGCATCAATTCGACATTCGCCCCGGACAAGCGCTGCAGGCGCCGGTCGTATTGGGCGTACGGTGCTTGCAATACCACGCCCACGCGCAACTGCGGGTGCTGCGCCAGCCACTCACGCTGCTGAGCATTGAGCTGCGCCTGCGGCGCGACAGGCGCAGGCGCGGCATTCGCCATCAAGGCAAAGCACACACAGCCGATAACCAGCAGACAGCGAAAACCCATGATCCACGTCTCACATCACTGACAAACACTGACCAACCCATTAGGCTGCTGGAATCACTTCCGGCCGGGAATTAACGATGCCCTTTACCCACCGTTCGGCACTGCCAGCATTGTGCCTATCGCTGCTATTTACCAGCGCCTTTTCTGTTCAAGCCGCCGACACGCCTGCGCCCACCGCCGAAAAACCGGCTGAACGCCAACCGCTGCCCGAGCGCAGCCAGGAAGAAGCCAGCGCCCTGGAGCGTCAACTGCCGGCACAGGAACAGCAACAATTGCAGGCCGGCAGCGATTCATTCCTGGCCCTGTGGAAACCGGCCAACAGCGCCGAGCCTGAAGGTGTGGTGATTATTGTGCCGGGCGCCGGAGAAAGCGCCGATTGGCCACAAGCAATCGCGCCGCTGCGACGCAAGTTACCCGATGCCGATTGGGGCACCCTGAGCCTGTCGTTGCCGGATGTGAACCTCGACACCTTGCCGCCTCGGGTCATGGAGTCGCCCAAAACAGCGGTCGACACCAGCAGCAAAGACGGCAGCACGGCCGCCAAACCGATCGAACAAGCCGCCAGCGCCGAAGCCGAAGGCACTGACCCGGCGGTGGTGCCGGGGGCTGATGAACAGGACAAGACCGACGCCAAGCGCATCTTTGATCGCATCGACGCCGCCGTTGCCTTTGCCCAAACCCAAAGCGCGCGCAGCGTGGTGCTGCTCGGCCACGGCACCGGCGCCTGGTGGGCCGCGCGCTACCTGAGCGAGAAACAGCCGTCCCAAGTGCAGAAGTTGGTGATGGTGGCCGGCAAGACGCCGGCGGCCAGGCAGCCGGACCTGCAAAAACTGGCGCCGGCGCTGAAAGTGCCGACGGCGGATGTGTACTACCAGGACGACGCTCAGGCGCGCAAAAACGCCCTGGAACGTATCCAGGCCGCCAAGCGGGGGAAGAATGACGGCTATAAACAGGTGTCGCTCAAGACTCTGCCGGGCAACAGTGCGGCTGAGCAAGAGCAGCTGTATCGGCGGGTTCGTGGGTGGTTGAGCCCGGAGCCGGCCTCCAACTGATCCAGCCTGGTCACCAGCTCCCACACTGATTGGGTTGTCACTTCCAAAAATTGAGGTGGCTACCTGAAATCCCGCCGTTCACGAATCAACACATAAGCATTATGCAGCTCGCGGGTGCGCTCGGTGGCCTCACGCACTTGCGCCAGGCTTGCTCCCGTGCCGGCGATCTTGTCCGGGTGATGGCGGCTGAGCAGGCGGCGATAGGCGCGCTTGATCGCCGCCGGTTCGCTGGTGGAGGTCACCCCCAGAATCCGCAGCGCCTCCTGATACGCCCCGCCACGATTGGCCAATGGCTTGCGTTCGGGGGCGTAATCAGACGCCAGCGCCTGCAGCTGTTGCGGCGTCCACCCCAGCCATTTGCCCCACAGGTCAATCAGGTCGCGTTCGGCGTCATCGGCCCTGCCGTCCGCCCAGGCCATGCGCCAGCATGCACGCAACACACCTTCTGCCGCATGGGGTTGGGCTTTGAGTACGCGCAGGTAATTGCGCACCCGGTCGGATCCCGACTTGCCACGATTGAACGCGGTAATCGCCCGACGCTGGGCCGGCTCGCTCATGTCCAGTGAGCGCATTTCCTGACGCGCCTGCTGGATATGCCCAGCCATCACCCGGCCATTACTCTTGGCCAGGCGCCCCAACAACACAAACAGCAATTCGTCGTTGCGTAATGCCGGGCGCCCACCCAGGCGCTCGCGCAATTGCGCCCAACTGTGCAACTGCAGACGGCGATCCAGTGCCTGCCCCAGTAACGCGCCCAACAAGGCCCCCGGAATACTGGCAATGGCAAAGCCAGCCCCGGCACCAATCAGTGTCCCTGGCCACAACATCTTATTGCTCCGCAGTCAGCAAGGTTTCAACCTGCGCCAGACGCTCCAGCGTGCCGACATCAATCCAGCGTCCTGTCATGTGCTCTCCCGTTACCAGACCTTTGGCCATGGCCTCCCGCAACAGCGGCGCCAGTTTGAAGGCACCGGCGCTGCAGCCCGCAAACAACTGTGGGTCGAGCACTGATATGCCACTGAAGGTCAGGTTATCGGCACCGGGCGCGGCATCATGAAGCAGACCGTTGTCCAAATAAAAGTCGCCTCCCGTTGGCGCATGGGCAGGCATGTCGACCATGACCAAGTGGGCAAGCCCTTCCAGCGCCTTGTTGTGCAGACTGGCGAAATCGAAGTCCGTCCAGATATCGCCGTTGACCAACAGGAAAGGCTCGTCGCCCAGCAGCGGCAATGCCTTGAAAATCCCGCCGCCGGTTTCCAGTGGCTCGCCCTCGGCTGAATACTGAATGCGCAAGCCAAACTGCGCACCATCACCCAGATAGCTTTCAATCTGCTGGCCGAGCCAGGCATGGTTGATCACGATATCGGTGAAGCCGGCCCTGGCCAGCGCCTCCAGGTGATACTCGATCAAACGCTTGCCGCCCGCCTCCACCAGCGGTTTGGGCGTGTGCAACGTGAGCGGACGCATCCGCTCACCTTTGCCGGCGGCCAGAATCATGGCCTTCATACGCGCACCTCGGCCGGTTCACGCAGGCTGGCGAGCAACTCACCCAACTCGTCCAGCTCAGGCCGGTCGGCCAGTACGTCTTCTATATAAGCAAAGAAACGCGGCACGTCGGCCAGATAGCGTGGCTTGCCGTCGCGATGGCAGATGCGCGCAAAAATACCGATGACCTTGAGGTGGCGCTGCACGCCCATCAGGTCGCTGGCCCGCAGGAACTCCTCGAAATCGGTCTGCACCGGGATGCCCAACGCGCCGGCACGCGCCCAGTAGCCGCGCTGCCACTCGCGCACGCGGGCCTTGGGCCAGCTGAGAAACGCGTCCTTGAACAGACACGTGATGTCATAGGTAACCGGGCCGTAGACTGCGTCCTGGAAATCCAGCACGCCGGGGTTCGGCTCGCTGATCATCAGGTTGCGCGGCATGTAGTCGCGATGCACCAGCACTTTGGGCTGGGCCAGGGCACTGTCGATCAGGTGATCGCTGACGCGCTGCCACAAGGCCTGCTGCCGGGTGTCGAATTCGATACCCAAATGCCGGCGCACGTACCACTGCGGAAACAATTCCAGCTCACGGCGCAACAAGGCCACATCATAGCTGGGCAGCGGTGCGTCCATCGGCAATTGCTGAAAAGCCAGCAATGCGTCGATGGCATCGGCGAACAATTCGTCGGCGTTTTGTTCGTCAATCACGTCCAGATAGGTTTTTCTGCCCAGGTCATTAAGCAAAAGAAAGCCGCGCGGCAAATCTTCTGCATAAATTTTTGGCACATTTATTCCCGATTTCGCGAGTAAATCAGCGATATCGACGAAAGGTTTGCAGTTTTCCTGGGGCGGTGGAGCGTCCATGACGACGAACGTGCGACCGCCGCCCTCCCAGCGGAAATAACGCCTGAAACTCGCGTCGCTGCTGGCCGCGGTCAATGTGGCCGGAGGTACGACACCCCAGTCCTGAGCGTTGAAAAGGATCGGCAACTGCTCATCCAGCCAAACTTTCAGCTGTTGTAAACGTAGATCTTGCTCGGGCATTACAAGGGTCTCCGACGGCGCTAGCCGTCAAGCGGGTCATGCTTTATTATCACGCATCTTTTTCAGACCATCGAGAGGCGTGCGGCCCAAACCGCGGGCAGATGGCACGCAGGAAGCCCGGACTAATAAGATGGCATTGAAATCCCCCGCGTTTCGTAGAAAATTTCCGTTGCTGGTAACCGGCAGTCTGCTGGCCATGCAACCTTTCGCCACCTCATTCGTGGTCGCCGCGGAACAGTATGACTGCTCAGTCTCTGCTTCGGGTGCCTGGGATTGCGCGCCAAAAACCGCCGCAGCCCCATTACCACCGCGCCCGGTGCACGACGGTGCAGCCGTCAGCGCCGCTGGCAGCACGGCGCAAGCCGATGCTGGCGGCAGCGCTGCGGCCGAGCCGAAGACCACCCTGGTCACCGAGTCCAAGGGCCGTGGCCTGCGTTCGCGCAGTGCCGACTACAGCCACCTGGACTGGGTGCCTCGCGACAAGCTGACCGCAGCCCAACTGGCTGAGACCGGCCCGTATTGCTCCGGCGCGTATATCGAGCCGACCCGTCCTGGCATGAACGACAAGACGGACAAAAGCGATTCGCCGACCTTCATCGGTGCCAAGGTGTCTCGTTACGAGCAGGAACAGCAGGTTGCGACCCTGGCCGGTGACGTCGTCATGCGCCAGGGCAGCATGCAGCTGGAGGCTCAGGAAGCCAACCTGTACCAGGCCGAGAACCGTGGCGAGCTGAACGGCGATGTGCGTCTGCGCGACAACGGCGCCCTGATCGTCGGCGACCACGCCGAGGTGCAACTCGATACCGGTGCGGCCCAGATCGACAACGCCGAATACGTGCTGCACAAGTCGCGCGTTCGCGGTAACGCGCTGTACGCCAAACGTGCCGAAAACGCGATCATCCGTCTCAAGGACGGTACGTACACCACCTGCGAGCCGGACAGCAACGCCTGGCAGCTCAAGGGCAACAACATCACGTTGAACCCGGCCACCGGTTTCGGTACGGCCACCAACGCGACGTTGCGGATCAAGAACATCCCGATCCTCTATACCCCGTACATCTACTTCCCGATCGACGACCGTCGTCAATCCGGCTTCCTGCCGCCAAGCTTCAGCACCGGCAGCGAAACCGGCTTTACACTGGTTACGCCGTACTACTTCAACCTGGCGCCAAACTACGACGCCACGTTGTACCCGCAATACATGACCAAGCGCGGCATGATGGTAGAGGGCGAATTCCGCTATCTCACCAAGTCCAGCGAAGGTCAGTTCGGCGGCGCGTACCTGAACGACGACAGCGACGAGCGCAAGAATCAGACTGATTACGAAAAAACCCGTTACATGCTCAACTGGCAGCACAAAGGCGGGCTGGATTCGCGAGTATCGACCCAGGTCGACTACACCAACATCAGCGACCCTTACTTCTTCCAGGACCTCAAGACTTATCAGGAAGGCATCCAGCCTCGAGATTTCGTCAACCAGCAGGGCGCCGTCACTTACCGCGGCGACTCCTATCAGGCGCGCCTGAACCTGCAGGCTTACCAGCTCGCGACGATTTCCCAGATCACCCCCTACAACCGGTTGCCGCAGATCACCTTCAACGGGATGCTGCCGTACCATCCAGGTGGTGTGAACTTCACCTATGAAACCGAAGCTGTTCGGTTTGATCGTGACCTGGAAAACGGCAACTTTACCGATGAGAACAACCTGGTTACGCCTCGCCTCGATACTTTTGTTACGGGCCTGACCCGTGCCAACGGTACTCGACTGAACGTCGCGCCGGCTGTTGATTACCCGATGAACTGGACCTACGGTTTTATTACGCCGAAGCTCAAGTATGTGTACACCAAGTACGATCTTGACCTGGACAGCACCGGTAAGAACCAGATCATCGCGCAACAAGCGGCATCGACTGCGGCTAATCCTTATGCTGGTGGCGACTTCAAGAGCTCCCAGGACCGCGCTATTCCAATCGCCAGTATCGACAGCGGCCTGTACTTCGACCGCAATACCAACTGGTTCGGCAAGGACTATCGCCAGACGTTGGAACCGCGCGCGTTCTATCTCTATGTGCCTAACAAGGACCAGAGCGATATCCCGGTATTCGACACCAGTGAATACTCGTTCAGCTACTCCTCGCTGTTCCGCGACAACCGCTTCAGCGGCACCGACCGGATTGGCGATGAGAACAAGCTGTCCCTGGGCGTGACCAGCCGCTGGATTGAAGACAACGGCTTCGAACGTCAGCGTGTGTCCGTAGGTCAGGCGGTGTACTTCAAGGATCGCCAGGTTCAATTGCCGGGCGTCCTTGCTTCCGACCGCTCCGACGCACAGTCCGACGTGTCGCCTGTTGCCCTGGAATACGAATACCGCTACAACCGCGATTGGCGCGCCACAGCCGACTTCAACTGGGACACCGAAGAACATAGCACCCGCTCCGGCAGTGCAATGCTTCACTACCAGCCGGAAGACAACCCGAACAAGATCATCAACGTCGGCTATCGCTATCGCAACGACCAAGTGGTCTACAACCAACTGACCGGCAAATGGCAGTTCGGTGGTGACTACGGGCAACCAGGCGACGCGAACTTCGTGAAGGATTACTACAAAATCCAGCAACACGACTTCTCGATGATGTGGCCGATCATTCCGCAGTGGAACCTGATCACCCGCTGGCAGTATGACTATGCCCGCAACCGTACGCTGGAAGCCTTCGGTGGTTTCGAGTACGACAACTGCTGCTGGAAACTGCGCGTCATCAACCGTTACTGGGTTTCCAACGACGAATACAGCCAGATCGCCCCGCTTAACGAAAAGGGTGACCACGGGCTCTTCTTCCAGATCGTCCTCAAAGGACTCGGCGGCCTGACCGGCGCCAAGGTAGAGAGCTTCCTCGACAAAGGCATTGAAGGTTATCGTGAACGTGAAGACCAAGCTTTCTGATTGCTTGCGCCCGCTAGTGCTGGGCGCGCTGTTCCTGGGGGCCGCATCGGCGCACGCTGCGGTTCAACAGCTGGACAAGGTAGTGGCCATCGTCGATAACGACGTGATCATGCAGAGCCAACTCGACCAACGGGTCAAGGAAGTTCAGCAAACCATCGCCAAACGTGGCGGCGGCGTACCGCCTACCAGCGTGCTGGACCCACAGGTACTTGAGCGCCTGATCGTCGAAAACCTGCAACTGCAGATCGGCGAGCGCTCCGGCATCCGTATTTCGGACGAAGAACTGAACCAGGCCGTCGGCACCATCGCTCAGCGCAATAACATGAGCATTGACCAGTTCAAGGCCGCCCTGGCCCACGACGGTTTGTCTTATGAAGACGCCCGTGACCAGATCAAGCGTGAAATGATCATCAGCCGTGTGCGTCAGCGCCGTGTAGCGGAGCGGGTTCAGGTGTCTGAGCAGGAAGTGAAGAACTTCCTGGCCTCGGACTTGGGCAAGATGCAGCTCTCCGAAGAACTGCACCTGGCCAATATCCTGGTTCCAACCCCGGACAGCGCCAGCTCCGAGCAGCTCAATGCCGCTGCGGCGAAAACCCAGGCTATTTATGATCGCCTGAAAGCCGGTGCTGACTTTGCCCAGACGGCCATCGCCATGTCCGGCAGCGACAACGCCCTGGACGGCGGTGACATGGGCTGGCGTAAAGCCGCGCAACTGCCACCTCCGTTCGACCGTGAGCTGAGCGCCATGAATGTGGGTGACATCACACAGCCGGCGCGTACGCCAGGCGGTTTCATCATCCTCAAGTTGCTCGGCAAACGCGGCGGCGAGACCTCGCTGAAAGACGAAGTGCATGTTCGTCATATCCTGGTCAAACCAAGCGAAATCCGCACCGAGGCGCAAACCAAGGAGCTGGCCCAGAAGATCTATGAACGCATCGAAGGCGGTGAAGACTTCGCCACCCTGGCCAAGAGCTTCTCGGAAGACCCGGGTTCCGCCCTCAACGGTGGCGACCTGAACTGGATCGACCCGAAAGCGCTGGTGCCGGAGTTCCAGGAAGTCATGGCCAAGACCCCGCAAGGCGTTCTGTCCAAGCCGTTCAAGACTCAATATGGCTGGCACGTCCTGGAAGTCCTTGGCCGTCGCGCCACCGACAACACCACCCAGGCCCGCGAGCAACAAGCCCTGACCGTGCTGCGTAACCGCAAGTACGACGAAGAGCTGCAAACCTGGTTGCGTCAGATTCGTGACGAAGCCTACGTAGAGAACAAGCTGCCAGGCGCCGAGCAAACAGGCACCGACCAGGCAGCACAGTGAAACCCCAGCGTTTCGCGGTAACACCCGGCGAGCCGGCCGGCATTGGTCCAGACCTGTGCCTGCTGCTCGCCTCGCACCCTCAGCCACACCCCCTGATTGCCATTACCAGCCGCGACCTGCTCCTTGAGCGGGCCGCGCAGCTGGGTGTGGCTGTCACCTTGCTGGACGTGGCGCCGGGCAACTGGCCCGACCTGCCCGCCCCGGCCGGCAGCCTGTATGTGTGGAACACGCCGCTGGCAGCCAAGGTGGTAGCCGGGCAACTGGACAAGGCCAACGCGGCGTTTGTGCTGCAAACCCTGACGCGTGCCGGCCAAGGCTGCATCGACGGCGACTTCGCCGGCATGATCACCGCCCCGGTGCATAAAGGCGTGATCAACGAATCCGGCATTGCCTTTTCCGGCCATACCGAATTTCTCGCCGAGCTGACCCATACCGAACAAGTCGTGATGATGCTGGCCACGCGCGGCCTGCGGGTTGCGCTGGTAACCACGCACCTGCCGTTGCGCGATATCGCCGATGCCATCACTGCCGAGCGTGTAGAGCGCGTCACACGCATCCTGCACGCCGACCTGCAACAGAAGTTCGGCATTGCCCAACCGCGCATCCTGGTGTGCGGGCTCAACCCGCATGCCGGTGAAGGCGGTCATTTGGGCCATGAAGAAATCGACATCATTGAACCGACATTAGAGCGCCTGCGCCAAGAAGGCATGGACCTGCGTGGCCCATTGCCTGCAGACACTCTGTTTACCCCCAAATATCTGGAGCACTGCGACGCAGTGCTGGCGATGTACCATGACCAGGGGCTGCCCGTGCTGAAGTACAAAGGCTTCGGCGCCGCAGTCAACGTAACACTGGGCCTGCCGATCATCCGCACCTCCGTCGACCATGGCACCGCCCTGGACCTGGCGGGCAGCGGCAAGATCGATACCGGCAGCCTGCACGTGGCCCTGGAAACCGCCTATCAGATGGCCGAGACCCGTATATGACTGAGCATTACCAACACCGGGCGCGCAAGCGCTTCGGTCAAAACTTCCTGCACGACGCTGGTGTGATCGACCGTATCCTGCGCTCCATCCATGCCAAGCCGGAAGACCGCTTGCTGGAAATCGGCCCGGGCCAGGGCGCCTTGACCCAAGGCCTGCTCAACAGCGGCGGCCAGTTGGACGTGGTTGAACTGGACAAGGACCTGATCCCGATCCTCAACCAGCAATTTGCCGGCATGCCCAACTTCAACCTGCACCAGGGCGACGCGCTGAAGTTCGACTTCAACAGCCTCAACGCCGCGCCCAACAGCCTGCGCGTGGTCGGCAACCTGCCGTACAACATCTCCACGCCGCTGATTTTTCACCTGCTGAACAACGCCGGGATCATCCGCGACATGCACTTCATGCTGCAAAAGGAAGTGGTTGAGCGTTTGGCCGCAGGCCCAGGCGGTGGTGATTGGGGCCGCCTGTCGATCATGGTTCAGTACCATTGCCGCGTAGAGCACCTGTTCAACGTCGGCCCTGGCGCCTTCAACCCGCCGCCGAAGGTCGACTCGGCCATCGTGCGCCTGGTGCCGCACGCGGTGCTGCCGCACCCGGCCAAAGACCACAAGCTGCTGGAGCGCGTGGTACGCGAAGCGTTCAACCAACGCCGCAAGACTCTGCGCAACACCCTCAAGGCGCTGTTGAGCAACGCCGAGATCGAAGCCGCCGGCGTCGACGGCGGACTGCGCCCCGAGCAGCTGGACCTGGCCGCATTTGTGCGCCTGGCTGATCAGCTTGCGATCCAGCCCGCGCCAACCGTGGAATAAGCTGCAACTCGATACCCCTGTGGGAGCGGGCTTGCCCGCGATGACGGTGCATCAGTTACACACTCTGTGACTGACACACTGCATTCGCGAGCAAGCCCGCTCCCACATTTGCGCTGCGTTATACCGATAACGCTTGCCGGCTGCCCGACACATGTCTGGCCTAGTGCCCCGCTCATGGCCTAGACTGATCCGCATCTGCTGTCCTCCGCTTTTGCTCTTAAGGCCTCTTGCATGTCCGATCCTCGCTACCAGATCGACGTCAGCGTCGTCACCCGCTTCCTGGCGGACCAATCACACCCCGAAGACAATCGTTATGCCTTTGCCTACACCATCACGGTGAAGAACAACGGGCAGGTGCCGGCCAAACTGCTGTCGCGCCACTGGGTAATTACCGATGGCGACGGTCAGGTCGAGGAAGTGCGTGGTGCCGGCGTGGTTGGTCAGCAGCCGTTGATCGACATCGGCGCCAGCCATACCTACAGCAGCGGCACAGTGATGACCTCCAAGGTCGGCACCATGCAGGGCTCGTATCAGATGAAAGCCACCGACGGAAAACTGTTCGACGCCATCATCGCGCCGTTTCGCCTCGCAGTGCCCGGAGCCCTGCACTGATGACGACGTACGCGGTCGGTGACCTGCAAGGCTGCCTGGAACCCCTCAAATGCCTGCTGGAGCGCGTAGCCTTCAACCCGGCGAGCGACCGCTTGTGGCTGGTCGGCGACCTGGTCAATCGCGGCCCCGAGTCCCTCGAGACCCTGCGCTTTCTTTATAAGATGCGCGATTCATTGGTGTGCGTGCTGGGCAACCATGACCTGCACCTGCTGGCGGCCGGCAATAACATCGAACGCTTGAAAAAAGGCGACACCCTGCGCGAGATCCTGGAAGCGCCGGACAGAACTGAATTGCTGGACTGGCTGCGCCGCCAAAAGCTCATGCATTACGACGAAGGCCGCAACATGGCCTTGGTGCATGCCGGCATCCCGCCCCAATGGACACTGAAGAAAGCCCTCAAGTGTGCCGCCGAAGTCGAAATTGCCCTGGCCGATGACAACCTGTACACCGCCTACCTCGACGGCATGTACGGCAACGAGCCGGTCAAGTGGGACAATGACCTCACCGGCGTGGCCCGACTGCGCGTGATCACCAACTACTTCACACGCATGCGCTTCTGCACCGCCGAAGGCAAGCTGGACCTAAAGAGCAAGGAAGGCGCCGACACTGCGCTGCCCGGTTATAAGCCATGGTTTGCCCACAAGGAACGCAAGACCCGTGACACGAAGATCATCTTCGGTCACTGGGCGGCCCTGGAAGGCAAATGCGAAGAACCCGGCGTGTTCGCCCTCGACACCGGTTGCGTGTGGGGCGGCGCCATGACCCTGATGAACATCGACACCGGCGAGCGCCTGAGCTGCCAGTGCGAACCTCCCCCTTCTGTCACACTGCCGGGCGCCAAGCCCTAGGAGCCCGCCATGAGCGAATTCAAACGTATCCCTCCCGAACAAGCCCAGGCCCTGCGCGAGCAAGGCGCCGTGGTGGTCGACATTCGCGACCAGCCGACCTATGCAGCAGGCCACATCAGTGGCGCGCAGCACCTGGATAACCACAACATCCAAGACTTCATCCGCGCCGCCGACCTCGACGCGCCAGTGATCGTGGCCTGCTACCACGGCAATTCCAGCCAGAGCGCAGCGGCCTATCTGATCAGCCAGGGCTTCTCCGACGTCTATAGCCTGGACGGCGGCTTTGAGCTGTGGCGCACGACCTATCCTGCAGAAATTGCCTCTGGCGATTCGCAATAATTTTTTTCACACCCCGCTACCCCGCGTGACGCTTGGGCTTGCGCCGTTTCTGACGAACGGCGCAGCCAAACTAATTGCGCATCGCGCCTTGACCTCCCGGATTCCGAACTATCCTTAAGCGCAGGCCATCCGAATCAGGGGAGAGCCGGTACACCGGCGTGCGGGTCATCGGTAGCGTTTCAGGGTGTTCTGGGGGGAAAACAGCCAGTGGCGATTGCCAAGGGCTGCCAGCATCGACTGATTGATCCGGCGTCGGCTCCACGTATCGAGCGAGGTGACGACGTCATGAGTATCTTTAGCCACTTCCAACAACGCTTTGAGTCCACCCAGCAGGAAGAACTTACCCTGCAGGAGTATCTCGAGCTGTGCAAAAAGGACCGCAGCACCTACGCATCTGCCGCCGAACGCCTGCTGTTGGCGATTGGTGAGCCGGAGCTGGTAGACACCTCGAACAATTCGCGCCTGTCGCGAATATTCTCCAACAAGGTGATCCGCCGCTACCCGGCCTTTGAAGACTTCCACGGCATGGAAGAATGCATCGACCAGATCGTCTCCTACTTCCGGCATGCCGCCCAAGGCCTGGAAGAGAAGAAACAGATCCTCTACCTGCTCGGCCCGGTCGGCGGCGGCAAGTCGTCCCTGGCGGAAAAGCTCAAACAACTGATCGAGAAGGTGCCCTTCTACGCGATCAAGGGCTCGCCGGTGTTCGAGTCGCCTCTGGGACTGTTCAACGCCACGGAAGATGGCGCGATCCTCGAAGAAGACTTCGGCATCCCACGCCGCTACCTCAACACCATCATGTCGCCATGGGCCACCAAGCGCCTGTCGGAGTTTGGCGGCGACATCAGCCAGTTCCGCGTGGTGAAACTCTACCCGTCGATCCTCAACCAGATCGGCGTGGCCAAGACCGAGCCCGGCGACGAGAACAACCAGGACATCTCGGCGTTGGTAGGCAAGGTCGATATCCGCAAACTGGAAGAATTCCCACAGAACGACGCCGACGCCTACAGCTACTCGGGCGCACTGTGCCGGGCCAACCAGGGCCTGATGGAATTTGTGGAGATGTTCAAGGCGCCGATCAAGGTGCTGCACCCACTGCTCACCGCCACCCAAGAGGGTAACTACAACAGTACCGAAGGCTTGGGCGCGATTCCGTTTACCGGGATCCTGCTGGCCCACTCCAACGAATCGGAATGGCACACCTTCCGCAACAACAAGAACAACGAAGCCTTCATCGACCGGATCTACATCGTCAAGGTGCCGTACTGCCTGCGGGTCAGCGATGAGATCAAGATCTACGACAAGCTGCTCTTCAACAGTTCTCTCGCCAAGGCGCATTGCGCGCCGGACACCCTGAAGATGCTCGCCCAGTTCACCGTGCTCTCGCGCCTCAAGGAGCCGGAAAACTCCAACATCTACTCCAAAATGCGCGTGTATGACGGCGAAAACCTCAAGGACACCGATCCGAAAGCCAAGTCGATCCAGGAGTACCGCGATACGGCGGGCGTGGACGAGGGCATGAACGGTCTGTCGACACGCTTTGCATTCAAGATCCTGTCCAAAGTCTTTAACTTCGACCCACACGAGATCGCCGCCAACCCGGTGCACCTGCTCTATGTGCTGGAACAGCAGATCGAACAGGAACAATTCCAGGCCGAAACCCGCGAACGCTACCTGCGCTTCCTCAAGGAATACCTGGCGCCGCGCTACATCGAGTTCATCGGCAAGGAAATCCAGACTGCGTACCTGGAGTCCTACAGCGAGTACGGCCAGAACATCTTCGACCGCTACGTGCTGTACGCCGACTTCTGGATTCAGGACCAGGAGTACCGCGACCCGGAAACCGGCGAGATCCTCAACCGCGTGGCCCTCAACGAGGAACTGGAGAAGATCGAAAAACCGGCCGGCATCAGCAATCCGAAGGATTTCCGCAACGAAATCGTCAACTTCGTGCTGCGCGCCCGCGCCAACAACAACGGCAAGAACCCTACCTGGCTCAGCTACGAGAAACTGCGGGTGGTCATCGAGAAGAAAATGTTCTCCAACACCGAGGACCTGCTGCCGGTTATCAGCTTCAACGCCAAGGCCAGCAAGGAGGACCAGCAAAAACACAACGACTTTGTTACACGCATGGTCGAACGCGGCTACACCGACAAACAGGTACGGCTGCTCTCCGAGTGGTATCTGCGGGTGCGCAAATCGCAGTAAGGCAGCCACAGGCGCGTGCTGCCAGGCTTATGGCCTGGCGGCCGACCGCTTGTCTCTAAGCTTCCAGCTCGCGGCTTGAAGCTTGTAACGTGAAGCTGCCCGGAGGGCTCCCCATGAGCTATGTGATCGACCGACGCCTCAATGGCAAGAACAAGAGCACGGTAAACCGTCAGCGTTTCCTGCGGCGTTACCGTGACCACATCAAAAAGGCCGTTGAAGAGGCCGTCAGCCGCCGCTCCATTACCGACATGGAGCATGGCGAGCAAATCAGCATTCCCGGACGCGACATCGACGAACCGGTGCTGCACCACGGTCGAGGCGGCAAACAGACCGTTGTGCACCCCGGCAACAAGGAGTTCACCACCGGCGAGCACATCCAGCGTCCCCAAGGTGGTGGCGGCGGTAAAGGCCCAGGCAAAGCGGGTAATTCCGGCGAAGGCATGGACGAGTTCGTGTTTCAGATCACCCAGGAAGAGTTCCTGGAGTTCATGTTTGAAGACCTGGAACTGCCGAACCTGGTCAAACGCAACCTGACCGGCACCGACACCTTCAAGACCGTGCGCGCGGGGATCAGCAACGAGGGCAACCCGTCCCGCATCAACATCATTCGCACGCTGCGCTCGGCCCATGCACGGCGTATCGCATTGTCCGGTAGCAGCCGCGCCAAATTGAAGGAGGCCAAGGAAGAACTGGTGCGCTTAAAGCGCGAAGAGCCGGATAACTTCGGCGATATCCAGCAAATCGAGGCGGAAATCGAGAAACTCAGCGCGCGCATTCACCGCGTGCCGTTCCTCGACACCTTCGACCTGAAGTACAACTTGCTGGTCAAGCAACCCAACCCCAGCTCCAAGGCGGTGATGTTCTGCCTGATGGACGTGTCCGGCTCCATGACCCAGGCCACCAAGGACATTGCCAAGCGCTTCTTCATTCTGCTGTACCTGTTCCTTAAGCGGAACTACGACAAGATCGACGTGGTGTTCATCCGCCATCACACCAGCGCCCGGGAAGTGGACGAAGAAGAGTTTTTCTATTCGCGGGAAACCGGCGGCACCATTGTGTCCAGCGCCTTGAAGCTGATGCAGGAAATCATGGCCGAGCGCTACCCTGCCAATGAGTGGAACATCTACGCCGCGCAAGCTTCCGACGGCGACAACTGGAACGATGACTCGCCGATCTGCCGCGACATCCTGATCAACCAGATCATGCCGTTTGTGCAGTACTACACCTACGTCGAAATCACCCCTCGTGAGCACCAGGCACTGTGGTTCGAATACGAGCGCATCGGCGAAGCCTTCGCCGATACGTTCGCCCAGCAGCAACTGGTCTCGGCCGGCGATATTTACCCGGTCTTCCGTGAACTCTTCCAGCGCAGGTTAGTGACATGACCGCCAAAAAAGAGCATAAGCGCCAACCCATTTCCACCGGCTCCGAGTGGACCTTTGAACTGATCCAGGCCTATGACCGGGAAATCAGCCGCATCGCGGCGGGTTATGCCCTGGACACCTACCCCAACCAGATCGAAGTGATCACCGCCGAACAGATGATGGATGCCTACGCCTCGGTCGGCATGCCCTTGGGCTACCACCACTGGTCCTACGGCAAACACTTCCTCAGTACCGAGAAGTCCTACACCCGTGGCCAGATGGGCCTGGCCTACGAGATCGTGATCAACTCCGACCCGTGCATCGCTTACCTGATGGAAGAAAACACCATCTGCATGCAGGCGCTGGTGGTGGCCCACGCGTGCTACGGGCATAACAGCTTCTTCAAGGGCAACTACCTGTTCCGCACCTGGACCGATGCCAGTTCAATCATCGATTACCTGGTGTTCGCCAAGCAGTACATCATGCAATGCGAGGAACGCCATGGCATCGATGCGGTAGAGGACTTGCTCGACTCCTGCCACGCGCTGATGAATTACGGCGTCGACCGCTACAAACGCCCGTATCCGATTTCTGCCGAGGAAGAACGGCTGCGCCAGAAGGAGCGTGAGGAGCACCTGCAAAAGCAGATCAACGACCTGTGGCGCACGATTCCTAAAAAGGCCGGCAAAAACAGCGACAAAGACAATGCACGCTTCCCCGCCGAACCTCAGGAAAACATCCTGTATTTTCTGGAAAAACACGCACCGCTGCTGGAGCCATGGCAACGGGAAATCGTGCGGATTGTGCGCAAGATCGCCCAGTACTTTTATCCACAGCGCCAGACCCAGGTGATGAACGAAGGTTGGGCGACGTTCTGGCACTACACCTTGATGAACGACCTGTACGACGAAGGCCTGGTCACCGACGGCTTCATGATGGAGTTCCTTACCTCCCATACCAGCGTGGTGTTCCAGCCCGGGTTTGACAGCCCGTATTACAGCGGCATCAACCCGTACGCGCTGGGCTTTGCCATGTATCGGGACATCCGGCGCATGTGTGAACACCCCACCGAAGAAGACCGCCGCTGGTTCCCGGAAATCGCCGGGAGTGATTGGTTGTCGACCATCAAGTTCGCCATGAGCAGCTTCAAGGATGAAAGTTTTATCCTGCAGTACCTGTCACCCCAGGTGATTCGCGACCTCAAGCTGTTCAGCATTCTCGATGACGACCTCAAGGATGATCTTGTGGTGCCTGCCATCCACGATGAACCCGGCTACCGCACCATCCGTGAAACCCTGGCGGCGCAGTACAACCTGGGCAACCGTGAGCCCAACGTGCAGATCTACAGCATCGACGTACGCGGCGACCGCTCGCTGACCTTGCGTCACCAGCAGCACGACCGCAAACCCTTGGGCGAATCCACCGAAGAAGTGCTCAAACACCTGCACCGGCTGTGGGGCTTCGACATTCACCTGGAAACCCTGCAGGGCGATCAGGTGATGAAAACCCACCATGTGCCACCACGCACCGACCACAACGATAACGACTACGGCCGCCTGGACCTGGCCGTCGTACATCTCTGAAACAGCAAAGCCTCCATTGGCCCGGCACAGGCGGTATCCTGTGCCGCTAATGGAGGCTTTTTCATGAAAATCTACACAGTCGGCGGTGCGGTGCGTGATCGCCTGCTCGGCCTCAGCGTCACCGATATTGACCGCGTTGTGGTGGGGGCGACCACTGAAGAAATGCTCGCCAAAGGCTACAAGCCGGTCGGCGCTGACTTTCCGGTATTTCTGGACCCCAAGAACGGCGACGAATACGCCCTGGCCCGCACCGAACGCAAGAGCGGTCGAGGTTATGGCGGCTTTGTGTTTCACGCCAGCCCCGAGGTGACGCTGGAAGAAGACCTGATTCGCCGCGACCTGACCATCAACGCCATGGCCGAGGATGATGACGGCAACCTGACCGATCCTTATGGCGGTCAGAGCGACCTTGAAGCGCGCATTCTTCGCCACGTTTCACCCGCGTTCGCCGAAGATCCCTTGCGAGTGCTGCGTGTTGCGCGCTTCGCTGCGCGTTATGCCCACCTGGGTTTTACCGTGGCCCCGCAAACCCTGGAGTTGATGCGCCAACTCAGCGAGTCCGGCGAACTGCAAGCCTTGACTCCGGAGCGCAGCTGGAAAGAAATTTCCAGGGCGCTGATGGAGGATCAGCCTCAAGTGTTTATTCAGGTACTGCGCGACTGCGACGCGCTGAAAACCCTGATGCCCGAAGTGAATGCACTATTTGGCGTGCCACAACCTGCCGCCCATCACCCGGAAATAGACACCGGCATCCATACCTTGAGCGTGCTCGAACAGGCCGCCTTGCATCACCAGCCGCTGACCGTACGCTGGGCCTGCCTGCTGCACGACTTGGGTAAAGGCCTGACGCCCGTGGATAAATTGCCGCAGCATATTGCCCACGAACACACGGGTTTGAAGCTGATCAAGGCAGTCAACGAACGCTTCAAGGTGCCGAAGGATTGCCAGGAACTGGCGCTGCTGGTCGGCCAATATCACACCCATGGCCACCGCGCGCTGGAGCTCAAAGCCTCGACATTGCTGGAGTTGCTGCAGAGTTTTGACGTGTATCGCCGGCCGCAGCGCTTTGAAGAGTTTGTGGTGAGTTGTGAAATGGACGCCCGGGGCCGCAAGGGCCTGGAGCAGAGAAGTTATCCACAGGCGGATTATTTACGCGGCGCAGCCAAGGCGGCTCGCGAAGTACCGGTGGCGCCCTTGCTGGAGAAAGGTTTCAAAGGCCCGGAGCTGGGCGAGGCGCTCAAGCGTGAGCGGCTTAAGGTACTCAAGGCCTACAAAGAACACCACAACCTGTAGTCGTTACTCTGTGTGGCAGACGGGCTTACATCAATGCCATTCAGTTAAGCGCAAAACGTGTGGGAGCGGCCTTGCCCGCGAAGACGTCGGCACCGTAAACATTGATTCTGACTGACCCACCGCTTTCGCGGGCAAGCCCGCTCCCACAGTTGAATCCGGTCAAGCCAGGCGCATCGGCGGCTACAGTAGACCTGCCGGGGTCAACTGCTGGCCCTGCCATTCAAACCCGACAGGCGCCAGCACCTGGTCGATCTGGGCATCGCGCCATAACTGGGCCATTGTCTTATCGACTTCAGGGTGTACACGATCCGGCGCCATCAACGACAACGGCCACAGCACAAAAGCATTCTTCAGGATCTCTGCGCGCGGCAGGATCAAACCGTCGAAATTCCCCACCAAATCACCGTACAGCAGCACATCGATATCCAACGGCAGCCCTTTGCGGTCCGGGGCATAACGACCGTTGTCGGCCTCGATGAATTTCAACCGGCGATCGAGCTCCATCAACGGCAGGTCGGTATACGCCGACACGACAAGGTTGAAAAATGGCCCGCTCTTGATGCCCACCGGCTGGCTTTCAAATACCGCGGAGCAGCGTACATCGGTCAAGAAGCCCGCCAACGCGTCCAGGCCGGCACGCAGGTGCGGCTCGCGCTCGATATTGCTGCCAAGGCCAAGGTAAACCTGAGTTAGCGACATCCGCGCTCGATCTCCACGCCCACGCCTTTGGCCGCCGGTACGGCGCCGGGCTTGGTCAATTTGAGGTGCAGCCAGGGAATCTGGAATTCGTTCATCAGCACTTCGGCCAGGCGCTCGGCAAAGGTCTCCACCAACTGGTACTGGGATTGCTCGGCAAAGGCCTGAATGCGCGTGGACACACTGGCGTAATCCAGCGCCAGGGTCAGGTCGTCACCGGCGGCAGCCGGGCGATTGTCCCAGGCGAAGCTAAGGTCCAGGCGCAGGCATTGCTTGATGCCGCGCTCCCAGTCGTAGGCCCCGATTACGGTGTCGACTTCCAGGCCTTCGATAAACACTCTGTCCAAGCTCTTCTCCGCAGCACGACAAGGGCGCATTGCCCCGTTAGAATCAGGGCGTCCTCGCCCGGAATAGTTAGCATGTTTTGGTTACTGGCGATTCTCGCCTACCTGCTCGGCTCGCTGTCCTTCGCCATTTTGCTCAGCCGCCTGACGGGAAATCCCGACCCGCGAATGAGTGGCTCAGGCAATGCCGGCGCCACCAATATGTTGCGCCTGGCCGGCAAGAAACTCGCCGTACTGACGCTGCTGGGCGACCTCTGCAAGGGCTTGTTGCCCGTACTGATCGCCAGCTTCGCCGGTCTTACCTTGCAACAGCAGGCCTGGGTGGGCGTGTGCGCCGTCCTGGGCCATCTGTTTCCGCTGTACTTCCGTTTTCGCGGCGGCAAAGGCGTCGCGACCGCGGCCGGTATGCTGCTGGGGGTTTACCCTCCGGCAGCGCTGCTGGCCGTGCTGGCCTGGCTGCTGACGTTCTACCTGACCCGCACCAGCTCACTGGCCGCACTGATCGCCACGCCACTCACCCTGCCCTTGCTGGCCTGGCAGGCACCGGCGGCGTTGCTGCCGATGAGCGTACTGACACTGCTGATCGTGTGGCGCCACCGCGGCAATTTACGCGACCTGTTTGCCGGGCGCGAACGGCATTTTTAAATACCGTTGATGAGCCCGGCTCAGACCAAACCGCCTAAAGCGGTGAAAGCTGCTCCATCGGCCAGCGTGCCTGCACGCTGATCGCCAGGCTTTCGTGCTGCCCGGCCTGCAGGCGCTGGCAACCGGCGTAGGCAATCATCGCGCCATTGTCGGTGCAGAACTCAGGGCGCGCATAGAACACATCGCCCTTCATGTCGCCGAGCATTTTTTCCAGTGAGGCGCGCAACGCCTTGTTGGCGCTGACGCCGCCTGCGATCACCAGGCGCTGCATGCCTGCCTGTTTCAGGGCGCGCTTGCACTTGATGGTCAAAGTCTCCACCACGGCCTGCTGGAACGCCAGCGCGATGTCGCAACGGGCTTGTTCACTGTCGTCCCCGGCGCTGACGCTTTGCTGCCAGGTGTTCAGCGCGGAGGTTTTCAAGCCGCTGAAGCTGAACATCAGGCCTGGGCGGTCGCACATCGGGCGCGGGAAGGTGTAGCGGCCAGGCACGCCTTTTTCGGCCAGCCGCGCGATTTCCGGGCCACCGGGATAATTGAGGCCCATCATCTTCGCGGTTTTGTCGAAAGCTTCGCCGGCGGCGTCGTCCAGCGACTCACCCAAAAGCGTGTATTGGCCGATTCCATCCACTTGAACCAACTGCGTGTGGCCACCGGAAACCAACAAAGCGACGAACGGGAACTGCGGCGGTGTTTTTTCCAGCATCGGCGCCAGTAAATGGCCTTCCATATGGTGCACACCGAGGGCCGGAATACCCCAGGCAAAGGCCAGCGCCTGGGCGCAAGAGGCCCCAACCAGAAGGGCTCCAACCAATCCGGGGCCTGCGGTGTAGGCAATGGCGTCGATCTCGGTCGGCACGCAGCCGGCCTCGTCCAACACCTGGCGAATCAAGGGCAGCATGCGCTTGACGTGATCGCGGCTGGCCAGCTCCGGCACCACCCCGCCATAGGCGCGGTGCAAGTCGATCTGACTGAACAGTGCATCGGCCAAAAGCCCGCGTTCACTGTCGTAAAGTGCGACACCGGTTTCGTCGCAGGAGGTTTCAAGTCCCAGTACTAGCATGGGTTTGCGCCTTGTAGAGGCTGAATTCGAAGGCGCGCATAATAGTCGCCACTCCCCCTCCCGACTAGCGGTTTTCGATCAGAGGCTTTGCATTCCGGTCAATGAGGGGTTAACATCCGCAACCCTTAAAAACCGACGACCTCAGCCGCGAATTTTTTGCGACGAGAACGTTGATTCCCGGTAATGAAAGAAGGTAGCTCTGGATGCCAGCCGTCAAAGTAAAAGAGAACGAACCCTTCGACGTAGCTCTGCGTCGTTTCAAGCGCTCCTGCGAAAAAGCCGGTGTTCTGGCTGAAGTTCGTAGCCGCGAATTTTATGAGAAGCCAACTTCTGAGCGTAAGCGTAAAGCAGCAGCCGCTGTTAAGCGTCACGCCAAGAAAGTTCAGCGCGAACAGCGCCGCGCCGTTCGTCTGTACTAATACACAGACTTACGTAGCAAGCTTCTGCCAAGCCCGGCCCTCAGCCGGGCTGTTGGCATTTGCGGATATCGCTTGATGCTTCACCGTCGACGCCGCACACGCGACCGAGACACTGCTTCACACGTCAGGACTGGCGCTTCTGCCAGCGGTGCGCGTCTCTTCTGACGAGCCTAACAAGGCTACTGACGAGCACACTTAATTTTACAAACAGACGATCAACTGTGTCGGCTGTGCCCATCAAGGCGGTTCCGAGGCCACTACTGGCCAACACCGGACGCCAGGGCAACATTTCAAAGCCGAAGACTGATAGAAACTAACGTCAGTGAATGCTCGGCAGATACACTCCCCATGCAGACGACAGATGTTCAAGCACTCGATACGTGCGCTTGAACGCTTCACGGGCCCTCATTTACACGCAGTGATGACGAGAACGCCATGGCCGGGCTGATTCCCCAGAGTTTTATTGACGACCTTCTTAACCGCACCGACATCGTCGATGTTGTCAGCTCACGCGTGCAAATGAAGAAGGCCGGCAAGAACTACACTGCCTGCTGCCCGTTCCACAAAGAAAAAACCCCGTCATTCAGCGTCAGCCCAGACAAGCAGTTCTACTACTGCTTCGGCTGCGGCGCAGGCGGCAATGCCCTCGGCTTTATCATGGACCACGACAACCTGGACTTCCCCCAGGCCGTCGAGGAACTGGCCAAAGCCGCCGGCATGGAAATCCCCCGCGAAGAAAGTGGCCGCGCGCACAAACCGCGACAACCCACCGATTCGCCGCTGTACCCGCTGCTGACCGCCGCTGCCGACTTCTATCGCCAGGCGCTTAAAAGCCATCCGCAGCGCAAGGCCGCCGTCGAGTACCTCAAGGGCCGCGGCCTGACCGGTGAGATCGCCCGGGATTTTGGCCTGGGTTTCGCCCCGCCGGGCTGGGACAACCTGTACAAGCATCTGAGCAGCGATACGCTGCAGCAAAAGGCCATGATCGATGCCGGCCTGCTGGTGGAAAACGCCGAGACCGGCAAGCGCTATGACCGCTTCCGCGATCGCGTGATGTTTCCGATCCGCGACAGCCGTGGCCGTATCATCGCTTTTGGTGGCCGGGTACTCGGGGATGACAAGCCTAAATACCTGAACTCCCCGGAAACCCCGGTATTTCACAAGGGCCAGGAACTTTACGGCCTGTTTGAAGCGCGCAAAAACAATCGCAACCTCGATGAAATCATCGTGGTGGAAGGCTATATGGACGTGATCGCGCTGGCCCAGCAGGGCCTGCGCAATGCCGTCGCCACCCTGGGCACCGCCACCAGCGAAGAACACATGAAGCGCCTGTTTCGCGTGGTGCCCAGCGTGCTGTTCTGTTTCGACGGCGACCAGGCCGGCCGTAACGCCGCCTGGCGTGCGCTCGAAGCCACGTTGTCGAGCCTGCAGGACGGGCGCCGCGCGCGCTTTCTGTTTCTGCCCGAAGGCGAAGACCCGGACACCCTGGTGCGCTCCGAAGGCACCGACGCCTTCCGCGCCCGCATCAATCAACACGCGCAGCCGCTGGCGGACTATTTCTTCCAGCAACTGACCGAAGAAGCCGACCCGCGCTCCCTCGAAGGCAAGGCCCACATGGCCACCCTCGCAGCGCCGCTGATCGACAAAGTGCCGGGCGCCAACCTGAAATCACTGATGCGCATGCGCCTGCTGGAAATCACCGGCCTGAGTGGCGAGGCCGTCAGCCAGCTGGTGCACAGCGCACCGCAGGAAGCGCCACCGGCCTACGACCCTGGCATGGACTACGACGCCATGCCGGACTATTCCGACTTCCACCAACCGCAGGAGGCCTACGCGCCCCAGCAGGAGTGGACACCGAAGAAGCCCGGCGCCGGCGGTAAAAAATGGGACAAGAAACCCTGGAACAAGAACGGCAAACGCGGTGACCGCGACGAGGCATACGCGCCGCGAACTCCTGTCGCCGTCGAAGCTCCAACGCTCATTGCATTGAGAACACTTATTCACCACCCGCAATTGGCAAAAAAAGTTGAGAGCGCCGATCACTTTGCCAACGAGAGCAACACTTACGCTCAGGTACTGATCGCCTTGATCGAGGCGGTGCAGAAAAATCCTAAGCTAAACTCAATTCAATTGATGGCTCGTTGGCACGGCACCGAACAAGGACGCTTGCTTAAAGCACTGGCGGAAAAGGAGTGGCTAATTGACGGCGACAACCTTGAACAACAGTTTTTAGACACCATTACTAGGTTATCCGCAGGTCAGCACACGCAGACCCTGGATGAGCTGATCAAGCGTGCAAGGCAGCCGGGTTTATCGGCTGAAGAGCAAATTCAGATAGCAAAACAGATGCGCGACCTCTTAAAACAGAATGTTTGTACATCTAACCCGACCTCAGCTGGCGTGTGAGGTCATAGCTCGGGTATAATCCTCGGCTTGTTTTTTGCCCGCCAAGACCTTCAGTGGATAGGGTGTTATGTCCGGAAAAGCGCAACAACAGTCTCGTATCAAAGAGTTGATCACCCTTGGTCGTGAGCAGAAGTATCTGACTTACGCAGAGGTCAACGATCACCTGCCTGAGGATATTTCAGATCCAGAGCAGGTGGAAGACATCATCCGCATGATTAATGACATGGGGATCCCCGTACACGAGAGTGCTCCGGATGCGGACGCCCTTATGTTGGCCGACTCCGATACCGACGAGGCAGCTGCTGAAGAAGCGGCGGCCGCGCTGGCAGCGGTGGAGACCGACATCGGTCGCACGACTGACCCTGTGCGCATGTATATGCGTGAAATGGGTACCGTCGAGCTGCTGACACGTGAAGGCGAAATCGAAATCGCCAAACGTATTGAAGAGGGTATCCGTGAAGTGATGGGCGCAATCGCGCACTTCCCTGGCACGGTTGACCACATTCTCTCCGAGTACACTCGCGTCACCACCGAAGGTGGCCGCCTGTCTGACGTTCTGAGCGGTTACATCGACCCGGACGACGGCATTGCGCCGCCTGCCGCCGAAGTGCCGCCGCCTGTCGATGCGAAAGCCGCGAAAGCCGACGACGACACCGAAGACGACGATGCTGAAGCCAGCAGCGACGACGAAGATGAAGTTGAAAGCGGCCCGGACCCGATCATCGCAGCCCAGCGTTTCGGTGCGGTTTCCGATCAAATGGAAATCACCCGCAAGGCCCTGAAAAAGCACGGTCGCTCCAACAAGCTGGCGATTGCCGAGCTGGTGGCCCTGGCTGAGCTGTTCATGCCGATCAAGCTGGTACCGAAGCAATTCGAAGGCCTGGTTGAGCGTGTTCGCAGTGCCCTTGAACGTCTGCGTGCGCAAGAACGCGCAATCATGCAGCTGTGTGTACGTGATGCACGTATGCCGCGTGCCGACTTCCTGCGCCAGTTCCCGGGCAACGAAGTCGATGAAAGCTGGACCGACGCGCTGGCCAAAGGCAAGGCGAAATACGCCGAAGCCATTGGTCGCCTGCAGCCGGACATCATCCGTTGCCAGCAGAAGCTGACCGCGCTTGAGACCGAAACCGGTCTGACGATTGCTGAAATCAAAGACATCAACCGTCGCATGTCGATCGGTGAGGCCAAGGCCCGCCGCGCGAAGAAAGAGATGGTTGAAGCGAACTTGCGTCTGGTGATCTCGATCGCCAAGAAGTACACCAACCGTGGCCTGCAATTCCTCGATCTGATCCAGGAAGGCAACATCGGCTTGATGAAGGCGGTGGACAAGTTCGAATACCGTCGCGGCTACAAGTTCTCGACTTATGCCACCTGGTGGATCCGTCAGGCGATCACTCGCTCGATCGCCGACCAGGCCCGCACCATCCGTATTCCGGTGCACATGATCGAGACGATCAACAAGCTCAACCGTATTTCCCGGCAGATGTTGCAGGAAATGGGTCGTGAACCGACCCCGGAAGAGCTGGGCGAACGCATGGAAATGCCTGAGGATAAAATCCGCAAGGTATTGAAGATCGCGAAAGAGCCGATCTCCATGGAAACGCCGATTGGTGATGACGAAGACTCCCATCTGGGTGACTTCATCGAAGACTCGACCATGCAGTCGCCAATCGATGTCGCCACTGTTGAGAGCCTTAAAGAAGCGACCCGCGACGTACTGTCCGGCCTCACTGCCCGTGAAGCCAAGGTACTGCGCATGCGTTTCGGCATCGACATGAATACCGACCATACCCTTGAGGAAGTCGGTAAGCAGTTTGACGTGACCCGCGAGCGGATCCGTCAGATCGAAGCCAAGGCGCTGCGCAAGTTGCGCCACCCGACGCGAAGCGAGCATCTACGCTCCTTCCTCGACGAGTGATACCAGAACCCCCGGCCCAGGCCGGGGGTTTTGTTTTCTATAGATTAATTTCTACAGATTAACCTCCCCCGCAGCACCCCTCCCCCTAAATGCCCGTCTACACTCGACAGATTCCCCGTGCCATAACGAGACCGTTATGCCCAGACTGCCGACCGTGATACTGCTGTCGCTGCTCGCCTGGACCGCAACGGCTGGCGCGTTGACTCTTACTGATGATGAGCGTGGCTGGCTGGCGGACCATCAGGAGCTGCGCCTGGGGGTGGACGCTTCTTGGCCGCCCTTCGAATACCGTGATGAAAATGGCCGTTATCAAGGCCTTGCTGCCGACTATGTACGCCTGATCCAGGACCGCCTGGGCGTACGGATAAAGCTGATCGAGCCGGCGAACTGGACCGCCGTGCTCGAACAGGCGAAAAACAACCAGCTCGACCTGCTCCCCGGCATCATGTCGACGCCCGAGCGCCAGAACTACCTGGCCTTTACGCGTCCGTACCTGGACTTTCCCATCGTCATCCTTGCCCATGAGGGTGGCGCAAAACCGCGCAACCTCAAAGACCTGTACGGCCTGAAGATCGCGGTGGTGGAAAACTACGCGCCGCACGAATTACTACGCACTCACCACCCCGACCTCAACCTGGTGGCCATGCCGAACGTCAGTTCAACGCTGCAAGCCCTGGCCACCGATGAAGTGGATGCGGTTGTCAGCGACCTCGCTTCCAGCGTCTGGAGCCTGCGCCAACTCAAGCTGGACGGTTTATACGTCAGCGGCGAAACGCCCTACCGCTATCAATTGGCTATGGGCGTGCCACGCGATCAGAAAATACTGGTGGGCATTCTGGACAAAGTCCTCGCCGACCTCAGCTCCGACGAAACCGATGCGATCCAGCAACACTGGGTCGGCAGTTTCACCGATCACCGCACCTTCTGGGCCGATTTGCTGATGTACGGCCTGCCGGCGGTGCTGCTGTTGAGCACTGTGTTGGCCATCGTGATTCGCATCAACCGCCGGCTCAGCTCGGAAATTGCCCGGAGGGTCGCCCTTGAGCAAGAATTGCGCAGCAGCGAATACCACTATCGCGGCCTGGTAGAGAGCCTGTCCGCGATTGCCTGGGAAGCCAGCATCACCGACTTCACCTACAGCTACGTGTCGCCCCACGCCGAAGACCTGCTGGGCTATCCCCGCGCCCATTGGTTGATTCCAGGTTTCTGGCGCAACATCATCCACCCCGCCGACCTGATCCGTGCCGAGGCATTCTGCTACCAGGAAACCCGCGCCAACCGCGATCACAGCCTCGATTATCGGGTGATTACCGCCGACGGCCGCTGCTTGTGGGTGCGTGACATCGTCAGCCTGATCGAGCACGGCCATGAGCCGGTGTTACGCGGTTTGATGATCGATATCAGCGAAGCCAAACGCACTGAAGAGGCGTTGCAGCTTTCCGAAGAGAAGTTTGCCTCGGTGTTTCAGCAATGCCCGGACATCCTGGTCATCGCCCGCCTCTCTGATGGCTGCCTGCTGGAGGTGAACAAGGCATTCGAGGACCAGATTGGGTTAAGCGCCGAACAAGTCGTGGGTAAAACCGCCACCGAGCTGAATATCTGGGGCGTTCAAGGCGTCGGCCCCGACCTGTTGCGACGTGTGCAGACCACCAGCATCCGCAACCTGGAAATGCCGTTTCTGCGCAGCAATGGCCAGGCGTTCACCGGGCTGATCTCCGCCGAACCGTTCCAGCTCGACACCACGGAAGCCTTGGTGGTGGCGGTGCGTGACATCACCCAACTCAAGGAAACCCAGCAACTGCTGCAAACCTCCGAAGAGAAATTCGCCAAGGCCTTCCACGCCTCACCCGACGGTTTGCTGCTCAGCCGCCAACGCGATGGGCTGTTGATTGAAGTGAACGAAGGCTTCACCCGCCTGACGGGCTTTACCAGTGCGAACTCGCTCGACCAGTCGACCCTGGACCTGGGTATCTGGGTTGACCTCAACGAACGCAAACACCTGCTGGAATTGATGCAACGCGACGGTTTTGTGCGCGACTTCGTCTGCCGTATCCGCCGCGCCGACGGCTCGATTCGCCTGTGCGAAGTGTCCAGCCGCCCGCTGCCCATCGGCGAAGAAGACTGCATGCTGACCATCGCCCGCGACATCACCGAACGCCAAGTGATGCAGGAAAAACTGCAACAGGCCGCCACCGTGTTCGAGAGCACCGCCGAAGGCGTATTGATCACCGACACCCGGCAGAACATCAGCGCCGTCAACCGCGCTTTCAGCGAGATCACCGGCTACAGCGAAGCCGAAGCCCTTGGCAGCACGCCGCGCCTGCTCGCCTCCGGCCTGCATGACAGCGCGTTCTATGCGGCGATGTGGCATCAATTGACGGCCCACGGCCACTGGCAGGGCGAGATTTCCAACCGTCGCAAAAACGGCGAGCTGTACCCCAGTTGGCTGACCATCAGCGCCGTGCGCAACCGCGACCAGTTGATCACGCATTTTGTTGCCGTGTTTGCCGATATCTCCAGCCTCAAGCACGCCCAGGCTCGCCTCGACTACCAGGCGCACCACGATCCCCTGACCGGCCTGCCCAACCGCACCCTGTTTGAAAGCCGGCTGCAAGCCGCCCTCATTAGCCAGGAAGAAACCGGTAGCCAGGGCGCCGTGCTGTTCCTCGACCTGGACCGGTTCAAGCATATCAACGACAGCCTCGGCCACCCCGTCGGCGACCTGCTGCTCAAGGACATCGCCGTGCGCCTCAAGGAGCAACTGCGCGACATCGACACCGTGGCACGCCTGGGCGGCGACGAATTCATCATCTTGCTACCCGGCCTGCAACAAGCCAGCGATGCCGAACACCTGGCCAATAAACTGCTCGCCTGCTTCACCCCGCCGTTCCAGGCCGGCGAGCATGAGTTCTTTATCAGCGCCAGCATCGGCACCAGCCTTTACCCACAGGACGGTACCGACGTCGCCACCCTGGTCAAAAACGCCGATGCCGCGATGTACCGCTCCAAGGCCAAAGGCCGCAACCGTGTCGAGAGCTACACCCGCGACCTCACCGCCCAGGCCAACGAACGCGTGGCCCTCGAGCACGAACTGCGTCGCGCCATCGAACGTGAAGAGCTGTTTTTGTACTACCAACCCAAGCTCAGCCTGGCCACCCAGGAACTGATCGGCGCCGAAGCCTTGATTCGCTGGCACCACCCGACGTTTGGCGACGTGCCGCCGGAACACTTCATCGCCCTGGCCGAAGAGAACGGCACAATCCTGCAGATTGGCGACTGGGTACTGGAACAGGCCTGCCGTCAGATGCACACCTGGAAACACGCCTTCAACGACTTCGGCCCACTGTCAGTCAACCTCGCCGGCGCACAACTGCGTCACCCCAACCTGCTCGCGCGCATCGAACAACTGCTGCACGACTACGATCTGGAGCCCGGCTGCCTGCAACTGGAGATCACCGAAAACTTCATCATGAGCCAGGCCGAAGAAGCCCTCGAAGTGCTGCACCAACTCAAGCACCTGGGCGTGCAACTGGCCATCGATGACTTCGGCACTGGCTATTCCTCCCTCAGTTACCTCAAGCGCCTGCCACTGGATTTCCTCAAGATCGACCAGTCTTTCGTGCGCGGCCTGCCCGACGACCCCCACGACGCCGCCATCGTGCGCGCCATCATCGCCCTGGGCCACAGCATGCAATTCACCATCATCGCCGAAGGCGTGGAAAACCCCGCACAACAAGCCTTCCTGGCGGCCGAAGGCTGCGAACAGATGCAAGGCTACATCGTCAGCCTGCCACTGCCGCCGGAGCTTTTTGCCGAGACGTTTCTTCATATGCGGGTTTCAGACTTTTCGGATGGCACAGCACGGAAACCGTCGCTATAATCCGCGTCCTACTGAGGGCCTATAGCTCAGTTGGTTAGAGCAGGGGACTCATAATCCCTTGGTCGTAGGTTCGAGTCCTACTGGGCCCACCATCTTCGAAGCCACGCAATGCGTGGCTTTCGCCGTTTTTGCACCCAAGCTTTCTGGCTCAGATTTTCCAGCCAGACCAGCAAAAGTGTCCACAATATGTCCACTCGAATTTTCCAACACCTTCACCTCAGCCCCATTAGGCCAAGCGATTGTCAGTTGACCAACGCCCCCATAATCGACTCGGTTGGTTTTGCGTTGAAAGTAGCCCTCCCCCAAACACCATAAAATCCAGCACGGCACGGCACATGGTCTGCGCACTGCGCCCGGCCGAGAGAATGAAGTCATGCAGCATCAGGTTGCGTTGAAGCGCACAATGGTGGCGTTTCGTGCCCCGCTGCCGAACGCTGAACCGTGCGACAGCTAATAGCGCTCCAAAAAACAAAGACTTAGATCTTAATTCGACGAATTTAGCGGCGAATTCGCCGACAACTGAGAATCCTGCCGGCAAAATTCATTCAATCAGCCATACAAAAAATGCTTAGCGAATGCTTAACAAATGCTCAAATATGAGCAATACTTCGCATCGTACAGTACATAGAATTTAGCATTCCTTTGTACATGGTTAGGTTATATTGCCTTGGAGTTCAGTTATGGCAGCGCTACTTGATCGGGCCGACCAGGCCATATCGGTTACCGCAATGGTTAGGAGCTTCAGTTCAAAGCTCAAAGAAATCTCAAGCCGCACCACCGATCGCTTGGTCGTGTTCAAAGACAATGAACCGGCTGCAGTCATCGTGAATGTAGATGCTTATCAAGAATTGATGGATGAGCTGGAAGACCTACGAATCGAAGCTACTGCGCGTGATCGCTTGGCGAGCTTTAACCCAAAATCGGCTATCTCTCACGCAGATATGCGAGCCAGGTACGCCAAAAAAGACTAAGGATTTGCGATGGCTTGGGGAGTCAACTATCACCCAGATACTGAAGGCGACTTCGACAGGCTTGGATCCACAGCAGCAAACAGGATCCTGGACGTCATCGAGGAAAGAATAGTAAATGGAGAACCCGATAAAAGTGGGAAGGCCCTGAGCGGATCGCTTGCAGGGTGTCGTCGAATTCGGACTGGCGATACACGCATCGTGTACCGGGTTGATGGAAAAGCCGTCGAAGTACTGATCATCGCCGCCGGCAACCGACGTGACGACGAAGTTTACAACGATGCAAAAAAACGAGTCTGAGCCCGCGTTAAGGGCTTTTTCTTATACTGCCCTGTATCCGTATTACCAAACGAGAAAGCCGCGCACTGCGCGGCTTTTTCGTGTCTGGAAGTCTGTAACATACCGCCTCATTGCCCATCGCACCGGAGCCCCCCCTTGCCCGCCCTCGACGAAATCGATCGCCAACTGATCGCCGCCTTGCAGATCAACGCCCGCGAAAGCGTGGCCATGCTTGCCCGGCAGCTGGGCATTGCGCGCACCACGGTGACGTCGCGCCTGGCGCGTCTGGAGAAAACCCAGGTGATCACCGGTTATGGCGTGCGCCTCGGGCAACGTGTGGTTGATGGGGGGTTGCAGGCGTATGTCGGCATTACCGTTCAGGCGCGCTCGGGCAAGGAAGTGCTGCGCAGGCTGAGCGCCATGGCGCAGGTGCAGCAGTTGTGTGCGGTGAGTGGCGAGTTTGATTACGTGGCCTGGCTGCGCACTGATTCGCCGGAACAGCTGGACCAGTTGCTGGACCAGATCGGCAGTGTCGCGGGCGTAGAGAAAACCACCACGTCGATCATCCTCAGTAACAAATTGGACCGTGGCCAGCCAATTTGACCAGCCACTTCGTCACTATGACTAAAAACAATCCAATCCGACGACACATTGCGTCTTAATAACGAACGCTACGCTCCCTAAACTGGCTGCCATCTTTTCCTATACTCAACGGGCCGAATCCCGCCGAGTCGTCAGTAAGGTCAGCCATGAGCATTCCGTCCAGCACCATCAGCAAGACCAATCGCCATCCCGCCGACGGTAAAAAACCTATCACCATCTTTGGCCCGGATTTTCCGTTTGCCTTTGATGACTGGATCGAACACCCGGCCGGCCTGGGCAGTATTCCCGCGGCCAACCATGGCGCGGAAGTGGCGATTGTGGGGGCCGGGATCGCGGGGCTGGTGGCGGCCTACGAGCTAATGAAGCTGGGCCTCAAGCCGGTGGTGTATGAGGCCTCGAAGATGGGCGGGCGTTTGCGCTCCCAGGCCTTTGAAGGCGCCGAAGGCATCATCGCCGAGCTGGGCGGCATGCGTTTTCCGGTGTCGTCCACCGCGTTCTACCACTATGTGGACAAGCTGGGCCTTGAGACCAGACCCTTTCCCAACCCGCTGACACCGGCTTCCGGCAGCACAGTGGTCGACCTCGAAGGCCAGACTCACTACGCGCAGAAACTCTCGGACTTGCCCGTTCTGTTCCAGGAAGTGGCCGATGCCTGGGCGGATGCGCTGGAGGCCGGCTCGCAGTTCGGTGATATCCAGCAAGCCATTCGCGATCGCGACGTGCCGCGCCTCAAAGCGCTGTGGAACAAGCTGGTACCGCTGTGGGACGACCGCACCTTCTATGACTTCGTAGCCACGTCCAAGGCGTTCGCCAAGCTGTCGTTCGCGCACCGCGAAGTGTTTGGCCAGGTGGGTTTCGGCACGGGTGGCTGGGACTCGGATTTCCCCAACTCGATGCTGGAAATCTTCCGCGTGGTGATGACCAACTGCGACGATCACCAACACCTGGTGGTTGGCGGCGTAGCACAAGTGCCCATGGGCATCTGGCGCCATGTGCCGGAGCGTTGCGCCCACTGGCCTGCCGGCACCAGCCTCAGCTCGCTGCATCGCGGTGCGCCACGGGCGGGGGTAAAACGCATTGCCCATGCTGCCGATGGCCGCTTTGCGGTCACCGACAACTACGGCGACACCCGCGAATACGCCGCCGTGCTGACCACCTGCCAAAGCTGGTTGCTGACCACCCAGATCGAATGCGACGAAACCCTGTTTTCGCAAAAAATGTGGATGGCCCTGGACCGCACGCGCTACATGCAATCGTCCAAGACCTTCGTGATGGTCGACCGCCCGTTCTGGAAAGACAAAGACCCGGAGACCGGCCGCGACCTGATGAGCATGACCCTCACCGACCGCCTCACCCGTGGCACCTATCTGTTCGACAACGGTGACGACAAGCCAGGCGTGATTTGCCTGTCGTACTCGTGGATGAGCGACGCGCTGAAAATGCTCCCGCAGCCTATCGACAAGCGCGTGAAACTGGCCCTCGACGCGCTGAAAAAGATCTACCCGAAAGTCGATATCAAGGCACGCATCATCGGCGACCCGATCACCGTATCCTGGGAAGCCGACCCGCATTTCCTCGGCGCCTTCAAAGGCGCGTTGCCCGGCCACTATCGCTACAACCAGCGCATGTATGCGCACTTTATGCAGAAGGACATGCCCGCCGAACAGCGTGGGATTTTTATCGCCGGTGACGACGTATCCTGGACGCCTGCGTGGGTCGAGGGCGCGGTGCAAACCTCGCTGAATGCGGTGTGGGGCATCATGACCCACTTCGGCGGCAGCACTCACCCCGAAAACCCAGGCCCAGGTGATGTCTTTGACGAAATCGGCCCGATCGCCCTGGCCGATTAAGGAGTTAAGCATGCGTGTCGCCCTGTACCAATGCCCACCGCTGCCGCTGGATGTGGCCGGCAACCTCAAGCGCCTGCATCAATTGGCGCATGAAGCGAGCGGTGCCAACGTGCTGGTGCTGCCGGAGATGTTCCTCAGCGGCTACAACATTGGCGCGGAAGCGGTGGGCGCACTCGCCGAAGCCCAGGATGGGCCGTCGGCACAGGCGATTGCCGAACTGGCCAAAAGCGCCGGCCTGGCCATTCTCTACGGGTACCCGGAGCGGGCTGAGGACGGGCAGATCTACAACGCCGTGCAATTGATCGATGCCCACGGCCAGCGCCTGTGCAACTACCGCAAGACTCACCTGTTTGGCGACCTGGACCACTCGATGTTCAGCGCCGGGGAAGATGATTTCCCGCTGGTGGAGCTTAACGGCTGGAGGCTGGGTTTTCTGATCTGCTACGACCTGGAGTTCCCGGAAAACACGCGACGCCTGGCCCTGGCCGGTGCCGAGGTGATCCTGGTGCCGACGGCCAATATGGTGCCGTTCGACTTTGTTGCCGACGTGACCGTACGGGCGCGGGCCTTTGAAAACCAGTGCTATGTGGCCTACGCCAACTACTGCGGGCACGAAGGCGAGATTCAGTACTGCGGGCAAAGCAGTATTGCTGCGCCCAATGGCCAGCGAATCGCCCAGGCGGGGCTGGATGAAGCGTTGATCGTCGGTACACTGGATCGCCAGTTGATCCTGGATGCCCGCGTGGCCAATCACTACCTGCAAGACCGTCGCCCAGAGCTGTACGGCGCGCTGCACAAGCCCTGAGCCAGACGGTTTGTTAGCATAGGCACATTCTACGTTTCGGAAGTGCCCATGCCTGCGCCGGCCCACCCTCATCACCTTGACTTGACCCTGGCCAACGGCCTGCGGGTTTCCTTGCGTCACGCGCCGCGCCTGAAGCGTTGCGCTGCCATGTTGCGCGTAGCCGCCGGCAGCCATGACGTGCCATTGGCGTGGCCGGGCTTGGCGCATTTTCTTGAGCATTTGCTGTTTCTCGGCACCGCGCGTTTTCCCACAGGCGAAGGCTTGATGGCCTACGTGCAGCGCCAGGGTGGGCAGGTCAACGCCAGTACTCGCGAGCGCACCACGGACTTCTTCTTTGAATTGCCGGTGCCAACCTTTGCCGGTGGGCTCGAGCGGCTGGCGGATATGTTGACCCATCCGCGCCTGACGATTGAAGACCAACTGCGTGAGCGCGAAGTGCTGCAGGCGGAGTTCGTAGCCTGGTCGCAGGATGCCAAGGCGCAGCAGCAGGTTGCGCTGCTGGAAGGTTTGGCGGCGGACCATCCACTGCGCGGTTTTCACGCTGGTAATCGGGATAGCCTGCCGTTGGAACGTGAGGCATTTCAGCAGGCACTGCGGGAGTTTCACACCGCGTTCTATCAGAGCGGGCAGATGACATTGAGTCTTGCCGGCCCGCAGTCTCTGGAAGAACTGCGAACGTTGGCCCAGCGTTTCAGCGAAGAATTGGCCCCTGGCCCTCTGCGCCCCCAAACCGCACCGCCAGCATTGATGCCAGGCCACGCGCGGGGCTATCAACACGTCGCCAATAATCACCTGCACCGCGTCATTACCTGTGACGCGCCCCGCCAAGCACTGGAGTTTCTCTGCACCTGGCTCAACGCTGCGGCGCCGGGTGGTTTGCTGGCCGAGCTGAAAGCACGAAAGCTGGCCAATGCCATGCAGGCGACCGTGCTTTATGCGTTTGCCGGGCAAGCCGTATTGGATATCGACTTTACCCTCGATACTCAAGGCGATTCGGCTACGCAAATCGAAGCGTTGTTGCACGACTGGCTGGGCTTTTTCGCACACAGCGATTGGACACCTTTGCGCGAAGAGTACGCCTTGCAGAACGCCCGTCAGCAACAGATCCAAAGCGCACTGGCAGCGGTGCGAAATGAACGTGAAGACCTGTCGGAACAGGGCGCTGCCGCACTGAAAGCGCTGCTGGATTCGCTGCACCTTGAACCGTCCGAACACCTTTGGCAGTTGCCGCCCAGCAACCCGTTCCTGCGTCCAGCTGCCAAAGAACAACGCGCCGGGCTAATCCGCGGCCAGACCAGCGCCCACCGGGGGTTGCGTACCTTCGCCCAAGACCGTTCCAGAGGCCGTCGGGAGGTGTCGGCGCTGACATTCAGCCAGGCATTGGCGGATGACACCGATGAAGGTGCGCTGTATCTGCAATGGCGGTTTGATTACGCCGCGCCCGCAGGGCTGGAACACGGGTTGCAGACGCTGCGCGAGAACGCTCGTCAAGCGGGTGTTGAGTTGTCTTTCGAAACGATCGGCAATGAGTGGCTGGTGAAGATGATCGGTCTTCACGAACCGATGCCGGCAGTGCTGGACGCCTTGGCGCAGCGCTTAAGCCAACCGCCGGAAGCCGCCCCCGCCGCAACACCGATGATCGCCATCCGAGCGTTGCTCAAGGCGCTGCCGACTTGCTGCAGCGGCACTCACTCCGGGCCAGTGTCATGGGCGACTGCTCGATGGCATGGGCTCGGCGTTGGGTTACCGGCCGCTTGTGAAGCCGCGATCAAAATCGCCGCAGCGCGGCTGCCTGGGCAGGCAGCAAGTATTGAGCACACACCGCCAACCCTCGACGGCCAGAAGCTCTGGCACAGGGTGAAAACAGACGCCAACGACGCGGCTTTGCTGCTGTTTTGCCCAGCGCCGACGCTAACCGTGGCCGATGAAGCCGCCTGGCGACTGCTTGGGCATCTGCTGCACGGGCCGTTTTACCAGCGTCTGCGGGTCGAGCTGCAAATTGGCTACGCAGTATTCAGCAGTATCCGACAGATCAACGGACAAACCGGATTGCTGTTTGGCGTGCAGTCCCCCAGCGTTTCACTGAGCGGGATCGTCGATCACCTGCAGACCTTTCTGAAGCAGCTACCGACGTTAATCGACAGCAGCCCAGACCTGGGCAACCAGCCCCTGGCGCAGCAATTCAGTGCCCAGCAACTGCCCCTTAGCCAAGCCGCCGAGCTGCTGTGGCAGGCGCAGTTGGCGGGCCATCCGGCGGGTTACCTGGACCAGCTACAACACTTGATACAAAACCGCACACGCGAGGATCTGCAGCACGCCGCACAGCAACTCAACGATGCCTCAGGCGGCTGGCGCTGTGTGGCCAACGGCCCGCGAATCAACGATTCCTGGCAACCAGCAGGCTGATCGTTGCCAACCCTGCAACAGGCTTTTTCCGTCAAGACAGCGCTAACTTGAAAATAATTGCGTAATATTCATACGCAATATCTGAACATCTCCGATAGGAGGTGGACTATATGTATTACTTGGTAGTGAACGTCCCATCCCTTGGTAGGAGTATGAATATGACCTGGTCCAAACCCGCTTACACTGATCTGCGTATCGGTTTCGAAGTCACCATGTACTTCGCCAGCCGTTGATTGGCTGAGTAATACAACGCCTCGGTTCGCCCGGGGCGTTTTTGTTTTGAGCTTTGCGTGATGGAGCAATCATGTTTGTCCAGATTCTAGGTTCCGCCGCCGGCGGTGGCTTCCCGCAGTGGAACTGCAACTGCGTGAACTGCGCAGGCTTTCGCGACGGCAGCCTGCGCGCCCAGGCGCGTACCCAATCGTCCATCGCGATTTCCGACGATGGCGTGAACTGGGTGCTGTGCAATGCTTCGCCGGATATCCGTGCGCAACTGCAAGGCTTTGCGCCCATGCAACCCGGCCGTGCCCTGCGCGATACCGGCATCAGCGCAATCATCCTGATGGACAGCCAGATCGATCACACCACCGGCCTGTTGAGCTTGCGCGAAGGTTGTCCGCATCAGGTGTGGTGCACCGACATGGTCCATGAAGACCTCAGCACCGGGTTCCCGCTGTTCAGCATGTTGACCCACTGGAACGGCGGCCTGGCCTGGAACCGTATCGAGCTGGACGCCAGCTTCACCATCCCGGCCTGCCCGAACCTGCGCTTCACCCCGCTGCCACTACGCAGCGCCGCACCGCCCTACTCGCCGCACCGCTTCGACCCGCACCCAGGCGACAACATCGGCCTGATCGTCGAAGACCTGCGCACCGGCGGCAAGCTGTTCTATGCGCCGGGCCTGGGCAAAGTCGACGCGCCGCTGCTGGAAATCATGGCGGGCAGCGACTGCCTGCTCGTAGACGGCACGATGTGGGACGACGATGAAATGCAGCGCCGTGGCGTCGGCACCCGCACCGGCCGCGAGATGGGCCACCTGGCGCAGAACGGCCCCGGCGGCATGCTCGAAGTACTGGAGCAGCTACCCAAGCAGCGCAAGGTGCTGATCCACATCAACAACACCAACCCTATCCTCGACGAAGACTCCCCCGAGCGCGCCGAGCTGGTGCGGCGCAATGTCGAAGTGGCTTACGACGGCATGAGCATTGAATTGTAGGAGCAGACGAAGTGACTGACACACCGTTGACCACCGCCGAGTTCGAAGCCGCACTGCGGGCCAAGGGCGCCTTCTACCATATCCATCACCCGTATCACGTGGCGATGTATGAAGGCCGCGCCACCCGCGAGCAAATCCAGGGCTGGGTCGCCAACCGTTTCTACTATCAGGTGAACATTCCGCTCAAAGACGCTGCGATCCTGGCCAACTGCCCCGACCGCGAGATCCGCCGCGAGTGGATCCAGCGCCTGCTCGACCACGACGGCGCGCCCGGTGAAGACGGCGGTATTGAAGCCTGGTTGCGCCTGGGCCAGGCCGTCGGCCTCGACCCCGACCAGCTGCGCTCTCAGGAGCTGGTGCTGCCCGGCGTACGGTTTGCGGTGGATGCCTATGTCAACTTTGCCCGCCGCGCCAGCTGGCAGGAAGCCGCCAGCAGCTCGCTGACCGAACTGTTCGCACCGCAGATCCACCAGTCGCGCCTCGACAGTTGGCCGCAGCACTACCCGTGGATCGACCCGGCCGGTTATGAGTATTTCCGTACGCGTTTGGGCCAGGCCCGTCGTGATGTGGAACATGGTTTGGCGATCACGCTGCGGCACTACACCACCCGCGAAGGCCAGACACGCATGCTGGAAATTCTGCAGTTCAAACTCGACATTCTGTGGAGCATGCTGGATGCCATGAGCATGGCCTACGAACTTAAACGCCCGCCGTATCACAGCGTGACCGAACAGCGGGTCTGGCATAAAGGGATCACCCTATGAGCTTTGATCGCAGCAAAACACCGAGCTGGCGCCAGGGCTATCGCTACCAGTACGAACCGGCGCAAAAAGGCCACGTGCTGCTCTACCCCGAAGGCATGATCAAGCTCAACGACAGCGCCGCCTTGATCGGCGGGCTGATCGACGGCGAGCGCGACGTGGCCGCCATCATCGCCGAGCTGGATAAACAATTCCCCGGCGTGCCTGAACTCGGTAAAGACATTGAGGATTTCATGGAGGTCGCCCGTGCTAAGCACTGGATCGAACTTGCCTGAAAAGCCACCGATCGGCCTGCCACTGTGGTTGCTTGCCGAGCTGACTTACCGCTGCCCGTTGCAGTGCCCGTATTGCTCCAACCCGCTGGATTTTGCCGAGCAGGGTAAAGAGCTGAGCACCGAGCAGTGGATCAAGGTGTTTCGCGAAGCGCGGGAAATGGGCGCTGCGCAGCTGGGGTTTTCCGGCGGTGAACCGCTGGTGCGCCAGGACCTTGCCGAACTGATCGCCGAGGCGCGCAAGCTGGGTTTCTACACCAACCTCATCACTTCTGGCATCGGCCTTACCGAGCAGAAAATCAGCGACTTCAAAAAGGCTGGCCTGGACCATATCCAGATCAGTTTCCAGGCCAGCGATGAGCAGGTGAACAACCTGCTGGCCGGCTCGAAAAAAGCCTTCGCGCAAAAGCTGGAAATGGCCCGCGCAGTGAAGGCCCACGGCTACCCGATGGTGCTGAATTTCGTTACCCATCGGCACAATATCGACAAGATCGATCGCATTATCGAACTGTGCATTGCCCTGGAGGCAGACTTCGTCGAACTCGCCACTTGCCAGTTCTACGGCTGGGCGCAGCTCAATCGTGTGGGCTTGCTGCCGACCCGGGAACAGCTGGTACGCGCCGAACGCATCACCAACGAATACCGCGCCAAGCTCGAAGCCGAAGGCCACCCGTGCAAGCTGATCTTCGTGACGCCGGATTACTACGAAGAACGCCCAAAAGCCTGCATGAACGGCTGGGGCAGTATTTTTCTGACCGTCACACCGGACGGCACCGCCCTGCCCTGTCATGGCGCCCGACAGATGCCGGTGCAATTTCCCAATGTGCGCGACCACAGCATGCAGCACATCTGGTACGACTCGTTCGGCTTCAACCGTTTTCGCGGCTACGACTGGATGCCCGAGCCGTGCCGTTCATGCGATGAAAAGGAAAAGGACTTCGGCGGCTGCCGTTGCCAGGCGTTCATGCTCACGGGTGATGCGAGCAACGCCGACCCGGTGTGCAGCAAGTCCGAGCAGCACGGCATCATCCTCAAGGCGCGGGAAGAAGCCGAGCATGCCACCCAGACCATCGAGCAGTTGGCCTTTCGCAACGAGCGCAATTCACGGCTCATCGCAAAAGGCTGACGGCCTCAGCGCTTGGCGATGATGTACACCGCGTGGATGATGCCGGGGAAGTAACCGCACAGGGTCAGCAGGATGTTCAGCCAGAACGCCCCGCCGAAACCCACTTGCAGGAACACACCCAATGGCGGCAGCAGAATGGCGATGATGATACGAATGATGTCCATGGGTAAGCTCCAAAAAATCGGCTCGTGTGAGCCGTGTAGCTAATCGACCTTGGGCGTTCGTGAGGGTTCAGTGGGATCTGGCGTTGGGCCATCCTGAAGAGAGCAGACAAAAAAACGCCCCCAGCCAAAAGAATCAGGCTGGGGGCGCCGCGTATGCCGCGAGACGGTTCAGGAATATGAGGTTAAACGGCGATGCCCTTGCGACATTGCAGTTGGGCGGTACGCACGCGGGAGAACGCGCGCGCCAGGCGCAGGAGCATTTCGTCGATGTGGCTTTTGCTCACGTTCAAGGCTGGAGTAAAACGCAAACAGTCGGGTTGCGGGGCGATAAGGATCAGGTCTTCGTGCAATGCAGCCTTTACCACGGCATCCGCAGAATCATCTGACAGTGTCAGGCCCCACAGGAGTCCGTTGCCGCGTAGTTGCCCATGGCCGTAGCGGTAGGCCAGCCGGGCAAGGCCTTCTCCCAGGTACAGGCCGGATTCGCGTACCTGCTCAAGAAAACCGCTTTCCAGCACGGTGTCGAGTACGGCAACACCGGCAGACGCCATCAGTGCATTGCCGTGATGCGTCCCCGCCAATTCCCCCGCTTCGAAACAACAAGCCTTGCCGCGCGCCAGCAACGCCGCCAGCGGCACACCGCCGCCCAGGCCTTTTCCGAGGGTGATGAGGTCGGCACGCACGCCGTACTGTTGTTCGGCCAGCAGGCTGCCGCAACGCCCCATGCCGGTTTGCACTTCATCGAGGATCAGCAGGATCCCCAGTTCACGGCACAGCCGCTCGACTCCCTTCAAATAGTGCTCGGTGGCAGGAATAACGCCAGCTTCACTCTGGATCGGCTCCAACATGATGGCAACCGTTTGGGCATCGACGGCGGCGTGCAGCGCCGGCAAGTCGTTGAAGGGAACATGGCTGAAACCCGCCAGTTGCGGCTCAAAACGGTTGCCGCCGGCACTCGTCGAGGCTGCCAACGCCGCAAAGCTTCGCCCATGACAGCCGCCGCTGGCGCTGATAATGCGATAGGCACCACCGCGATACAGCTGGCCCCATTTACGCGCCAGTTTGATCGCGGCTTCACAGGCTTCCGAGCCGCTGTTGAGCAGGTAACCCTGGTCGCTGCCGGTGTGGTCGCACAGCTGGTCGACGAGGTTCAGTTGGGCGCGGTTGTGCAGGCCATTGCCAGGGTTGATGAGCATATGAGTCTGATCGGCCAGGGCTTTGATCAATACCTGCGGGCTATGGCCGAGGCTGTTGGCGGCGCTGCCCTGGCTGAAATCCAGGTAGGCGCGCTCGTCGCTGTCCCACAGCCACGGGCCCTGGCCACGCACAAACACCTGCGCGGGCCTTGCCACAGTCGGCATCAGGGATTTACTCGAGCCGTCATGGCGCGTATCCACGATCAAATCGTCCAGGCTCGGCGCAGGGCGACGAAACAGATTCACAGATCACCCCCGATGGCAACCGGACCTTGGTCGATGCCCCGTACAAACACGCCCTTGAGGTTTTTTGCCTTGCCTATGTAAACGCCATCAACATAAACGCTATTCATTGCCCGATCCGGCCCTGTAAGCCCTGCGAATAGGCGCTAGACTAGGCGCCCGAGGGGCCATCGGCCATTTCGATTTTCCAGCTTTTTCGATAAGTAAGTCTTATGGATTTCAAGCAACTGCGTTATTTCGTCGCGGTGTATGAGGAAGGCCACGTGGGCCGTGCTGCGGAGCGCCTGTCGATCTCGCAACCGGCCCTGTCACAACAGATTCGCCAATTGGAACAGAACCTGGATGTCAGCCTGTTCGAGCGCAGCAGCAAGCGCCTGTTGCCGACATTGGCAGCACACACCTTGTACAACCACGCATTGCCGCTCATCGATGGTATGCAGCAAGCCGTCGAGGCCTTGCGCAACTTCAAGGGCCAGGCGATGCGCACCTTGGCCATTGGCGTGCTGCAAACCGTGCACACCAGCCTGGTCCCGCAGATGCTCGAGCGCGTGCGCAAAGCCCAGCCGCACCTGGTCGTGCAGATCTATGAATTGACCGGGCTTGAGATCGAGCGGCGCTTGCTCAACGGCTCGTTGGATATCGGCATCAGCTACCTGCCACCCCGCCAGCCGGGGTTAACGGGCGTGTTGCTGTACGAAGATGAACTGAAGGTGGTCATTCCCGAAGACCATCCACTGCGGGAATTCAAGAAAGTCTCGCTGAAACAGGCGGCCGAGCTGCCGATGCTGCTGTTGGGGGAAGAGTTTCAGGTGCGGCAGATCTGGCAAGGCCAGTTATCCAATTTAGGACGACGGCCTCAGGTGCAGGCGGAGTTGAATACGATGGTCGGGATTCTCGACAGCCTGCCCCATACCCAGCTCGCCACCGTATTGCCGGGGCGCTCCCAGGATGAGCACAACAGCAAGGCGCTGCTGTGGAAGCCGTTGAGTGAACCAAGAGTGCCGCTAAAGGTGGGCCTGGTGTGCCGCGACGTCCAGCGCCAGCAAGCGACGGTAGCGTTGTTGCGCACCTTGCTGGAAGATGTGATGAATGCCCCGCAGGCAAGCGCCTGACTTTTTCGCGGGCAAAAGAAAACCCCGCCGAAGCGGGGCTTTGCAGACTGTTTCCCTGACATCCATTTCACTCCGCCGTCCTGGCAGAATCCTACGTGTCCGTGTTGTTGCTTTGCGCTTCCTGCGCGACGTCCATGTGAAGTAGATTATCCGTGGATCCAATTTGGCGATAGAGGACGAATAGCAGCACGTCATGTAAGAGAATGCTTACACGCCCTCCAAGCCCTTAGAACAGTGCTTCATCCAGCAAAAACAATGATTCGCTACCGGCTTTCACCGAAGCACTCAGCGAATGAATACGCGGCAGCAGGCGGGCAAAGTAGAAGCGCGCGGTGCCCAGCTTGCTGGCGTAGAAGTCTTCTTCAGCCTCTTTGCCCAACGCAGCCTTGGCCATGCGCGCCCACATATAGGCATAGGCCATGTAGCCAAAGGCATGCAGGTACTCAACCGAAGCCGCGCCGATTTCATTCGGGTTGGTTTTGGCGCGGTCCAGTACCCAGGCGGTCAACTCATCGAGATTATCCACGGCAGCGCTGAGCGGTCGGGTGAATTCAGCCAGCTCGGCGCCTGAAGCCGCGATGAACTGGCGGATCTCGTCAGCAAACAAGGTGTAGAACGCCCCGCCGCTGCCGACGATCTTGCGCCCCATCAAGTCCAGCGCCTGAATGCCGTTGGTGCCTTCGTAGATCTGGGTGATGCGCACATCACGCACCAACTGCTCCTGGCCCCACTCGCGGATGTAGCCGTGGCCGCCAAAGATCTGTTGGCCGAGCACGGTGGTTTCCAGGCCAAGGTCGCTGAGGAAGGCTTTGGCAACAGGTGTCAGCAGCGCCACCAGGTTGTCCGCACGTTCGCGGACGGCGGCATCTTCACTGAACTTGGCGATGTCCAATTGGGTGGCCACGTAGGTGGAGAACGCGCGACCGCCTTCGTTCGACGCTTTCATGGTCAGCAACATGCGGCGCACATCCGGGTGCACGATGATCGGGTCGGCCACTTTGTCCTTGGCCTGGGCGCCGGTCGGTGAGCGGCTCTGCAGACGATCGCGCGCGTATTCAATCGCGTTCTGATAAGAGCGCTCTCCCGACGCCAGGCCCTGGATACCCACGCCCAAACGCTCGTAGTTCATCATGGTGAACATCGCCGCCAAGCCACGGTTCGGCTCGCCTACCAGGTAACCCACGGCTTCATCGAAGTTCATCACGCAGGTCGCGGACGCCTGGATGCCCATCTTGTGTTCGATGGAGCCGCAGCTCACCGGGTTGCGCGCGCCCAGGCTGCCATCGGCATTGACCATGAACTTCGGCACCAGAAACAGCGAGATGCCCTTTGGCCCGGCCGGCGCATCCGGCAACTTGGCCAACACCAGGTGAATGATGTTGTCGGTGAGGTCATGCTCGCCGCCGGTGATAAAGATCTTGGTGCCACTGATGGTATAGGAGCCGTCCGCCTGAGGTTCAGCCTTGGTACGGATAATGCCCAGATCGGTACCGGCGTGCGCTTCGGTCAGGCACATGGAACCTGCCCACTCACCCGAATACATTTTCGGCAGGTAGGTGGCCTTGAGCGCTTCGCTGGCGTGGGTGTTGATGGAAACACAGGCGCCGGAGGTCAGCATCGGGTACAGGCCAAACGCCAGGCTCGACGAGTTAATCATCTCTTCAACCTGGGCCGACACTGCCTTGGGCATGCCCATGCCGCCGAAGATCGGGTCGCCGCCTACGCCCACCCAGCCACCTTCGGCGTAGGTCTTATAGGCCTGTGGGAAACCATCCGGGGTGCTGACGGCAGTGTCCGCCCAACGGCAACCTTGTTCGTCGCCATTACGGCTGAGGGGCGCGATGGATTTGGCCGTGACCTTGCCGGCCTCCTCAAGGATCGCCTCAACGGTTTCGGCATCTACGGTGTCTGCCAATGCCGGCAATTGGGCCCAGGTGTTGGCGACCTCAAAAACTTCGTTGAGGACGAAGCGCATATCACGCAGCGGCGCTTTGTAATCAGCCATGGCAAACCTCGTGAGAACAGGAAAAGTGATTCGATAGGATCGGTTTTACAGGCTCCGAGTGTACCCGAACAACATTTGAGACACATAGGGTCCGTTAGTGACCAGCAAGTATTTTCGGGTCACACGAAGAGCTAATGTGGGAGCTGGCTTGCCTGCGATGCGAACACCTCGGTACATCAGTTACACCGAATTGATGCCATCGCAGGCAAGCCAGCTCCCACATTTTGACCACAGTGAATCAGTCGCCTTTACAGCGCAAACAACTGCGCCGGCAAGCTCATCAGGCACTCACTGCCCGCCTCCACAGCGGCGCGGTGCGTTGCAGTACGCGGCAACAGGCGCTTGAAGTAGAAATCGCAGGTGGCCAATTTGGCTTGGGCGAACGCTGCGTCGTCATGCGACTGGGCCGCAATGGCCATGCGCAACCACAGATACCCCAGAATGATGTAACCGCTGTACATCAAATAATCCACCGCCGCCGCGCCCACCTCATCCGGGTTTTTCATGGCGGCCATGCCGACCTTCATCGTCAGCTCGCCCCATTGCTGGTTCAGTTGATTGAGCTGCTCAACATGGGCCTTGAGCTGCGGGTGCTCGGCATTCGCCGCGCAGAACTTATGCACAAGCTTGGTAAACCCGCGCAGCAATTTGCCCTGGCTGCCCAGCACTTTACGGCCCAGCAAGTCGAGCGCCTGAATGCCATTGGTGCCTTCATAGATCGGCGCAATCCGCGCATCACGCGCCAGTTGCTCCATGCCCCATTCGCGAATGTAGCCATGGCCGCCGAACACCTGCATACCGTGGTTGGTCACCTCCAGCCCGGTTTCGGTCATAAAGGCTTTGCAGATAGGGGTGAGGAACGCCAACAGGTCTTCGGCCTCCTGGCGTTGGGCGGCGTCACTGTTCAAGTGCGCGGTGTCGAGCAGTTGGGCAGTGAAGTAGGTCAGCGCCCGATTGCCTTCGTTGAAGGCCTTCATGGTCAGCAACATGCGCCGCACGTCGGGGTGCACAATGATCGGGTCGGCGGCTTTATCCGGGGCCTTGGCGCCGGTCAGCGAGCGCATTTGCAGGCGGTCGTTGGCGTATTTGATCGCGCCCTGAAAACTCGCCTCACCATTGCACAAACCCTGCATGCCTGTACCCAGGCGCGCGTGGTTCATCATGGTGAACATGCAATTGAGGCCCTTGTTCGCCTCGCCAATCAAAAAGCCCTTGGCGCCGTCGAAGTTCAGCACGCAGGTTGCCGAGGCCTTGATGCCCATCTTGTGCTCGATGGAACCGCAGTGCACCGCGTTGCGCTTGCCTGAATCAGCATGGAACTTGGGCACGATAAACAACGAGATGCCCTTGGTGCCCGCCGGTGCGTCCGGCAGTTTGGCCAGCACCAAGTGAATGATATTGGCGCTCATGTCGTGCTCGCCGGCCGAGATGAAGATCTTGCTGCCGGTGACCGCGTAACTGCCATCCGCCTGGGGCACGGCGCGGGTCTTGATCAGGCCCAGGTCAGTGCCGCAATGGGCTTCGGTGAGGCACATGGTGCCGGTCCATTCGCCGGCGGTGAGTTTGCTGAGGAACGTGGTTTTCTGCTCCTCGGTGCCGTGGGCGTGGATCGCCGACATGGCGCCGTGGGTGAGCCCCGGGTACATGCCCCAGGAGGTGTTGCTGGAGCCGATCATCTCGCTGAGCACCAGCCCCAGGGACAGCGGCAAGCCCTGGCCACCGTAGGCCGGGTCCGCCGCTACGCCATGCCAGCCGCCTTCCACGTATTGGGCAAAGGCTTCCTTGAAGCCCTTGGGCGTGGTGACCACGCCGTTGTCGAAGTGGCAGCCCTCTTCATCGCCACTGCGATTAAGTGGCGACAGCACGTTTTCGCAGAATTTGGCGCCTTCTTCGAGGATCGCGCTGACCATATCGGGGCTTGCGTCGGTCGCGCCCAACGCGGCGTAGTGGCCGTGAAAATCAAACACGTTGTCGATCAGAAAGCGCATGTCGCGCAGGGGAGCTTTGTACTCAGGCATGGCAATGTCTCCGGCAGCAGATGCCTTCAACCTACTGCCGGCCACCGCCTCGAACAATCACTGTAGAACCGCTGAATACACCGCCATCACTCAACCGGCAGCGCTCTCCATGCGCACCGCGCCACGGCGGTTCTGGCCGGAGGCGACCACGCAGTTACGCCCGGCGCCCTTGGCGGCGTAGAGCGCCTGGTCGGCGGACTTGAGCACTTCTTCGGGCGTGCGCTGTTCGGCCTGGCGCTCGGCCACGCCGATGCTGACCGTCACCGACACACTCGAGGCGCCACTGCCCGCCCGGCGTTGGCGGCCCTGTTGGTCATCGTGGGGGCGGTCCGGGTTGCGCAACTTGATGTCGTAGTTGGCGATGATCTCGCGGATCTCTTCCAGGTGCGGCATGCACTCGTCCAACGTCTTGCCGGCGAACACCACGGCAAACTCCTCCCCGCCATAACGATAGGCACGCCCGCCGCCATTGACCTTCGACAATTTGCTGGCCACCAGCCGCAGCACCTGGTCACCGACATCATGGCCGTGGGTGTCGTTAAAGCGCTTGAAGTGATCGACGTCACTCATCGCCAACACATAATTGCGCCCCAGCCGCTGCATGCGTTCGTTGAGCGCGCGCCGCCCCGGCAAGCCGGTGAGTTCATCCCGGAAGGCCATCTGATAAGCCTCGTGCGCCACGCCCGCGGCAATCATCAGCATTACCTGGCTGCACATGATGTTCAGGGTGAACGGCAGGATGAACGTTTGCGGCAGCATCCAGAACAGCCCCAGCAAACCCACCAGTTGTGCGGCGTGCAAGGGCCGTGGCTGATACCAGTACTGCGCCGCCAGGGTGACAAAACCCATCAGGAACATCGGGTACGACAGCTGGATCAGGCTCATCCAACTGCCATGCAGCGCCGGCCAGCGAATCTCCGCCAGCCAGTTCAGCAAGGCCTGGGGAAAACTCTGCTCAAGTGCCAGGGCCACGCTGCAAAAGGCAAAGAGCACGGCGCAGCGCGCCACGAAGTCGCGGAACAGGTGGGTTTTCTCCTGCCACAGCGCGTAGATGCTGAACAGCAGAGGCAACAGCAAGCAACACAGATGGAACACCACGGCGGCGTCTTCGCGCACGCGGCCGTTGTCGCGGTAGTAGTCGGTCTGGGTGTCGAGCAGGAAGTAAACGACGTACACCGTGATCATCAAAAACAGCTCGCGCTGGCGCCGATACACCGCGCAGTAGGCACCGCCGAGCAACAGCACCAAGGTCGGCAACACATTGAACAGCGAGGTGAAAAACACGCTGAGGTCTTTGATATACGCAGCCGAGAGCCCGGCCAGCAACAGCAGTAACGAAGGAAGAAAATGACTGAAACGAACAGCGGACACGCGTGACAAGGGTAAAGCTCCGACCCGCTCAGAAAGATGGCACAGTGCCTTCACTGAGCACAGTTAAGCACATTCAATGTGACCTGTATCACATTGCCATCACTGTAACGGCAGCCAGGCGCAATCCCTGAGTGCTGTGCTGTGTTTTTTATCGCCGCATAAAAAAACCGCCGCTTCCAAAAGAAGCGGCGGCTTTCAAGAGACCGGCAGGGCTTAGTAAGCCAGGCCGAAGTCTTCTTCTTTCATGTCCATCAGGTTGTTGGCGCCCGACAGCATGGTGACCTTATGGGTCTGGGTACGCGGCAGGATGCGCTGGAAGTAGAAGCGCGCAGTCTGCAGCTTGGCGGTGTAGAACGCCTCTTCGGTGGTGCCGGCAGCCAGTTTTTCGGCTGCCAGGCGTGCCATGTCGGCCCAGAAGTAAGCCAGGCACGCGTAGCCGGAGTACATCAGGTAATCCACCGAGGCGGCACCGACTTCTTCACGGTCTTTCATCGCGGCCATGCCGACCTTCATGGTCAACTCGCCCCACTCTTTGTTCAGCGCTGCCAGCGGTGCAACGAATTCCTTAACGGCTTCGTTGCCTTCGTTGGCCTGGCAGAACTTGTGCACGATCTTGGTGAAGCCTTTGAGCGCTTCGCCTTGAGTCATCAGCACTTTGCGGCCCAGCAGGTCGAGTGCCTGGATGCCGGTGGTGCCTTCGTACAGCATCGAGATGCGGCTGTCGCGAACGTTCTGCTCCATGCCCCACTCGGCGATAAAGCCGTGGCCGCCGTAGATCTGCACGCCGTGGTTGGCCGATTCAAAACCGACTTCGGTCATGAACGCCTTGGCGATTGGGGTCATGAACGCCAGCAGGCCGTCGGCTTGCTTCTTGGCTTCGTCGTCGGTGCCGTACTTGACGATGTCCACTTGCTTGGCGGTGAAGTACACCATCGCACGGTTGCCTTCAGCGAAGGCTTTCATGGTCAGCAGCATACGGCGCACGTCAGGGTGCACGATGATCGGGTCAGCGGCTTTGTCTGGCGCTTTCGGGCCGGTCAGGGAGCGCATTTGCAGGCGGTCGCGAGCGTATTTCAGGCCGCCCTGGAAGCCGATTTCAGCGTGGGACAAGCCTTGCAGCGCGGTGCCCAGGCGAGCGGTGTTCATAAAGGTGAACATGCAGTTCAGGCCTTTGTTCGCCGGGCCGATCAGGAAACCGGTGGCCGCGTCGAAGTTCATCACGCAGGTGGCGTTACCGTGGATGCCCATTTTGTGTTCCAGGGAGCCACAGGTCACCGCGTTGCGCTCGCCGATCGAACCGTCTGCGTTCGGCAGGAATTTAGGCACGATGAACAGCGAAATGCCTTTGGTGCCGGCCGGTGCGTCCGGCAGGCGGGCCAGTACGATATGGACGATGTTGTCGGCCATGTCGTGCTCACCGGCCGAGATGAAGATCTTGGTACCGGAGACTTTGTAGGAACCGTCGGCCTGAGGCTCGGCCTTGGTGCGCAGCATGCCCAGGTCGGTGCCGCAGTGCGGCTCGGTCAGGCACATGGTGCCGGTCCACTCACCCGAAACCAGCTTGGTCAGGTAAGCGTCTTGCTGTTGCGGGGTGCCGTGCTCGGAGATGGTGTTCATCGCACCGTGGGACAGGCCAGGGTACATGCCCCACGACCAGTTGGCGGCGCCGACCATTTCGCTCACGGCCAGGCCCAGGGATTCCGGCAGGCCTTGGCCACCGTGCTCCACGTCGTGGGCCAGGCTCGGCCAGCCGCCTTCAACGAACTGTTTGTAGGCTTCTTTGAAACCAGTAGGGGTTTTTACGCCTGACTCGCTCCAGGTGCACCCTTCGATGTCACCCACGCGGTTCAACGGTGCCAGCACTTGCTCACAGAACTTGGCGCCTTCCTCAAGAATGGCGTCAACCATGTCCGGGGTAGCGTCCTGGCAAGCCGGCAGGCTCTGATAGTGCGCTTCATAACCAAGCAGTTCGTCACGAACGAAGCGAATATCACGCAAGGGGGCCTTGTAGTCAGGCATAGCGATAAACCTCTGCTGATGTATCTGGGATGAACAACCGCGTGGATTTGTTATGGCGGTCAAACAGGTGTTTGAAACATACGTTTACGACCTGGGGTTGTCAAGCATCGCGCCGACGCCGTTTGTCATGACGCGCATCAATGCCATGCACGGAAAGGCCTGCGGCGGGATGCCACGCTTAAAAGGAGTTTAGAAGTTCAACGAGATGACACAGGACAATGTGGGAACTGGCTTGTGTGGGAGCTGGCTTGCCTGCGATACAGGCGCCGCGGTGTATCAGGAGAATTGAGTCGATGCTATCGCAGGCAAGCCAGCTCCCACAGAAGAGCCGGCGTGTACCCAAAAAAAGTTAAGCGTAGGTATCGATCAAGGTGCCGAGCATTTCATCCGAAGCCTTGGCGACTTTCGCGCCCAGCTCCACTTGGAATTTGCCCTGGGCCATTTCGACCATGTTGCTCGCCGAGTTGGACGGCTGGGCGCGATCGTTGGCTTGCAGACGATCACTTTGTGCATCCGAGGGCTGGGTGGTCGCGGCGCCGGCAATTTTTCCGGCGGCCTGGTCGACGCGGTTCTGCCCGGCCTGAATGGTGCTCAGCCCCGAATAAAACGCGCTGCTTCCAGAGATTTCCATGGCGTAAGCCTGCCTTTAGAGAATCGTGAACTTGAATTGAAGCAGACATCCTGGCAAAACGCCCGTCAAAAACACTAATGGCATAATGCCTCAGCGATAGCCAAAATCAGTCAAGCAGGTCCAATTCCAGGTACTCGGCCACCACTTTCGCGCTGGCCTGCTTGAGCTTTGGCACCCGCCCCAGGCACGGCGCAGGCAACCGCTCAGCCAGGGTGGCGAGGTTTTCTTCCAGACGAGAGGTCTTGGGGTCGATGATATTCGCCACCCAACCCGCCAACGGCAAACCGTCTCGCGCGATGGCTTCGGCGGTGAGCAGCGCATGGCTGATACACCCCAGACGCACGCCCACCACCAGAATCACCGGCAGCTTGAGCGCAATGGCCAGGTCCGACAGGTTGTCCTGATCGGCCAACGGCACTCGCCAGCCGCCCGCGCCTTCAATCAAGGTGAAATCCGCGCGCTGCGCGAGTATGTGCTGCATCGGTTTCAACAATGATTGCACTGTAAGCGCCACACCGGCCTCTCGAGCGGCCAGGTGCGGCGCAATCGCGGGCTCGAAGGCCACCGGGTTGACCTCGGCATAGGTCAGCGGCAGCGAACATTCGGCCAGCAGTGCCAAGGCGTCGGCATTGCGCAAGCCTTTTGGGGTGACCTGGCAGCCTGAGGCCACCGGCTTTCCGGCGGCGGTGCTTTTACCCGCAAGCCGTGCGGCATGCAGCAGCCCGGCGGCGACGGTGGTTTTGCCGACATCGGTGTCGGTGCCGGTGATGAAATAAGCGGCGCTCATAAAGGTTTCTCCAGTACGGCGTACACCACTTGGTACGTAGCGGGCAGGCCCTGGGCCTGACGAAACTGCTCGTAAGCGTGCACCAGTGCAACAATCCGCGCGCGGCCCGTCAACCCTCCCGGGCGGCCGGGGTTGAGGTTATGCGCGCCCAACGCCTTGAGCTCATGGGTCAGGCTGCGCACATCCGGGTAATGCAGTACGTGAGGCTGGCGCTCCAGGCTCAGCACCCGTAAACCGCTGGCGGCACACAGCTGTTGGTAAGCCTCGAAGGTGCGAAAGCGGTTGACGTGAACCAGGCCATCCGCCGCACGCCAGCTTTGGCGCAACTCATCCAGGGTGCCCACGCACAAACTCGCAAATGCCAGCACGCCACCGGGTTGCAGCACGCGATAAGCCTCGCTGAGCACGGCATCGAAATTCGCGCACCACTGCACCGCGAGGCTGGAGAAGAGCAGGTCGAAGCGCTCAGTTGCCAGCGGCAAGCGCTCTGCATCACCCGCGATAAAGTGCTGCGCGCCACCCAAAGGCCGCGCATGGCTGAGCATGCCTTCGGCGATATCCAGCGCCACCCCTTGGCTTGCCGGCAACAAATCGCCCAGCACACGGCTGAAATAACCCGTGCCGCAACCCACATCCAGCCAGCGTCGGGGTGCGATGGCAGCGGGCAGGCGCGACAACAGCTCATGCCCGACTGCGCGCTGCAACTCGGCGACGCTGTCGTAACTGGCGGCGGCGCGGGAAAACGAGGCCGCCACCTGGCGCTTGTCCGGCAAGCCGCCCGGCAGTAGCGGCTGGGATAAATCAGTCATCAACACACTCATGCAAAAAAGCCTGGATGGCCCCCGCTACTCCGTGAGGGTCTTCCAGAAGAAAAGCGTGACCGGCCTGTTCAATCAGGCCGATTTCTACATCAGGCAGCAGGGCCAACAGGTCACTCGCAGCTTCGGCGGGCACTAACCCGTCCAGCCCCGCAAACAGGTGCAGTTGCGGGCCGCGATACGCCTGCAAAGCGGCGCGGGTATCCAGTTGAGCAAGCAGTTCCAGGCCAGGCATCAACACGCTCGACGACGTATTCGGCGCCCCGCTGACCAACAGGCGCGACAGCCCGCGCGGGTCTTCGGCACCTTTGGCGCATAACAAACCGAAACGTTTAAGGGTGACTTGAGAGTCGGCGTGGCAACCCGCGAGGAACGCATCGAACGTCTCGGCAGGCATCGCACTGGGCCAGCCTTGATGGGCGACAAAACACGGGTTGCTCGCCAATGTCAGCAGGCCGCAGCAACGCTCGCCGCGCCGCGCCGCCAGCTCGGAGGCGAGCATGCCGCCCAGGGACCAGCCGCCCAGCCAGGCGTTGTCCGGCAGCGTGGCGTCGAGTTCGTCGAGCCATTCCTCCAGATCGCTGGAAGCCAGCACCGGCAACGGTTCGATATGCACGTGCAGGTGTTCGTCCAAACCCTGCAAGGCGGCAGCCAAAGGCTCCAGCGGTGACACGCCGAGCCCCCAACCGGGCAGCAATACCAGTCGATCACGCATGGTCGGGCTCCGTAATACTTAACAACCGGAAACACTCATCCAATGCGCTTAACAATAGCTGCACCTGCGCCGCGCTGTGGGCCGCCGTCAGTGTCACGCGCAAACGCGCACTGCCGGCCGGTACGGTCGGTGGGCGGATGGCCGTCACCATCAGGCCGCGTTCGCGCAACATCTGCGACAGGCGCATGGTGGTGGCGCTGTCGCCAATCAGGATCGGCTGGATCGGCGTGAAGCTGTCCATCAAGCGCAGGCCAAGCTGCTCGGCGCCCTGGCGGAACTGGCGGATCAGGCCATTGAGGTGCTCACGTCGCCAATGCTCGGTACGCAGCAGCTCCAGGCTTTTCAAGGTGGCGCAGGCCAATGCCGGTGGCTGGCTGGTGGTGTAGATGTAGGGCCGGGCGAACTGGATCAGGCTTTCGATCAGCGCTTCACTGCCTGCCACAAACGCCCCGGCGGTGCCGAACGCTTTGCCGAGGGTGCCGACCAATACCGGCACGTCTTCCTGGCTCAAGCCGAAGTGCTCGACAATTCCGCCGCCCGTAGCACCTAACGGTCCGAAGCCATGGGCGTCATCGACCATCAACCAGGCGCCTTTGGCGCGGGCCTCACGGGCCAGTGCAGGCAAGTCGGCCAGATTGCCGTCCATGCTGAACACGCCATCGGTGACCACCAACGTATTGCCGGTAGCCTTCTCCAGGCGCTTGGCCAAGCTGCTGGCGTCGTTATGCAGATAGCGATTGAAACGCGCCCCGGACAGCAGGCCGGCATCCAGCAGCGAGGCGTGGTTGAGCCGGTCCTCCAGTACCGTATCGCCCTGCCCCACCAACGCGGTGACCGCGCCCAGGTTGGCCATATAGCCGGTAGTAAACAGCAGCGCACGCGGGCGCCCGGTGAGGTCGGCCAGCGCTTCCTCGAGTTCATGGTGCGGCGTGGCATGGCCGATCACCAGGTGCGAAGCGCCACCGCCCACGCCCCAGCGGGACGCACCGGCGCGCCAGGCCTCGATCACTTGCGGGTGATTGGCCAGCCCCAGGTAGTCGTTATTGCAGAACGCCAACAGCGGTTGCCCATCCACCACCACTTGCGGGCCTTGCGGGCTCTCAAGCAAAGGGCGTTGGCGATAGAGGTGTTCGGCACGGCGGGCAGCGAGGCGCGCGGCGAGATCAAAAGACATGCAGGCCTCGGCAGATCAGGTTGAACCGGTCCAATGTGGGAGCTGGCTTGCCTGCGATGACGGCAGCACATTCAGTATCAATGTGCCTGGAAGACCGCTATCGCAGGCAAGCCAGCTCCCACAGTTGGGTTGCGTTTCACAAGTGGAGAGAGGCGTTAAACCACCGCGTTGTAGAACTGCTCGCTGCTCTTTTGCTCCACCAACGCCTGCTCAATCGCCGCCTGATGCACTTCGTCGGCGTGCTCTTCACGGGCTTCCGGCAAGATCCCCAGGCGCGAGAACAGTTGCATGTCCTTGTCGGCCTGCGGGTTGGCGGTAGTCAGCAACTTGTCGCCGTAGAAAATCGAGTTGGCACCGGCAAAAAACGCCAGGGCCTGCATCTGCTCGTTCATCGCCTCACGCCCAGCCGACAAGCGCACATGGGATTGCGGCATCAGGATGCGCGCCACGGCGAGCATGCGGATAAAGTCGAACGGGTCGATGTCTTCGGCGTTTTCCAGCGGCGTACCGGCGACCTTCACCAGCATGTTGATCGGCACCGACTCCGGATGCTCCGGCAGGTTGGCCAGCTGGATCAGCAGGTTGGCGCGGTCGTCGAGGGACTCGCCCATGCCGAGGATGCCGCCCGAGCAGATCTTCATTCCCGAATCACGCACGTAGGCCAGGGTTTGCAGGCGCTCGCCGTAAGTGCGGGTAGTGATGATGCTGCCGTAGAACTCCGGCGAGGTATCGAGGTTGTGGTTGTAGTAGTCCAGGCCGGCCTGGGCCAGGGCTTCGGTCTGGTCCTGATCGAGACGGCCGAGGGTCATGCAGGTTTCCAGGCCCATGGCCTTCACGCCTTTGACCATCTGCAGCACGTAAGGCATGTCTTTGGCCGAAGGGTGCTTCCAGGCGGCGCCCATGCAGAAGCGCGTCGAGCCGATGGCCTTGGCGCGGGCCGCCTCTTCGAGGACCTTCTGCACTTCCATCAGCTTTTCTTTTTCCAGGCCGGTGTTGTAGTGGCCCGACTGCGGACAATATTTGCAATCTTCCGGGCAGGCGCCGGTTTTGATCGACAGCAAGGTCGACACCTGCACGCGGTTGGCGTCGAAATGCGCGCGGTGCACGGTCTGCGCCTGGAACAACAGGTCATTGAAGGGTTGCACAAACAGCGCTTTGACTTCGGCTAAAGACCAATCGTGACGCAGGGTGGCAGAGGTGCTGGCGCTCATGGGCGATTCCTTGATTATGCTTGGGCTTACGCTGTGGGAAGGGCAATAGCGGCAATACCCGCAATACCCACAGTCAGTCACGACACGGATGCTCGGCATATTTAAGGAAGATTCATGCACTGTCAACTTGGATACAAACATCAGGTTTACATCTGGTTAGAAAACAACCAGACCTGTTTAATCTGCGATGAAGCGACAAACTCCAGCCACAACCTGTGCAATGTCTGCGAAATCGAACTGCCCTGGCTGTTGGAGCACTGCGAGGTGTGCGCCCTGCCACTGCCGATGGAGGGTTTGATCTGCGGCCCCTGCCAAAAAAAACCGCCGGCCTATAAACAGGTGATCGCACCCTGGACCTACAGTTTCCCCGTCGACACCCTTATCAGCCGCTTCAAACACCAGTCGCGCTGGCCGCTGGGCCATCTGCTCGCACGCTTGCTGGGGCAGTATCTGCAACACCGTTTCGACAACACCGAACTCACCCGTCCCGACTGCCTGCTGCCGGTGCCCATGGCGCGCAAGCGCCTGCGTGAGCGCGGCTTCAACCAATCGTTGATGCTGGCCCGCTGGCTCAGCGCAGACCTCGACCTCCCACACGATGAACACCTGTTGTTACGCCCCCATGAAACCGTCGCGCAACAAGACCTCGATGCCAAGACCCGCCAACGCAACCTGCTCACGGCGTTTGCGCTGGCGCCCGACGCCCAGGTGCAGGGCCGCCACTTTGCGCTGGTGGACGACGTACTCACCACCGGCGCCACCGCTCACAGCCTGGCCCGGCTGTTGATGGACGCCGGCGCCCGTCAGGTCGATGTGTACTGCCTGGCCCGCACGCCAAAACCGGGCACATGACTTGACTCGCGTGCGTGGCGCCTGCAACGTCCGCTGACCTTATCGAAGCGTATCCACATGTCTCTGCCGACCTCCTTGAGCCAACACATCATCCGCCGTCCCCAGCGCATCGCCTTGCTGGCGCATATTGCCGAGCAGGGTTCGATCACCCGCGCGGCCAAGAGCGCCGGCCTGAGTTACAAGGCTGCATGGGATGCGATCGACGAGCTGAACAATCTCGCGCAAAAACCGTTGGTGGAGCGCAGCGTCGGCGGCAAAGGCGGCGGCGGCGCCAAGCTGACGGCCGAAGGAGAACGGGTGCTGCGCCTGTACCAACGCCTGCAAGTGTTGCAAGCCGAGGTGCTCGGTTCGGATGAGGACGCGAGTGACTTCAACCTGCTCGGCCGCTTGATGCTGCGCACCAGCGCGCGCAACCAATTGCATGGCCAGGTCAGCACCATCGAACACCAGGGCCGCAATGACCTGATTCGCCTGCAACTCTCGGGTGGCTTAAGCCTGAGTGCGCAGATCACGCACGACAGCACGCAACGGCTGGAGCTGGAGACCGGCGTTGAAGTGGTCGCCTTGATCAAGGCCGGATGGCTGGAATTGCTCGCCATCGGGCAGGCTGCAACACCTGGACACAATTGCATGAGCGGTGTGATCGAAACGATTCTCGAGGCCGATGACGGCCCCAGCGAAGTGCGCATCGCCCTGCCCAGCGGCCAGGTTTTATGCGCCCTGGCGCAGCCCGCCGCGCTTAAGGCACTGGCTGCGGTCGAAGGCGCAGCGGTCCAGGTGCAGTTCTCGCCCAACAATGTGCTGCTCGGCACACCGGCCTAGGCGCCCGCCGTCTTCAAGCTGCAACAAATTCGTCACGAGCGCTCCTTAAGGTGTCTGCAAAAACCGCAGGGAGCCTGAAATGAGCCTACTAGAAGAAAACCAAGCCACCGACCTTGAACAGATGGTCGGCCTCACCCGCCGCCGTTTTATCGGCGCCGGTGCCCTGTGCGGTGCCGCGATGTTCCTGGGCGGCAACCTGCTCACCCGCAGCGCAATGGCCGTGAACGCAGCCACCGCCAGCCCCTTGCTGGGCTTTACCAGCATCGCCGCCGCCACCAGCGACGCCATCACCTTGCCGCCGGGTTACTCCGCCTCGGTGCTGATCAGTTGGGGCCAGCCGTTGCACAAGAACGCACCGGCCTTCGACCCGTCCGGCAACGGCACCGCCAAGGCCCAGGAACAACAGTTCGGTGACAACAACGACGGCATGAGCCTGTTTGCCTTCCCCGGCGACGACAACCGTGCGCTGATGGCCATCAACAACGAATACACCAACTACCGCTACCTCTACGCCCATGGCGGCGCGCCGCAATCGGCTGAGGACGTGCGCAAGGCCCAGGCCAGCGAAGGCGTGTCGGTGATTGAGGTGCGGCGCAAGGGCGACACCTGGCAGTTCGTGCAAGACTCGCGCTACAACCGCCGCATCCACGGCAATACGCCGATCCGCCTGGGCGGCCCCGCTGCCGGCCATGCCTGGCTGAAAACCAGCGCCGACAACACCGGCAAAAAAGCCCTCGGCACCTTCCAGAACTGCGCCAACGGCAAGACCCCGTGGGGCACTTACCTGACCTGCGAAGAGAACTTCACCGACTGCTTCGGCAGCAGCAACCCGCAACAAAACTTCGACGCCGGGCAAAAGCGCTACGGCGTGGTGGCCGCCAGCCGCGAGATCAACTGGCACCTGCACGACCCGCGCTTCGACATGGCCAAGAACCCCAACGAACTCAATCGCCACGGCTGGGTGGTGGAAATCGACCCGTTCGACCCGCAGTCCACGCCGGTAAAACGCACTGCCCTGGGCCGCTTCAAACACGAAAACGCCGCACTGGCTGAAACCCGTGATGGCCGCGCCGTGGTGTACATGGGCGACGACGAGCGTGGCGAGTTCATCTACAAGTTCGTCAGCCGCGATCCGATCAACCACCACAACCCCAAAGCCAACAAGAACCTGCTCGACCACGGCACCTTGTACGTGGCGATTTTCGATGCCGGCGACGGCGATGCCGACCACCCCAAGGGCAAGGGCGAATGGGTCGAACTCACCCACGGCAAAAACGGCATCGACGCCAGCTCGGGCTTCGCCAGCCAGGCCGAAGTGCTGATCCACGCGCGCCTGGCCGCCAGTGTGGTGAAAGCCACACGCATGGACCGCCCGGAATGGATCGTGGTCAGCCCCACCGACGGCCAGGTGTATTGCACGCTTACCAATAACGCCAAACGCGGCGAAGACGGCCAGCCGGTGGGCGGGCCGAACCCGCGCGAGAAAAACGTCTACGGGCAAATTCTGCGCTGGAAAGCCGATGCGGATAACCACGGCGCCAACACCTTCACCTGGGACTTGTTTGTGGTGGCCGGCAACCCCGGTGTGCATGCGGGTACGCCGAAGGGCGGCTCGTCCAACATCAACCCGCAAAACATGTTCAACAGCCCCGACGGTCTCGGCTTCGACAAGGCCGGGCGCTTGTGGATCCTTACCGACGGCGACTACAGCAACAAGGGCGACTTCGCCGGCATGGGCAATAACCAAATGCTGTGCGCCGACCCCAACACCGGGGAAATCCGCCGTTTCATGGTTGGGCCGGTGGCGTGCGAGGTCACGGGTATCAGCTTTTCGCCGGACCAGAAGACCCTGTTTGTGGGGATTCAGCATCCAGGGGAAACCGGCGGTTCGACCTGGCCGGAGCATCTGCCCAATGGCAAGCCGCGCTCGTCGGTGATGGCGATTCGGCGGGATGATGGTGGGATAGTCGGCGCCTGACAGGACCTTGTGGCGAGCGGGCTTGCCCCGCGTTGGGCTGCGCAGCGGCCCCAAAACAGCAGGAGCGCTGCGCACTCCAACGCGGGGCAAGCCCGCTCGCCACAACAGCCACCACCTGGCTATGCTGTTACCATACCCGGCCGGACGCGGCGCCCTGCTGCGCGCAGGAGTTCGCATGGCCCACCCGTTTGAAACACTCACCCCTGATTTAGTACTCGACGCCGTTGAAAGTATCGGCTTCCTCAGCGATGCGCGCGTGTTGGCGCTCAACAGCTACGAAAACCGTGTGTATCAGGTGGGCATCGAAGACTCCGAGCCGCTGATCGCCAAGTTCTACCGCCCGCAACGCTGGACCAACGAAGCGATCTTGGAAGAACACCGCTTCACCTTCGAACTGGCCGAGTGTGAAGTGCCGGTGGTTGCGCCGCTGCTCCACAACGGCGAAAGCCTGTTCGAACATGCGGGTTTTCGCTTCACCCTGTTCCCACGCCGTGGCGGCCGGGCGCCGGAGCCGGGCAACCTGGACCAGTTGTATCGCCTCGGGCAATTGCTCGGGCGTTTACACGCGGTGGGTTCCACCCGTCCGTTTGAACACCGTGAAGCCTTGGGCGTGAAGAACTTCGGTCACGATTCCCTCAACACCTTGCTCGAAGGCAATTTCATTCCCAAGAGCCTGTTGCCCGCTTACGAGTCGGTCGCCCGCGACCTGCTCAAGCGTGTGGAAGAGGTGTACAAGGCCACGCCACACAAGAACATCCGCATGCACGGCGACTGCCACCCCGGCAACATGATGTGCCGCGACGAGATGTTCCACATCGTCGACCTGGATGACTGCCGCATGGGCCCGGCCGTGCAGGACCTGTGGATGATGCTCGCCGGTGACCGCCAGGAATGCCTGGGCCAATTGTCGGAATTGATGGACGGCTATCAGGAGTTCCACGACTTCGACCCACGCGAACTGGCCTTGATCGAACCCCTGCGCGCCTTGCGCCTGATGCATTACAGCGCCTGGCTGGCCCGCCGCTGGGATGACCCGGCGTTCCCCCACAGCTTCCCGTGGTTCGGCAGCGAGCGGTATTGGGGCGACCAGGTGTTGGCGTTGCGCGAGCAACTGTCGGCGCTCAATGAAGAACCCCTGAAACTCTTCTGACTACCGATCGTCCCCACGCTCCGCGTGGGAATGCATCCTGTGACGCTCCGCGTCACGCCCCTCAACTGCGGACGCAGAGCGTCCAAGACGGCATTCCCACGCAGAGCGCAGGAACGATCACCCCATTGCCTGACAAAAATCCTTACAATCGCGCTTTGTAAGCTGCCTGAGCAAGGATTCTGCAATGCACGCCGCCAACCCCCGCAAGGGGTACATCCTAGGCCTGAGTGCCTATGTCATCTGGGGTCTGTTCCCACTTTATTTCAAAGCCATCGCCAGTGTTCCCGCCGCCGAAATCATCGTGCACCGCGTGTTGTGGTCGGCGCTGTTCGGCGGTTTGCTGCTGATGGTGTGGAAGCACCCCGGCTGGTTCCGCGAACTGCGTGACAACCCCAAGCGTCTGGCGATTCTGGCACTCAGCGGCTCATTGATTGCGGCCAACTGGCTGACCTACGTGTGGTCGGTGAACAGCGGGCGCATGCTGGAAGCGAGCCTGGGTTACTACATCAACCCGTTGGTGAATGTGCTGCTCGGCATGCTGATCCTGGGCGAGCGCCTGCGCCGCCTGCAATGGATCGCCGTCGGGCTGGCGGCGGTGGGTGTGGCGCAGCAAGTGTGGCAAGTCGGCAGTTTGCCGTGGGTGTCCCTGGTGCTGGCGCTGACCTTCGGCTTCTACGGTTTGATCCGCAAACAGGCGCCGGTCAAGGCGCTGCCGGGGCTGGTGGTGGAAACCTGGATGCTGGTGCCGATCGCCGTCGCCTGGTTGTTGTTCAACCCGTCGGCCCATAGTGCGCAGCTTGAGTTTTGGAGCACTTCCGAAGCCTGGTGGCTGGTGGCCGCAGGCCCGGTGACGCTGATCCCGCTGGTGTGCTTCAACGCCGCCGCACGGCATCTGCCCTACACCGCGCTGGGCTTTCTGCAGTACGTGGCGCCGACGCTGGTACTGCTGGAAGCGGTGCTGCTGTTCGGCGAACACCTGGCGACCAGCACGCTGATTGCCTTCGCGTTCATCTGGGCAGGCCTGGTGGTCTACAGCCTGGATGCCTGGCTGACGGTGCGCAAACGCTGATCAAATAACGTACAAACCTCTGCAAGCCACAGTGCACGTGGCTTGCAGGCATTCACCCCAAGGTTATCCACAGCCTGATCCCCGCCATTTGTGCACAAGCCCTTGAAACTGCTCGTTTTTTGCTCAACCGACGAAGACGCCCGGTCAGCTTGGCCTGGCGCCGGGTCTCTACAGGTTATCCACAGGCCCATGCAAGATTTCCATGCATAACCCAGTGGACCGATTATTCCTCGTGGTGCAGTTCCACCATCAAATCATCGGCCAAGGTTTCCAGGGACAGCTGCAGGGTATCCAGGGACAACGCGGTCGGCACTTGCAGCAGCGCTTCGGCACTGAACAGTGGATCACCGCTCATGGGCGCCGGACGTACATCCGTGCTCAGGCTGGCCAGGTTCACGCCTTGTTTGCTCAGCAGCGCTGTGATTTCGCGCACGATGCCCGCGCGGTCATTGCCTACCAGCGTCATCATGATCGATTTGGACGCCGAGGCCTGCCCGCTGCTGCCCTCGCCCACCAGCACACGGATTCCGTGTGTGGATAAGTCCTCCAGCGCACCCACCAGCGCCTGACGCTGTTCCGTCGGCACACTGACCCGCAGGATCCCGGCAAACTGCCCGGCCATATGCGCCATGCGGCTTTCCAGCCAGTTGCCGCCGTGGGCAGCAATGTTCTGCGCGATGCGTTCAACCAGGCCGGGTTTGTCGGCGGCGATAATAGTGAGTACAAGATGGTCCATGGCGAAGCCCTCGGTGGGTTGATCATCGATTATAGGCACACACCCTGTGGGAGCGGGCTTGCCCGCGATGGCGGCGTGTCAGTGACACATCAGTTGGCTCATGAATCGCTATCGCGGGCAAGCCCGCTCCCACATGAAGCCATTGCCTACGGAAGCGGCCAGGAACAAATCGTGTACCATTTTTATATTTATCTGGAACAATCCAATAGTTTTTTGAGAACATCCGATTCTCCGCTGTGACCGTACGACCAAAATGAGTCGCTAAACGACGTATTTAGTCTAATTTTCACAACCGCAAGTCATCATGTAGTATGCCCAACCGTGCACTACATAATGAAAATCTGAAACAGCGCATAAGCTCCGCAGAGTGAGGCAAGCAATGACTGAACACGTTCAAGTCGGTGGCCTGCAGGTCGCCAAAGTCCTGTTCGACTTCGTGAACAACGAAGCCATTCCCGGCACCGGCATTACTGCCGACCAGTTCTGGGCCGGCGCCGACAAGGTCATCCACGACCTGGCACCGAAGAACAAAGCCCTACTCGCCAAACGCGATGATTTCCAGGCGCGGATCGACACCTGGCACCAGACCCACGCCGGCAAAGCCCACGACCCAGTGGCTTACAAAGCCTTCCTGCAAGATATCGGCTACCTGCTGCCGGAAGCCGCAGACTTCCAGGCCTCGACCCAAAACGTCGACGACGAAATCGCCCGTATGGCCGGCCCGCAGCTGGTCGTGCCGGTCATGAATGCCCGCTTTGCCCTCAACGCCTCCAATGCCCGCTGGGGCTCGCTGTACGACGCGCTGTATGGCACCGATGCCATCAGCGAAGCCGACGGCGCCGAGAAGGGCAAGGGTTACAACAAAGTGCGTGGCGACAAGGTAATTGCCTTCGCCCGTGCTTTCCTCGACGAAGCCGCGCCGCTCACCGCCGGCAGCCACGTCGACTCCACCGGTTACAAGATGGTGGATGGCAAGCTCATCGTCAGCCTCAAGGGCGGCAGCAACAGCGGCCTGCGCGACGATGCACAGCTGATCGGCTTCCAGGGCCCTGCGGCCGAGCCGATTGCGATCCTGCTTAAACACAACGGCCTGCACTTCGAAATCCAGATCGACGCCAGCACCCCCGTCGGCCAGACCGACGCCGCCGGCGTCAAAGACGTGCTGATGGAAGCCGCGCTGACCACCATCATGGACTGCGAAGACTCCGTCGCCGCCGTCGATGCCGATGACAAAGTGGTGATCTACCGCAACTGGCTCGGCCTGATGAAGGGCGACCTGGCCGAGGAAGTGGCCAAGGGCGGCAAGACCTTTACCCGTACCATGAACGCCGACCGTGTCTACACCGGCGTAGATGGCCAGGACGTGACCCTGCACGGCCGTTCGCTGTTGTTCGTGCGCAACGTTGGTCACTTGATGACCATCGACGCGATCCTGGATAAAGACGGCAACGAAGTGCCGGAAGGCATCCTCGACGGCCTGCTCACCAGCCTGGCGGCGATCCACAGCCTCAACGGCAACAGCAGCCGCAAGAACAGCCGTACCGGCTCCGTGTACATCGTTAAACCGAAGATGCACGGCCCCGAAGAAGCCGCGTTTACCAATGAGCTGTTCGGCCGCATCGAAGACGTGTTGAACCTGCCGCGTAATACGCTGAAAGTCGGGATCATGGACGAGGAGCGCCGCACCACGGTCAACCTCAAGGCCTGCATCAAGGCGGCGAGCGAGCGTGTGGTGTTTATCAACACCGGCTTCCTCGACCGCACCGGCGATGAAATCCACACCTCCATGGAAGCCGGCGCGATGGTGCGTAAAGCTGCCATGAAGGCGGAAAAATGGATCGGCGCCTACGAAAATTGGAACGTCGATATCGGCTTGAGCACCGGCCTGCAAGGTCGTGCGCAGATCGGTAAAGGCATGTGGGCCATGCCCGACCTGATGGCGGCGATGCTTGAGCAGAAAATCGCCCACCCATTGGCCGGCGCCAACACCGCCTGGGTGCCATCGCCGACGGCAGCTGCGCTGCACGCGCTGCACTACCACAAGGTTGATGTGTTCGCCCGTCAGGCCGAGTTGGCCAAGCGCGAACGCGCCTCGGTGGACGACATTCTGACCATCCCTCTGGCCAGCAACACCGATTGGTCCGAAGAAGAAATCCGCAACGAGCTGGACAACAATGCCCAGGGCATCCTCGGCTATGTCGTGCGCTGGATCGACCAGGGCGTCGGCTGCTCGAAAGTGCCGGACATCAACGATGTGGGCCTGATGGAAGACCGCGCCACCCTGCGCATCTCCAGCCAGCACATCGCCAACTGGTTGCGCCACGGCATCGTCAACGAAGCCCAGGTGATGGAAAGCCTCAAGCGCATGGCGCCGGTGGTGGACCGTCAAAATGCCGGGGATGCGTTATATCGCCCGCTGGCACCGGACTTCGACAGCAACATCGCGTTCCAGGCGGCGGTGGAGTTGGTGATTGAAGGGACCAAGCAGCCGAACGGGTATACGGAGCCGGTGTTGCATCGCAGGCGTCGTGAGTTCAAAGCCAAGAATGGGCTTTGATTAAACGCTGAACAAAACAAAGCCCTGTTCGTAAGATCAGGGCTTTGTTCTTATCAGGCGGGTAATCACGCAAACACAAACGTGGCTTCTCCTGTACCGTTAATCGTAACTTCCATCTCCTCATGGACAAACGTCAAATTCATGTAGGTAATATAATTTGTATACGTATTCGGGGAACCCGCATCTTTGGAAATAACCATAAATTTCCCAGACGTAGGAGCAATAAAATAATTACCCGACTCGTCTCTATAATCAATGTTTCCTCGATGCTTATCTATATCTCGCGGGAAGCTGAATTCATACGCTGCCTCGCGTGGAAACAGCGTATTCCCGTACTCAGCTGTCAACGAACCCGCCCCGTCGGTGATGACCGAAAAATCTCTCAGACTTGCTCTCAGATTAGAAGGCTTTACAAGGCGTTCCTTTCCATCCCTGAGAATTAGAATACTTGCGTCGTCGCTATTTGCTTGATCATTAGACTTTTTAATAGGCATAACGAGCTCCTGTGGAGGGTGTAAGGTCCTGGCTGAAAACCAGAACTCTCCGGCCAAGTAAACAACCCGCTCACCTGCTTGCCTACTGTGAGAACTGACAGTTCAAATAAAAAAAGATAAACGGCAGTTATTGAGCCATCCCCAACTCGCGCTTGACCATCTTCGCCAACTTCACGCTATCAATTGGCTTGAGCAAAAAATCCACCACGCTCAAATGCATCGCATCGATCACATCCGGCGCTTCCGCGTCCCCCGACATGATGATGATCGGCAGCGCCGCACGGGTTGAATCGCGCACCTTGCGAATCAATTGCAGGCCGTTGCTCGGCGCCATGCGCAAATCGGTGATCAGCAAACCGATGGAACTGCTGGAGCTCAACAAATCCCACGCCGCCTCACCACTGGCGGCGGTCATGCAGCGAATGCCGTCCAGGCCCAGAATTTCTGCCAGCAATTCACGTGCGTCCTTGTCGTCATCGACAATCAACACCCGTTGTGGCGGCAGATCGGGCTCCAGCATCACGGCGCTCAGCGCCTCGCGCTCGGCATCACTCAAAATATCGTGGTCGGACATACGTTTCTCAGCAGTTCTATTCAAGCTCCCAGCACACTCGTCAGACATCTGCGGAAGGGCGAACAATGTGCACTTCGTCGGAAAGTTTGCCTAGTGGGCGTTCTACGGAGTTTGGACGATAGTCATGTAAGGTTTTTCCCTAGTTGTGGTGGGTTTTACCGAGACCTAGACTTACGTCCAATGGGCACCCGCCGCGCGGGAGTCGACCATGCAGGACGATAACGACAAAAAAACTGCGGTCACTGTTATGAGTAAAGCTGATGCTTTCACGCAGGCGGGAAAAACCGCCGTGTTGCAGAACATCCACGGCACTTTGCAATTCCTGCAACGCTTCCCTCCGTTTAACCAGATGGAAAACGCCCATCTGGCGTTTTTGGTCGAACAGTGCCAACTGCGCTTCTACGGCCCCGGCGACAGCATTCTCAAACCGTCCGGCGGGCCGGTGGAGCACTTCTATATCGTCAAGCAGGGCCGCGTCGTCGGCGAACGGCCGGACTCGACGCAAGCCACCTTCGAAATCACCACCGGCGAGTGCTTCCCCCTCGCCGCGTTGCTGGGTGAGCGTGCCACCCGCACCGAGCACAAAGCCGCCGAAGACACCTTTTGCCTGCAACTGAACAAGCCGGCGTTTATCAAGCTGTTCGCCCTTTCCAGCCCGTTTCGCGATTTTGCCCTGCGCGGTGTCAGCAGCCTGCTGGATCAGGTCAACCAGCAGGTGCAGCAAAAGGCCGTGGAAACCCTGGGCACCCAGTATTCGCTGAACACCCGGCTGGGTGAATTGGCCATGCGCCATCCGGTCACCTGCAGCCCGACCACGCCCCTGCGCGAAGCGGTGACGCTGATGCATGAGCAACAAGTGGGCAGCATCGTGATCGTCGATGCGCACAAGGCGCCGCTGGGGATTTTCACCTTGCGCGACCTGCGCCAGGTGGTCGCCGACGGCACCAGCGATTTCAATCAAGCCATCGCCGGCCATATGACCCAGGCGCCGTTCTTTTTAAGCCCGGACCACAGCGCCTTCGACGCGGCCATCGCCATGACCGAGCGGCATATCGCCCATGTGTGCCTGGTAAAAGACCAGCGCCTGTGTGGCGTGGTGTCCGAGCGCGACCTGTTTTCTCTGCAACGGGTCGACCTGGTGCACCTGGCCCGCACCATCCGCAACGCGCCCCGAGTGGAAAACCTGGTGGTGATTCGCGGCGAGATCGGCCAACTGGTGGAACGCATGCTGGCCCATGGTGCGTCGTCCACCCAGATCACCCACATCATTACCCTGCTCAACGACCACACCGTGTGCCGAGTGATCGAACTGACCCTGGCCGACAAAGGCGACCCTGGCGTGCCCTTCAGCTGGCTGTGTTTCGGCAGCGAAGGGCGCCGCGAACAAACCCTGTTTACCGACCAGGACAACGGCATCCTGTTCGAAGCCACGGACGCCGCCGAAGCCGCCGATATCCGCGGCCGCCTGCTGCCACTGGCGCAGCAGATCAACCAAAGCCTGGCGCTGTGCGGCTTCAGCCTGTGCAAGGGCAATATCATGGCCGGCAACCCCGAGCTGTGCCTGTCGCGGGCTGAATGGGCGCGGCGCTTTGGTGCCTTTATCCGCGAAGCCACGCCGGAGAACCTGCTGGGCTCAAGCATCTATTTCGACTTGCGCGTGGTGTGGGGCGACGAGCGCGGGTGTGAGCAACTGCGCCAGGGCATTCTGGATCAGGTGGCCGATAACCGCTTGTTCCAACGTATGCTGGCCGAGAATGCCTTGCGCCAGCGCCCGCCGGTCGGGCGTTTCCGCGACTTTGTGCTGACGCGCAAAGGCACCGAAAAGGCCACGCTCGACCTCAAGGTGCAGGGCCTTACACCTTTTGTGGATGGCGCACGCCTGTTGGCCCTGGCCAATGGTATTCACACCAACAACACCCTGGAGCGCCTGCGCCAACTGGTGGCCAAGGAGGTCATCGAACCGCTGGACGGCGCCGCCTATGAGGAGGCGTATCACTTTATCCAGCAAACGCGCATGCAGCAGCATCAGCTGCAAACCCGCGAGAACCTGCCGTATTCCAACCGTGTCGACCCCGACAGCCTCAACCACCTGGACCGGCGCATCCTGCGCGAATCCCTGCGCCAGGCCCAACGCCTGCAAAGCAGCCTGACGCTGCGGTATCAGCTGTGAGCCTGTTCGGTTGGCTGCGTAAGAAAAAACCCGGGCTCGACGCAACCCAACAGCAGCGCCTGGCGCACTTGCCCAAGCCCGCAGCCTTGGGCGACGGGTCTTTACGCGGACAACGCTGGGTGGTGGTCGACCTGGAAACCAGCGGCCTGAACCTCAACCGCGACCAGGTGCTGTCCATCGGTGCAGTGATCATCGAGGACGGCGCAGTGGATTTTTCGCAGATGTTCGAGCGCACCCTGCTACGGGCCAACACCAAGGTTGGCCCCAGCGTGTTGATCCACGGCCTCGGCCCCAGTGCGATTGCCGCCGGCAGCGACCCGGCCGAAGCCTTGCTGGATTTTATGGCCTTTGTCGGCGACAGCCCGTTACTGGCGTTCCATGCGCCATTCGACCAACACATGCTGTGCCGGGCGCTCAAGGACAGCCTGGGTTATCGGTTGGCCCACCCGTTCCTTGATGTCGCCGACATCGCCCCGCTGTTGTGCCCCGACGCGAATATCCGCGAGGCCGGGCTCGATGACTGGATCAGCCACTTCAAGCTGCACGTGGGCGAACGCCATCACGCCAGCGCCGATGCATTGGCCACGGCAGAGCTGATGCTCATCCTGTTCAGCCGTGCGCGCCAACAGGGAATCGACAGCCCACAGGCGCTGCAAGAGCGCTTGAGCCAATGGACACGGCGCAAACAAGCGCCCTCTTTCTAGCGAGACGCGGAGCGTCCCAGGAGGCATTCCCACGCAGAGCGTGGGAACGATCGTCCGACAGACGCCAATTGCGCCCACTCCCGGCCTCTGACACAATCGCGAATAATTCTCGTTAGTTTAAACCCCTTGTTTATTTGGTGATGCCTTGTCGTCGGTCCAAACCCCACACAGTGAGCTTGTTGGCGCGTTGTATCGCGACCATCGCGGCTGGCTGTTGGCGTGGCTGCGACGCAATGTGGCCTGCCCGAGCCGCGCCGAAGACCTGAGCCAGGACACCTTCATGCGCCTGCTGGGCCGCGACGAACTGCGCGAACCCCGCGAGCCGCGCGCGTTTCTGGTGGCCATCGCCAAAGGCTTGCTGTTCGACTACTTCCGCCGCGCGGCACTGGAACAGGCCTACCTCACCGAACTGATGCTGATCCCGGAAAGCGAACACCCTTCGCCCGAACAACAGCAACTGATCCTCGAAGACCTCAAGGCCATCGACCGCCTGCTCGGCAAACTGTCGAGCAAGGCCCGCGCCGCCTTCCTCTATAACCGCCTCGACGGCCTGGGCCACGCCGAAATCGCCCAGCGCCTTGGCGTGTCGGTGCCGCGTGTGCGCCAGTACCTGGCCCAGGGCATTCGCCAGTGCTACATCGCGCTGTATGGCGAGCCGCTGTGACCGGCGCCAAACCGGTCACCGCCCGTGTGCTGGATGCGGCGATTGCCTGGCAACTGTCGCTGGGCTCGGGCGACGGCAGCGCTGTGGAACAAGAAGAGTTCGGCAAATGGCTGGCCAGCGATGAAGAACACGCGCGCGCCTGGCGCCAGCTGGGCATGCTCGATCAGCGCTTCAGCCTGGCCTCGGGCCCGGCGCGGGCGGCGTTGTTGCAGTCACGCCAAGGCATTCGCCAGCGCGTGCGCAAGTTGGGCAGTGGTTTGGCCAGCATCGCGCTGGTGATTGGCCTCGCGCTGTTTGCCGGTGAACGTTACGTGCCCATCCACTATTGGCTGGCCGACCAACGCACGGCCACCGGCGAACAACGCACGCTGAAGCTGGCCGACGGCACGCTGATCAACCTCAACACCCACAGCGCCATCGACGTGCGCTTTGATGAAAAACGCCGATTGATCGTGTTGCAGGAAGGCGAAATCCTGGTCGAAACCGGCCACAACGATGCGCGGCCGTTCTACGTGCAAACCCGCGACGGCAGCCTGCGCGCCCTGGGCACGCGGTTTATCGTCAGGCGCGAAGACGACGCCACGCGCCTGAGCGTGCTGCAATCTGCTGTGGCCGCCCAGCCTGAGGCGCTGCATCAGGAACAGATTTTCAAAGAAGGCCAGCAAGTGCTGATGCGCAGCGACGGCCTCGGCCCTGCGCGGGTGGTCACACCCGCCGCAGACGCCTGGACGCGCGGCATGCTGGTGGTCGACAACGCCCGCCTGGGCGATGTGGTTGCCGAACTTGGCCGCTATCGCACCGGCTACCTGGGCGTGGACAAAAACGTGGCCGACCTGCGCATCACCGGCAGCTTCCCGCTGCACGACACCACGCTGGCGCTCAACGCCCTGCTGCCGACCCTGCCGGTGCAGATCGAGCAGCACACGCCGTGGTGGGTGACCGTGAAGGCTACGCCTTAGGTTTTTCAGTGCCTGGGCGATCGCCTTCGCGAGCAAGCCCGCTCCCACCTTTGGAAGTGTGAACACCGTTAAAGGTGGGAGCTGGCTTGCCTGCGATGAGGCCCTCTAAGCCACCTAAAAAAATATTTTCACCCAGCCCTATCACTTTTTGATTCTCGTCCGGCACCTAGGCAATTGAGAAATATTTTCATTCAGGAGCCGCCCCATGTCCCGCACGCTAGACACCTTGTTGCGCCCCAGCCTGTTAGCCGTGGCCATTGCCCTCAGCGCCCCGCTGACGAGCACCGCGCTGATCGCCGCCGAGCAAGCCAGCAACGTGCGCGCCTACAACCTGCCGGCTGCGCCATTGGCCAGCACCCTGAACCAGATCGCCAGCCAGGCCGGTTTGGCGCTGACGCTTAACCCATCGCTGGCAGCGGGCAAGACCTCGGCACCGGTCAAAGGCCAGTTTGATGCCCAGGGTGCGTTGCGTGAGGCGTTGCGTGGCACGGGGTTGCAGTTGGAGCAGAGCAGTGCGGGGACGTTTACGCTGGTGGCCATTCCTGAAGGTGTCGTGGCGTTGGCGCAGACCAGCATCATTGCCCAGGGCAGCGATGAAAGCGCTTGGGGGCCCGTCGACGGCTACCTGGCCAAACGCACCGCGGCCGGCACCAAGACCGACACCGCGCTGGTTGAAGCGCCGCGCTCGATCTCCGTCGCCACCCGCGAGCAGATGCAGGACCGCAACGTTCAGAACCTGGATGACGCGGTTAAATACATGCCCGGCATCGTGTCCGCCAGCTACGGCAGCGACACCCGCTACGACTGGATGCGCGTGCGCGGCTTCGAGCCCACGCAATTCCTCGATGGCCTGCCACTGCCACGCGGCGTGTACGCCAACCCGAAAGCCGAAACCTGGAACCTCGACCGCCTCGCCCTGCTGCGTGGCCCGGCCTCGTCGGTCTACGGCCAAACGCCGCCGGGCGGCCTGCTGGACATGGTCAGCCGTCGTCCCAGCGAAGAACAAAGCAGCGCCATCCAAGTGCAATACGGCAGTGACAATTACCGCCAGATCAACTTCGCCAGCACCGGCAAGATCGATGATGAAGGGCAGTTTCTGTATGGCCTCAGTGGCGTGGTGCGCGATGCCGGCACCCAGATCGATCACATCGACAACAAGCGCTACAACATTGCGCCGAGCCTGACCTGGAATATCGACCCGGATACCAAGCTGACTTTTCTGTCGCAGTTCACCCGTGACGATACCGGTGCCACCAGCCAGTTTTTGCCCATCCAGGGCACCAAGATCAAATCACCACTGGGTGATATTTCCCATCACAAAAACCTGGGCGACCCGGATTACGAGTACTACGACCGCACCTACTACGCGTTGGGCTATGCATTCGAGCATCGCTTCAATGACACCTGGCAGTTCCGTCAGAACCTGCGCTACACCAAGTCGGAGTTGTCATTTCAGACACTCACCGTAGGTGCGTATCCCTACACGATGGTTGACGCAGACGGCAACGTCGGCCGCACCTCGACAAACGTGGACGAGAACATCGGCCAATTGGCCCTGGACAACAACTTCCAGGCCGACTTCGCCACCGGCGACATCTCCCACACCCTGTTGCTCGGCCTGGATCACCAGCGCACCGATACCTCTTACCTGTCGATTTACGGCGATGGCCTGAAGACCAACGTCAACAATCCGATCTACGGCCAGCCCATCGTTCGTCCCGCTCGCTCCGGGGCTTATTACGACTACAACCAGAAAACCGTGCAGACCGGCCTCTACGCTCAAGACCAGATGGCGCTTGACCAATGGCGCCTGACCTTGGGCGGCCGCGAAGACTGGGTGCATCAGGGCACCACGTACTTCAACCAGAAAGATGCGACCAATACCGACCGAATCAAACATTTCAGCGGCAACGCCGCACTCAGCTACGTATTTGATTCCGGCTTCGTACCCTATATTTCCTACGCTGAGTCCTTCCAACCGGCGAGCAATGCCAGCGTCTCGGCGACCGAGTCCTACAAACCTACCGAAGGCAAACAGTGGGAACTGGGTATCAAATACCAGCCACCGGGCTCGAACACTTTGCTCAGTGCCGCCGTGTATGACCTGACCCAGAAAAACGTGCTGGTAACCACCACTACCGCCGGCAGCATTCCAGTCACCAACCAGACCGGTGAAGTGAAGGTCAAAGGCCTGGAACTGGAAGCCGTGTCTGATGTGACCGACAACCTCAAAGTCATCGCTTCCTATACCCTGGCCAAATCCGAGGTGCAAAAAGGCGACTACAAAGGTAATCGTCTGCAACTGATGCCAAACCAGCAAGCAACCCTGTGGACAGATTACACCTGGCACACGGGTGCCCTCGACGGCTTCGGTATTGGCCTGGGTGCGCGCTACACCGGCAATACCTATGGCGACCAAGGCAATACGTGGTTGGGCAAGGCCGACGCCTACACCGTGTTCGATGCGGCCGTGCACTACGACCTCGGCCGTCTGGACAACAGCCTCAAAGGTGCCTCGGTAAAACTCAACGCGACCAACCTGTTCGACAAGGACTACATTTCAACCTGCGATGGTTTCTATTGCTACTACGGCGACCAACGCAGCGTCGTCGCCAGCGCCACCTATCAATGGTAATCGGCTGAGTTAACAACCGGGCCGCCCCTGTGGGCGGCTTCGGTGTGTCTGAAGGCTAGAAAATGAAAAGCAAAACCATCCGCCGCTGGTCCTTCATCCACACCTGGACCAGCCTGATCTGCACGGTATTCCTGCTGCTGCTCGCCCTCACCGGCCTGCCGTTGGTGTTTCACCACGAGATCGACCACCTGCTGGGCAACGAGCCGGAACTGGCACAGATGCCCGCCGACACGCCGCAGCTGAACCTTGAGCAGTTGGTGGCCAAAGCCCAGGCTCATCGCCCCGGCGAGGCCATGCAGTACCTGGCGTGGGACGAAGACGACAAGAACGGTGTGATCGCGATCATGGCTGCCACGGCCAGCACCGAGCCCAACTCGTCCCACACCTTCATGCTGGATGCGCGCACCGGTGAGGCCGTGGAAACCCCGGCGGCCAATGGCGGGTTGACCCTGTTCCTGCTGCGCTTGCACGTGGATATGTTCGCCGGGCTGCCAGGCAAGTTGCTGCTGGCGTTCATGGGCATTCTGTTTGTGGTGGCAATTGTCTCGGGTACGGTACTGTACCTGCCGTTTATGCGCCGGTTGAAGTTCGCCACCGTGCGTAAAGACAAATCCACCCGTCTGCGCTGGCTCGACCTGCACAACCTGATCGGCGTGGTCACGCTGACCTGGGCGCTGGTGGTGGGTGTCACCGGCGTGATCAGCGCCTGCGCCGATTTGATCATCGCCGCCTGGCGCCAGGACAGCCTCAGCGCCATGATCGAGCCGTACAAAAACGCGCCGCCGCTGACCCAACGCGCACCGGCCACCGAATTGCTGAGCATCGCCGCCAAGGCCGCGCCCGGCATGGAGCCGGACTTTATCGCCTTCCCCGGCACGCGCTTTTCCAGCGAACACCACTACGCGGTGTTCATGAAGGGCAGCACGCACCTGACCTCGCACCTGCTCACGCCGGTGCTGATCGACGCCGGCACCCTGGCCGTCACCGCCATCGCCGAACGGCCGTGGTACATGGACGCCATGGGCATGTCCCAGCCGTTGCACTTTGGCGACTATGGCGGCATGCCGATGAAAATCCTCTGGGCGGTGCTGGATGTGCTGACCATCATCGTGTTGGGCAGCGGGGTTTACCTGTGGATTGTGCGGCGCAAGGCGGCCAAGCCATGAAGCCGCGCCAGTCGAGTTTCTGGAAGGTGTTCGGCATTCCGCTGGGGGTTGGCCTGCTCAGCGCGGCGGGGTTGTTTGCGGCGCTGTTGGGGGACGGGTTGTGGGATTCGTTGAGTTGGGTGGGGTTGGGTGTTCCGGCTGCCATTGGGGCTTGGGGGTTGCTTAAGCGGCGTGGCTGAAGGCGCTATCGCAGGCAAGCCAGCTCCCACCTTTAACGGTGTTCACAACTCAACAGGTGGGAGCTGGCTTGCCTGCGATGAGGCCTTCAAAAACAACCACAATCCTACTAGGCTAGCCCTGCCATTTCCGAGGAATGCCCATGTCCGCGCCCAGCATGACCTTGTTTCACAACCCCGCTTCACCCTTTGTTCGCAAAGTCCGCGTGCTGCTGATCGAGACCGGCCAGCAGGACCGCGTGGCCTTGCATGGCTGCATGCCGACGCCGGTCAACCCCGATGCACAGGTGGTGCAGGACAACCCCGTGGGCAAGATCCCGGCCCTGCGCCTGGCCGATGGGTCGGTGCTGCACGACAGCCGGGTGATCCTCGATTACTTCGACCACCAGCACGTCGGCAACCCGCTGATCCCGCGTGACGGCTCGGCCCGCTGGCGCCGCCTCACCCTCGCCTCGATGGCCGACGGCATCTTGGATGCCGCCGTGCTGGTGCGTTACGAAACCGCCATGCGCCCGGTCGAAAAACACTGGGACCAATGGCTGCAAGCGCAGCGCAACAAGATCCACCGCGCCCTCGCCGAGCTGGAAGCCGAAGCGATTGCCGAACTGGCCAGCCACTTCGACATCGCCTCCATCGGCGTGGCCTGCGCCCTGGGTTACCTGGACTTTCGCCACCCCGAACTGCAATGGCGCGCCGGCAACCCCAAGCTTGCCGATTGGTATGCCGAGGTCAGCCAACGGCCTTCGATGCTGGAAACTCAGCCACCGCTCTAACGGGGTGAAACACGGCCCCTTGTGGCGAGCGGGCTTGCCCCGCGTTGGGCTGCGAAGCGGCCCCAGTCAAGCAAAACGCGGTGTACCAGAAACGCCTCTGTGGCAGGTTTTGGGGCTGCTGCGCAGCCCAACGCGGGGCAAGCCCGCTCGCCACACAAAGCCCATTTGCCGCATAAAATAACGCATTGATTTTTCCGACCAATTGCGCGCGCACCTGCTGATCTTCACGCAACCCAATCATTGGGCCACCTCCCGAACCTTGCGTTTACCCACGCCATACCAATCCAGCTTGCGCGTCAGCACCATCACTGTACCCAGCAAACCAAACAGCAACAGCGAGCCCATCAGCAGCGCGTAATCCTCAGCGCTCAACAGCCCGTACAACAAGCCATACAACGCCGCCAACCCCGCCGAAAAGCCCAGACCATGCACAACACTGCGCAGCACGTGGCACACATAAAAACCAATCAACAACACACAGGCACTCGCCGAGATCAGGTAGGCCAATGCAAAGCCCAGGTGTTCGGACAACGACAACAACAGCAGGTAGAAAAACGCCAAGGCAAAGCCCACCAATGCGTACTGAATCGGGTGCACCGCGAGGTTCTTCAGCACTTCAAACAAGAAGAAACCGGCAAACGTCAGGGCGATAAACAGCAGCGCATATTTGATCGCGCGGTCGCTCTTGAGGTACTGGTCCACCGGGTCGATGAAGTTCACGCCAAAGCTGCGGCGGGTGAAGTCTTCACAGCCCTGGCGGTCCAGGCAGGTTTGCAGGGCTTGTTCGAGGTTGGTGGAAAAAAACGAGGTCTGCCAATTGGCGCTGAAGCCCTTGTCGGTGACCTCGCGCTGCGCCGGCAGGAAGTTGCCGATAAAGCTTGGGTGCGGCCAGTTGGAGGCGAGTGACACCTGGCTGGTCTTGCCCACCGGCACCACTTGCAACTGCTCGGTGCCTTGCAGGCGCAGGTCAAAAGCGAAGTCCACCACGCCCGGTTGTTTGCTGTCCTGCGCGGGCAGCGTTACATGCACGCCCTCGCCCAACCAGTCCACTTGCGAGCCGGGCGAGAAGGCCAGGCGTTGGCTGCCCAGCTCAAGCTTCAGGGCGTTTTCGATGCCACGAATATCGCTGATACCCACCGCCAGAAACGCCGGTTCGAAACGGTAATCGGCAAAGTTTTCGGTAATGCCCAACTGCGCCGGCAACTCAAAACGCCCGCTGATGCGGTTGTCGGCATGGAATAGGCGCGCCTGGTAGATGCCCCGCGCACGCAACTCGGTTTGCACCTTGCCGTCGAGTTCAAAACGGTCCGGCAGGAAATACAGACGACCGCGCTCTTCACGGGTTTCCTCGTAGCGTTTATTGAGCTTTTCATTGAGTTTCCACTCGCGCACGGTCTTGCGATACGGCACCACCATGACCGGGCCGGTAATGCGTTGGCTGTAGCTGGAGCTGCGGGCGATGTCCATCAGCACGCCGTCGCGCAGTTGCTGGCGGTCGCTGATGATGCCGTTAATCATCAGCAGCGGAATCAGCAACAGCAGGATCAGCAGCGCAATGGCGCCAAGTTTGAACAGCAGGCTTCGGTTCATGGGGCTCTCCCTGTTTGGATGGGCAGAGCGTGAACCGCGCCTGTGGGAGATTTATGTGGGCACTGTGGAGACTGTGTGGAGATGCAGCACCACCTGCACGCCGTCGTGCACATTACCGATCTGCAATGCGCCGCCGTGCAGCTTCATCACCTCTTCGACAAAATTGAGCCCCAGGCCGGTGCTTTTGCGCCCGCTGACCGGGCGCGGCAACGAGTAAAAACGCTCGCTCAGGCGTGGCAAGGCGTAGTCGGGAATCGGCGCAGCCTGGTTGAACAAACTGACCTGCACGTCGTTGTGCTGCGTCTGTGCGCTGAATCGCAAGGTGCCGCCGGGCGGGGTGAAATCCAAGGCGTTATCGAGCAGGTTGCCCAGCGCCTGGCGTAGCAGGAAAGGCTCACCGAAGACCTTCACATCCGCCGCTATCGTCTGTTCCACCTGCAGGTCAGCGCCTTCGATTCGCGCACATTGCGCCTTGAGCACCTCGTCGACCAAAGCCGCCAACGGCATGCGAGTCTGTTCTTCCAAACCCTGGCGTTGCTCCACCTGGGCCAGGTTGAGCAGCCGCTCGATCAACTGCTGCAAGCGCGCGCTTTCGCTGTCGATATTGCCGACAAAACGCTGCTGCTGCTCGCGGCTCATATCGCCCTGCAGCAATTCCGCCGCGCCGCGAATAGCCGCCAACGGGCTTTTCAATTCGTGGGTCAGGGTGTGCACGTAATGCTCGACGTAGGCCTTGCCTTCCAGTTGCGTGCGCATGTGCTCCACGGCGGTGGACAGCTGCTTGAGTTCGCCGCCTCGGTAATGCGGCAACTCGGCACGCCGCCCTTCACTCACCGCCTGGGCATACGCCGTAAGCCGATGCAGCGCCACGCTCAGCCACCACGACAGCAATGCACCCAGCAGCAGGCCCAACACCACCAACCCGGCGCCGTACCACAGCAGGCGGTTCTCGGTGCGATCCACATAAGGCTGCAACGAGCTGTTGGGCTTGGCCACCGTGACCACGCCGATGATTTGCCCGTTGTCGCGGATCGGCGCGCCCACGTGCATCACCGACGAAGTGGGATCGTCCAGTTCACTGCGGGTGGAACGCGCGCCGTACTCGCCGCGCAGGGTCAAATACACGTCGTTCCACTTGGAATAGTCCTGGCCCACCGCTTCACCCGTGGAGTCGAGCAGCACGATGCCATGGGCGTCGGTCACATAAATGCGGTGGTTAACCTGATTTTTCGGCAGGCCCCAGATGGTCGCGCCAGGCTGGCGACTGCCATAGGCTTTGAGCAACTCGGGCCAGTGGCTTTGGCCGAGGGTGCCGTTCTTTACGTCCAACCGCAGGATCTCGGCCAGCAGGTTGGCCGTGTCCACCAGGGTTTCTTCGGTGGACTGGCGCACGCCGGGGCGGATTTCCTTCATCACCGTGTTGAGCACAAAGTAACCGGTGAGGCCGATAAACAGCGCATACACCAGGAAGATCCGCAGCCCCAGGCGCATCAGCTGTGGCTCGGGCTGTAGCTGTAGCCGAGGCCGCGATGGGTCTGGATCGGCTCGGCATCCGCCGCAATGCCCCGCAGTTTGCTGCGCAGGCTTTTGATATGGCTGTCGATATTGCGCTCGTAGCCGGCATCGGCCGGCACGCCCACCGCGTCGAGCAATTGTTCGCGGCTGAACACCCGCTCGGGCTGCTCCAGCAGGCTTTGCAGCAGGCGAAATTCATGCCGGGTGAGGCTCAAAGCCTGGCCGCGATAACTGATCTGCATGCGCTCCAGGTCGACCTGGAACACGCTCGGCGCGGCGCTTGGGCTTACGCGCTTGAGAATCGCCCGAACCCGCGCCGCCACTTCCCGTGGGCTGAACGGCTTGACCACATAATCGTCGGCGCCGATCTCCAGGCCCACCACGCGGTCGATCTCGCCATCGCGCGCACTGAGAAACATCACCGGCACTTCGCTGAAACGGCGCAGTTGCTTGCAGGTTTCAAAGCCGCTGATGTCCGGCAGGCCGATGTCGAGGATGATCAGGTCGGCAGGCGTCTGACGTTGATGGGCCAACGCCTCCTGGCCAAGCCTCAGCCAGGTGGTGGTGAAGCCCTCGCCTTGCAGGGCAAAGATCAGCGTATCGGCTATCGCCGCTTCGTCTTCGACAATCAGGATGTGCGGCATAGGCTCGATCAGCAGTCCGGTTTGTCAGCAGTGTAGCGACGGGCCGGGTTTACCGCCGCCCCGAACTCACGCAGGGCCTTGGCACCGATCAGCAACGGGTAGTTGAAGCTGCTGCGGTCGGTGAGGTTGACCTCCACGGTGCGCTTGACGTTGCCCAGGCACATTTCCAGGTCGATCACCGGGCGCTTGGCCACAGTGGCTTCGTCCTTGTCGTCGTCCTCGTCGGCGCGGCTTTTGATTTTGCTGATGCGCGAGACTTTATGCTCGTAGACCTTGTCGCTGGCGTCCTTGCCGCCGAGGCGGAAGCGCACCCAGTCATCGCCATCGCGCTGGAATGTTTCGATGTTGCGGGCCGACAGCGAGGCGGTCAGCGCACCGGTGTCCATCTTGGCCTTGAAGGTTTGGCCGATCTCCGGCAGTTGGATGTATTCGTAGCGACCGTAGAGGGTCGGTTCGGCGGCCATGACGGGCACGGCAACCAGGGCGAGCGAGGCAAGGAGCAGTTTCACGAAGTGATTTCCTCGGAAAGAAGTAGGCGGATTCTAGACCGCAAAAGCGTTGTTTAGTTAGATCGTTCCCCCGCTCTGCGTGGGAACGCAGCTCTGGGCGTTCCGCGTCAGCTCACATTCGTGCGGCAATTTGCGATTTGGCCTCTAGACTCAGCTTGCTTATCATGGCCCGCCCACCCGATTCCAAGAGTTACTTATGCGCCGCCTGCTCACCGGCTGTTTTGTCACACTGCTGCTATTGCTCAACACCCTGGTGCTGTTCGGGCCGTTGATGGTGTTTGCCCTGCTCAAGCTGGTAGCGCCCGGCCGCTTTCGCGACTATGCCTCCCGGGCTGTGATGTGGATCGCAGAGACTTGGGCCGAGATCGACAAGCTGATTTTTGCGCTGTGCATTCCCACCCAATGGGACATTCGCGGCGGCGACGAGCTACGCGGCGATACGTCTTACCTGGTGATCAGCAACCACCAATCCTGGGTCGACATTCCCGCGCTGATCCAGGCGCTGAACCGGCGCACGCCGTTCTTCAAATTCTTCCTGAAAAAAGAGCTGATCTGGGTGCCCTTCCTGGGCCTGGCCTGGTGGGCGCTGGATTACCCGTTCATGAAGCGCTACACCAAGGCGTTCCTGGCCAAACGTCCGGAACTCGCGGGTCAGGATTTGAAGATCACCAAGCAGGCCTGCGAGCTGTTCAAGCGCCAGCCGGTAACGGTGGTCAATTATCTGGAGGGCACTCGGTTCAGCGAGGCCAAGCGCAAGCAGCAGGATTCGCCATTTGCCCGCTTACTCAAGCCCAAGGCGGGTGGCGTGGCGTTTGTGCTGGCGGCCATGGGTGAGCAATTGGACGCGGTCCTCGACGTGACAGTGGTCTATCCGCAGCAGAAGATCCCGGGGTTCTGGGACTTGATCTGCGGCACAGTGCCCAAGGTGATCATTGATATCCGCACCCGTGAGCTGGACCCGGCGTTGTGGCAAGGGGATTACGAGAATGACCCGGCGTTTCGCCAGACCGTCCAGAACTGGGTGAACCAGCTCTGGAAGGAAAAGGATGCGCGCATCGAACAACTGCGCGCAGAGTCGCGTTAGCTGCCAGTGCCCCACGCCGAGGCCAGCTTGCCCAGCACCGACTCGTTGGCGCCCTGGCCGCCCAGGTATTGCAGAATCACCGGCGCAAACTTGCCGATCATGCTGTTATCCATGCCCAGTGCACTGAAAGCGGTGTTCAGGTCGCCGGTGTCCTTCACGTTACCCAACAAACCATCCAGGCCGCTGGTCTTGCTGCCGCCGCTCTGGCCGAGCATCCCGCTCAAGGCGCCAAGGCTGCCCAGGGCGTTGTTCCCCGAGAGTTGATCCAGGCCCGGCACACTCTTGCCCAGTTGCGAGTAGTCGGTACCGCTCAGTTTGTTCTTGGCCAGGCCCAGCATGGCGCCGGTACCGCCCACGGCTTGTTCGGGGGTGATGTTCAATTGCGAGGTCAGGGCGCTCAGCAGGCCGGCGGTCTCAGAGCTCGGCGCTGCAGCCGCCGCCTTGTTGTTGCTGCCCTGGGCACCGGAGACGGCATTGGCCACGTCACCGAGGCTGAAACCTGCGGCAAACACCGGGCTGGCGGCCATGGTCAACAGGCAGGACAAGGCAAAACCGCGTGAAATCTTCATCAAGACAACCTCTGAATGTAGGAGCTAAAAGCAGGCGTTTGACTGACAGTCCCGAAGGAATGTTCCCACTTGCAGATTAGTTCAGAAAAATCCGCATCCAAATGTTCCCTGCGCGCGTATATCCAGACATGCACCGCCCGGAGTCGGATGGAATGAATGCTCAAGCTGGACTACCCTCTGCCTACCGTGCGCCGTCCCGTCGCCCTCGAACGAGAGCCTGGAGAAGCCCTATTTCCGTCCACGATGCTGACCCATTGCGGCCCCTGCTGGCCCAATGCGCCCTGGGCAACCGCCAGGCGTTCGAGACCCTATACCGCAGCGTGTCGCCGCGATTGCACGGCGTTGCTTTTCGTTTCATGGGGCGCTCGGACCTCGCCGAAGAGGTGTTGCAGGAAGCTTTTGTGCGCATCTGGTACAACGCTTCGCGCTACGAAGCCCATTTGGCCGCGCCGATGACCTGGATGGTCAACATCACCCGCAACCTGGCCATCGACCAATTGCGCAAACACCGCGAACAGCCCTTGGCCGACGGCCAGCAGGACGCCCTGCTCGACGACGGCCCCAGCGCCCACGAGCAACTCGCCAGCGAGCGCGAAGCCCGCGCCCTCAACCGCTGCCTCGACACGCTCGACGGCATGCAGCGCCAGTCGATCAGCGTGGCTTACTTCCAGGGTCTGTCGTGCTCGGAGCTGGCCGAACACTTGGCCGCGCCCCTGGGCTCGGTCAAATCCTGGATTCGCCGTGGCATGGAGCGCCTGCGCAGGTGCCTTGAATCATGAACTACCAAACCACCGCTCTGCGTCGCGCCCTGGCTGCCGACTATGCCATCGGCTTGATGCCCGCCACTGCGCGTCGGCGCTTTGAAAACCTGCTGCGGGACGATGCCGCGCTGCGCGTCGAACTCGGCCATTGGCAGGATGCTCTGGCCAGCCTGACGGGCGCCGTGCCCGAGCGGCCAGTGCCGGAGCATGTGTGGGCCGGCATCAAGGCGCGCATTGAGCCGCAAGTGCTGCATGTGCCGGCGAAGAAACCGTTCTGGATGAATTTCCGCCTGCTGGCCGCTGCCTGCGCGATCGTCGTGGCGGTGCTGGTGGGCGTGCTGTATCAGCGTGATATCGGCGCCGAGTACAACGCCACGTTAGTGGCCGCCAACCAGCAGCCGGCGCTGCAGGTGCAGGCGTTTGGCGATCACCTGCAAGTCGAGCCGCTCACATTGGCGGCTGTAGAGCCGACGCGTGCCCTGGAACTGTGGGTCATTGCGGCCGGTGGTAAACCCGTTTCCCTGGGCCTGGTGCCGAGCTCGGGTAAAGGCCGAATCGAGCTGAGCAAGGAGCAGCAAGCGCTGCTGACCGCACCCGCGACCCTCGCCGTCAGCCTGGAGCCACAAGGCGGCTCACCCACCGGACAACCCACCGGCCCCGTGCTGTACCAAGGCGCCCTGGCCACTCGCTGACACAACTCAATCAATGTGGGAGCTGGCTTGCCTGCGATGGCGGTGGGTCAGCCAAGGATAAGTTGACTGGCCCGCCGCTATCGCAGGCAAGCCAGCTCCCACATTTGAGCTTCATTGGCCGGGCGACTTGCTCCTGGCGATGGATGGCGCTTATAGTTCGGCGGTCGTCCATATGGCGACACGGGTTTGGCGACTCGATTGAAATAATGCATGCAAAAGCACCTGCTCCTTTGCAGGTGCTTTCGCACGCGTAAGGCTGCTTTATGGCGGCTGTGCGCGGGAGACCTTCGGGTCTGCCGGCCTTTGCTTTATTTCACCGGTTCGCCAACCTGCGTACAGCTGCCACCCATTCGTTTGGCGACGTGTGAGTGGTAGCCTCACTCTCTGAAATAAAGGTTAAAACATGAACCGATACATGCCGCTTACCGGCCACGACGCCACCACTCCCTCCCTGCTCATCGACACCCAAGTGCCGCTCGACGTACTCCACGACGCCGCCGTCTACCGCATCCGCGCCGTCACCCAAGTCATGGAAAACCTGGCGTTTCGCGAAGGCCTGAACACCGACAACCTCGTCCTCCAGGACTTCGCCCTGCTCTGCGCCATTCCGCTGCGCGATGGCTGCGATTTGCTTGATGTGATCAGCAGGCGTTTGCAGGCTTAAAACAGCACCAAAGGGCGACGCCCTGTCGCCCTTTCTTTACCTGCATAGGCAATTCCTGGCAGCTTCAAATACGCCGAGTTTCCATATAAAACGAATTTCTTATAATGGACAATTATAAAAAACTGTCATTTCTCACAGTACCCCACGTTAGCAAACCTACTTAGCATTCAGACTCCACCTCACAGTTCAATATTAAGGATCAAATATGAATTATAAATTCGCCGTAGGGATGCTGGCTGCTTGTGTATTGGCCGGGGGCGCTCATGCAGCTGATATCAAGGACTGCCCGGCACCTGGCACCATTAAATCTGAAGCATTCCAGGAAACCATCCAAGGCAATACCGTCGACGGTTTCAAATACACTGCCAAGAGCGGCGGGAAGGAGTGGACGGGCCAAACGGGTGCTACTAAAGATGATTACCTGGCCGCTAAATATGAACTTCAGGCAGAGACGTTCAATGTAGTGAATGGAAAGCTGCGCTGTGACTACGGCGGCAAAACGCTGGTAGAAAATGGTGAAACGGCTGTTCCTAACTTAAGACTCACAGCACCGCAATAATTAATAAGGGCGACTTTGCGGTCGCCCTTATCATTTCCCTTTTATTTACGCCGCACTAAACATCTTATGCGGATCAATCACAAACTTCTTCGGCACGCCCGCATCAAACTCGCCGTACCCACGTGGCGCGTCATCCAGGCTGATCACCTGCACACCGACAATTTCCGCAATGTTGATGCGGTCCCACATGATCGCCTGCATCAGCGCGCGGTTGTACTTCATCACCGGCGTTTGCCCGGTGTGGAAGCTGTGGGATTTGGCCCAGCCCAGACCAAAGCGAATGCTCAGGCTGCCCATTTTTGCGGCGGCGTCCACAGCACCTGGGTCTTCGGTAACGTACAGGCCAGGGATACCGATTTTGCCCGCCACGCGCACCACGCCCATCAGCGAGTTGAGCACGGTGGCCGGGGCTTCGGCCTTGGCGCCTTCATGGCCGTGGCCACGGGCTTCGAAGCCTACGGCGTCTACCGCGCAGTCCACTTCCGGCTCGCCCAGCAAGGCGGCGATTTGTTCGTGCAGTGGGGTGTCTTTGGACAGGTCGGCAATCTCGAAACCCTGGGCCTTGGCGTGGGCCAGGCGGATTGGGTTGACGTCGCCGATGATCACCACCGCTGCACCGAGCAGGCGGGCGGAAGCGGCAGCGGCCAGGCCAACGGGGCCGGCGCCTGCGATGTAGACGGTGCTGCCTGGGCCAACGCCGGCAGTGACGGCGCCGTGGTAGCCGGTCGGCAGGATGTCGGAGAGGCAGGTCAGGTCACGGATTTTCTCCATGGCCTTGTCGCGGTCCGGCAGTTTGAGCAGGTTGAAGTCGGCATACGGCACCAGCACGTATTCGGCCTGGCCGCCGGTCCAGTCGCCCATGTCGACGTAGCCGTAGGCGCCACCGGCACGGGCCGGGTTGACGGTGAGGCACACGCCGGTGTGCTGCTCTTTGCACGAGCGGCAGCGGCCGCACGCCACGTTGAATGGCACCGACACCAGGTCACCGATCTTCAGGTTCTCGACGTCGCTGCCCTTCTCGATCACTTCGCCAGTGATTTCATGCCCCAGTACCAGGCCGGTCTGGGCAGTGGTGCGGCCGCGCACCATGTGTTGGTCGGAGCCGCAGATGTTGGTGGAGACCACGCGCAGGATGACGCCGTGCTCAATCTTCCTGCCACGGGGGTCCTGCATTTTGGGATAGTCGATTTTCTGTACTTCGACCTTGCCGTTGCCGAGATACACGACACCACGATTACCAGACATGCTTTCACCTCGCTGTTGTTTTTATGGAACCGCGTCGCCCAGGCAGGCGGCGCGTTTAAGTGCTCGGGTACAGATGCTGTTTCCTTGTGTTGTTGCTGATGGCCTCATCGCAGGCAAGCCAGCTCCCACACTTTGATTTGTGAATACCTTCAAAGGTGGGAGCTGGCTTGCCTGCGATGGCGGCCGTCAGAGCACCACCGTTCGATTGGCGTTCAAAAACACCCGTCGCTCAATGTGATACCCCACCGCCCGCGCCAACGTCAGCCCTTCAATATCGCGCCCCTTGGCAATCAAGTCCTCGGGATAGTGGCTGTGGTCCACCACCTCCACGCCCTGGGCGATGATCGGGCCTTCATCCAGATCGTTGTTGATGTAATGCGCCGTGGCGCCCACCAGTTTCACACCCTTGTTGTAGGCCTGGTGATACGGCTTGGCGCCTTTGAAACCGGGCAGCAACGAGTGGTGAATGTTGATGGCCTTGCCATCGAGCTTGCGGCACAACTCCGGCGACAGCACTTGCATATAGCGCGCAAGAATCACCAGTTCGGCACCGGTCTCTTCAATCACTTGCCACACCTGACGCTCCTGGGACGGTTTGTCGTTGGGGTCGAGGGGGAAATGGTAGTAGGGAATCTGGTGCCAGTCGGCCAAAGGTTTCAAATCAGGGTGGTTGGACACCACCGCGACCACGTCCATCGACAGTTGGCCGATGCGCTGGCGGTAGAGCAAATCGTTGAGGCAGTGATCGGCCTTGGAGACCATGATCACCACTTTTGGCCGGTAGTTCGGCGCCGTCAGCTCGAAGATCATGCCAAAGGCTTCACCGCGCGTGGCCAGGCCATCGCGGAACGCCTGCTCGTCAAAACCCTCGGGCTGACGGAATTCCACGCGAATAAAAAACCGGCCCGAGAGGCGGTCATCGAACGAATGGTGCTCGGTGACGTAGCAGCCCTGCTCGAACAGGTAGCGGGTGACCGCGTCCACCGTGCCGAGCACGCTGGGGCAGTCGGCGGTCAAAATCCATGTATCGGGTGCGCGGCTCATTGTGCGTGACTCCTTGATCGTTCCCACGCTCTGCGTGGGAACGCCGCCATGGACGCTCTGCGTCCGCTCTTGGGACGCGGAGCGTCCCGGGATGCATTCCCACGCAGAGCGTGGGAACGATCGTTATGCAACGACATTCAGGCCAAATTCGGCGGACGCATCCTGCAGCCACAGCCACCAGTAATCCGAGAAGCTGCGGCGGATCAGCAGCTCCCAGGTGTCTTCAGCCGTGTGACGGATCACCAACTGCGACTTGGCGAACACCGTGCCCACCGCCTTGCCCACCGGGAAGTTATTAGGGTGCACGTCGTAGCTGGTGGACTTCATCAGCACGTCGCGCACGTTCGGGCCGCTGAGCTCGAGGATCTGCTGGCCGCCGCTGACGTTGACGATCTGGATATGCAGTTCACCCAGGGCAGCGCGCAGGTTTTGTTCGGCGGCGAATTCCTCGCCGCTTGGCACGATCAACAGCCACTCATCCGGGCCAAGCCATTGCAGGCTGGTTTCGCCTTTGACGATGACCTGGAGTGCGCCGGGCAGTTCGATGCCGAGGGCTTTGTGCACACCGGCGGCGAACGCGGCGTCATGGCCATCGCCACGAATCGTCAGGTGGCCGAGGAGTTTATTTTCACGCACGGTCACACCGGCGTTCTTGCGACCCTTGCCGACCAGGCTGGCGAGGTCGGCATGGTGCAGCGACGACTCGGCCTTGGCGCCGGTGGTGGGGCGTTGTTGGTAAACATTGGCTGCTGTCATAAAGCACCTGTTCTGAATTCTGTGGTGACTGCTCTGGCCTCATCGCGGGCAAGCCCGGCTCCCACAGGGGAACGCATTCCCCCGTGGGAGCTGGCTTGCCTGCGATGCAGGCGCCTCGGTCTATCAGATGTTCTGGCGATCGCCTTTCGGGTCAAAGAACACCGAGGACACAATCTCTGCCTCGATCACGCTGCCATCCGCCTGCGGTGAGAACACTCGCTCACCCATGCGCTTCAAACCGCCCTTGACCACCGCCATCGCAAACGAATAACCCAGCGAGTTATGCGCGTAGCTTGAGGTCACGTGGCCGACCATCTTCATCGGGATCGACTGTTTAGGGTCGAACACCAATTGCGCGCCTTCCGGCAGCCATACATTCGGGTCAATCGGCTTCAAGCCCACCAACTGCTTACGCTCTTCACGCACGCAGTCTTCACGGTTCATCCCGCGCCAGCCGATCCACGAGAACGGTTTGGTGCGGCCTACGCACCAGCCCATGTTCAGGTCGTCCGGGGTCATCGAGCCGTCGGTGTCTTGCCCGACGATGATGAAGCCCTTCTCGGCGCGCAGTACGTGCATGGTCTCGGTGCCATACGGGGTCAGGTTGTACTTCTTGCCGGCCGCAACGATCTGTTCGAGTACGCCCATGGCGTAGTCCGCCTGCACGTTGACTTCATACGACAGCTCGCCGGTAAACGAGATACGGAACACCCGCGCCGGTACGCCGCCAACCAGGCCTTCTTTCCAGGTCATGAACGGGAAGCCGTCCTTGTCCAGGTCGATGTCGGTGACTTCCGCCAGCAGCTTGCGGCTGTTGGGGCCGGACAAGGTCATGGTCGCCCAGTGGTCGGTGACCGAAGTGAAGTACACCTTGAGGTCTGGCCACTCGGTCTGCTGGTAGATTTCCAGCCACTGCAATACGCGGGCGGCGCCGCCGGTGGTGGTGGTCATCAGGAAGTGGTTGTCGGCCAGGCAGGCGGTCACGCCGTCGTCGAAGACCATGCCGTCTTCCTTGCACATCAGGCCGTAGCGCGCCTTGCCCACGTCGAGCTTGGTCCAGGCGTTGCTGTAGATGCGGTTGAGAAACTCGCGGGCATCCGGGCCTTGAATGTCGATTTTGCCGAGGGTGGACGCATCCAGCAGGCCGACGCTGTCGCGCACGGCCAGGCATTCGCGCTTCACGGCGGCGTGCAGGTCTTCACCGTTACGCGGGAAGTACCAAGGGCGTTTCCATTGGCCGACGTCTTCAAACTCGGCGCCGTTTTTAACGTGCCAGGCGTGCAGCGCGGTGTAGCGCACCGGCTCGAAAATGTGCCCACAGTGACGGCCCGCCACGGCGCCGAAGGTCACCGGCGTGTAGTTTGGGCGGAACATGGTGGTGCCCATCTGCGGGATGGTCACGTTCAGCGAGCGGGCCGCAATGGCCAGGCCGTTGACGTTGCCGAGCTTGCCCTGGTCGGTGCCGAAGCCCAGCGCGGTGTAGCGTTTGACGTGTTCGACCGACTCGAAGCCTTCGCGGGTCGCCAGCTCAATGGCGGCAGCGGTGACGTCGTTTTGCAGGTCGACAAATTGCTTCGGCGCCCGTGCGGTCGGCTTGTCATGGGGCACCTGGTAAATGCCCAGGGTCGGCTCTTCCAGACGGCTCAAGGCTTTTGGCAGCGTGCCTTCCACCGGCGCAAACCCGGCTTCGCTGGCTGCGCGCACGCCGCCTTCAAAACCATCGGCCAGGGAATCGCCGAGGCCGTAGACGCCATTGATGCCACCGACACACACGCGTTTTTGCGGGGCTTCACCCGGCACGAAACCGAGGATGTCTTCGCGCCAGGTCGGCTTGCCGCCCAGGTGCGAGGCCAAGTGAACCACTGGGCTGTAGCCGCCGGAGCTGGCCACCAAGTCGCAGTCCAGCCATTCGCCTGGGCTGGTGACTTTGTGCGCTTTGACGTCAATCGCCGCCACACGCGCAGCGGTCACGTGTTTGCTGCCACGGGCTTCGATCACGGCGCTGCCGGTGAGGATACGAATGCCTTTGGCGCGGGCTTCTTCCACTAGCGCGCCACGTGGGTTGTGACGCACATCAGCCACGGCGACCACTTGCAGGCCCGCATCGAGCCAGTCCAGCGCCACGCGGTAGGCGTGGTCGTTGTTGGTCGACAGCACCAGTTTTTTGCCAGGTGCCACGCCGTAGCGGCGCACGTAGGTAGAGACCGCACCGGCGAGCATATTGCCCGGCACGTCGTTGTTGCCGTACACCAGCGGACGCTCGCACGCACCGGTCGCCAGCACCACGCGCTTGGCGCGCACACGGTGGATGCGCTGGCGCACCTGGCCGATGGGCGCACGGTCACCGAGGTGGTCGGTGAGGCGTTCGTGGATGGTCAGGAAATTGTGGTCGTGGTAGCCGTTGACGGTGGCTCGCGGTAGCAACACCACGTCCGGCAGGGCCTTGAGTTCCGCGATTACGCTGGCAACCCACTCGGCCGCCGGCTTGCCGTCGAGGCTTTCACGCGAGTCCAGCAAGGAGCCGCCGAATTCTTCCTGTTCGTCAGCAATGATCACGCGAGCACCGCTGCGCGCAGCGGCCAGTGCGGCGGCCAGGCCGGCAGGGCCGGCACCGACAATCAGCACGTCGCAGTGACGGTTGAAGTTGTCGTAGGTGTCCGGGTCGTTCTCGGTTGGCGAGCGGCCCAGGCCCGCAGCCTTACGAATGTACTTTTCGTAGGTCATCCAGAACGATTGCGGGTACATGAAGGTTTTGTAGTAGAAGCCCGGCGGCATCAGCTTGCCGCCGACCTTGCCGAGAATGCCCATCACGTCATTGTTGACGTTCGGCCAGCCGTTGGTGCTGGTGGCGACCAAACCCTGGTACAGCGCCTGTTGCGTGGCACGCACGTTGGGGATCTGGGTGGCTTCGGTGGCGCCGATCTGCAGCACTGCGTTCGGCTCTTCGGCACCGGCGGCAAAGATGCCGCGCGGGCGCGAATACTTGAAGCTGCGGCCGATGATGTCGACGCCATTGGCCAGCAATGCTGCGGCCAGGGTGTCGCCCTCAAAGCCTTTGTAGCTCTGGCCGTTAAAGGTAAACGTCAGGGCTTTGTTGCGGTCGATGCGACCACCGTTGGACAGGCGATTGATCTGGCTCATACCTTCTCTCCAGAAGCCTTGGCGGTGAATTGCGGCTTGCTGCCAATCTTGTAGGTTTCAAGAATTTCGTAGGTCAGGGTGTCGCGGGTGGCGTTGAAGTACTGACGGCAACCGGCGGCGTGAATCCACAGTTCGTGGTGCAGCCCGCGAGGGTTGTCACGGAAGAACATGTAGTCGCCCCACTCTTCATCGGTGCAGGCATTCGGGTCCAGCGGGCGCGGGATGTGCGCTTGGCCGGATGCGTGGAATTCCTCTTCGGAGCGCAGTTCGCCACAGTGAGGACAGAAGATATGCAACATAGGGAATTTCTCCTGTTAGTGGGCGACGGCCGCAGCGCCGTGTTCGTCGATCAACGCACCGTTGTGGAAACGGTCGATGGAAAAAGGCGCTGCCAATGGGTGCATTTCGCCCTTGGCCAGGCTCGCAGCAAACACGTTGCCTGAGCCTGGAGTCGCTTTAAAACCACCAGTACCCCAGCCGCAGTTGAAGAACATGTTCGGCACCGGCGTCTTGGAGATGATCGGGCAGGCGTCCGGCGTGGTGTCGACGATGCCGCCCCACTGGCGGTTCATGCGCACCCGCGACAGCACCGGGAACATCTCGACGATGGCCTGGATGGTGTGTTCGATCACCGGGTACGAGCCACGCTGGCCATAGCCGTTGTAGCCGTCGATACCGGCGCCGATCACCAGGTCGCCCTTGTCGGACTGGCTGATGTAACCGTGCACGGCGTTGGACATGATCACGCTGTCGATAATCGGCTTGATCGGCTCGGACACCAGCGCTTGCAGCGGGTGGGATTCGATCGGCAGGCGAAAGCCTGCCAGCGAGGCCATATGCCCGGAGTTACCGGCAGTGACCACACCGACGCGCTTGGCGCCGATAAAACCCTTGTTGGTTTCGACGCCGATGCACACGCCGTTTTCCTTGCGAAAGCCGATCACTTCGGTCTGCTGGATCAAATCCACGCCGAGCGCGTCAGCCGCACGGGCGAAGCCCCAGGCCACGGCATCGTGACGGGCCACGCCGCCGCGCCGTTGCACGGTGGCGCCGAGTACCGGGTAGCGGGTGTTTTTTGAGCAGTCGAGGTACGGAATCTCGTCGGCCACTTGTTTGGCGTTGAGCAGTTCGCCGTCCACGCCGTTGAGGCGGTTGGCGCTCACGCGGCGCTCCGAATCCCGGATGTCCTGCAAGGTGTGGCACAGGTTGTAGACGCCGCGCTGGGAGAACATCACGTTGTAGTTCAGGTCCTGGGACAGGCCTTCCCACAGTTTCATCGCGTGTTCGTACAGGTGCGCCGACTCGTCCCACAGGTAGTTGGAGCGCACGATGGTGGTGTTGCGCGCGGTGTTACCGCCGCCCAGCCAGCCTTTCTCGACCACGGCCACATTGGTGATGCCGTGTTCTTTGGCCAAATAGTAAGCCGTCGCCAGACCATGCCCGCCGCCGCCGACGATAACCACGTCGTAGACCTTTTTCGGTGTGGGCGTGCGCCACATCTTCTGCCAGTTTTCGTGGTGGCTGAGTGAGTGCTTGAAGAGGCCGAAGCCCGAGTAGCGTTGCATAGTCATTACTCCAAAACCGCGCTCAGCGATAAACCGGGAAATCAGCGCACAGGGCAGACACGTGCTTGGCCACGTTGGCCTCGACATCGGCGTCGCCGAGGTTGTCGAGGATGTCGCAGATCCAGCCGGCCAGTTCGATGCATTGCGGCACCTTGAAACCCCGCGTGGTCACCGCCGGGGTGCCGATGCGCAGGCCCGAGGTCACGAACGGCGACTGCGGGTCGTTCGGCACGGCGTTCTTGTTGACGGTGATATGGGCGCGGCCGAGGGCAGCGTCAGCCTCTTTACCGGTGAGGCCCTGGCGGATCAGGCTGACCAGGAACAGATGGTTATCGGTGCCGCCGGACACCACGTCATAGCCGCGCTTGATGAACACGTCTGCCATGGCCTGGGCGTTGTCGATCACCTGTTGTTGGTAAGCCTTGAAACCTGGCTCCAGCGCTTCCTTGAAGCACACGGCCTTGCCGGCGATCACGTGCATCAGCGGGCCGCCCTGGGCGCCGGGGAACACCGCAGCGTTGAGTTTCTTCTCGATGGCTTCGTTGGCCTTGGCCAGGATCAGGCCGCCACGCGGGCCGCGCAGGGTCTTGTGGGTGGTGGTGGTGACCACATCGGCGTAAGGCAGCGGGTTCGGGTACAGGCCAGCGGCAACCAGGCCGGCGACGTGGGCCATGTCGACGAACAGCAGCGCCCCCACTTTGTCGGCGATCTGACGGAAGCGCGGGAAATCCAGGGTCTTGGAGTAAGCCGAGAAGCCGGCGACGATCATTTTCGGCTGGCACTCGACGGCCAGGCGCTCAACTTCGTCGTAGTCGATCAACCCGGTGTCGGTGTTGATGCCGTACTGCACGGCGTTGTACAGCTTGCCCGAGGACGACACTTTGGCGCCGTGGGTCAGGTGGCCGCCATGGGCCAGGCTCATGCCGAGGATGGTGTCACCGGCATTGATCAGCGCCAGGTACACCGCGCTGTTGGCGGACGAGCCGGAGTGCGGCTGCACGTTGGCATAATCGGCGCCGAACAGTTGTTTGGCGCGGTCGATGGCCAGGGCTTCAACCTTGTCCACATGCTCGCAGCCGCCGTAATAGCGCTTGCCGGGGTAGCCTTCGGCGTATTTGTTGGTCAGGCCACTGCCCTGGGCTTCCATGACGCGTTTGCTGGTGTAGTTCTCTGACGCGATCAGCTCGATATGATCTTCCTGACGCTGCTCCTCGGCATTCATCGCCGCCAGCAATGCGTCGTCATACCCTTGGATCTGGTCTTTTTTGCTGAACATCGCGTCTCTCCCAGCCTTTCGTATTGTTGAGGCCCTCGCAGGGCCCTTTGATGCGATGGTAGGGCTGGCGCAACGAGGTCAAATGCCTACGCACGCCACGCAAAGGTGCGTTTACGACATGGCACGAACAACGCAGAACAAATGTGGGAGCGGGCTTGCTCGCGAAGGCGGTGAGTCAGCTTGCACATGTATTGGCTGACCCACCGCCTTCGCGAGCAAGCCCGCGCCCACAAGGGGTTAGGCGAGCGCCTGGCGGACGAGTAATAGCAACAGAAAATGCAGCGGATACAGCGCATACGCCCAGCGGCGCATGGCCGGTGGCGAGGCGTTTTTGGCATGTCGCAACAAGAGCAAACCCGCCAATGGCGCAATCAGGCAAGCGGCCAACCCCATCAGCGCCACAGGCGTGCCGCTATTGAGCAGAATCTGCCATTGGTTGGCGGCCAGGCAGACCAAACCCGGCAACAGGCTGAAATACCATGGCCGGGTAAACACCAGCAGCATCGCCAACGGCAGCAACACACCGAAAAACCCGAACATTAGCTGGGCAGACAACAGGGCCGCGATGACTAGGGCGATCAGCGCCAATCCTCGATCAAATAGCGCCTTCTGCTGCCATCCTCGGGCAACCAGCAACCCCAGCGCCAACGTCGGCAATACGTTCAACGTATCGGCATCCTCGATAAACAGCCGGTAGGGCACTTCACTGATCACACTGAACAGCAACAGCCAGCCCAGGTAGCGCCATTGGCCGGTGACGGGCGTATTGGCGAGCCGGTGCACATTGGCCGCAATCGCCAGGCAAAACCACGGGAACGCCAGACGCCCCGGCACATACAGGCCGTCCAGGCTCAAACCGACATAGCGCAAGTGGTCCAGCACCATGCTCAGCAACGCCAGCCACTTGAGCAGATCCTGTGCGCCATCGCGGACGCGTCCGACAGCCAACGTGTGTATACCGTGCATAATTCCCCAGTGACTTTGCATTTACAGTGCGTGCGCACCCGCGACAATCTTGGTTACAGTGCGCACCAACATCGACCACAGGAATGGGCCATGACTGACAAGAGCCAACAATTCGCCAGCGACAACTATTCCGGCATCTGCCCGGAAGCCTGGGCCGCCATGGAACAAGCCAACCAGGGCCATCAACGCGCCTACGGCGATGATGAATGGACCCACCGTGCCGCCGACGGCTTCCGCAATTTGTTCGAAACCGACTGCGAAGTGTTCTTCGCCTTCAACGGCACCGCAGCCAACTCACTGGCGCTGTCTTCGCTGTGCCAGAGCTACCATAGCGTGATTTGCTCGGAAACCGCTCACGTCGAAACCGACGAATGCGGCGCGCCGGAGTTTTTCTCCAACGGCTCCAAGCTGCTCACCGCACGCACCGAAAACGGCAAGCTGACCCCGGAATCGATCCGCGAGATCGCCCTCAAGCGCCAGGACATCCACTACCCCAAACCGCGCGTGGTCACCCTCACCCAAGCCACGGAAGTGGGCAGCGTGTACACCCCGGAAGAAATCCGCGCCATCAGCGTCACGTGCAAAGAGCTGGGCCTAAACCTGCACATGGACGGCGCGCGTTTCTCCAACGCCTGCGCGTTCCTGGGCTGCTCGCCGGCCGACCTGACCTGGAAAGCCGGTGTGGACGTACTGTGTTTCGGCGGCACCAAAAACGGCATGGCCGTCGGCGAAGCCATCCTGTTCTTCAATCGCAAACTGGCTGAAGACTTCGACTACCGCTGCAAACAGGCCGGCCAGCTGGCCTCGAAAATGCGCTTTCTCTCCGCCCCCTGGGTCGGTCTGCTGGAAAACGACGCCTGGCTCAAACACGCCCGCCACGCCAACCACTGCGCGCAATTGCTCAGCAGCCTGGTGGCGGACATTCCCGGCGTGGAGCTGATGTTCCCGGTACAGGCCAACGGCGTGTTCCTGCAACTCTCGGAACCGGCTATCGCGGCGCTCACGGCCAAGGGCTGGCGCTTCTACACCTTCATTGGCAAAGGTGGCGCACGGTTCATGTGCGCGTGGGATACAGAGGAAGAACGTGTAAGAGAATTAGCCGCAGACATCAGGGAAGTGATGAACGCGTAAGCCTCTCGAATACTGGCGCATTGCCGAGTCTGTTATTTGTTGTTTCTGACAGCATCACAGCCCAATTTCATCGACTAGCCTCTTGGAACCCGAAAGGAAAACGCCGCTGCAGCGGCTACCTTTCGGGAACAACTGCCTGCCGAATAATCGGCCGGGAACGGAAATCCAGCAGAGGGCTAAACCTATGGAATATCAATGCGACGGCAGTAACCTCAGAATCGACGGCGCTACCAGCACCACCGTCATCGACTGGGATGAATTCCGGAGGGTCGCCAACGTCGGCGACACCATCCGCGAGCCATCAAGGACGCTGAGGATCTACGATAAAGCCTATGAATTGACAGCATCAGGCCAGCATTTTGTCGTCCATGTCTACGCGCAGTAACCGTTAACACCTGTGGGAGCGGGCTTGCCCGCGAAGGCGATGCATCAGTCACCCTCATCAGTGACTGACCCTGCGCTTTCGCGAGCAAGCCCGCTCCCACATTGGACTGTGTGCACTTGAGAGGTTAGAACTCGATACGCACGTCGCCCTTCGGCACGCTGCAGCACGACAGGATGTAGCCTTCGGCTTCGTCTTCCTCGGTGATCCCGCCGTTGTGGTCCATCTCGACCTCCCCGCCCAGCTTCATGACCTTGCATGTCCCACAAATGCCCATGCCGCACGCTTTGGGGATCAGCAGGCCAAGCTTGGCCGCGGCCGCGTGCACGGTTTCGCCCGGTGCCACACGAATGCTTTTGCCGGAGGCGATGAATTCCACTTGATGCAGGTCTGCCAGGTCGATCTCTGGCGCGTCCGCGGCTTGCTCGGCTTGCTCCACCGCATCGGCGCGGGCTTCCGGCGGCGTGGCGCCGAAGGATTCCTCGTGGTAACGCGTCATGTCGAAGCCGGCGGCCTCCAGCAGGCGTTTCACCGCGCTCATGTACGGCGTAGGGCCGCAGCAGAACACTTCGCGCTCCAGGAAGTCCGGCACCATCAATTCCAGCATCTTGTGGTTCAGGTAACCGCGATACCCGGCCCACGGCTCGCCCAACCCGTGTTTTTCACAGATCAGGTGCAGGCTGAAGTTATCGATCCGCGACGCCATGTGCTCCAGCTCGCGGTGGTAAATGATGTCTTTGGGCGAGCGGGCGCTGTGGACAAACGTCATGTCGACATTCGCGTTGGTGTCGTAGAACCAGCGCGCCATGGACATCACCGGCGTGATGCCGACGCCGCCGCTGAGGTACAGCACTTTCGGGCTTGGGAAGTCGATGGCATTGAACAGCCCGACCGGCCCGTGCACCGCCAGCTCCTGGCCTTCATGCAGGGTGTCGTGCAGCCAGTTGGAAACCCGCCCGCCCGGCACGCGCTTGATGGTCACCGAGAAGCTGTAGGGCACCGACGGCGAACTGGAGATGGTGTACGAGCGCATGATCGGCTGGCCTTCGATCTCCAGCTCCAGGGTGACGAACTGCCCTGGCTTGAAAAAGAACAAAATCGGCTGGTCGGCCATGAAGCAAAAGGTGCGCACGTCCCAGGTTTCCTGGATGACTTTGACGCAACGGACGATGTGCCGACCATTGGCCCAGGTCTGGGTGGTTACCGGGTTCAGGAAATTGTTGGACATGCTTGCTCTCCACTGCCGATGCTCGGCTTTATGGTGGCGATTCTGCGTAACGCCGCAACCGCCCATTTACCTATCTGCGACATTCACATACTTATCGCGACCAGCCCCCATACGACGGGGCTTGCGCGTCGGGATCAGAGTGGGCCATGTCGCTAATGGACAAGGTTCGGTGCATCGGCGGCCCCACACTCGCTTCCAACAACGACGCTTTCTTTACGCCTTGCTGCAAAACCTGATCAGCCACTTTCGCCGGCCACACAGAATGGCCATGAGGACACACACGATGGACGTCACCGCAACCTTAAGCTTGGGCGATCCGCTGGAACCCGCACGCAAGGCCACCGCGCAAATGCTGCAAGAGCGCGAGCGCACTTTTTCGCTGCCGCAGCCGTTCTACTCTGATGAGCGGTTGTTTGATATCGACATGCAGGAGATCTTCCAGAAAGAGTGGTTGATCGCCGGCATGACCTGCGAGATCCCCGCCAAGGGCAACTACATCACCCTGCAAATCGGCAAGAACCCGATCATCGTGATCCGTGGCGCCGACGGCGTGGTGCATGCCTTCCATAACGTGTGCCGCCACCGGGGCTCGCGCCTGTGCACCAGCGACAAGGGCAAGGTCGCCAAGCTCGTGTGCCACTACCACCAGTGGACCTACGAGCTGGACGGCCGCCTGCTGTTCGCCGGCACCGAGATGGGCGCCGACTTCGACATGAAGCAGTACGGCTTGAAGCCTGTGAACGTGAAAACGGCGGGTGGCTACATCTTCATCAGCCTGGCCGAAACCCCGCCGGCCATCGATGACTTCCTGTCGACGCTGAACCACTACATGGAACCCTACGACATGGAGAACACCAAGGTGGCGATTCAAACCACCTTGTTCGAAAAGGCCAACTGGAAGCTGGTGCTGGAAAACAACCGCGAGTGCTACCACTGCAACGCATCGCACCCGGAACTGCTGAAAACCCTGCTGGAATGGGACGACGTCACCGACCCGCGTGCCGACCAGGCGTTTAAAGATCACGTCGCCGCCTCCGCCGCCGCGTGGGACGCCGAGAAGATCCCTTACGCCCACGCCAGCTTCGGCCTGCGCAACCGCATCGTGCGCATGCCGCTGCTCAAAGGCACCGTGTCGATGACTCTGGACGGCAAACAAGGCTGCGCCAAGCTGATGGGCCGCATCAAGAACCCGGACCTGGGCTCGATGCGCATCCTGCACCTGCCGCATTCGTGGAACCACTGCATGGGCGACCACATCATTGTGTTCACCGTGTGGCCGATCAGCGCCCAGGAAACCATGGTCACCACCAAGTGGATCGTGCACAAGGACGCTGTGGAAGGTGTGGACTACGACGTGGAGCGTATGCGCCAGGTCTGGGACGCCACCAACGATCAGGACCGTCGCCTCGCCGAAGAGAACCAGCGCGGGATCAACTCCACCGCGTACCAGCCGGGCCCGTACTCCAAGACCTATGAGTTTGGTGTGGTGAACTTTGTCGACTGGTACAGCGAGCGTCTGCTGAACAACCTCGGCGCGGCGCCCGCGCCTTACCTCAAGGGTGTAGCGGCGCACGAATAACTGACACACCCAAGATCAAACTGTGGGAGCTGGCTTGCCTGCGATAGCGGAGTAACAGTCGAGGAATGTATCGGCTGATGTATCGCAATCACAGGCAAGCCAGCTCCCACATGTAACTTGGTCACTGTTCAAATTTCGATCAAACCCCTTACAGCCCTTTGCCCATCTACCCTCCAGCCTTCGCCCAACAACTTATCCACAAAGCCACCCACAGCAATTGTGGGCAAGTGTGCTCAACCCCCGAAATTAACTGAAGAAAATCCGTGACTTATTCAAGTCGTAGGGTTTTAGCCACACCTGATCACTTATTGATCAAACCCTTGAAAGCCCCTGAATACGTGGCCTACAGCAGTACGCGAACACCTTATCCACAGAAGCACCAACAGACTTTGGGGGCAACTTCGCAAGCCTTGTGGAAAACCACCTCAAACCTTCATAAATCGGGGCATTCAGGGATTTTCGCGAGCCAACAAGGCAAATTGATCATATTTTGATCAAGCCACTGAAAGCCTTTATCTATAAGGCTCCCAGCCGAGAGCGAACATCTTATCCACAGAAGCGCCAACAGACTTTGGGGGCAAGTTTGTGCCTGGCTTCAAACTTATTCAGGAAAAAACCAAGCAAAAACCGTCAGTTAGCCTGGTTGTTTTTCGTACAGAGGGCTGCAGGGCTTGATCAGCCGGGGGTGCGGACAACCGCGAACAGGTTATCCACAGGCGGATCAACAGGGATTGTGGGTAATCCGGGCAATGCACTGTAAAAACAGTGCGGGGGCGGGTTTTTCTGTGGGAGCTGGCTTGCCTGCTCCCACACAAGCCAGCTTCTGCAGGCAATCAGCGCACCACGCCTTCTTCGATGAGTAGCTTAAGAATCGCTTCCGCGCCCGCTTCAGGGGTAAGCCCCTTGAGCACCTGCCCACCGCCGCCGCTGGCCTTGGCCGTGGCGGCCTTCATGCGATCGGCGCCGCTCTTGGCCTTGATCACCTTGAGGCGCTTGGGCCGGGGCTTGGCCGGTTGCAGCACCGCGTCTGTGAATAACTCGTCCGCCTCGATTTCGACTTCATGGGCCGCCAGCTCCCCGCGCTGCGCCGGGCCATAGGCGCTTTGCCGTGGCTTGGGCGCGGCGTTATCCACAGTCGCCAGGAACGGCAGGCGCACCTTCAGGCGGCGCCGCTGGCCACGCGGCAAGGCTTGCAGCACATGGGCCACGCCGCCGTCGATAGACTCAACCTGCGCCAGCCCGACTATCAACGGCCAACCCAATTGCTCGGCCAACAGGAACGGCAACATACCCGAGCCTTCGCCGGTTTCCGCCTGGCTGCCGGTGAGCACCACGTGAGCGCCGGCCTCGCGCAGATAATCACTGAGCACCGGCAAGGCGTCACTGCCCGCCGGTTGTTCCAGTACATGCAATTGCGGCAGGCCCATGCCCAGGTAGCTGCGTAAAGTGGGTTCCTGGATGTCACCGGCATGCAACACCTGCAACTTATCCCCAGCCAACTGCAGGCCCAGCTCGACGGCGCGGGCATCCTGCTCCGCACGACGCGGACGGCCGGAGGTCGGGTGGGCGCCGATGGACACCAGGCTGATTACATTCGTGGTCATGGTCATTTCCTTAAGCCGCATCGCGCTTGGCGCCGTGGCGGTAGGCCTCGACCGCGGCGATCAAGGCGTGCAGAATCGCGGCGCTTTCGCCGATCACCGACAGGTCGGCACGCTTGATCATGTCGCAGCCAGGGTCGAGGTTGATCGCTACCACCTTGTCGCAGGCACCGATGCCTTGCAGGTGCTGGATCGCCCCGGAAATGCCCACGGCCACGTACACCCGTGCCGTGACCCAGGTGCCGCTGGCGCCGACCTGGCGATCACGCGCCATAAAGCCATCGTCCACTGCCACCCGTGACGCGCCTTCGGTGGCGCCCAAGGCGGCTGCGGTCTGGTGGAATAATGCCCAATCCTTGACGCCATTGCCGCCAGAGAAAATGAACTCCGCCTCGGCCATCGGAATTGCCCCAGGGTCCACCGCCACTGCGCCGAGATCCTCGATACGCGGCAGGCTGCGCGCCAGAGTTGTGGATAACTCCACCGGCAAGGCTTCGTGACGGGTTTCGCTGACCGGCTCGGCGCATTCCACCGCGGCCAGAATCAGGCGCGGCAGTGGCCGGGCCAAATCCTCCTGGCCCGCACCGGCGCGGCCGATGCACTCCTCGCCCTTGATCTGCCACACGCGTGTGGCCGGGCGTTCCTTGAGGCTCGCGGCAAAACGCCGGCCCAATTCACCGCCGCCACTGCGGCTGTCGGGCAGCAACCAATGGCGCGGGTTGAACTGGTTATCCACAGCCCGCAAGCCCTGGATGCGTTGCTCCGGTGAATAACCCTCGAATTCATGGCCTTCCAACACCAGCAGGCGATCGACGCCCGCCGTGGCAAAAGCACTTTCTTTGTGCTCGCCAAACACCACCGCCAGCACTGCACCGTCACTGCCGGCGAGTTGCCGGGCCAGGCCGAGCAAGTCGCGGTCATGGCTGCTCAGGCGGCCACCGACCATGTCCGGCACCACGTTGATGTAGAACGCCGGCGCTGTTACCTGGTGCAACGGCAACTGCACTTCCACCGCCGCCGTGCGCTTGGCCGCGCCGCCCTGCTGGGCGCCGCTGCGGTCGATACGCTTGATGCCGTTGGGGCCGATAAAACCCACGCCATGCACGTTTTTGCGGATGACGCCGTTCGGCCCCATCCATCTGTGTTGCAGCGGCTGCATGGCCGCGTGCAACGGGTGCAGGCGGTTACGGGCGATCCATTCGGCCCGTGGGTCGCGGCGGATAATGTCGCTCATCAGTGCACCTCCGCAGGTTGACGCTTGATGGGGGCCTTGGCCGGTGTGGCGTCTTCAAGCAACGCGTCGGCCACCAACTCAGCGATGTCCTTGATCAGTGGCCGTGGCTCGACTACACCCTCAAGCATTGCGGTGCATTGTGGACAACCCACGGCCACCAGCTCGGCGCCGGTTTCGCGGATGTCGTCCATGCGCATATCCGGGATGCGCTGCTTGCCGGGAATATCGGTGATCGGCGCGCCGCCACCGCCGCCGCAGCAGCGCGAACGGAAGCCCGAGCGTTGCATTTCCTTGACCTCGATACCCAACGCCCGCAGCACTTGGCGCGGCGCCTCGTATTCGCCGTTGTAGCGGCCCAGGTAACAAGGGTCGTGGTAGGTCACGCTGTTGCCCTTGTGCTGGCCCAGGTTCAGCGCGCCCTCGTCGATCAGTTCGGCCATGAAGGTGCTGTGGTGCTGCACGACATAATTACCGTTGAAGGCGCCGTATTCGTTTTTCAGCACGTGAAAGCTGTGCGGGTCGCAGGTGACGATGCGCTTGAAGCTGTACTTTTCCAGTGTGCGGATATTGCGCGTGGCCAGCAGTTGGAAAGTGGCTTCATCGCCCAGGCGCCGCGCCACATCACCGCTGTCGCGTTCTTCCAGGCCCAGCACGGCAAAGTCGACTTTGGCCGCTTTGAGCACTTTGACGAAGGCGCGCAAGGTGCGTTGGTTACGCATGTCGAACGCGCCGTCACCGACCCAGAACAATACGTCGCAGCTGGCTTTTTCGCTGAGCAACGGCAGGTTCAGGTCCGCTGCCCAGTTGAGGCGACCGCCCGGTGCGAAACCGCCGGGGTTATCGGTGGCGATCAGGTTTTCCAGGACTTCGGCGCCCTTGTTCGGCGTGGCGCCTTTTTCCAGGGTGAGGTGGCGGCGCATGTCGACGATGGCGTCGACGTGCTCGATCATCATCGGGCACTCTTCCACGCAGGCGCGGCAGGTGGTGCACGACCACAGGGTTTCGGCGTCGACCAGGCCGTTGACGATGGGCTGGTGCGGGTTGCCGCCATGTTCGCCTATCGGCTTGCCTGGGTAAGGGCTACCGGCGAACTTGGCATCGGTGCCACCGGCCAGGCCGACGACCATGTCCTGAATGAGTTTTTTCGGGTTCAGCGGCTGGCCGGCGGCGAACGCCGGGCACGCCGCTTCGCACTTGCCGCACTGCACGCAGGCGTCGAAACCGAGCAGTTGGTTCCAGGTGAAATCCTTGGGTTTTTCCACGCCCAATGGCGCATTTTTATCGCTGAGGTCGAGCGGCTTCAAACCGGTGGAGCGGCCACCACCAAAACGCTCGGCGCGACGGTGCCAGGCCAGGTGCAGGGCACCGGCGAAGGCGTGTTTCATCGGCCCGCCCCAGGTCATGCCGAAGAACATTTCGCTCACGCCCCACAGCACGCCCAGGCTCAAGAGCGCGGCGAGCAGCCAGCCGCCAAAGTCGGCAGGCAAAATTCCGGCCACCGGCAAGGTCACCACAAAGAAGCTGACCGAGAACGCCATCAGGCTTTTCGGCAGGCGCATCCACGGGCCTTTCGACAGGCGCGCGGGTGGGTTGCGCCGACGCAGGTAGACGAAGGTGGCGCCGACGAACATCAGCACCGAGGCCAGCAGCAAGGCATAGCCGAGGATACGGTTATGCAGGCCAAAACCGTGCACCAAAATAGCCAGCAGCGCCGACAGCACAAAGCCCAGGGCGGTGGCGACGTGGGTGTTGGCGATGTATTTGTCGCGGGCCACCACGTGGTGCAGGTCAACCATATAGCGCTTGGGCATGGCCAGCAGGCCGCCGAGCAGGTCGACCTTGGACGCGCGGCCACGGCGCCACATGTTGACCCGGCGCAGGGCGCCGAGGGCGGCGAGGCCGATGGCTGCAAACAAAAGAATAGGAAGCAAAGTGTTCAACATGGTGAAGCTCCCAAAGACCACACAGGTCTTGCATGGGAACCGGATAAAGGTGGGAGCTGGCTTGCCTGCGATGGCATCGCCTCGGTGTCACTCAAGACCGAGTCGCCTGCATCGCGGGCAAGCCCGGCTCCCACATTGACCGGTTCCCACAGTGGTTCGGTGGTTGCCTAGAAATCCTTGCACAAGCGCAGGGCGTCATAGATCGCGGCGTGGGTATTACGCTGCGCCACACAGTCACCGATGCGGAACAGCAAGTACCCCTCACCCACCTCGCTCAAGCACGGCTGTGGTTTGATCGCGAACAAGGCTTCGACGTCGATCTGGCCCTTGTTGCGCGAACCTTCCTTGAGCCCGTAGTAGATGACCTCGTCCGGGCGCACACCGTTCTCGACCACCACCTGGTCAACCACGCGTTCTTCCTTGGCGCCGGTGTATTCGTTCTCCAGCACCGCCACCAGCTTGTCGCCCTCGCGGTAGACCTTTTCCAGCATCATGTCGCCGGTCATGATCACTTCTTTGGGGTACATGCTGCGGTAGTAAGTCGGGAACGACGTACCGCCAATCGCCACGCCAGGCTTGATGTCGTCGGTGACGATTTCCACCTGGCAGCCTTTGTCGGCCAGGAAGTCGGCCACCGACATGCCGGTGAACTCGCAGATGGTGTCGTACACCAGCACGTTCTTGCCCGGCGCGACTTTGCCGTCGAGCACGTCCCAACTGCTCACCACCAAACCTTCAGCGGCGCCCCAATGTTCGTTCTGCTCGATAAACGGATGCCCGCCGACGGCCAGCACCACGATGTCAGGGCGCAGGTCGAGGATGGTGTCGGCATCGGCCGCCACGCCCAGGCGCAGGTCGACCTTCAAGCGTGCCAGCTCCAGCTGGAACCAGCGCGTGATGCCGGCGATCTGGTCACGCTGCGGGGCTTTGGAGGCGGTGGTGATTTGCCCGCCGATAAATTCTTTCTTCTCGAACAGGGTCACATCGTGGCCACGTTCGGCCGCGACCCGCGCCGCTTCCATGCCGGCCGGGCCGGCACCCACCACCACGACTTTGCGTTTGACCCCGGTGGACTTCTCGATGATGTGCGGCACGCCCATGTATTCACGGGAGGTCGCGGCGTTCTGGATGCACAACACATCCAGGCCCTGGTATTGGCGGTCGATGCAGTAGTTGGCACCGACGCACTGTTTGATCTGGTCGATCTGGCCCATCTTGATCTTGGCGATCAGGTGCGGGTCGGCGATGTGCGCACGGGTCATGCCGACCATGTCCACATAGCCGCCTTCCAGAATGCGTGTGGCTTGATTCGGGTCCTTGATGTTCTGCGCGTGCAGCACCGGAACCTTGACCACTTCCTTGATACCGGCCGCCAGATGCAGGAACGGCTCCGGCGGGTAGCTCATGTTGGGGATCACGTTGGCCAGGGTGTTGTGGGTGTCGCAACCCGAGCCCACCACGCCGATAAAATCGAGCATGCCGGTGTCATCGTAATACTTGGCGATCTGCTTCATGTCCTCGTGGGACAGGCCGTCCGGGTGGAACTCGTCGCCACACAGGCGCATGCCCACGCAAAAGTCGTCACCGACCTCGGCGCGCACGGCTTTGAGCACTTCCAGGCCGAACTTCATGCGGCCCTCGAAGGTGCCGCCCCATTCGTCGGTACGCTTGTTGACCCGCGGGCTCCAGAACTGGTCGATCATGTGCTGGTGCACCGCAGACAGTTCCACACCGTCCAGGCCACCGGCCTTGGCGCGCTTGGCGGCGCTGGCGTAGTTGCCGATTACGCGCCAGATTTCTTCCGGCTCGATGGTCTTGCAGGTCGCACGGTGCACCGGCTCACGCACGCCGGACGGCGACATCAGGGTCGGCCAGTTAAAGCCGTCCCAGCGCGAGCGACGGCCCATGTGGGTAATCTGGATCATGATCTTGGCGCCATGCTTGTGCATGGCATCGGCCAGGTTCTGGAAGTGCGGGATGATGCGGTCGGTGGACAGGTTCACCGAGCTCCACCACTCCTGCGGGCTGTCGATGGCCACCACCGAGGAGCCGCCACAGATTGCCAGGCCGATACCGCCCTTGGCTTTCTCTTCGTAGTACTTCACATAGCGGTCGGTGGTCATGCCGCCGTCGGTGGCATACACCTCGGCGTGGGCGGTACTGAGCACGCGGTTGCGGATGGTCAGTTTGCCGATCTGAATCGGCGCAAACATTGCTTCGAAAGCCATGGCACGGTTCCTCGACTTACAACGGCTTGACGGTAAACAGGCCGTCGTCATGGCCCTCTTCGGAGCCTCCGTAAACTTGCTCGGCTACGGTGCGAATCTGGCTGCCGCGCGCTTGCAGAATCTGGTCCATGGCACCGGCAAACCAGCCGGTGAACATGTAGTCCACTTTGCGCCCGACCTTGCCGTACACGTAGACAAACGCCGAGTGTTCGAGCTTGACGCTGGCAGTGCCTTTGTCGAGGTCGATGTCCTGGATCTTGAACAGGCCCCAGCCGCGTTGCGACAGGCGCTTCATGTAATGCTCGAACACTGCAACGCCTTCCAGGCCGTGGCATTCAGCTTCTTTTTCGCACCAGTGCCAGGCAGATTTGTAGCCGGCCTTGTAGAGGATCTCGGCGTAGGCGTCGGCGCCCAGCACTTCTTCGATGCCCATGTGGTTGTTGACGAAGAAATGCCGTGGCACATACAGCATCGGCAGGGCGTCGGAGGTCCAGACACCGGTTTCGCTGTCGACTTCGATAGGCAATTGCGGGGCGATTTTGGCCATGGAAACTTAACTCCAGAAAATTCTTAGGTGTGCCCCCGACGCGAACGGCCGGGGGAAAAATGCGGTGGCTTATTCGCCCCAGACGTCTTTAAGGACGTTGACCCAGTTCTCGCCCATGATCTTGCGCACCACGCGCTCGCTGTGGCCGCGTTTGAGCAGGGTCTCGGTGAGGTTGGGAAACTCGCCCACGGTGCGGATGCCCAGCGGGTTGATGATCTTGCCGAAGCTGGTCAGGCGGCGGGCGTAACCCTTGTCATGGGTCAGCATCTCGAAGAAATCCTGGCCATGGCCCTGGGTGAAGTCGGTGCCGATGCCGATCGCGTCTTCGCCGACGATGTTCATGGTGTATTCGATGGCTTCGGCGTAGTCGTCGATGGTCGAATCGATGCCCTTGGCCAGGAACGGCGCGAACATGGTCACGCCGACAAAACCGCCATGGTCGGCGATGAACTTGAGTTCTTCATCGGACTTGTTGCGCGGGTGCTCTTTAAGGCCCGACGGCAGGCAGTGGGAGTAGCACACCGGCTTTTTCGATTCGAGGATGACTTCTTCGCTGGTCTTGGAACCGACGTGGGACAGGTCGCACATGATGCCGACACGGTTCATCTCGCCGACGATTTCACGACCAAAGCCCGACAGGCCGCCATCACGCTCGTAGCAACCGGTGCCGACCAGGTTCTGGGTGTTGTAGCACATCTGCACCACACCCACGCCGAGCTGCTTGAAGATCTCGACGTAGCCCAGCTGGTCCTCAAACGCATGGGCGTTCTGGAAGCCGAAGATGATGCCGGTCTTGCCCTGCTCTTTTGCACGGCGAATGTCGGCGGTGGTTTTCACCGGGATCACCAGGTCGCTGTTTTCACGGATCAGGGTCTGGCTGGCAACGATGTTGTTGATCGTGGCCTGGAAGCCTTCCCACACCGACACCGTGCAGTTGGCGGCGGTGAGGCCACCTTTGCGCATGTCTTCGAACAGGTCGCGGTTCCACTTGGCAATAATCAGACCGTCGATAACGATGCTGTCGGCGTGCAACTCGGCTGGGCTCATCAGGCGTCCCCTTATTGGCGATTCATGCGCCGAATCGTCTGCCGGCGCTTTGGGGCCAGCATATGCCCAGGGGCAACCTGAGCCGGGTGCAAAAACGACAGGGGAATTGCCGAAAGCGTCAATCAGCGACAAAGGCCTACATGACATCGCTGACGGGTGGCTGTTCTTTGTCCCACGCTTGAGCCAGAATTTGCTCATCACCTGATATGAGACGGCGCAATGAAATCGATTTTCCTGGCTTTGGCACTCATCGCAACCGGCGTCCACGCCGCCGAAGACACCGACAACACGCCTTGCGATGGCATCGAAAACGACAAACAAACCCTGGAATGCGCCACCTATAACAAAACCACCGCCGAGCAATTGCTCAAGGATAACTATCAGGGCTTGCTCGAACGCATGGGTTCAACCTATGGCAGCAACAAATCGCAACTGGCCGACATTACCGCTCGTCTGAAGGATGCCCAGCAGAAGTGGGAAAAACTTCGCGATGCCGATTGCGCGGTGGACACCTTCCCGGCGGTGAATGGCAGCAAGGACTACGCGATTCAACAGAATGACTGCCTGGCGCGGATGAGTGATGAGCGGTCGGAGTTTTTGGAGTCGATTGGGCAGGAATAAGCGACAATCCCGTCACTTTCTCTCTGAAACAAGGCTCTTGCATGACTATCTGCGGCATTGAAATCAAAGGCAGCGAAGCCATCATCGCCGTCGCTTCCCAGGATGGCCTGACGCTGACTCACGTGGCGCTGGCCACCAAGAAAATCGCCCTTGAAGACGACGATGAGGCGGCCAACGTCAAAGCCTTCGCCGCCCAGGTGAAGGCCTTTGTGCAGGCAAACGCCATCACCCGCATCGCGATCAAAAAACGCAGCAAGAAAGGCGAATTCGCCGGTGGCCCGACCACGTTCAAGATTGAAGGGGTGTTTCAGTTGCTGGACGGGGTTGAGGTGACATTGCTGTCGCCGCAGACCATCAATGCGCAGAACAAGAAGCACGATTTTGCCCTGCCGGCGACGCTGAACAAGTATCAGCATGAGGCCTTCAAGGCAGCGTGTTCGGCGCTGGTAAAAAAATAAGCCACACCACCAATCCCCTGTGGGAGCTGGCTTGCCTGCGATGGCGGCCTGCCAGATAACGCTGCACTGCCTGATCTACCGCTATCGCAGGCAAGCCAGCTCCCACAGTTGATTTATGGTGTCTTGGAGTTCGGTGTACGGCGCTTGTGCAGCAGCCAATCGCCAAAGGATTTGTCTTCCAGGGCATACCCGCCGCGACTCGACTTCCACACCAACTCTTTGTCACGCAAGGCATCGATACAGGCCTGAATGGTCTGGGTGCCCGGCACTACGTCGCTGCCCATGTCCTCCAGTGCCTTGCTGACCGCCGTGAGTGTGCTATCGGTAAACGGCGCAAAAGGCTCGTTGTTCTGCGAGCGCTCCACCATCACCGCCAACACAGCACGCTGGGGAACGGTGAGGTTATTCCACGCGCTTTCAAATTCGGTCCACACGCCGGCACGCAACAGTTCGGCGCGGCTGTGCAGCAGTTGGCCCAGGTTGCTCGCCTCGCCCAATTCCAGCGCCACTTCGCCGATGATGGTACGCAGCATCTCCGGGCGACGGCCGACCAGTTCGAAGGCTTCGTCGATATCCGCAGCGTTGAACTGATTGGTGCTGGCCAAGTGTGCGTTGAGGTGCACGGTGTAGGCCTGAGTGAACGCTTTGCCGAGCAAGGGAAAGGGCGTGATGCTGGAGCCGAAGAATGGCTGGCTTTTACCGAGGACCAAATGCGCGAGCTTGTCGCGATTGGAGCCGGTGAACACCAGGCGCAAGCCTCTGCCCTCCTCGTCACGGCCTTGGTTGAGCTGATCTCGGGCAGCTTTCAACGCGAACATCGCGTTGATGCCGGACTCGGTGGTCAGTGCGTGCTGCGCTTCATCAATCACCAGTACGACGGGCTTTTCGGCAGCGCTGTGGAGCAACTCCAACGCTTGAGTCAGCGTCGCGCCAACCGGCAATTGAGGCTTGCTGAAGTCCCAGGAAAGCGTGCGCAGGAAGCTTAGCTTCTCGATTCCAATGTTCTTGGCCAGCTTGCGAATACCCTTTTCATAGGGCACCAGCGCCGCAGCAATCGCGCTGGCAATCAACTCCGCAGGATCTTTCTCTTTGTCAGCCCAGAGATCCACGTAAACCGCCAGCCAACCCCGCAGTTGACACTCCGGGATCAGGTCTTCGCGCAAAAAGGTGCTTTTGCCGGTGCGTCGAGGTGCTGCGAGGAACAGGCCTGAAGTGAAATCCTGAATCCCGGCGCCGACCAAGCCATCAGCAATGCTGCGAGCCAGCGTCGGGCGGCGAAACACAAAGCCGCTGTGCTTGGACATGGTTTTATACTCAATTATCGGAACAGCTATAAATTATAGTGAAGAGTATAATTTACTATAATTGCCCGTCAAACCACCTCCCGTCGCCGATCCTCTCTCGGGCACTTGGCAAACCGCGCCCTGTAGCTGCGGGTGAAGTACGACGGTGACTCAAACCCGCACGCAATACTCACTTCCAGCACGCTCATGTGGCTCTGGCGCAATAGCTGCCGGGCTTTTTCCAGGCGCAGGCCGAGGTAGAAGTTGCTCGGCGTGTCGTTCAGGTGCAGACGGAACAGGCGCTCCAGCTGGCGCCGCGTGACCTTGATCGCCTCGGCCAACGCCAATGTGCTCAGCGGCGGTTCGCTGTGTTGCTCCATCTCACCGATCACCTGCACCAGCTTCTTGTTGTTGATGCCATAACGCGTGGCGATCTGCATGCGCTGGTGGTCTTTGCGCGGGCGGATGCGTCCGAGCACGAACTGCTCGGACACCTGGATGGCCAGGTCCGGGCCGTGGGCCTGGGCGATCAGGTCGAGCATCAGGTCGATGGAGGCGGTGCCACCGGCGCAAGTGATGCGCCGGCGGTCAATCTCGAACAGCTCCTGGGTCACCGTGAGCTGTGGATAGGACTCCTTGAACGCGTCGATGGCTTCCCAGTGCAGGGTCAGGCGGTGGCCGTCGAGCAAACCGGCTTCTGCGAGCACACAGGCGCCGGTGTCGATGGCGCCGAGGGTCACGCCATCGTGATCAAGGCGACGCAGCCAGTGTTCCAGTGCGGGCGTGGTGAACTTCAAGGGTTCGAAGCCTGCGACCACCATCAGCGTCGCACCTTTTTTCAGCGGCTCCAGCGCGGCGTCGGCGTTCACCGACATGCCATTGCTCGCCAGCACCGCGCCGCCATCGGCACTCAACACGTGCCAGCGGTACAACTCGCCGCGAAAGCGGTTGGCCACGCGCAGCGGTTCCAGCGCGGAAATAAAGCCGATGGCCGAGAAACCCGGCATCAGCAGAAAGTAGAAATCCTGGGACATGGTGGCGCTCTCGTAGGACGGGCAGCGTGCTCACTGTGATACGCCAGTTCAACCGGCCATTCAAGAGCACAGGTCGCTGCAGTGCAAGAGCTGGTCGCCGCCGTGCGCTTTGCCTCCCCTCAAGCTGCGTAACGTGATCCCACGGCGCACAAAGACGCCGGACCCCACAATAACGACCTGCCGAGGGATCCACCATGAACCGACTGATCAGCCGCTGCGTGCTTGCACTCAGCGCCAGCGCCATCTTGAGCACCAGCGTACTCGCGGCCGACGCAGAATCTTGCCGGAACGTGCGCATGGGTGTGGTGAACTGGACCGACGTAATCGCCACCAGCGCCATGACCCAAGTATTGCTCGACGGCCTCGGCTACAAGACCAAACAAACCAGCGCCTCCCAGCAAATCATCTTCGCCGGTATCCGCGACCAGCGCCTGGACATGTTCCTGGGCTACTGGAACCCGCTGATGACCCAGACCATCACGCCGTTTGTCGACGCCAAGCAAGTCAAAGTCCTCGACAAACCGAGCCTGGAAGATGCGCGCGCCACCCTCGCCGTGCCGACTTACCTGGCGGACAAAGGCCTGAAAACCTTCGCCGACATTGCCAGGTTCGAAAAAGAACTGGGCGGCAAGATCTACGGCATCGAGCCAGGCTCGGGGGCCAATACCCAGATCAAGGCGATGATCGCCAAGAACCAGTTCGGCCTCGGCAAGTTCCAGTTGGTGGAGTCCAGCGAAGCCGGGATGCTCGCCGCCGTCGACCGCGCCGTGCGCCGCAAAGAAGCCGTGGTGTTCTTCGGCTGGGCGCCGCACCCGATGAACGTCAACGTCGCCATGACTTACCTCACCGGCAGCGATGACGCCCTGGGCCCGAACGAAGGCATGGCCACGGTGTGGAGCGTGACTTCACCGACCTACGCCGAGCAATGCCCCAACGTGCACAAACTGCTGACCAACCTGACTTTCACCGCCGCCGACGAGAGCCGAATGATGCAGCCGTTGCTGGATCACAAGGACGCTCTCGAATCGGCGAAGCAATGGCTCAAGGATCACCCGCAAGACCAGCAGCGCTGGCTTGAAGGCGTGACCACCTTCGACGGCAAACCGGCTGCGGCCAACCTGCAACTGACCAGCAAATAACCTGATTCGCATCACCGTATCGCAGCCGCTGTTGGCTGCGAACGGCATCACTACGCCCGCCTGTAAGGAACCGCCTCATGAACCACGACGTCATCATCACCTGCGCACTCACCGGTGCTGGCGACACGACCAGCCGCAGCCCGCATGTGCCGGTCACTCCCAAACAAATCGCCGCCGCCGCCGTGGAAGCCGCCAAGGCCGGCGCCACCGTGGTGCACTGCCATGTGCGTGACCCGCAAACCGGCAAGTTCAGCCGCGACGTGGCGCTGTACCGCGAAGTGATGGAGCGCATCCGCGAGGCCGACATCGACATTATCGTCAACCTCACCGCCGGCATGGGCGGCGACCTGGAGATCGGCGGCGGCGAGAACCCGATGGAGTTCGGCCCCAACACCGACCTGGTCGGCCCGCTGACGCGCCTGGCCCATGTTGAAGAGCTGCTGCCGGAAATTTGCACCCTGGACTGCGGCACACTCAACTTCGGCGATGGCGACACTATTTACGTCTCTACCCCGGCGCAGCTGCGGGCGGGTGCCAAACGCATTCAGGAGCTGGGCGTTAAGGCCGAGCTGGAAATTTTCGACACCGGCCACCTGTGGTTCGCCAAGCAGATGATCAAGGAAGGCTTGCTCGACAACCCGCTGTTCCAACTGTGCCTGGGCATCCCATGGGGCGCGCCGGCCGACACCACCACCATGAAAGCCATGGTCGACAACCTGCCTGCCGACGCCGTGTGGGCTGGCTTCGGCATCGGCCGCATGCAAATGCCCATGGCGGCGCAAGCGGTGCTGCTGGGCGGCAACGTGCGGGTCGGCCTGGAAGACAACCTATGGCTGGACAAGGGCGTGCTCGCCACTAACGGCCAACTGGTGGAGCGCGCGAGTGAAATCCTCAGCCGCCTGGGTGCTCGGGTCATGACCCCGGCGGAAGGCCGAATCAAGATGGGCCTGACCAAGCGCGGTTAATCCCCTGCCGAAACCGGATCAAAAATGTGGGAGCGGGCTTGCTCGCGAATGCGGTGAATCAGTCACCGAATGCATCAACTGACACACCGCATTCGCGAGCAAGCCCGCTCCCACAGGGTTCTTCACATTATTCAGGGATTGTCGACATGAGCTTTATCACCGGAATCAAAACCTTCGCCGCCCTCGGCAGCGGTGTTATCGGCAGCGGCTGGGTGTCCCGTGCCCTGGCCCACGGCCTGGATGTGGTCGCCTGGGACCCGGCGCCCGGCGCTGAAGCAGCGCTGCGCAAACGTGTCGCCAACGCCTGGGGCGCCTTGGAGAAACAAGGCCTGGCGCCGGGTGCCTCCCAGGATCGCCTGCGCTTTGTCACCACCATTGAAGAATGCGTAAAAGACGCCGACTTCATCCAGGAAAGCGCCCCGGAACGTCTGGAGCTGAAGCTGGAATTGCACAGCAAAATCAGCGCCGCCGCCAAGCCGAACGCACTGATTGGCTCCAGCACTTCGGGCCTGTTGCCGAGTGAGTTCTACGAGGGCTCAACGCACCCGGAACGCTGCGTGGTCGGGCACCCGTTCAACCCGGTTTACCTGTTGCCGCTGGTGGAAGTGGTGGGCGGCAAGCACACCGCGCCGGAGGCGATTCAAGCGGCGATCAAGGTGTATGAATCCCTCGGCATGCGCCCGCTGCATGTGCGCAAGGAAGTGCCAGGGTTTATTGCCGACCGTTTGCTTGAAGCGCTGTGGCGTGAGGCGTTGCACCTGGTCAATGATGGCGTGGCAACCACGGGCGAGATCGATGACGCGATTCGTTTTGGTGCCGGTTTGCGCTGGTCGTTCATGGGCACATTCCTGACCTACACCCTGGCCGGCGGCGATGCCGGAATGCGCCACTTCATGGCCCAGTTCGGCCCGGCACTGCAGTTGCCGTGGACGTATTTGCCTGCGCCGGAGCTGACCGACAAGTTGATTGATGATGTGGTCGACGGCACCAGCGATCAGCTGGGTAAACACAGCATTTCGGCGCTGGAGCGCTATCGTGATGATTGCTTGCTGGCGGTGCTTGAAGCTGTGAAGACCACTAAGGAAAAACACGGTATGACTTTCGCTGAATAACCGCTGTTGATCTCTGTGGGAGCTGGCTTGCCTGCGATGGCGATGCAAGATTCACCATTGCCATCGCAGGCAAGCCAGCTCCCACAATTGACCGAGTACATTTTCGGAATCCACGCCATGCCTGCACTGACCACCTACACCACCAAAATCCAGCCCGACTGGGTCGATTACAACGGCCACCTGCGTGATGCGTTCTACCTGCTGATCTTCAGCTACGCCACCGACGCGCTGATGGACACCCTCGGGCTGGACAGCGAAAACCGCGAAGCCAGCGGTCACTCGCTGTTCACCCTGGAACTGCACCTCAACTACCTGCACGAAGTGAAACTCGGCGCAGACGTAGAGGTGCACACCCAACTGATCGCCCACGACGCCAAGCGCCTGCACCTCTATCACAGCCTGCACCTTGTGGGCGATGCGAAGGAATTGGCCGGCAACGAACAGATGCTGCTGCACGTCGATCTGGCCGGGCCGCATTCGACGCCGTTTACCGAGGCCACCCTGGAAAAGCTCGCGGGCATCAATGCCGAACAGGCCGACCTGCCCCGCCCTGCCTTGCTGGGCCGAGTGATTGGATTACCCCCCAAAAAACCATAAGGAGCCGCCATGCAAACCGCCGCCGCTGTTGCCGATTTCCGTACTTACCCGAAGATCTGCGACCTTGCCGAGGCGCAGGTGCTGGACGATCAGATTCGCGTGCAGTGGGCCGATGGGCGGGTCAGCCCGTTCCATCATCAGTGGCTGCGGGACAACTGCCCTTGCAGCGAATGCGTGTACAGCGTGACCCGTGAGCAGGTGCTGGAAATTGTCGATGTGGACGAGCATCTGCGCGCAGTCAGCGCGTACATCGATCAAGGTTTTCTGTGCGTGGAATGGCACGGCGGCCATCGCAGCCAGTACGACCCAGGCTGGTTGCGCGCCCACGCCTATGACGATCAATCACGCGCCGAACGCCGCGCAGCCAAACCCCAGTCGCACCTGTGGCACAGCACCTTCGCGCTGCCCGTCTTCGACTATGCGACGGTGATGGAAGACCCCAAAGCCCTGCTGCAATGGCTGCTGGCCTTGCGCGACGGTGGCCTTACGCAAATCCGTGGCGTACCCACCGAGCCCGGCTCTCTTGCACTGGTCGCCAAGCGCATTTCATTTATTCGCGAGAGCAACTTCGGCGTACTGTTCAACGTGCAATCCAAGGCCGATGCCGACAGTAACGCCTACACCGCTTTCAACCTGCCGCTGCACAGTGATTTGCCGACACGGGAGCTGCAACCCGGGCTGCAATTTTTGCATTGCCTGGTGAACGACGCCGACGGTGGCGAGAGCATTTTTGTCGATGGTTTTGCCATCGCCCAGGCGCTGCGCAGCGAAGACCCCGAGGCGTTTCGCGCACTGTGTGAAATCCCGGTGGAGTTTCGCAATAAAGACCGGCACAGCGACTACCGCCGCCTGGCACCGATTATTGCGCTGGACGCCTTGGGTGATGTGGCAGAGATTCGCATGGCCAACTTTTTGCGTGGGCCGTTTGAGGCCAGCGTGGAGCAGATGCCATTGTTGTACCGGGCGTATCGGCGCTTTATCGCGATGACGCGCGAGGATCGTTTCCGGCTGGTCAAACGCCTGAATCCGGGGGAGTTGTGGTGCTTTGATAACCGCCGCACCTTGCATGCGCGTAATGCGTTTGACCCGGCTTCGGGGGCGCGGCATTTTCAGGGTTGTTACATTGATCGGGATGAGTTGTTGTCCCGGATATTGGTGTTGCAGAGGTAGACCGAGGTGCGGCCATCGCAGGCAAGCCAGCTCCCACATTTGACCCCATTTCAAAGGTAAAACCAGGTCAAGTGTGGGAGCGGGCTTGCTCGCGAAGAGGCCGGCATATCCACCACAAACCCCAGCCAAAAAAAGCCCCGGGCCAGCCGTGACTGGATCGGGGCAGAGTGCTTGGTGTGAGCGTGACATCCCGAGGGTGACCAAACCGTCAAGGTGCGTGCCTGGCCTCCAGTGTGCCTATTGTTGCTATCGGTAAATGACCCGAAAACGACCTGTTCATAGCCATCTGAGCCATTCGCCGATTCTGCCCTTGCCGACCGGCCGAGGGCCTACCAGAATCCCATTCAATCCCGCTCCCTACACCAGGATAAACGTCATGATGCACGCGGACTTGATAGACCAGGATGACCTGCTGAGCCAACTGCGCTCGCTGGGTTTCGAGGTATCCAGCGGCGCCAGCGCCGAACAGGCTTGCGAATGTGCGGTACGCGGTTTGAGCGCTGCGCGGGCCAAGGCGCTCAAGGGCATGGTGGAGCAGATGTACACCGGCAGCGCGACGATCTTGCCGGCGGTGCGCCAGGCGATCGACAAGCAGTTGTTGCCGGCTTTGGTGCAGTTCAAGCAAAGCTCTGGTGCCTGATAGATCGCTATCGCAGGCAAGCCAGCTCCCACATTTGGAATGCATTCCCCTGTGGGAGCTGGCTTGCCTGCGATGAAGGCGACTCGGTCTAGAGCCTTACACTCGCAAACGTCGACTCATTACGCGCCTGGCTCAACGCCGACATCGGCCCCGACAACGGTGACAGCACCAGCGCCTGCGGAATCGGCATCATCGCCACTTGCTGGGTGGTGTTGGAACCTACGCGCTCATCCCGTGGCGGAATGCCGAAGTATTCGCGGTAGCACTTGGAGAAGTGCGGCGTGGACACAAACCCGCACACCGACGCCACTTCGATGATCGACATCGGCGTTTGCTTGAGCAACTGCCGTGCACGGATCAGGCGCAACTTGAGGTAGTAGCGCGACGGTGAGCAGTGCAGGTATTTCTGGAACAGCCGCTCCAGTTGGCGGCGCGACACGGCGACATACACCGCCAGCTCATCCAGGTCGATCGGCTCTTCGAGGTTGGCTTCCATCAGCGCGACGATTTCCTGCAGTTTCGGCTGGTTGGTGCCGAGCATGTGCTTGAGCGGCACACGCTGGTGATCCTGTTCGTTGCGGATGCGTTCGTACACAAACATCTCGGAGATGGCGGCCGACAATTCACGGCCGTGGTCACGGCTGATCAGGTGCAGCATCATGTCCAGCGGCGCGGTGCCGCCCGAGCTGGTGAAGCGGTTACGGTCGAGGGTGAACAGGCGCGTGCTCATGGCCACGCGCGGGAAGGCTTCCTGCATCGAGGCCAGGCATTCCCAGTGCACGCTGCAATCAAAGCCGTCGAGCAACCCGGCGCAGGCCAAGGCCCAACTGCCGGTGCAGACCGCGCCAAGGCGGCGCGATTGGCGCGCCTGGCTTTGCAGCCACGACACATGTTCACGGGTCACGGTGCGCTGGATGCCCACGCCGCCGCACACAATCACAGTGTCCAGGGCCGCAGCTTTGTGCATGGAGGCATCGGGGGTGATTTGCAGACCGTCGCTGGCCCAGACCTGGTTGCCGTCGACACTCAGGGTTGTCCAGCGATACAGCTCGCGGCCGGACAGCTGGTTGGCCATGCGCAGCGGTTCCACTGCCGAAGCCAGGGAAATCAGCGTGAAATTGTCCAGCAGCAAAAAGCCGATGGATTGAGGCGCACGGTTCTGGGGTTGGGCCCCGGAGTTGAACGACGTCATCGCGGTATCTCCTCACACAAAGCGGGTGATGGCCTCAGGCGAGGCTCTTGTTATTGCGTTCGTCTCCAGCAAGGAGAGAGGCTTTGAATGGATAGAGCAAATGCCATGCCTAAAATTGAATGGCCGTCCAATAAATCCTAAAAACGACCTGATGACGCGTCTATATAAGCCCGCGCAGGGAGTGCGGGATATGGCCGGAAATGGACGTCAGACCGGCCCTGCTCAAGGGGTGTGAGCAGATCGGTAGCACTTGTGGGAAGGCGCTTTGCGGGTGTGGGAAAGGTCTGTCACCGCACGCACGGGTGACGGGTGGGAAGGCGCGGGATCGTTCGCAAGCTACTTATCTATTTGCGACGCGCTAAAAGGTGGCGCGTTTGGGTTCGGGTGTTCACTTTATGAGCAGTGGTGCTGCAACTATCGCCATCGCAGGCAAGCCAGCTCCCACAGGGGAATGCATTCCAAATGTGGGAGCTGGCTTGCCTGCGATGGCGGCATTACTGAATCAACACTCTACTGCGCTGACCGCCAAGCCCCCTCGCGATGTCTCTTTGTACTTGTCATGCATATCCGCGCCGGTATCGCGCATGGTGCGGATCACCCGGTCCAGGGAAATAAAGTGCTGGCCATCACCGCGCAGCGCCATCTGCGCCGCGTTGATCGCCTTCACCGCCGCAATCGCGTTGCGCTCAATGCACGGCACTTGCACCAGCCCGCCCACCGGGTCGCAGGTCAGGCCGAGGTTATGTTCCAGGCCGATTTCAGCGGCGTTGCACAGTTGCTCCGGCGTGGCGCCGAGGATCTCGGCCAGTCCGGCAGCCGCCATGGCGCAAGCAGAACCGACTTCGCCCTGGCAGCCGACTTCGGCGCCGGAGATCGAGGCGTTTTTCTTGCACAGAATCCCCACCGCCGCAGCGCCCAGCAAATAGTCGACCACGTTGGCTTCGGTGACCTCTTCGCTGAACTTCATAAAGTAGTGCAGCACCGCCGGAATAATCCCCGCCGCGCCATTGGTGGGGGCGGTGACCATGCGCCCACCGGCGGCGTTTTCTTCATTGACCGCCAGGGCGAACAGGTTGACCCATTCCATGGCGCTCAAGGTTGAGCCGATCACATTCGGTTTGCCCAGCTCCTGCAAACTGCGGTGCAGCTTGGCCGCGCGACGTCGCACATTCAGGCCGCCGGGCAGGATGCCTTCGTGCTTGAGGCCCTGCTCCACGCAGTCCTGCATGGCGCGCCAGAGCTTCATCAGGCCGCTGCGGATTTCTTCTTCGCTGCGCCAGGTTTTTTCGTTGGCCAGCATCAATTCGGCAACGCGCAGGTTGTGGGTCTTGCACAGCTGCAACAGCTCCACCGCGCTGGAGAAATCATAGGGCAACTCGGTGCGGTCCATGTCCGCCACGCCGCTCTGCGCCTGGGCCTCATCCACCACAAAACCGCCGCCGACTGAATAGTAGGTGTCGCGGTGCAGCTCGCCGTCATCACCAAACACCACCAGGGTCATGGCGTTGGGGTGGAAGGGCAGGTTTTCATCGAGCAGGCGCATGTCGCGCGCCCAGATAAAGGGCACCGGCAAACGCCCGTCGAGCAACAAGGTGTCGGTCTCGCGCAGGGTGTGAATACGCAGGCCGATCTGCGACGGGTCAATTGCGTCCGGCCATTCGCCCATCAAGCCCATGATGGTAGCGGTGTCGCTGCCGTGGCCGATGCCGGTGGCCGACAACGAGCCGTAGAGCTGAACTTCGACGCGACGTACTTGTTCCAACATTCCACGTTCACGCAAGTGCTGAACGAACAACGCCGCGGCGCGCATGGGGCCGACGGTGTGAGAACTCGAAGGCCCGATGCCGATCTTGAACAGGTCGAAAACGCTGATAGCCATTGCCGTGAAACTCCTCGATGGGCACGGGCGACCTGCTACGCTGAACTCGCCCGAATAGCGGCATCATCAAGCTTTTGTTGCCCCTCACGGCGTCTCACACCGACGTGACCATGCTCAGCAGCGCCGCCCTCGCGCGAACGGGCGTTTTGGCCGTTTTTAGCGGTGCAGAGCGGCAAAAAATGCAGTTTTGCCGTTGAAAAAATCTGTAAGCGACGTCACCGACACTGGATACGACCATCCCTGTACTGGATACGACGCCCCCTGTAGGCGTCAGATTTTCACTGGTACATGATCAGTCTCGACTCGTTTGCAAGGCATCGTGCCGTCAGCTTGAAGCACGCCCCAACCGCAACACTTATAAAGCGCGGCACAAGCCGTCAGAAAAAAGACACAGGAGTCTACCCAGATGAAAGGTTCACCCTCGTTGTTGTTGGCCGCCATGTTGAGTCTGCCAGCCCTGGCGCACGCTGCAGAACCGGCACAATGTCAGACCGTCAATTTCTCCGATGTCGGCTGGACCGACATCACCGTCACCACCGCAACCACCAGTGAAATCCTCAAAGGCTTGGGCTACAAGCCACGTACCACGATGATTTCAGTGCCGGTGACCTACAAGTCGCTGGCCGACGGCAAGAACATGGACATCTTCCTCGGCAACTGGATGCCGACCATGGAAAACGACATCAAGCAGTACCGTGATGCCGGCACCGTGGAAACCGTGCGCGCCAACCTGGAGAACGCCAAATACACCCTGGCCGTACCCGAGGCGCTGTATAACAAGGGCCTGAAAGACTTCGCCGATATCGCCAAATTCAAGGATGAGCTGGGCGGCAAAATCTACGGCATCGAGCCGGGTAACGACGGCAACCGCACCATCCAGACCCTGATCGACAAAGACGCCTTCGGCCTGAAAACCGCCGGTTTCAAAGTGGTGGAGTCCAGCGAAGCCGGGATGCTCTCGCAAGTGGAACGCGCCACCAAACGCGACCAGGCCATCGTGTTCCTCGGTTGGGAACCACACCCGATGAACACCCGCTTCAAGATGAAGTACCTGACCGGCGGTGACGATTCGTTCGGCCCCAACTATGGCCAGGCCACCATCTACACCAACGTTCGCAAGGGCTACACCCAGGAATGCAGCAACGTCGGTCAGTTGCTGAAAAACCTGTCGTTCACCCTGAACATGGAAAGCACCCTGATGGGTAAAGTCCTGGACGACAAACAAAAACCGGATGTAGCCGCCAAAGCCTGGCTCAAATCCAACCCACAAGTACTCGACACCTGGCTTGCCGGTGTCACCACCATTGATGGCAAACCAGGGCTGGACGCCGTTAAAGCTTACCTCGCCAAATAATTAACCCGGCAACATCGCTGACCCCAGGCCGGTGCGCTGGCCTGGGATGTTTTCCCCTTCGCATGTGGACATTCACTACCATGCTGACTGAACAGAAAATCCCACTAGGCCAGTACATCGCTGCCTTCGTCGAATGGTTGACCAAACATGGTGCCAACTATTTCGACGCAATCGCATCGACCCTGGAAACGATGATCCACGGCGTGACGTTCGCGCTGACCTGGTTCAATCCGCTGGCATTGATCGGTCTGATTGCGCTGCTGGCTCACTTTATTCAACGCAAATGGGGCCTGACCGTTTTTGTCATCGCCTCCTTCCTGCTGATCCTCAACCTGGGGTACTGGCAGGAAACCATGGAAACCCTCGCCCAGGTGTTGTTCGCCACCCTGGTCTGCGTGGTCATCGGTGTGCCGCTGGGCATTGTTGCCGCGCACAAACCGCTGTTCTACACCATGATGCGGCCGGTGCTCGATCTGATGCAGACCGTGCCGACCTTCGTCTACCTCATCCCAACCCTGACCCTCTTCGGGCTGGGTGTGGTGCCTGGCTTGATCTCCACGGTGGTGTTCGCGATTGCCGCGCCTATCCGCCTGACCTACCTGGGTATCCGCGATGTACCGCAAGAGTTGATGGACGCGGGCAAGGCCTTTGGCTGCTCGCGCCGTCAGTTGCTCTCACGCATTGAACTGCCCCACGCCATGCCGAGCATTGCCGCCGGCATTACCCAATGCATCATGCTGTCGTTGTCGATGGTGGTGATCGCGGCCCTGGTGGGCGCCGACGGCCTCGGCAAGCCGGTGGTCAACGCACTCAACACCGCCGACATCGCCCTGGGCTTTGAAGCCGGCCTGGCAATCGTATTGTTGGCCATCATGCTCGACCGCATCTGCAAACAACCCGACGCCAAAGTAGGGGGTGATGCATGAGCATTATCCGATTCGACAATGTCGACGTGATCTTCTCCAAAGACCCACGCGAAGCGCTCAAGCTGCTGGACCAGGGCATGAGCCGTAACGAGATCCTGAAAAAGACCGGGCAGATCGTCGGCGTTGAAAAAGCCAGCCTGGACATTGAAAAAGGCGAGATCTGCGTGCTGATGGGCCTGTCCGGCTCCGGCAAATCAAGCCTGCTGCGCTGCATCAACGGCCTCAACACCGTAAGCCGTGGCCAACTGTTTGTGGAGCATGAAGGTCGCCAGATCGACATCGCTTCGTGCACACCGGCCGAGCTGAAAATGATGCGCACCAAGCGTATCGCCATGGTGTTCCAGAAGTTCGCGTTGATGCCGTGGCTGACGGTGCGCGAGAACATCAGCTTTGGCTTGGAGATGCAGGGCCGCCCGGAGAAAGAACGGCGTGCGCTGGTGGATGAAAAACTCGAACTGGTGGGCCTGGCCCAATGGCGTAACAAGAAGCCCGACGAGCTGTCCGGCGGCATGCAGCAGCGCGTCGGCCTGGCCCGCGCCCTGGCGATGGACGCCGATATCCTGCTGATGGACGAACCCTTCTCGGCCCTCGACCCGCTGATCCGCCAAGGCCTGCAAGATGAATTGCTGGAGCTGCAACGCAAGCTGAGCAAGACCATCGTGTTCGTGAGCCACGACCTGGATGAGGCACTGAAACTCGGCAGCCGCATCGCGATCATGAAAGACGGCAAGATCATCCAGTACAGCGTGCCGGAAGAGATCGTACTGAACCCGGCGGATGACTATGTGCGCACCTTCGTCGCCCATACCAACCCGCTGAACGTGCTGTGCGGCCGCAGCCTGATGCGCACCGTAGAGAACTGCACCCACGTCAACGGCTCCATCAGCCTGGACCCGGGCGGCGATTCGTGGCTGGACCTGGCCGAAGGCAATGTGATCAAGGGCGCACGCCAGAACGGCACGCCGTTGAACCTGCAGAACTGGGCGCCGGGGCAACCGGTGGAAGGTTTGGGCCGGGTACCGACGCTGGTGGATTCCAATATCGGCATGCGCGATGCGTTGCAGATCCGGTATCACACGGGGAACAAGCTGGTGTTGCATAACAACAACCAGGTGGTGGGGATTCTGGGGGATAGCGAGCTGTACCATGCCCTGCTGGGCAAGAACCTGGGTTAGTCGCCTGATCGTTCCCACGCTCCGCGTGGGAATGCCGCCCTGGACGCTCTGCGTCCGCTCTTGAAGTCGTGACGCGGAGCGTCACAGGATGCATTCCCACGCGGAGCGTGGGAACGATCATTCAAGCTCAACCATCAGCTATAGACACGGCCAAGGAGCTGCCGATGGCTTTCAAACTGATCGAGCACGTCCCGGGTGATCTGCTCCTGGGCGAAGCCCATCAGGTCATATTCCTGAGGTCCGTTGTGCAGGTAGACCTCGGCCCGGTAGTAGCGGGTGCGCTCTTCTTCGGGCAGGTCGCTCGGTGCCGAAGAGTAAGCATCCAGGCTCACTTCATAGACAAACGGGTTGCCCTCTTCCATCTCGATACGCACACCGATGCAGCGCTTGGATTTACCCAGCAGCGTCTGCACCTCCAGCCCTTGCTCACGCAAGGTTGCCGCCGCCTCTTCCAACGCCGGCGTAACGTGCTTGTCCATAAAGCGCTGCACAGTGCCCTGACTCGGTTGCAGGTCCAGGGCGGTCAAACGCTCGCTGAAACCACGACGACCACGTTCGGCCAATTGCGCCTGCTCCTGTTCGATGGCCACATCCTGGCGCATCGCCTTGTGCAAACCGAACATAAACAGAATCAGCACCACCGAGAACGGCAGCCCCGCCAGCACCACCATGGTTTGCATGGCTTCGAAGTTACCCGCGAACAGCAGGCCGATGGTCACCAGAGTGATCACCGCCGACCAGAAGATCCGCAACCAGTGCGGCGCATCTTCATCCACATTGCCGCCCTTGCAGGACAGGTTGGCCATCATCACCGCGCCGGAATCCGCCGGGGTCAGGAACAGCACAAAGCCCACGAAAATCGACACACCGATGACGATTTTCGACGCCGGGTAATGCTCAAGCAGTTGGTAGATGGCCATCGACGGTTGTTCCAGCGCCGTCTTGCCCAACTCGACCGCACCATGGTTCAACACCAGGTCCAGCGCCGAGTTACCGAAGATCGACAACCACGCCAGGGTGAAGCCCAGCGGGATCAGCAGCACGCCGGCCACCAGCTCACGCACCGTACGACCACGGGAAATACGCGCGATGAACATGCCGACAAATGGCGCCCAGGAAATCCACCAGGCCCAGTAGAACAGGGTCCACAGGCCCATCCAGCGCTCGGTCTTGTCGGCATCGCCTTCGTACACATACAGGTCGAATGTTTTCAGGATGATGCCGTTGAGGTAGTCACCGGTGTTCTGCACCAGGCCATTGAGCAGGTGCAGGGTCGGGCCAAACAACAGCACAAAGATCAGCAAGCCGCTGAACAACACGATGTTGAGGTTGGACAGGCGGCGAATGCCGTTTTCCACACCCGACACGGCGGCGATGGTCGCCACGGTGCTCATCACGATGATCACGATCAGCAGGTTGGTGTTGCTGTGTTGCATGCCGAACAGGTTTTCAAGGCCCGACGACACCTGCATCGAACCAATCCCCAGGTTCGTCACCAGGCCCAGCAGGGTCACGAACATGCCAAAACCGTCCACCGCGTGGCCGGCTGCGCCTTTGACCCAACGCTCGCCCACCAGCGGGTACAGTGCCGAACGCAACGCCAGCGGCTGGTTATGACGGTACGCGAAGTACGCCACGGCCAGGCCGACCAGCGCATAAATCGCCCAGCCGTGCAGGCCCCAGTGCAGGAACGTCAACTGCAACGCCTGGCGGGCTGCGCCATTGCTGGCGGCGACGCCTTCGGGCGGGTTGAAGTAGTGATCCAACGGCTCGGAAGCCCCGAAATACAGCAGCGAGATGCCGATGCCGGACGAGAACAGCATGCCGGCCCAGGCGCCGTAGCTGAAGTCCGGGGTGTCGTCCTTGCTGCCCAGTTTCAATTTACCGTAGGACGAAAACGCCAGGCCGACCACAAACACCAGGTAGGCAGCGATGACCACCATGTAGTACCAGCCGAAGCTTTTCGACAGCCACGCCTGGGCTATGCCGAGCATGCGCCCGGCCTCCTGCGGGGCGATGATCAAAATGGCGGTCAACAACAGAATGAGCGCGGTGGAGGTGTAGAACACCCAACCGTTGACCCTGACCTTTTCCGGCGGGGTCTTTATAAGAGAGGCAGAACTCATGGCGCAGATGCTCCGGGCAGTGCGAGAGAGAAACACAAGGCAACGGTTATCCCGGGACATCGATTTTTCGGCAGTCGACGGACGGGTGTTATAAAGACACCCCGAAAATTCTTGAGCCGCGCCGAGGCAGTGGCCAGGCCCTGATTCGGCCTGTTTCAAGGGTTTTTGCAGGTGTCAGAGGACGTCGCTCACAGGTAGGAAAAATCTGTAGGCAGCGACCATTTGTCGCAGATCTTATTCTTTGTTGATTGAACGTTCAATCAAAACAAAATAGACTGGCCATCAAGCCGAGGGGCGTTTATCGCCCAACGGCAGGCCTAAGGAGAGGTGCTACATGCCCAAGGTCGGTATGCAACCCATACGCCGCCAGCAGTTGATCGAAGCCACTTTGACGGCCATCGATCAGGTTGGAATGGGCGATGCCAGCATTGCGCTGATCGCCCGTTTGGCCGGCGTCTCGAACGGCATCATCAGTCACTACTTTCAGGACAAGAACGGCCTGATCGCCGCAACGATGCGGTACTTGATGAATGTGCTGATCGAGAACGTCCACGAACGCAGGCAAGCGTTGAAAGACGACAGCCCCCGTGCCCACCTTCGGGTGATCATCGAGGGCAACTTTGACGCCAGCCAGGTCAACGGACCGGCAATGAAAACCTGGCTGGCCTTCTGGGCCGCCAGCATGCACCACCCGTCATTGCACAGGTTGCAGCGGATCAACGATCAACGTCTGTATTCCAACCTGTGCTGCCAGTTCCGCCGAGTGCTGCCGCTGCCGCACGCACGCAAAGCAGCCAGAGGCCTGGCGGCCCTGATCGACGGTTTGTGGTTGCGCGGCGCCCTGTCGGGAGACGCTTTCGACACGGAGCAGGCGCAACGGATCGCTTACGAATACATGGATTTCCAATTGGCCAAGCAGGTGAGTTAGAGCACACATAACCGCTCAACCCCTGAACGTCTGCCGCCCAGTGTTGCCACAACCCCATGGCCCACTGGCGGCGGGTAACGCCAACCACTTATGCACTTGCGAGGACTTTATGGCCCGTTTCGAACTGCAAAAACTCTACATTGACGGCGGCTACAGCGACGCTGGCAGCGATGCCACCTTCGAAGCCATCAACCCGGCTAACGGTGAAGTTCTCGCCCAAGTGCAACGCGCCACCAAGGAAGACGTGGAACGTGCCGTGGTCAGCGCCGAAAAAGGCCAGAAAATCTGGGCTGCCATGACCGCCATGGAGCGTTCGCGCATTCTGCGTCGTGCCGTCGACATCCTGCGCGAGCGCAACGATGAACTGGCCGCCCTGGAAACCCTGGACACCGGTAAAGCCTTCTCCGAAACCCAATACGTCGACATCGTCACCGGCGCCGACGTGCTGGAATACTACGCAGGCCTGGTGCCAGCCATCGAAGGCGAGCAGATCCCGTTGCGCGACACTTCGTTCGTCTATACCCGCCGCGAGCCGCTGGGCGTGGTGGCCGGTATCGGCGCGTGGAACTACCCGATCCAGATCGCCCTGTGGAAATCCGCACCGGCCCTGGCGGCGGGTAACGCAATGATCTTCAAGCCAAGCGAAGTCACTTCGCTGACCACCCTGAAACTGGCCGAGATCTACACCGAAGCCGGCGTACCGGCTGGCGTGTTCAACGTATTGACCGGCAGCGGCCGTGAAGTCGGCACCTGGCTGACCGAGCACCCGCGCATCGAGAAAGTCTCGTTCACCGGCGGCACCGACACCGGCAAGAAAGTCATGGCCAGCGCTTCGAGCTCTTCGCTCAAGGAAGTGACCATGGAACTGGGCGGCAAGTCCCCGCTGATCGTGTTCGAAGACGCCGACCTGGATCGCGCCGCCGACATCGCCATGATGGCCAACTTCTACAGCTCCGGTCAGGTCTGCACCAACGGCACTCGCGTGTTCGTGCCGAACCACCTGCAAGCGGCGTTCGAAGCCAAGATCGTTGAGCGTGTTGCGCGCATTCGCGTCGGCAACCCACAAGACGAAAACACCAACTTCGGCCCGCTGGTCAGCTTCGCCCACATGGAAAGCGTGCTCGGCTACATCGCCAAAGGTAAGGAAGAAGGCGCCCGCGTACTGTGCGGCGGCGACCGTCTGACCGACGGCGAATTCGCCAAAGGCGCTTATGTGGCTCCGACTGTGTTCACTGACTGCACCGACGAGATGACCATCGTCCGTGAAGAAATCTTCGGCCCAGTGATGAGCATCCTCACTTACGAGACCGAAGAAGAAGTGATCCGCCGCGCCAACGACACCGATTTCGGCCTGGCCGCAGGTCTGGTAACCAAGGACCTGAACCGCGCCCACCGCGTGATTCATCAGCTGGAAGCGGGTATCTGCTGGATCAACGCCTGGGGCGAATCCGACGCCAAGATGCCGGTCGGTGGCTACAAGCAATCCGGTGTGGGCCGTGAGAACGGCATCAGCTCGCTGAACAACTTCACCCGCATCAAATCGGTACAGGTTGAGCTGGGCGACTACGCCTCGGTGTTCTAAATCCGAGCGTTGTATTGCCCGCGAGGCCGCCATCGCGGGCAAGCCCGGCTCCCACATTTTGTGCTGTATGAACCCAATCAAATGTGGGAGCCGGCTTGCCTGCGATGAGGCCCGACCTGACCATCTCAAAAGAGGGTGCATCCAATGTCCCAAGAATACGATTACATCATTGTGGGTGCCGGCTCCGCCGGTAACACCCTGGCGACCCGTCTGACCGAAGACGAAGGCGTCACCGTCCTGCTGCTGGAAGCCGGCGGCCCGGACTACCGTTTTGACTTCCGTACCCAAATGCCGGCCGCGCTGGCGTTCCCGCTGCAAGGCCGTCGCTACAACTGGGCCTACGAAACCGACCCAGAGCCACACATGGACGGCCGTCGGATGGAATGCGGTCGCGGCAAAGGCCTGGGCGGTTCTTCGCTGATCAACGGCATGTGCTACATCCGTGGCAACGCCCTGGACTACGACAACTGGGCAAAACTGCCCGGTCTGGAAAACTGGACCTACCTCGACTGCCTGCCCTATTTCCGTAAAGCCGAAACCCGCGACATCGGCCCCAACGACTACCACGGTGGCGACGGCCCGGTCAGCGTGACCACGCCGAAAGCCGGCAACAACCCGCTGTTCCACGCCATGGTTGAAGCCGGCGTACAGGCCGGTTACCCGCGTACCGACGACTTGAACGGCTACCAGCAAGAAGGCTTCGGCCCGATGGACCGTACCGTCACGCCTAAAGGCCGTCGCGCCAGCACCGCACGCGGTTACCTGGACACGGCCAAGAAGCGCTCGACCCTGACCATCGTCACCCACGCCCTTACCGACAAAGTGTTGTTTGAAGGCAAGCGTGCCGTGGGCGTGCGTTACCTGATCGGCGCGGCCGAAGAGCGCGTTGAAGCCCGTGCGCGTAAAGAAGTACTGGTGTGCAGCGGCGCCATCGCTTCGCCGCAACTGCTGCAACGCTCCGGTGTGGGCCCGGCCAAACTGCTGGAAAGCCTCGACATCCCGGTGGTCCACGACCTGCCCGGCGTCGGCGAAAACCTGCAGGACCACCTTGAGCTGTACCTGCAATACGCCTGCACCCAGCCAGTGTCGCTGTACCCGTCGCTGCTCTGGTACAACCAACCGGCTATCGGTGCCGAATGGCTGTTCAACGGCACCGGCATCGGCGCCAGCAACCAGTTCGAAGCGGGCGGTTTTATCCGCACCCGTGAAGACTTCGATTGGCCGAACATCCAGTACCACTTCCTGCCGGTCGCGATTAACTACAACGGCAGCAACGGTGTGAAAGAGCACGGTTTCCAGGCGCACATGGGCTCCATGCGTTCGCCAAGCCGTGGCCGCGTGCAATTGAAGTCGAAGAACCCTCGGGACTACCCGAGCATCCTCTTCAACTACATGGCCACCGAACAGGACTGGCAGGAATTCCGCGATGGCATTCGCCTGACCCGCGAAATCATGCAGCAGCCGGCACTCGACCAATACCGTGGCCGTGAAATCAGCCCGGGTATTGACGTGCAAACCGATGAGCAGCTGGACAAGTTCATCCGCGAGCACGCCGAAACTGCGTTCCACCCGTCCTGCTCGTGCAAAATGGGCACCGACGAGATGGCCGTAGTGGATGCCGAAGGCCGCGTGCATGGCATGCAGGGCTTGCGTGTTGTGGATGCGTCGATCATGCCGATCATCACCACTGGCAACCTCAACGCGCCGACGATCATGATCGCCGAGAAAATCGCCGACAAGATCCGTGGCCGCCAGCCGCTGCCGCGCAGCACGGCGGATTACTACGTGGCAGGCGATGCGCCGGTGCGTGGCAAGCCGATGCGTGAAGTCGGCCCTACCGCGCAGTAACCCGTTGATCGTTCCCACGCTCTGCGTGGGAATGCATCCTGTGACGCTCTGCGTCACGACCTTCAAAAGCGGACGCAGAGCGTCCAAGGCGGCATTCCCACGCAGAGCGTGGGAACGATCACCTATGCTAGCCTCTGGGACTGCGCTGCCCTCAAGGAGGTCCCGATGTTCGACGCCCACCCCATCCTCAAACAACACTTCAGTGCCCTGCGCGCCCGTGCCGAATTTTTCTCGCTGCGCTACGTGCGCGAATCCGGCCAGTACCTGTCGGTCCGCAAGAACGTCGCCGAACCGCCACACCTGAGCCATGACGAGGGCGCGATGCTCACCGTGCGTCTCAACGGCGTGGAAGCCTACGCGGCCACCAACGATATTTCCCTCGCCGGCCTGCAAGCCGCCCTTGAGCGCGCCGAACAGCAAGCCCGGCAGATTTCGCCCCACGCCCTGCTCGACCTGCACCAACAGCAGGTTTCCAGCGACGTGGCCGACTACCTGTCGCCCGACCTCGACCAGCCCTTCCCATCCCTGAGCGATTGCTACCAACTGCTCGGCGATGAGTCCGCCAGCGTGCCTAAGGATGAGCGTCTGGTGAGTTGGGAAGTCAGCCTGGGCACCACGCGGGTTGAACAGATCTACCTCAACAGCGCCGGTGCCGAGCTGCGCCAGGCCCAGCGTTTCGTCTTTCCGGGCCTGAGCGTCACCGCGTTCGACGGCAACGACAGCCAAACCCGCACTCTGGGCGGCACCAACTTCGGCCAGCAAGGCAGTGCGAACGTGATCCGCCGCTTCGGCCTGGCCGGCGCCGCCCGTACGGTCGCCGACCAAGCCCTGCAACTGCTGCTCGCGCCGAACACGCCCCACGGCCCACGCGACCTGCTGCTGATGCCCGACCAGATGATCCTGCAGATCCACGAGTCCATCGGCCATCCGCTGGAACTGGACCGCATTCTGGGCGATGAGCGTAACTACGCCGGCACCAGTTTTGTGAAAGCCAGCGACTTCGGCCACCTGCAATATGGCTCGCCCTTGCTCAACGTGACCTTCGACCCGAACATCCCCGAACAGCTCGCCAGCTATGGGCATGACGACGACGGCACGGCCGCCAGCAAACAATTTCTGATCCGCGATGGCCTGTTGCTCAAGCCCTTGGGTGGCGCGCTGTCGCAATTTCGCGCGAACCTGCCAGGCGTGGCCAACAGCCGCGCGTGCGGCTGGAATCGGCCGCCCATCGACCGCATGGCCAACCTCAATATCGAGGCAGGCGACAAGACCCAGGCCGAACTGGTCAGCGGCATCGAGCACGGCATTCTGATGAGTACCAACCGTTCCTGGTCCATTGATGACGCGCGCAATAAATTCCAGTTCGGCTGCGAGTGGGGCCAGTTGATCGAAAACGGCGAACTCAAGGGTGTGGTCAAAAACCCCAACTACCGTGCCATCTCCGCGCAGTTCTGGCGCAACCTCAGCGCCGTCGGCGACGCCAGCACCTTCCAGGTGTTAGGCACGCCCAACTGCGGCAAAGGCGAACCCAACCAGGTGATCCGCGTGGGCCACGCCTCACCGGCCTGTGTGTTCAGTGATATCGACGTGTTCGGGGGAGATGCCTGATGAACAACTTCAAGGCACTGGTGAACTGGCTCAAACAGGCCATCACCGACAAGGAACAGTTTCACCTGGGCTACGCTGACGAGTCGTCGGAGTTTGTGCGTTTCAACCACGCCAAGGTGCGCCAAGCCGGCCAGGTGCAACAGGCCAGCCTCAACCTCAAGCTGATCAACGATGGCCGCCACGCCGACCTCGGCATCACCCTGGCGGGCGAGCCGGAGCTGGATCGCCAGCGCCTCGCCGATGGCCTGCAACAACTGCGCGAAACCCTGCCATTGTTGCCGCAGGATCCGTACCTGCTGCTGAACCACAACGCCTGGCAAAACCACAACGAACAACTGCGACCGTTGCCGGATCTGGCCCAGGTGCTGGCAGATATCAGCCAGGCCGCCGACGGTGTGGACCTGGTGGGCTTCTATGCTGCCGGCCCGATCAGCCGTGGCTTTGCCAGCTCCGACGGCGCGTTTGGTTGGCACCAGGCCAATAGTTTCAACTTCGATTTCAGCCTGTTCCACGCCAATGGCGAAGCGGTAAAGGCCAGCTACGCCGGGCACACCTGGGACAGCGCCGCGTTCATTGAGCGTTTCCAGCGGGCGCGTGAGCAGCTGGCGTTCCTTGGCCGCCCGCTGCACAAGCTGCCTCCCGGCCAGTACCGCGCCTACCTTGCCCCGGCGGCGCTGGAAGAAATCTTCAGCATCGTCACCTGGGGCGGGTTTTCCGCCCAGGCCATCGCCAGCAAAGGCAGTTGCTTGCAAAAGCTCTACACGGGTGAGCAGTCGCTGAGCCCACTGGTGAGGGTCGATGAGCAGATCAGCGGTTCCCTGAGCCAGGCATTTTCCACCGAAGGCTACCCGCGCAGCGATGTCACGCTGATCAACGCCGGTAAAGCCCAGGGCCAACTGATCAACTCGCGCAGCGCTGCCGAATATGGCCTGAGCACCAACGGTGCCAGCAGCGACGAGTCGCCCAGCGCCTTGCAGATGGCCGCCGGCGACCTGGGCCAGGCCGATATCCTCAAGCAATTGGGCACTGGCTTGTACATCAGCAACCTGTGGTACTTGAACTACTCGGACTTGCCGGCGGCACGCCTGACCGGCATGACGCGCTTCGCCACGTTCTGGGTCGAAGACGGTGAAATCAAGGCGCCGGTGAGCACCATGCGGTTTGATGACAGTGTCTACAGCCTGCTCGGTTCGCAGCTTGAGGCGCTGACCTCGGAACGGGAACTGCTGCTGTCGGCGAGTACGTACAGCCAGCGCAATACCTCGTCCAATCTATTGCCTGGGGCGCTGGTCAAGCGCCTGACTCTTACGCTGTAAATACAATTCCCCCTGTGGGAGCGGGCTTGTGTGGGAGCTGGCTTGCCTGCGATGCAGTCGCCTCGGTGTGTCAGTCACACCGCAGTGATGCCATCGCAGGCAAGCCAGCTCCCACATAGGCTTGTATTGATTTCAGACACCTCGTTTCGTCCCTTCCTACCGCAAAATCCCATCTGACACTTCTCCCCGTGCGGCCTGTTGTCGCCCGCAAAAAACCTCGTTATAACGGTTAGTGGCAACCCGCCACCTATCCCACGAGAGCACGACCTTGCCCGGGAAGGGCAAGCTGGAGCGTTGACATGAATCATGGAAGTTTTGTCATAGAGAAGCTGTTCAAGCACTACAACGTTCATGTTGAGCAGCTAGGAAACGATTCGGGAAAAAAGACCGTGTTGATGGTCAACGGCGCGCTGTCTACCACCCGCTCTTTCGCGCGAACCAGCAAATGCCTGGCGGAGCATTTTAATGTGCTGCTGTTCGACCTGCCCTTCTCCGGCTATTCGCGCGAGCACAACACCGACCTCGACCTTGTGACCAAGGACGACGAAGTGCAAATCCTGCGCGCCCTGGTGGAGCGCTTCGAGGTCAACCATCTGGTGTCGGCCTCTTGGGGCAGCATCTCCACCTTGCTGACCCTGGCCCACAATCCGCCGTCCATCGAAAGCTCGGTGGTGATGGCCCTGGCACCCAATCTCAACCAGGCCATGCTCGACTACGTGGAGCGCGTGCGCGTGCTGATCGAGGCCGATGACAAATCCGCCGTCGGCCACTTGCTCAACGAGACCGTCGGCAAATACCTGTCGCCGCGCCTCAAGCGCAACAACCATCGGCACCTGTCGAACATGGCCACCACCGAATACCGCCAGGCGCGTTTCCATATCCATCAGGTGCTGGCCTTGGGCGATGGCAATTACCTGCCGACGCTGACCCGGATCGAAACCCCGGTGCACTTCCTCAACGGCGCCCTGGATGAATACACGCCGGCGGCCGAGGCCCAGTTGTTCAAGGACTATGTCGGCCGCAGCAGCTTTGCGGTCGCCGAACACACCGGCCATCTGCTCGACCTGGAGTCGCGCGAAGCGGCCATGGCGGTACACCGTGCGCTGTTGGATTTCCTGGTGGGAGAGCACGCAACACTGTCGGAATTAGACGAACCGCCAGTGGGAAAAGGGGCGACGGATGGCGCATAATCGCCAACACATAGCCTGCTAATAAAAAGGGTTCATATGCCGAATCGCGCCCCTCTCGATGCCAAGACCGCCCGCTGGCTACCCTGGGTGGTAGCGATTGCCTTCTTCATGCAGTCGCTGGACGGGACGATTCTCAACACCGCCCTGCCGGCCATGGCGCGGGACTTGGCGGAAAACCCGCTGCGCATGCAAGGGGTGGTGATCGCCTACATGCTCACCGTCGCCTTGCTGATCCCGGCTTCGGGCTGGGTGGCCGACCGCTTCGGTACCAAAAAAATCTTCTTCGGCGCGATCATGCTGTTCAGCATCGGCTCCTTGCTGTGCGCCTTGTCGAGCAGCTTGACCATGCTGGTCGGCGCGCGGGTCATCCAGGGCTTGGGCGGTGCGCTGATGCTGCCGGTCGGGCGGCTGGTGGTCTTGCGCGCCTATCCGCGTTCCGAACTCGTACGCATCATGGGTTTCATCACCATACCCGGCCTGCTCGGCCCCCTGCTCGGCCCGACCATGGGCGGCTGGATGGTGCAATACCTGACCTGGCACTGGATCTTCCTGATCAACCTGCCTGTGGGCATGGTCGGTTGCTACGCCGTGTGGAAACTCATCCCCGACTTGCGCGGCAGCGAACGCACGCGCTTTGACAGTGTGGGTTTTGTGCTGTTTGGCGCGGCGATGGTGCTGATCACCATCGCCATGGAAGGCCTGGGCGAACTGCACCTGCCGCACCTGCGGGTGATGTTGCTGCTGTTCGGCGGGCTCGCCTGCCTGGCCGCGTACTGGCTGCGTGCCGGGCATATCGACAACCCACTGTTCTCGCCGGTACTGTTCAAAACCCGCACCTTTGCCGTAGGTATCCTCGGCAACCTGTTCGCCCGGTTGGGCAGCGGCGCACTGCCGTTTCTGGTGCCGTTGCTGCTGCAGGTGGCACTGGGTTATTCGCCCTCCGAAGCCGGGATGAGCATGCTGCCCCTGGCGGCGGCGGCGATGTTTGCCAAATCCATCGCGCGGCCACTGATCGAGCGCCTGGGCTATCGCATTGTGCTCACCGGCAACACCCTGGCGCTGGGCATCATGCTGGCCAGCATGGGCCTGGTCAGCGAACACACGCCCTACCCGCTGCTGCTGTGCATGCTGGCGGTGCTGGGGGCGATCAACTCGCTGCAATTTACCGCGATGAACACCGTCACCCTGATCGACCTGGACGACGCCCAGGCCAGCAGCGGCAACAGTTTGCTCTCGGTGGTGGCGCAATTGTCCTTGAGCCTGGGCGTAGCCTGTGCCGGTGCCTTGCTCGGCGGCTTCACTGCCGAAGCGGGCAATGACGGCGTGGAAAGCGTGTTGGGCGCGTTCCAACTGACCTTCCTTACCGTCGGCATCATGGCCATGCTGGCGGCGGCGATCTTCCTGCAACTGTCGCCAAAAGACGGCAAACGGGTGGTCAGCCGCGAGCACGACCTTGAGCATTAACAGGCTTCTCGTCTAGAACTTGCAGGGAAAATCCCACAGGGCTGGTACACTGCGCGACATTTTGTTTTGCAGAGCCAGTCCCGTGACTACCATCGCCACCGCTTTTAATACTTTGCCCCTGTCCGCCGCCATGCTGGCTAACCTCGACTCGCTGGGTTACGTCGAGATGACGCAGATCCAGGCGCAAAGCTTGCCGGTGATCCTCAAGGGGCTGGACCTCATCGCCCAAGCCAAGACCGGCAGCGGCAAGACCGCCGCCTTCGGCATCGGCCTGTTGAACCCGATCAACCCGCGCTACTTCGGCTGCCAGGCGCTGGTGATGTGCCCGACCCGTGAGCTGGCCGACCAGGTCGCCAAGGAAATCCGTCGCCTGGCGCGTGCCGAAGACAACATCAAGGTACTGACCCTGTGCGGCGGCGTGTCCCTCGGCCCGCAAATCGCCTCGCTGGAACATGGCGCCCACGTCATCGTCGGCACGCCAGGCCGTATCCAGCAGCACCTGCGCAAAGGTTCGCTGGTGCTGGACGGCCTGAACACGCTGATCCTCGACGAAGCCGACCGCATGCTCGACATGGGCTTCTACGACGCCATCGAAGACATCATCAGCAAGACTCCGCCACGCCGCCAGACCCTGCTGTTCTCGGCCACCTACCCGGTGAGCATCAAGCAGCTGGCCTCCAAGTTCATGCGTGCGCCGCAGCAAGTGAAGGCTGAAGCCTTCCACTCCGATGACCAGATCGAGCAGCGTTTCTACGAGATCTCGCCGGAAGAGCGCATGGACGCGGTGACCAAGGTGCTGGCGCACTTCCGCCCGGCGTCTTGCGTGGCGTTCTGCTTTACCAAGCAGCAAGTGCAGGAAACCGTGGATCACCTGACCGCCAAAGGCATCTCCGCCGTCGGCCTGCATGGCGACCTGGAACAGCGCGACCGTGACCAGGTACTGGCGATGTTCGCCAACCGCAGCACTTCAGTGCTGGTGGCAACCGACGTCGCCGCCCGTGGCCTGGACATTGATTCGCTGGACATGGTGATCAACGTCGAACTGGCCCGCGACTCGGAAATCCACATCCACCGCGTGGGCCGTACCGGTCGCGCCGGTGAGACCGGCATCGCCATCAGCCTGGTGGCACCGTCCGAAGCGCACCGCGCCCAGGCCATCGAGCAACTGCAAAAGTCGCCGCTGAACTGGGACCAACTGGACAACCTCAAGCCGCAAAGCGGCGGCCCGTTGCTGCCGCAGATGAGCACGCTGTGCATCGCCGCCGGCCGTAAAGACAAGGTACGCCCCGGCGACATCCTTGGTGCACTGACCGGTGACGCAGGGATTCCGGGTGCTCAGGTCGGCAAGATCGCGATCTTTGATTTCCAGGCGTTCGTGGCTGTTGAGCGCGGGATCGCCAAGCAGGCGTTGCAGCGTTTGAATGACGGCAAGATCAAAGGCCGCTCGTTGCGCGTGCGCATCCTCTGACCTGATCGTTCCCACGCTCCGCGTGGGAACGCATCCCGTGACGCTCTGCGTCACAAAGCGGACGCAGAGCGTCCATGGCGGCATTCCCACGCAGAGCGTGGGAATGATCTGATGAACATGAGGAAACTGTTTTGCGCTCGACCGAAGTTGTGATCATTGGCGCCGGCGCCGCAGGCTTGATGTGCGCACTGACCGCCGCCGGGCGTGGGCGCAAGGTGATGCTGATCGACCACGCCAACAAGGCCGGCAAAAAGATCCTGATGTCCGGCGGCGGCCGCTGCAATTTCACCAACATGTACACCGAACCGGCCAACTTCCTCTCGCACAACGCGCACTTCTGCAAGTCGGCCCTGGCCCGCTACACCCAGTGGGATTTCATCGGGCTGGTGGCCAAGCACGGCGTGCCCTACCACGAGAAAAAACTCGGCCAGCTGTTTTGCGACAACAAGTCCAGCGACATCCTCGGCATGCTGCTCGATGAATGCATCCAGACCGGCGTGAGCCTGCACCTGGACACCTCCATCGAGGAAATCGCCAAAGTCGACGGCGGCTATCAGTTGCAAACCACCTTGGGCGAACTGCACTGCGAATCCCTGGTGATCGCCACGGGCGGCCTGTCGATTCCGACCCTGGGCGCCACCGGTTTTGGTTACCAGGTGGCCAAGCAGTTTGGCCACGAACTGCTGCCGACCCGCGCAGGTTTGGTGCCGTTTACCATCACCGACCAGCTCAAGGAGTTGTGCGGCGAGCTGTCCGGTACATCCGTGGATTGCCTGGTGAGCTGCAACGACCAGAGCTTTCGCGAGAACATCCTGTTTACCCACCGTGGCCTCAGTGGCCCGGCGATTCTGCAGATTTCGTCGTACTGGGAAACCGGCGACACGGTGGAAATCAACCTGCTGCCCGATCACGACGCGCACACCTGGCTACAACAGCAACAGGTCGAGCACCCCAACAGCGAGCTGAAAACCCTGCTGGGTGAGATCTTCACCAAGAAGATGGCCAACCTGTTGGCGCAGAGCTGGTTTGTGTCCAAGCCGATGAAGCAATACACCCACGCCGAAGTGGCCGACATTGCGCAAAAGCTGTCGAGCTGGCAGTTGGTGCCGGCGGGCACCGAAGGCTATCGCACGGCCGAGGTGACGCTGGGTGGCGTGGACACGCGGGAAGTGTCGTCCAAGACCATGGAATCGCTGAAAAGCCCAGGGCTGTACTTTATTGGTGAAGTGTTGGATGTGACCGGTCACCTGGGTGGGTTTAATTTCCAGTGGGCCTGGGCTTCCGGCTATGCGGCCGCGCAATACGCCTGACACAACGCGGTAAAAAATGTGGGAGCGGGCTTGCTCGCGAAGGCGGTGTATCAGTATCAGATGTGCTGACTGACACTGCGCATTCGCGAGCAAGCCCGTTCCCACATTGATTGCATTCCACATTTAGAATGCAGGCTCTGGAATAAATTTCGCTGTTACATGTGATCGCCACGCTTGCCGTGGCGTCATTACTGGCTCAATTTAGCGGCATCGTCCCGGAAGACTCCAGACTTCATGTCATCGACCTCGTTCAAGCAGTCCATGCGGCGCCTGTGGGCGCTGGATAAATTCAGTTACAGCGTTCGGGTATTCATCGCCCTCACCGGCAGCATGGCACTGTGCTGGTATCAGAACGAAATGACCCTGCTGATCCCGCTGTTCCTGGGGATTATCGCCAGCGCCCTGGCCGAGACCGATGACAGCTGGCAAGGCCGCCTGAATGCACTGGCGGTGACGCTGGTGTGTTTCAGCATCGCCGCGCTGTCGGTTGAGCTGCTGTTTCCCTATCCCTGGATCTTCGCCATCGCCCTGGCCCTGGCCAGCTTCTGCCTGACCATGCTCGGTGCGTTGGGCGAACGTTATGGCGCGATTGCCTCAGCGACGTTGATTCTGTCGGTGTACACCATGATCGGTGTGGACCAGCGCGGTGGCGCCGTCACCGACTTCTGGCATGAGCCGTTGCTGCTGGTGGCCGGTGCGGCGTGGTATGGCGTGCTGTCGGTGCTGTGGCAGGTGCTGTTTTCCAACCAGCCGGTGCAGCAAAGCCTGGCGCGGTTGTTTCGCGAGCTGGGGCGTTACCTCAAGCTCAAATCGTCGCTGTTCGAGCCGATCCGCCAACTGGATGTGCAAGCCCGCCGCCTGGAACTGGCCCAGCAAAACGGCCGGGTGGTGGCGGCGCTGAATGCCGCCAAAGAAATCATCCTGCACCGCGTGGGCAATGGCCGCCCCGGCTCGAAAGTCAGCCGTTACCTGAAGCTGTACTTTCTGGCCCAGGATATCCACGAACGCGCCAGCTCGTCCCACTACCCTTACAACGCCCTGGCCGAAGCCTTCTTCCACAGCGACGTGCTGTTCCGCTGCCAGCGCCTGTTGCGCCAGCAAGGCAAGGCCTGCCAGGCCCTGGCCGAATCAATCCAGCTGCGCCAGCCGTTCATTTATGACGACAGCTTCGCTGAAGCCCTGGGCGACCTGAACGCCTCCCTGGAGCACTTGCGCATCCAGAGCAACCCGGCCTGGCGCGGCCTGTTGCGCTCGTTGCGGGCGTTGGCCGCCAACCTGTCCACCCTTGACCGCCTGCTCGGCGATGCCAGCAACCCCGACTCCCTGGCCGACGCCACCGACAGCAGCCTGCTGGACCGTGCCCCGCGCAACCTCAAGGAAATGTGGACGCGCCTGCGCACGCAACTGACGCCGACGTCATTGCTGTTCCGTCACGCCCTGCGCCTGCCGCTGGCACTGAGTATCGGCTATTGGATGGTGCACCTCATCCACCCCTCCCAGGGTTACTGGATCATCCTCACCACCCTGTTCGTGTGCCAGCCCAACTACGGCGCCACGCGGCGCAAGCTGGGCCAGCGGATCATCGGCACCGCCATCGGCCTGACCGTGGCCTGGGCGCTGTTCGACCTGTTCCCAAGCCCACTGGTGCAGTCAATGTTCGCCATCGCCGCAGGCCTGGTGTTCTTTATCAACCGCACCACCCGCTACACCCTGGCCACGGCGGCGATCACCCTGATGGTGCTGTTCTGCTTCAACCAAGTGGGCGACGGTTACGGGCTGTTCCTGCCACGCCTGTTCGATACCTTGCTGGGCAGTTTGATTGCAGGCCTGGCGGTGTTCCTGTTCCTGCCGGACTGGCAAGGCCGGCGTCTGAACAAGGTGCTGGCCAACACCCTGACCTGCAACAGCATTTACCTGCGCCAGATCATGCAGCAATACGCCGCTGGCAAGAGCGACGACCTGGCCTACCGGCTGGCGCGGCGCAATGCGCACAACGCCGATGCGGCGCTGTCCACCACGCTGGCGAATATGCTCATGGAACCTGGGCATTTCCGTAAGGAGGCCGATGTGGGTTTCCGCTTTCTGGTGTTGTCGCACACCTTGCTCAGCTACCTTTCCGGGCTGGGTGCCCATCGGGAAACTCAATTACCGGCCGACGTGCGTGAACATCTGATCGACGGCGCCGGGAACAGCCTAGCGGCGAGTATCGACGAAATCGCTACGGGGCTGGCCAACAAGCAGCCGATCGCGATTCAGAGTGATGCCGAGGAAGCGTTGGCGGCGGACCTGGAGCAGATGCCCGATGAGATTGATGAGGGGCAGCGCTTGGTGCAGACGCAACTGGCGTTGATTTGCCGCCAGTTAGGGCCGTTGCGCACGCTGGCGGCGCATCTGATCAAAGACACCAGCGCGGCGTAGACCGCCATCGCAGGCAGGCCAGCTCCCACATTTGACTGTGTTCACAAATCAAAATGTGGGAGCTGGCTTGCCTGCGATGGGGCCCGCCAAAACACTACATCCCATGCTCCTTCATCAACCTTGCATAACTGCCATCTGCCTTCATCCTGGCAATCTCCCGATCAAAGCTGGCCACGATCTGCTCATGCTCGGGGTTCTTCAGGCTCACCAGAATATGCAGGCTGTTCTCGCTCAGCGGCTTGGGTAAAAACTCCACCGCATTGCGCACCCGTGGCGACTCCCGCGCCAGGTAATAGCGGGCTACAAACTCATCTTCCAGCGTCAGCCTGACGCGTCTGGCCGCCAGCATACGCACCGCCATGGCGAAGTTATGCACCGGCACTTTCTGCAACTGCGCATCCTGCTCGAACGCCGCCGAGTAGGCGTAGCCGCGCACCACGGCGATGGGATCGTCGTGCAGTTGCTCCAGGTTCTGATAGTCGATGGGGTCGTCGCGGCGCTTGATAAACCGCACGCGATTCATCAGGTATTCGCCGGAAAACTGGCCCAGCCTGGTGCGGGCATCGTCGTACCAGGCGTTGATCAACACGTCATAACGGCCATCGCCCACGCCCATCAACGCCCGCGCCCAGGGCACCTGCTCAAAATCACTGGCATACCCTGCGCGGGCCAGCGCCGTACTGACAATGTCAGTGGCCAGGCCGCCGTTAATCAAGGTGGAATCGGTAAACGGTGGCCATACATCCGCTACCAGGCGCAAGCGCTGCGCCACCGCGGGCTGGGCCAGCAGCAACACTCCAATCAAAGCAACGGCACGAGAAAATCGCGGCATGCTCAAGGTCCTTGGCGGGCAGGCAGGCAGTGGCCTGATAACAGTAGCTCATCAATGAGCCCGTATTGCAGATTACACAAAGAAGCCAGCAGCGATCGAACTGAATGATGGCAAATTGACGCCATTCACAAAAATGCTCGCTTTAGACAGGGCGGCCGGTGGCGCTTACTATCGGCAACAAACATTAATAAGGGAAAACGCCATGACGGTTGAATGGGTCTGCAAACATCACGAAGACCTCGGCAAAGAGCAGCTGTACGCCATTATGCGTCTGCGCAATGAAGTGTTCGTCGTCGAGCAAAAATGCGTGTATCAAGACCTCGACGGGCAGGATCTTTCGGGCGATACCCACCATTTGATGGCCTGGCAAGATGACGTGCTGGTGGCTTACCTGCGCCTGCTGGACCCGGAATCACAGGGCGGTGACGTGGTAATTGGCCGAGTGATCGTGGCACCGGTGGCACGCGGTACCGGGCTGGGGCACCAGATGATGGAAGAAGCGCTCAAGCGCATTGAAGACATCTGGCCGCAGACGCCGATTTATCTGTCAGCCCAGGCCCATCTGCAAGGGTATTACGGGCGGTATGGGTTTGCGGTGGCGGGTGAGGAATACCTGGAAGATGACATTCCCCATATTGGTATGCGGCGCCAGTAACGACGCCATCGCAGGCAAGCCAGCTCCCACCCTTTGAATTGCGAATACTTCAAGTGTGGGAGCTGGCTTGCCTGCGATGAGGGCAGACCTGCCAGTACCCTGTCAGGGATAGCCCAACACCTGCTTGACCGCGGCAAGGTTCGCCTCGATCCAGCGCCGATCAATCGCGCCCCAGCTGCGAATCCGATAACACCCGGCATGATTACGCGCACCGTGCTCCTGCTCGAATTCACACACAATATCCAGATCAGCCAACGCCGCAATCGTGTCCTGCGCCGTGCGCCGTGGCATGCCGGTGGCGTCGGTCAGTGCCGGCACGCTGCTGGCCTGGCCGCTGTCGATCAGGTAAGCCACATACAGGCGGCGGTAGAAACTGCTTTTGGTCTTGCTCACATCCATGCTCGAACGCCTTGTGAAGTTAGGGCTTGCCCTGCAAGTCGCGATACGTGAGGTACACCCGTAGGTCGAATTCCACCTGATGGTAGCCAGGCATCATGTACTCACAGAGTTTATAGAACGCCTTGTTGTGGTCCGATTCCTTGAAGTGCGCCAGCTCGTGTACCACGATCATGCGCAGAAACTCCGGCGCGGCTTCCTTGAACAGCGCGGCAATGCGGATCTCTTTCTTGGCTTTGAGGTTACCGCCCTGCACCCGTGAAATCGTGGTGTGCAGGCCCAGGGCGCGGTGGGTGAGGTCCAGGCGGTTGTCGAACAGCACTTTGTCGATGGCCGGCGCGTTGCGCAGGTGTTCCTGCTTCAACGCCAGGGCATAGCTGTATAGCGCCTTGTCGCTCTGCACGCCGTGGCGCTCGGGGTAGCGTTGCTCCAGGTAGGCGCCCAATTGGTCCTTGGCGATCAACTGGCGCACTTGCTCTTGAAGCGCTGCGGGGTAGGCCTGGAGGTATTTCAGCGCGGTCATGGGGCTCTGCAACAAGGTTCGAATGGCCGCCAGTGTAGCGAATTCACAGCAGACGAGGGTGGGACCACGTGGCCATTTCCTCGGCCACCAACGGCTGCGCCGCCCACGGCCCCTGGATAAACGCGCAGCCATTGGCCTTGAGCCACTGTGATTGTTCGAGGGTTTCCACACCCTCGGCGATCACCAACACATCAAAATGAGCGCATAACTGGATGATACTGCGCGCCATCGCCGCATCCCGCACCGAGCCCGGCAGGCGCGCCACCAGTTGCGGGTCGAGCTTGAGCGTGTCGAACGCCAGGTCCCGCAGGTGGGCCAGGGAGCATTGGCCCAGGCCGAAATCATCCAGGGCAATGCGCACGCCGATCTGGCGCAGTAACTTGAGCTGCTTATGGGTCTCGTCGAGGTTACTCATCAGGCTGTCTTCGCTGATTTCCACCTCCAGCTGGCGCCCCTGCAACCCATGTCGCTCAAGGACCTGCTGCAGCTGGCTGGCGAGGTTGGGCATATTGAACTGGCTGGCACTCAAGCTCACGCTCAGCACCAGCGCTTCATCGAACGTGGCTTGCCAGGCCTGGCGCTGGGCAGCGACTTGCTGGTAGATCCAGGCGCTCAACTGGCTGATCAGCCGCGCCTCTTCAAGCAGCGGCAAAAACAAGCCCGGCGGCACATCGCCGACGCTGGGATGCTGCCAGCGCAACAGCGCCTCGACACCGCGCAAGCGCCCGTCTTCCAGCGAGACCTGGGGTTGGTACACCAGGGTGAAATCCTTGTTTTGGATCGCGGTGCGCACGCTGTCTTCCAGCATCAGCCGCGAACGGGCACGGCCGTTCATTTCCTGATCGTAATAGCGATATTGCTGACGCCCCGCGCGCTTGGCTTCGTACATGGCGATATCCGCCGCACGCAACAGACCACTCAAGTCGGAGCCGCAGTCCGGGAACGTGGCGATGCCGATGCTGACGCCGAGCATCACCTCCAAACCGTCCACTTGCTGGCACACAGACACTCTTTCGATCAGTTTTTCCGCAATCTTGGCGGCCTGCTCCGCAAACTCCAACTCCAGCAACGCGGTGAACTCATCCCCGCCCATGCGCCCAAGAATGTCGTAGGAGCGCAGACACGCCTGCATCTGCTCCGAGACCCAGCGCAGCACACGGTCGCCGGCGTCGTGGCCCAACGAGTCATTGACCCGCTTGAAACCGTCCAGGTCCAGGTACAGCAACACCAGCGATTGTTCGTTACGCTCGCTGCGCGACAAGAGGTTCTCTACCGCCTGGTGAAAGCCACGCCGGTTCAACAGCCCCGTCAACGGGTCGGTCACGGCCTGGAACTCCAACTGCTGATGCAGATGGCGTACCTCGGACATGTCCAGCACGGTCACCACCATGGCCTTCTGCTCGGCGGGCAGCGGTGCACAGGACAACGCCACGGGCACCTGCTGACCACGCCCGGTGCGCAAGATTGCGTCATGCTGGCGCCACGTTTCGCCCCGCCGGTACGCCTCGTACATCGGGAAACTCAACCACGCGGGCACATGGGGCTTTTGCAGGAAGCTCAAAAAGCTCTCGCCCTGCAACTCGGCCATGGTGGCGTTCAGCAAGCGTGAAATGGCCGGGTTGGCGTACTCGATCACACTGCCCTCGCCCACCACCAGCAGGCCTTCGGCGGCGTTGTCGAGCACCGAGGCGTTAAAGGCACGCGCCAGCTCCAGGTCATGGCTCAGCCGCTGCAAGGCCCGGCGGTTGCGTTGGTGTTCCAGCAGGGCCTGAACCTTGGGCTTGAGGATATGGGGGTCGAAAGGTTTGAACAGATAGTCGATCGCGCCGCTGGCGTAGCCTTCCTGCACGGCATCGGACGATTGGGCGTGGGCCGTCAGAAAGATAATCGGCGTCATGCGCGTACGCTGGCTGCCGCGCATCAGGCGTGCGACTTCAAAGCCGTCCATGCCGGGCATGCGCACATCCAGCAACACCAGGTCGACCTCGTGGGCGAGCAGCAATTCCAGGGCTTCCAGCCCGGAGGCGGCCGTGATCACGTGCCAGTCTTCACGCTGCAAAAGCGCACGCATGCTGATGAGGTTCTCGGGGTAGTCATCAACTACCAGAAGAACCGAACTGCCATCGCCGGGGTGTGGAGCGCAATCCATGCTACGTCTCTTCCTTGAGGGGCTGCACCGGTCACTTCTGCTACAAAAACCGGACAAACACAGAGGGCTCACTCTAGCCCCGCTTTAAAAAAAGCAGAAGTGACGTGGGTGCCATCATTGCGCCAAAGCTCAGGAAGCCGACTAACGGTCAAGCCCTACAGCCCACGGCCTGTGGGAAACATGGCTTTTTGGCATTTAGCTGACGCCAATAATTTGCCAGCGCTCAATTAACAATTTGGTTACTACCGCTTATAAAGAACCTGCGCAGCCCTCGGGCTAAAGCCTTCATTCTCTGTAAAAGGCCAACACCATGATCGACCTTTCCACCTGGAACCTGAGCATTCCGGTCGGCTCCCCGCCCACGACCATCGACACCCCCAAGCTGCTGAGCGGCTTCAAAGACCAGTACTTCCAGGCCGAAGGCAGCAACGTGCAATTCTGGACACCCGTGACCGGCACTCGTACCGAAAACGCCATCTACCCACGCAGCGAGTTACGCGAAACCTACGCCGATGGGCGCCTGCGCAACTGGACTTACAACGAGGCCAACAACTTCCTGCGCGCCACCGTGACCGTCAACCAGGTGCCCTCCAGCGGCAAAGTGGTCATCGGCCAGATCCACGCGTATGACAGCCAGAAACCGCTGATCAAGCTGGAGTACCAGTTCAAGGAAAAAACCCAGACCGGCAACATCGTCGCCAAGGTGCGCATGCGCCCGGATGATGGCGAGGGCCGTGTGATTACCGTCGCCAGTAACGTGCCATTGGAGAAGAGCTTCACCTATGTGATCAACCTCAATAAGGCCGGCTTGCTCAGCGTATCTGCCGCAGACGGCCAATGGAACGAGCGCATAGGCGCCGCGTGGGGTGCGAAGCCGCTGTACTTCAAGGCAGGGGTTTATGTGCAGGACAACAGCGGCGACAGCAAAGAAGGCGCGCGAGTGACGTTTGCCAAATTGGATATTGATCACGAATAGTGCGTGAAAGAAGCCCCGTTAATGGCGGGGCTTCTTGGAAGGTTTATTCAACGAACATCAGCATAAAGCCCATCGAGGAGTCACCGGCGGGCTTGTTATCGCCGACTTTAAGCGTCAATACATTAACGTAGTTGACGGCCGGTATACTGCCCAACTTGGCATGACCATAGAAGATATGTTCGTTGGACATTTAACGATCAACCTTAAATGATCAGAGACTGATAAAAGCACACTTTTAATGGCGCACCAATAAAACAGAAAAACTATAAAGACACAGGGAATTCTACTGACTGGGCTCAGGAGACTTCCGATTGCAAAGCACTTTTGAGCCGATGATATTCGTAGGCAAACTCCGACAGATACAAAGACTATTCTCGAATTAACCCAACCACTTAAACACACCACCGAACCCTGTGGGAGCCGGGCTTGCCCGCGATGGCGGTGCATCAGCCACCATCAGCAGTGCCTGACACACCGCCATCGCGGGCAAGCCCGGCTCCCACATTGGATCTGCATCGATTCAAAGGTCCAAGGTGGTGCTACACGACCGTTGCGGGCAAACAGATCGCCGCTTATAGTTCGCCGGTCGCTGAGAACAGCGATAGGGTTTCGCAGCCCTAACGATACGTGTGTAACCGAGCATCATGAATGCAACGTGGAGCGTTTCTGCGCCCGACGTTTACTTTATGGTGGCTGTGTGTGGGAGACCTTCGGGTCTGCCGGGTTCCTCGTATCCTCGGTCTGCGAACCCGCACACAGCTACCACCCATTCGTTTCGCAGCGATCGGCGGTAGTCCTTCTAGATACGAGGAATATTTACCATGACCGACCCATTACCACCCCGCCGCTTCTACCCCTGCACCGAGTCCGCCACCGACTCACCCGTGCTCTTGATCGACAGCGCCGCCCCACTGCCCGACCTCCACGCCTGCCTGCGCGAACGCCTCAACGCCGCCCTCGAACACCTCAACCTGATGGCCTGCTCCAGCCTGCCGGACTTCGCCGAGCGCGACCTGAATAACGTGGCCAATACCGCACGTATTCTGGTGCAGGACGTGAGCGACGTGTTCCGCGTCATTGAGCACCGAGGTTTCGATACTGCTGCCTGATCAAATCCCGGCCACAAAAAAGCCCGCATCGCTGCAGGCTTCTTTTTAAACGCTTAAGGCTTAGTTCACCTTGGCGTTCAACTCACCTTTGAGGTAACGCTGGTACATGGCTTCCAACGAGATCGGTTTGATCTTCGAAGCATTACCGGCAGTGCCAAAGGCTTCGTAACGCGCGATACACACATCACGCATGGCCGTTACGGTGGCGCCGAAGAATTTACGTGGGTCAAATTCGCTCGGGTTGGTGGCCATCAGGCGACGCATTGCGCCGGTGGACGCCAAACGCAGGTCGGTGTCGATGTTGACCTTGCGCACGCCGTACTTGATGCCTTCGACGATTTCTTCAACCGGCACGCCGTAGGTTTCTTTGATGTCGCCGCCGTACTGGTTGATGATCGCCAGCCACTCTTGCGGTACCGAGGAAGAGCCGTGCATCACCAGGTGGGTGTTAGGGATGCGCTTGTGGATTTCCTTGATGCGGTCGATGGCCAGCACGTCGCCGGTAGGCGGCTTGGTGAACTTGTAGGCGCCGTGGCTGGTGCCGATGGCGATGGCCAGGGCGTCCACTTGGGTCTTTTTCACGAAGTCAGCGGCTTCTTCCGGGTCGGTCAGCATCTGGCTGTGATCCAGCACGCCTTCGGCGCCGATGCCGTCTTCTTCACCGGCCATACCGGTTTCCAGGGAACCCAGGCAGCCCAGCTCGCCTTCAACCGACACACCACAGGCGTGAGCCATGGCCACGGTTTGTTGGGTGACGCGTACGTTGTACTCGTAGTCGGTCGGGGTCTTGCCGTCTTCGCCCAGGGAGCCGTCCATCATTACCGAGCTGAAGCCCAGTTGGATGGAGCGCTGGCACACGTCAGGGCTGGTGCCGTGGTCCTGGTGCATGCACACCGGGATGTGCGGGAATTCTTCGATCGCGGCGAGGATCAGGTGACGCAGGAACGGGGCGCCGGCGTATTTGCGCGCACCGGCCGAAGCCTGGACGATCACGGGGGAGTCGGTCTTGTCAGCGGCTTCCATGATGGCGCGCATCTGCTCAAGGTTGTTGACGTTAAAGGCTGGGACGCCGTAGCCGAACTCGGCTGCGTGGTCCAGCATTTGACGCATGCTGATAAGTGCCATTGTGTTGTCTCTCCCGGTCGAGGGTCGTTAATCGTGCAAGCCTGCCGTAGCGGCGGCTGCTATTCAAGTTATTGCAGATCAAGGGGTTAAGCTTGAGCTGCTGAATCGTTATTGCAGTGTCCGGTTTACACATAAGTGCCTTTGGAACCGGATCAATGTGGGAGCTGGCTTGCCTGCGATGGGGGCAGATCAGACAACATTTGTTTTGCTGACCCACCGCAATCGCAGGCAAGCCAGCTCCCACATTTTGATCTCATCTATTTTGAGATCGTGTTCTTACTGGGCCTTACAGCCGCGCCCAATCAAATCATCGGTGGCGACCCAGTAAACCAGGCCTTCCTCACCTTTTGTGTGAAACGCCAGTTGGCCGTCGCTGTACAGCACGCCCGAGGCGGCGACCTCTTGCTTGAGGCGATAAACCTGGTCCGCACCGCCGAGGCGTACATCCACTTCAGAACGGGCCGGGTTGGCAAAGCGCCAGTTGACCTCGGCCTTGCTGTCGCAGGTCCAGGTGGTCCATTTGTCTGCCGGCTCAGCCGCCTTGTTGAACATGTTCATGCTGCTGCAACCGGCCAACAAGGCCAGGGCTGCCAGGGCGAAAACGCCTTTCATTGCCACTCCTCGAACGACGGCCCCAAGGGCCGCCACTGCTGTCGGTTAGTTGATCAGACCCGTCATGGGCAACCCTGTTCCTGACCGTTGGGCGCGGCGTCGTATTGTTCCAGCCGTTCATTGCCGATGCGCTTGTTGATCACCGGCATGGTTTCGGCTTGCCAGTCGGCCTGGTAGCAGCTTTTTTTCGGCGCCGCCCCAGGCGCTTGCGTCTCGGGCGCAGCGCTTGGCGTGCTGCCGCAGCCGGCCAACAGGCCCGCTGCGATCACCAGTGCCAACGACTTGATCATGGGAATGCTCCTTTTCCGGATCACGAGCCTTAACCTTTGGCTCGGGTTTCCAGCACTTCAACGGCCGGCAACACTTTGCCTTCGACGAATTCGAGGAATGCGCCGCCACCGGTAGAAATGTAGGAGATCTGGTCAGCAACGCCATATTTATCGATGGCGGCCAGGGTGTCACCGCCACCGGCGATGGAGAATGCCGAGCTGTCGGCAATCGCCTTGGCCAGCACTTTGGTGCCGTTGCCGAACTGGTCGAACTCAAACACGCCGACCGGGCCGTTCCACAGAATGGTCTGGGAGGCTTTCAGCAGTTGCGCGAAGTTAGCCGCCGTTTGTGGGCCGATATCCAGGATCATGTCGTCAGCCGCCACGTCAGCAATCAGCTTGACGGTGGCTTCGGCGCTTTCGGCGAATTCCTTGGCAACCACCACGTCCACCGGCAGCGGTACGCTGACTTTGGCGGCGATGGCGCGGGCAGTGTCGAGCAGGTCTGGCTCGTACAGCGATTTGCCCACCGGGTGCCCGGCTGCGGCCAGGAAGGTATTGGCGATGCCGCCGCCGACAATCAGCTGATTGCAGATGGTGCTGAGGCTGTTGAGCACGTCCAGCTTGGTCGACACTTTGGAGCCGGCCACGATAGCAGCCATCGGTTGTGCCGGAGCACCCAGCGCCTTGCCCAATGCATCCAGCTCAGCAGCCAGCAATGGGCCGGCCGCGGCAACTTTAGCGAACTTGGCCACGCCGTGGGTCGAGCCTTCGGCGCGGTGCGCGGTGCCGAAAGCATCCATCACAAACACGTCGCACAGGGCCGCGTATTGCTGGGCCAGTTCGTCGCTGTTCTTTTTCTCGCCTTTGTTAAAGCGCACGTTTTCGAACAGCACGATATCGCCAGGCGCAACAGAGACGCCGCCCAGGTAGTCGGCTACCAGCGGCACGTCGCGGCCCAGGGCTTTGCTCAGGTACTCGGCTACAGGCTTGAGGCTGTTTTCGGCGCTGAACTCACCTTCGGTCGGGCGACCCAGGTGGGAGCAGACCATCACGGCCGCGCCTTTTTCCAGGGCCAGCTTGATGGTCGGCAGCGAGGCCAGGATTCGCGCATCGCTGGTGACAACACCGTCCTTGACTGGGACGTTGAGGTCTTCGCGAATCAGTACGCGCTTACCTTGCAGATCGAGGTCGGTCATCTTCAACACGGTCATGGGTCGCAGTTCCTGAATTACTGTTGAGGTTGTTTAGTGGCGATGTGCAGATAGTGCCCTGCAACATCCAGCATGCGGTTGGCAAAGCCCCATTCGTTGTCGAACCACGCCAGGATGTTCACCAGCCTGGGGCCGGAAACGCGGGTCTGGCTGGCATCGACAATCGCCGAATGCGGGTCATGGTTGAAATCACAACTGGCGTGCGGCAACTCGGTGTAGGCCAGCAGGCCCTTGAGCGGGCCGCTGGTGGCGGCGTCGCGCAGGATCCGGTTGACCTCCGTCGCGTCAGTGTCGCTGACGGTTTGCATGGTGATGTCCAGACAGGACACGTTCACCGTCGGCACCCGTACGGCTTTGGCCTGGATTCGCCCGGCAAGTTCCGGCAACAGTCGCTCGATGCCACGGGCCAGGCCGGTAGACACCGGAATCACTGACTGGAACGCCGAGCGCGTGCGGCGCAGGTCTTCATGATGATAGGCGTCGATCACCGGTTGGTCGTTCATCGCCGAGTGAATGGTGGTGATAGACACGTAATCCAGGCCAATCGCCTGATCCAGCAGGCGCAACAGCGGCACGCTGCAGTTGGTGGTACAGGAGGCGTTGGACACCAGCAGCTCATCGCCGGTCAGGCAATCCTGGTTGATGCCGTAGACGACGGTGGCGTCGACATCCGCCTCGCTGGCCATCGGCTGGGAAAACAGCACACGCGGCGCGCCGGCGTCGAGAAAACGCTGGCCGTCGGCACGGGTGTGATAGACACCGGAACATTCCAGCACCAGGTCAACGCCCAGTGCTTTCCAGTCGATGCCTTCGGGGGTGGCACTGCGCAAGACCTTCACGCACGCGCCGTTAATATGCAGACAATCGCCCTCAACCCTCACTTCGCCGGGGAAGCGGCCGTGGGTGGAGTCAAAGCGTGTCAGGTATTCGATGCTGGCCATGTCGGCCAAATCGTTGATCGCCACAATTTCAAACCCGGCCGCCGCCCCTCGCTCGAACAGAGCACGCAAGACGCAACGACCAATGCGGCCGTAGCCGTTGAGTGCAACTTTGTAGGGACGCGGTTGAGGCATGGGGTTCTCGATCAAGGTTAGTTCGGTGCTGACTGTTCTGACGCCATCGCGGGCAAGCCCGCTCCCACATTAGACCGCGATCCAAATGTGGGAGCGGGCTTGCCCGCGATAGCGCCAGTACAGACAACGCAGACTGACTTAGTCTTCCAGCAGCTCTTCAGCCTGACCCAGGATGTTTTCCAGGGTGAAACCGAATTCTTCGAACAACGCTGGCGCCGGCGCCGACTCACCGTAGGTGGTCATGCCGATCACGCGGCCTTCCAGGCCCACGTACTTGTACCAGTAGTCGGCGTGAGCCGCTTCGATGGCGATACGCGCGCTGACCTGCAACGGCAGAACCGATTGCTTGTAGTCCGCGTCCTGGGCTTCGAACAGGCTGGTGCACGGCATGGACACCACGCGCACATTGCGGCCCTGGGCGGTCAGCTTGTCGTAGGCTTGAACCGTCAGGCCGACTTCGGAACCGGTGGAGATCAGGATCAGCTCCGGCTCGCCGATGCAGTCTTTGAGCACATAACCGCCACGGCTGATGTTGGCGATCTGCGCGTCGGTACGCACCTGGTGTTGCAGGTTCTGACGCGAGAAGATCAGCGCCGAAGGGCCGTCCTTGCGCTCGATCGCGTGCTTCCAGGCCACCGCGGATTCCACCGCGTCGGCTGGGCGCCAGCAATCGAGGTTCGGCGTGGTACGCAGGCTGGTCAGTTGTTCGACCGGCTGGTGCGTCGGGCCGTCTTCGCCCAGGCCGATGGAGTCGTGGGTGTACACATGAATCACACGCTTCTTCATCAGCGCGGCCATACGTACCGCGTTACGCGCGTATTCCATGAACATCAGGAAGGTCGCGCCGTAAGGCACCAGGCCGCCGTGCAGGGACACGCCGTTCATGATGGCGCTCATGCCGAACTCGCGCACACCGTAGTACATGTAGTTGCCGCTGGCGTCTTCGGCCGAAACACCTTTGCAACCTTTCCACAGGGTCAGGTTGGAACCGGCCAGGTCAGCCGAACCGCCGAGGATCTCAGGCAGCAATGGGCCAAAGGCGTTCAGGGTGTTCTGGCTGGCTTTACGGCTGGCGATGGTCTCGCCCTTGGCCGCGACTTCGGCGATGTAGGCCGAGGCTTTTTCCGAGAAGTCGGCAGGCAGGTCACCGGCCAGGCGACGTACCAGCTCGTTGGCCAATTCCGGGAATTCGGCGGAGTAGGCAGCAAAACGCTGGTCCCACTCGGCTTCGGCGGCCAGGCCTTTTTCCTTGGCGCTCCACTCGGCGTAGATGTCCGCCGGGATTTCGAACGGGCCGTGGTTCCACTTCAGCGCTTCGCGAGCCAGGGCGATTTCCGCGTCACCCAATGGGGCGCCGTGGCAGTCTTCTTTACCTTGCTTGTTCGGCGAGCCGAAACCGATGATGGTCTTGCAGCAGATCAGGGTCGGCTGCTCGCTCTTGCGGGCGGTGTCGATGGCGGTCTTGATCTCTTCCGGATCGTGGCCGTCAACGTTGCGGATCACTTGCCAGTTGTAGGCTTCGAAACGCTTTGGCGTGTCGTCGGTGAACCAGCCTTCGACTTCGCCGTCGATGGAGATGCCGTTGTCATCGTAGAAAGCAATCAGCTTGCCCAGGCCCAGGGTGCCGGCCAGGGACGCGACTTCGTGGGAAATGCCTTCCATCATGCAGCCATCACCCAGGAACACATAGGTGTGGTGGTCGACGATGTCGTGGCCAGGGCGGTTGAACTGCGCGCCCAATACTTTTTCAGCCAGAGCGAAGCCCACGGCGTTGGCCAGGCCTTGACCCAGCGGACCGGTGGTGGTTTCGACGCCCGGGGTGTAACCGAATTCCGGGTGGCCCGGCGTGCGGCTGTGCAGCTGGCGGAAGCTCTTGAGGTCATCGATGGTGACGTCGTAGCCGGTCAGGTGCAGCAGCGAGTAGATCAGCATCGAACCGTGGCCGTTGGACAGCACGAAGCGGTCACGGTCGGCGAACGACGGGTTGCTCGGGTTGTGTTTCAGGTAGTCACGCCAAAGTACCTCGGCGATATCCGCCATGCCCATCGGGGCACCGGGATGGCCGCTGTTGGCTTTTTGCACGGCATCCATGCTGAGGGCACGAATGGCGTTGGCACGCTCACGACGGCTGGGCATCGCTGATCTCCTGGGGTTTGAATAGAAGAAACGGAAAAAAGGACCGGCATTTTCCCTCAGCCACCGCCTGCGGGCAATGACAGATAGTCACTTGAAGGTGTTTTTCCTGAGGTTTGCCCGCCATTGGCTTGCAGAAACGGCCCACCGCTTCGCCTAAAGGTTATAGCGGCGGCTTATAACGACCGATTATCGACCAATATCAAAACTTTTTGATATTGGCCTTGCGAGGATTTCCACCCGTCACTAGACTGCTGGCCTTATGAACCTACCTGTGCCTTCCTTGCGTCCCGACGACAGCGATGAGCTGGCTGCCTTATGCAAGGCCGCCGGTGATCCGTTGCGCCTGAACGTGCTGCGCGCACTGGCCAACGACTCTTTTGGCGTGCTGGAACTGGCGCAGATCTTTGCCATCGGCCAATCCGGCATGAGCCACCACCTTAAGGTGCTGGCCCAGGCCGAGCTGGTCGCCACACGCCGAGAAGGCAATGCGATTTTTTATCGTCGCGCCCTGCCCCACACCGAGTTGCTCGGCGGCAAGTTGCACGCCGCCCTGCTCGACGAGGTAGACAGTTTGGGCTTGCCCAGCGACGTGCAGTCGCGCATCAGCCAGGTCCACGGGCAACGCGCCGCCGCCAGCCAGGACTTTTTCTCACGGGTAGCCGAGAAGTTTCGCGCCCAACAGGACCTGATTGCCGGTTTGCCCCAATACCGCGAAAGCGTACTGGCGCTGTTGGACAAGCTGAGCTTCAGTGATGAGGCGACGGCGCTGGAAGTCGGCCCCGGCGACGGTGGCTTCTTGCCGGAACTGGCACGCCGCTTCAAGCAGGTGACGGCGCTGGACAACAGCCCGGCAATGCTTGAGCTCGCGCGCCAGCTGTGCGAGCGCGAAGCGCTGCGCAACGTCAGCCTGCAGTTGGCCGACGCGTTGAATGACACCAGCCTGCGGGCCGATTGCGTGGTGCTGAACATGGTCCTGCACCATTTCGCCGCCCCCGCCGAAGCCCTCAAGCAGATGGCGAATTTGCTGCAACCGGGCGGCAGCCTGCTGGTCACAGATTTATGCAGCCACAACCAGAATTGGGCCAAGGAGGCCTGCGGTGATCTCTGGTTGGGTTTTGAACAGGACGATCTGGCCCGTTGGGCCACCGCTGCGGGACTCGTTCCCGGGGAAAGCCTCTATGTAGGTTTACGTAATGGTTTCCAGATCCAGGTCCGCCACTTTCAGCGACCGACTGGCGACACTCACCATCGGTAAATATCAGGAAAACATCGAGATGAGCGAATACTCCCTTTTCACCTCCGAGTCCGTGTCTGAAGGGCATCCGGACAAAATCGCCGACCAGATTTCTGACGCGGTGCTGGACGCCATCATTGCTGAAGACAAGTTCGCCCGTGTGGCGTGCGAGACTCTGGTGAAAACGGGCGTGGCGATCATCGCCGGTGAAGTCACCACCACCGCCTGGGTCGACCTGGAGCAGATCGTTCGTGACGTGATCACCGACATTGGCTACAACAGCTCCGACGTCGGCTTCGACGGCGCCACCTGCGGCGTGATGAACATCATCGGCAAGCAGTCCCCCGACATCAACCAGGGTGTGGACCGCGCCAAGCCTGAAGATCAGGGCGCCGGCGACCAGGGCCTGATGTTCGGCTACGCCAGCAACGAAACCGACGTGCTGATGCCAGCACCGATCACCTTCTCGCACCAGTTGGTACAGCGCCAGGCCGAAGCGCGTAAATCCGGCGTGCTGCCGTGGCTGCGCCCGGACGCCAAGTCCCAGGTCACCTGCCGTTACGAAGGCGGCAAAGTGGTGGGCATCGACGCCGTTGTACTGTCGACCCAGCACAACCCGGACGTGTCCTACGCCGACCTGCGTGAAGGCGTGATGGAGCTGATCGTCAAGCACGTGCTGCCTGCCGAACTGCTGACCAAAGACACCCAGTTCCACATCAACCCGACCGGCCAGTTCATCATCGGTGGCCCGGTGGGCGACTGTGGCCTGACCGGCCGCAAGATCATCGTCGACAGCTACGGCGGCATGGCCCGTCACGGCGGTGGCGCGTTCTCGGGTAAAGACCCCTCCAAGGTTGACCGTTCGGCGGCCTACGCCGGTCGTTACGTGGCCAAGAACATCGTCGCGGCCGGCCTGGCCGAGCGTTGCGAGATTCAGGTTTCCTACGCGATCGGTGTGGCCCAGCCTACGTCGATCTCGCTGAACACCTTCGGCACCGGCAAGATCAGCGATGACAAAATCGTCAAGCTGGTGCGTGAGATCTTCGACCTGCGCCCGTACGCCATCACCACCATGCTCGACCTGCTGCACCCGATGTACCAGGACACCGCAGCCTACGGCCACTTCGGTCGCACCCCTGCACAGAAGACTGTCGGCGACGACACCTTCACCACTTTCACCTGGGAAAAAACCGACCGCGCCAACGACTTGCGCACAGCCGCCGGCCTGTAAGCACGCGTTGCACCAAAAGCCCCGCCGGGTTCGCCCGGCGGGGCTTTTTATGGCCTGCGCATTTAAAGCGGCACAGAAGCAGCTCAACAAAGGTTGTAACAAACTGGCTGGCTGCCAGACCAAGGTCGATGCCAAGCAACAAACACAGGACGCCAAGCTGGAAACGAACGACGCTGTGAAGGCATTGGGCGGCCTGTTCAGGTAACTGGAAACACCCGGTAAAAAGCCCCGCCCTGCCGGGGCTTTTTTGTGCCCGCCGGGATCCCTTAGGCTGGGCGTCCCTTCCGAGCAAGGATGCTCATGATGCGTTTACTGATTGCCCTTGTACTCAGCGCCCTGTCATTTCTGGCCTGGGCCGAGGAATGCCCCGAAGAGGCACGCTTACAGGTCGGCACCCTGGCCGAACAGATCAAGCTGTGGGATGACAGTTACCACCGGCTCGGTCAGTCTCCGGTCAGCGACGAACTATACGACCAGGCCCGACAACGCCTGGCGCAGTGGCAGGCGTGTTTTGCGCCAACACAGTCGACGGCGGACAACCCGCTGGCAGGTGCGCGTGGTACACAGCCGCATCCGGTCGCTCATACCGGCCTGGAAAAGCTGGTGGATGAAGAGGCCGTCGGTGAGTGGCTCAAGACACGCCAGGACGTCTGGGTGCAGCCCAAGGTCGACGGCGTTGCGGTGACGCTGGTGTATCGCAAAGGCCGCCTGAGCCAGCTCATCAGCCGTGGCGACGGCCTGCTCGGTCAGGATTGGACAGCCGCTGCGCGCAAGATCCAGGGCATTGTCCAGCAACTGCCCGAACCCATCGACCTGGTGCTGCAAGGCGAACTCTATTGGCGCCTTGACGATCATGTGCAGTCCGAACACGGCGGGCTCAGTGCGCGCAGCAAAGTGGCCGGGCTGATGAATCGCCGACAGTTAAGTGAGGCCGAGGCTTCCAGGATCGGGCTATTCGTCTGGGCCTGGCCCGAAGGCCCGGCAGACTTCAGCACGCGGCTGGCCACCCTCGCGCGATGGGGCTTCACCGACAGCCGTCGCTACAGCCACCCCGTGCAAAACCTCACTGAAGCCGCGCATTGGCGCAGTTACTGGTACAACCATCCGCTGCCCTTTGCCAGCGATGGCGTGGTGTTGCACCAGGCCCTGCACGCACCCGCCAAGCGCTGGCAGGTCGGCGCGCCGTATTGGGCGGTCGCGTGGAAGTACCCGGTAACCAGGGCTTTGGCGCTGGTGCGCAAGGTGCAGTTCAAGATCGGCCGCACGGGGCGTATCACGCCCATTCTGGAACTGGAGTCGGTGCGGCTGGACGACCGGCAAATCCGCCGTGTCAGCGTCGGCTCCTTGAAGCACTGGCATGCGCTGGACATCCGCCCCGGCGATCAAGTTTCCATCAGCCTTGCCGGCCAAGTGATTCCGCGGTTGGAGCAGGTGATCCTGCGCAACGAGACCAGGGTGGCGGTGCAGGTGCCGGATGCGCGCAACTTCCACGCGTTGAGTTGCTGGCAACTGGACCCTGGCTGCGAGGAGCAATTGCTCGCGCGCCTGACCTGGCTGAGCAGCAATCAGGGCCTGGCCCTGCCCTACATGGGCCGGGAAACCTGGAACGCATTGATTCAGGCCGGTCTAATCGCAGGCATTCTCGATTGGTTAACCCTGGATGCGGCAGAGCTTGCTAACATTGACGGCTTCGGTGATCGCCGCCGGGCCCGAGTGCTCGACAGCCTGCAAAGCGCGCGGCAACGGCCCTTTGCACAATGGCTCAAAGCCCTGGGCGTACCGCCTTCGGCGCGCAACGATCTGGAGGGCGGCTGGCAGGCGCTGGCCGCCAAAGACACGCAAGCCTGGCTGGCCACCGACGGCATTGGCCCGGGCCGCGCAGCGCAACTGAGCGCTTTTTTTCGCGACCCACACGTAAAAGCGTTAGCTGAAACATTACGCGTGGCAGGGATTGACGGGTTTTAAGCCCAGCCCAGCCACTTTTAACCCGGCAGAATTCACCCTGCCATCCAATTGCGACCTTGGAGCCCCACATGAAATTTCTAGCCCCACTTGCCTTGTTGACCACCGTAACCTGGGCGAGCATGCCGCTGCTGGCCGCCGAAGAAGTGCCGGAACTCACCGGCTGCGCCGCCAAGCGCCAGGCCATCAGCGCACAAATCGAACAAGCCAAGGCTCATGGCAACAGCGAGCAACAGGCCGGCCTGGAAAAAGCCCTGAGCGAAGTCACCACCCACTGCACCGATGCGTCCCTGCGCAAAGAACGCGAAAACAAGGTGCTCGACGCCAAGCACGAGGTCAGCCGCCGTCAGGCCGACCTCGACAAGGCGATGAAAAAAGGCGATGCCGAGAAAATCAACAAACGCAAAGACAAGCTGGCTCAGTCACGCAAAGAACTGCAGGAAGCTGTCGACGAGCTCGACAAGTAAAACCGGTCAGTGGTCGCGAAACTGTTTATGGCAAGCCGTGCAGGCATCTTCGACTTTCTGCACCGCAGGCCCCAGGTTGCTGACCTTGTAGGGCTGCACCTGGCTTGCGATCACCAATTCACCGGTGGCCGCTTCAAGGTTTCGGGCCAGCTCCTGGAAACGTGCCTGCTGTTGCCACACCGTGTCCTTGGCGCTGGTGTGATCTTCCTCACGCACGCTCGGGAAATGCTTCCACGGTTCGTGGGACAACGCATCGAGCTTGACCGCGCCTTCGGCGAACTTCGCGCCGTCGAACGGGATACGCCCACGCAGCATGCCGCCCAAGTCTTCGCCGGTCTTGAGCATCTGCTTGAAGATGGCCTTGCGTTGGCCCAGCGGCGAATTCGGGTCGACACCGCCGCAGGCGGACAAAGTCAGGCAGGCCAGCAATACCACGGTCAGTTTTTTAAAAGTCATGATGGCTTCAGGGTCACGGGAAACGGCGGCCAGTATCCTCGCCCCGCCCGCAAAGACCAATAGCCCTATTAATAATAAGGGTTGCCCAAATGCGCTGCGGCGCAGGCAACCGCTTCAGGAATTACGTGTATGAATGTCACCTTGAAACGCTGGAGCCGCCGAATGGTGTGGGCTCTGCCGATGGTTGCGCTGCTGGCCGGTTGTGATGGCGGCAAAGACGCCGGCAAAAAAGATGAAGCGCCCAAGCCCCATGCCGTTGCCACTTATGTCAGTGCACCGTGGGAAGCGCTGCCGGCGGTGTCCGATAGCGACCTGCTGGCCGGGTTTGAATCCTGGCGCAGTGCCTGTCAGCGCCTCAAGGCTGATCCGGTATGGGGTGCGACCTGTGCTGCCGCCGCCACCGTACCGGGCGATGCCGTGGCCGTGCGCGGTTTTCTCAAGGAACGCCTGGATGTGTTCGGTCTGCGCTCGGCCGACAACACACCCAATGGCCTGATCACCGGCTACTACGAGCCGGTCTACCCCGGCAGCCTGACCGAAACCGCCACTGCCCATGTGCCGGTGTACGGCGTGCCGGATGACTTGATCATCGTCAACCTGGAAAGCATCTACCCGGAACTCAAGGGCAAGCGCCTGCGCGGCCGCCTCGAGGGCCGCGTGCTCAAGCCGTATGACGATGCCAGCACCATCAACGGCCAGGGCTCCACCGCCAAACCCATTGCCTGGCTGACCAACCCCATGGACCTGCAGTTCCTGCAGATCCAGGGCTCGGGGCGTATTCAACTGGCCGGTGGGCGCCAACTGCGCGTCGGTTATGGTGACCAGAATGGCTACCCGTACCGCCCGATCGGCCGTTGGCTGGTGGAACAAGGCGAGCTGAAAAAAGAGGACGTGACCATGGGCGCCATCAGCGCCTGGGCCAAGGCCAACCCGCAGCGTATTCCGCAATTGTTGGCAAGCAACCCCAGCTACGTGTTCTTCAGCGCCCGCCCGGACAGCAACGAAGGCCCGCGTGGTTCACTGAACGTGCCGCTGACGGCGGGTTACAGCGTGGCGGTGGACCGCAAGGTGATTCCGCTGGGCAGCCTGTTGTGGCTGTCGACCACTAAGCCTGACGGCTCACCGATTGCCCGACCCGTGGCAGCCCAAGACACGGGCGGAGCGATCACTGGCGAAGTGCGTGCAGACTTGTTCTGGGGCACCGGTGACGCGGCGGGTGAGCTGGCGGGGAATATGAAGCAGCAGGGGCAGATCTGGATGCTGTGGCCCAAGGGCGCGGCGTTGCCCCACGTGCCGGATGCGCCAGCCGGTTCTTGAATAACGCAGAAGATCACATGTGGGAGCTGGCTTGTGTGGAGGCATATGTGGCGAGCGGGCTTGCCCCGCGTTGGGCTGCGCAGCGGCCCCAATAAGAGCAACGAGTTCTTTCAGAAAGAGCTCAGTGCCTGTTTTAGGGCTGCTTCGCAGCCCAACGCGGGGCAAGCCCGCTCGCCACAACAAGCCCGCTACCCTATTGAATGTGCGTAATACCTCTAGATCGACACAAAGAAGAAACTCGCAATCAACGCCATCCCTACCGCCCACACCAGTGAACGCAGCATCGCCCAGTCGGCCAGGTAGCAAATGATGTACAGCAGCCGACTGGTGATAAACAGCACCGCCAGCACATTGATGGTCACCAGCGACGCCGTACCGGCCAGGTGCGCGATGATCACTGCCGCGGCAAACGCAGGCGTCACTTCAAAGCTGTTGAGTTGGGCGTTGTGGGCGCGCTTGGCCACGCCTTCGACGGTATCCAGGAAGGCACGCGGATCGTGGTTATGCCGCGGGCCGAACTTGCCGCCGCTGAACTTGGCCACCCCCGTGCACAGGTAAGGCAGGAATATTGCGATCAACACACACCAGAAAGCGGCCGTCATGATGGATTCCTTTTTTTGTTTTAAATAGAAATTAGAGTTTTAGCACTATCACTGCAAAATCGCACTCACCGGCTATGAACCGAAGCGCGCCGAAAGGTTCTATCGCGCTTTTAGCCGGTGCCTTGAAACATCCCGTTGCTGTTGCGGTCCATCCCAGCAATAACGACCTTCCCTCACTTCCAAGGACCTCGGATGCTTGAACTTGTCGCCGCCTTTATTTGCCTTACCACGCTGCTCACCTATGTGAACTACCGATTTATCGGCCTGCCGCCCACCATCGGCGTGATGGTCACGGCCCTGCTGTTTTCCCTGATTCTGCAAGGCTTGAGCCTTATCGGCTATCCAGGATTGGAAGAGCGTATCCAGCAGTTGATCGGCCAGATCGACTTCGGCGACTTGCTGATGAACTGGATGCTGTCGTTCCTGCTGTTCGCCGGCGCCTTGCACGTCAACCTCAACGACCTGCGCAGCTATCGCTGGCCCATCGGCCTGCTGGCGACCTTCGGCGTATTGATCGCCACCGTGGTCATCGGCAGCCTGGCGTATTACATCTTTGCCCTGTTCGGCTGGCACGTCAGCTTCCTCTACTGCCTGCTGTTCGGCGCGCTGATCTCACCCACCGACCCGATTGCGGTGCTGGGCGTACTGCGAACCGCCAACGCATCGAAGCCGCTTAAAACCACCATCGTCGGCGAATCGCTGTTCAACGACGGCACGGCGGTGGTGGTGTTTACCGTACTGCTGGGCATCGCACAGCTGGGCGAAACACCCACCGTCGGCGCCACGGCCATGCTGTTCGCCCATGAAGCGATCGGTGGCGTGGTGTTCGGCGGGCTGATCGGCTACCTGGTGTACCTGATGATCAAGAGCATCGAGCAGCACCAGATCGAAGTGATGCTGACCCTGGCGCTGGTGATCGGCGGTTCGGCAATGGCGACCGAACTGCACGTCTCGGCGCCGATTGCGATGGTGGTGGCCGGGCTGATTATCGGCAACCTGGGCCGCAAGCTGGCGATGAACGACATGACCCGCCGCTACCTCGACGGTTTCTGGGAGTTGCTCGATGACATGCTCAACGCCCTGCTGTTTGCCCTGATAGGCATGGAGCTGCTGCTGTTGCCGTTCAACTGGTTGCACGTACTGGCCGCCAGCTTGCTGGCCGTGGCGATCCTGGCCTCACGCCTGCTGACCGTGGCCCCGGCAATCCTGTTGCTGCGCCGCTGGCGCACGGTGCCACGCGGCACTATCCGCATTCTCACCTGGGGCGGTTTGCGCGGCGGCGTCTCGGTCGCACTGGCGCTGGCCCTGCCGCTTGGCCCGGAACGCGACTTGCTGCTGAGCATCACCTACATCGTGGTGCTGTCGTCGATCCTGTTGCAGGGTTTGAGCATCGGCAAGCTGGTCAAGCATGTGACCAAGGGTGAGCCCCAGGCCACGCCCGAGGTTCACTGATCCTTTTTGATCTGCTGCGGATGTCTGGGGTCCGCAGCAGCCTTGCCCGGCAAGCTGCTCTCACTGCGAATCTGCGCATGGCTGATCAGCGCAAAAATAAAACTGCCGCCGATGATATTGCCCGCCAGGGTCGGCCCGGCGAACACCAGCCAGAAGTCCTTCCACGGCAGCTCGCCAGCGAACACCAGGTACGACACTTCCGCCGAGCCGACGACGATGTGGGTGAAGTCCCCCAGCGCCATGAGGTAGGTGATCAGGATAATGATGAACATCTTCGCGCTTTCCATGGACGGGATCATCCACACCATGGTGGCGATCATCCAGCCGGAAATAATGCCTTTGGCGAACATCTGGCCGGGGTCGTTTTCCATGACCTTGCGGCCGATTTCGAGGAAGGCCATGTCGGTCTTGGTGTCGAAGATCGGCAGGTGCAGCATCACGTAGGCCACCAGCAAGGTGCCGCACAGGTTGCCCACCAGCACCACCGTCCATAACCGCAACAGGCGGCCGGCATTGGCCAGCGTCGGCTTGCTCATTACCGGCAGCACGGCGGTCAGGGTGTTTTCAGTGAACAATTGCTGGCGCGCGAGGATGACCGCAAGAAAGCCCGCGCAATAACCAAAGCTGGCGATCACCTTGAAACCTTCGCCATCCGGCAGGCGCGAGTTGAGCAACCCCATGCCCATCAGCGACAGGCCCATGGTCAGGCCCGCCGCCAATGCCGACCACCACAACGCAGCAACATTGCGCTCCAGTTCCTGGTCGCCCTGGGTGCGGATTATTTCGTGCAGAACCGCCGCGCGGGGCGGTTGGTTGTCGTCGACGTCCTGTTGCTCTTCCTGCGACAGGTTGGGGGTTTTGCCGTCTGTTTGCGTGGCCATGGTTTTACCTGAACAAGGGGATGCTGTTCAGGTACGACCCGTCTTCATTCGCGAGCGTTCAATGCCCGCCGACGCAGGCCGTGCAGTTACTCATCCTGAAACTGGTCTTTCACATACTTGATTTCAGTACGCCCGTGCGGTGCCGGCAAACCGTCTTCGCCCAGGTTGACGAAGACCATTTTCTCCACAGTGAGGATGCTCTTGCGGGTGATCTTGTTGCGCACTTCACAGGTCAGGGTGATGGAGGTGCGGCCGAACTCGGTGGCGGTGATGCCCAATTCGATGATGTCGCCCTGACGCGAGGCGCTGACGAAGTTGATTTCGGAGATGTACTTGGTCACCACGCGCTGGTTGCCCAATTGAACAATCGCGTAGATCGCCGCTTCTTCGTCGATCCAGCGCAGCAGGCTACCGCCGAACAGGGTGCCGTTGGGGTTGAGGTCTTCGGGTTTTACCCATTTGCGAGTGTGGAAGTTCATGGTCACTCCAAAGCGTCTTGCGAAATGATGGGCAACATCATGGCAGAGCCCGCGCCCAAGCTCTATGCGCCATTGCCTATCACGCCCATGCACGATCTGCATGCGGCCGACAGAAAGGCTTGGGAAGTGCCGCGCACACGGCTATAATCGCCACCGCTTCAAAACGGTCATCTTCGATTGATACCGTTCTCCCGCCACCTGTCCGAGGGGCGCTGCAGCAGGTTCAACCTGTCAGGCTCGGATGGGGCGTTGTCCGGCCTGGTTAGCCAGCTGGATACTAAACGCACAACGGCGCCCATTCGCACACTACGAATGGAGGCTCTTCATGAGCGCTGTAATCACGCCTGCAGGTTTTACCGACTACAAAGTCGCCGACATGTCCCTCGCTGCCTGGGGCCGTCGCGAAACCTTTATCGCCGAATCCGAAATGCCAGCCCTGATGGGTCTGCGCCGCAAGTACGCCGCTGAGCAGCCGCTCAAAGGCGCGAAGATCCTCGGCTGCATCCACATGACCATTCAGACTGCCGTGCTGATCGAAACCCTGGTTGCCCTGGGTGCCGAAGTACGCTGGTCGTCCTGCAACATTTTCTCGACTCAAGACCAGGCCGCTGCTGCTATCGCGGCTGCCGGCATCGCGGTTTACGCCTGGAAAGGCGAAACCGAAGAAGAGTACGAGTGGTGCCTGGAGCAAACCATCCTCAAAGATGGCAAGCCATGGGACGCCAACATGATCCTCGACGACGGCGGCGACCTGACCGAGCTGCTGCACAAGAAGTACCCGCAGATCCTTGACCGTGTTCACGGCGTGACCGAAGAAACCACCACCGGCGTACACCGCCTGCTGGACATGCTGGCCAAGGGCGAGCTGAAAATTCCGGCCATCAACGTCAACGACTCGGTGACCAAGAGCAAGAACGACAACAAGTACGGCTGCCGTCACAGCCTCAACGATGCCATCAAGCGCGGCACCGACCACCTGCTGTCGGGCAAGCAAGCCCTGGTGATCGGCTACGGTGACGTGGGCAAGGGTTCGTCCCAGTCCCTGCGTCAGGAAGGCATGATCGTTAAAGTCTCCGAAGTTGACCCGATCTGCGCCATGCAAGCCTGCATGGACGGCTTCGAAGTGGTTTCGCCGTTCATCAACGGCCAGAACGACGGCACCGAAGCGAGCATCGACAAAGCCCTGCTGGGCAAGATCGACCTGATCGTGACCACCACCGGCAACGTGAATGTTTGCGACGCAAACATGCTCAAAGCCCTGAAAAAGCGCGCTGTTGTCTGCAACATCGGTCACTTCGACAATGAAATCGACACCGCTTTCATGCGCAAGAACTGGGCATGGGAAGAAGTGAAGCCGCAGGTACACAAGGTTCACCGTACCGGTGCTGGCGATTTCGACCCGCAGAACGACGACTACCTGATCCTGCTGGCCGAAGGCCGCCTGGTTAACCTGGGCAACGCCACCGGCCACCCAAGCCGCATCATGGACGGCTCGTTCGCCAACCAGGTCCTGGCGCAGATCTTCCTGTTCGGTCAGAAGTACGCCGACCTGTCGCCGGCCCAGAAAGCCGAGCGCCTGACCGTGGAAGTATTGCCGAAGAAACTCGACGAAGAAGTGGCCCTGGAAATGGTCCGCGGCTTCGGCGGCGTTGTGACTCAACTGACCAAGACCCAGGCCGACTACATCGGCGTGACCGTTGAAGGTCCGTTCAAGCCGCACGCTTACCGTTACTGATATGCCTGCTGCCTGCTCTCTCTGCGAGAGCGGGCTTTTGTGGGAGCGGGCTTGCTCGCTCCCACATTAAATCGGTGCATGACTTGCGGTTTTATGAGTTTCCAAGGGTGTTAACCATGTCCCAAGACCGTCGCTACAGCTTCGAGTTTTTCCCGACCAAGACCGATGCTGGGCATGAAAAACTGATGGCGACTGCCAAGCAGTTGGCCAGCTACAACCCCGACTTCTTCTCCTGCACCTACGGCGCCGGCGGCTCGACCCGTGACCGCACGATCAACACCGTGCTGCAGCTCGAAAGTGAAGTCAAAGTTCCCGCCGCTCCGCACTTGTCGTGCGTGGGCGACAGCAAGGCCGACCTGCGCAGCCTGCTGACCCAATACAAACAAGCCGGCATCAAGCGCATCGTCGCCCTGCGCGGCGACCTGCCATCCGGCATGGGCATGGCCAGTGGTGAGCTGCGCTACGCCAATGACCTGGTGAGCTTCATCCGTGAAGAAAGCGGCGATCACTTCCATATCGAAGTGGCGGCTTACCCGGAGATGCACCCACAGGCGCGTAACTTCGAAGACGATCTGCAGAATTTCGTGCGCAAGGCCAATGCCGGCGCCGACAGCGCGATCACACAGTACTTCTTCAACGCCGACAGCTACTTCTACTTCGTCGAGCGTGTACGGGCCATGGGTGTGAACATCCCTATCGTGCCGGGCATCATGCCGATCACCAACTACAGCAAGCTGGCGCGTTTCTCCGACGCCTGCGGTGCTGAAATCCCACGCTGGGTGCGCAAGCAACTGGAAGCTTATGGCGATGACGTCAAGAGCATCCAGGCGTTCGGCGAGCAGGTCATCACGCAGATGTGTGAACAATTGCTGCAAGGTGGCGCACCCGGGCTGCACTTCTACACCCTGAACCAGACCGAACCCAGCCTGGCGATCTGGAACAACCTCAAGCTGCCACGCTAAGGCTGGCTTGGTAATGCCGAGGCCCTCGTTTATACGAGGGCCTTTTGCTTTTAATGCGCCACATCAACTTGCCCGCGAATGCGTGTGCCAGAGCTTCTCTTTAGCGCAGGAGCATCGTAACCTCAGGGTATGCCCGTCATCCTCAAGCTGTTGACCACTGTGCTTTTTACTTGCCTGAGCTTCACCGCTTACGGCGAGAAATTGCGCATTGTCACCGAGCCTTGGGCACCTTATGTGTACGAAGACAACGGCAGCATGCGCGGCCTGGATTACGAAACCACGATGATCGTGTTCCAACGCCTGGGGGTGGATGTAGAGTGGCAATTCCTGCCCTGGAAACGTTGCCTGGCCATGCTGGATCAAGGCCACGCCGATGGCGCGCTGGATATTTTCCACAGCCATGAGCGCGACGCCTTGCTGCTTTACCCCAGCGAACCGTTGTCGGCTGTCGAGTTCGTGCTGTTCTATGCCAACGACCGCCCTCATCCGGCCCAGACCCTCAATGACCTGCGCGGGCTGACGGTCGGCACGTCGCCGGGCTATCTGTATGGCGAGGCCTTCAGCGAATCCACCCTGTTCGACCGCGAGCCGGCGCCCAGCCATGAGGCCAACTTCGGCAAACTGTCGTTGGGTCGTATTGACCTGGTGATTACCGACCGTCGCGTCGGCCAGCATGTGATCAAGGCCATGGGCCTGGAAGGCAAGGTCAGCCAGGCGCCGCTGGTGGTCAGCCGCCAACCGCAATTTTTGGCTGTGCGCCGGGGCGCCGGCATGGACCTGCTGGTGCAACGCTTTGCCGCCGAGCTCAAGCGCTTCAAGCAAGAACCTGCGTACGCGGCCTTAAGCGCCAAATATGGGGGAATCCAAGCAATAACGGCCTTCGAACACACCGTTGAGCAGCAGGAAAGCGGCGCGCCGTGATTGCTCTGTTATACTCCGGCCTTTCCGCCAGGCTCACGCCCGGCCGCTGAGGTCTTGAAAAAGGCACCTAACCCAGCTACTGCGCAGCTTTCAGCCCGCGCGAGCCGGTGGAGTGCCCGCCAGACGCAGCAGGACCGGACGGGGTTGCGCTCCCCTAAGCGCCATTCACGCCCGGCAAGATTATCCCTTTGGGCCAAGCCCTAACTAAAACAGGATTACTCATGTCCTTTGCTTCCCTCGGTCTCTCCGAGGCTTTAGTCCGCGCCATCGAGGCAGCGGGCTATACCGAGCCTACTCCGGTGCAACAGCGGGCCATTCCCGCCGTGTTGCAAGGTCGCGACCTGATGGTTGCGGCGCAGACAGGTACTGGTAAAACCGGTGGTTTCGCCCTCCCGATTCTGGAGCGGTTGTTCCCCAACGGTCACCCGGACAAATCCCAGCGTCACGGCCCGCGCCAACCGCGCGTACTGGTCCTGACCCCAACCCGCGAACTCGCCGCCCAGGTGCACGACAGCTTCAAGCTGTACGCCCGCGACTTGAAGTTCGTCAGCGCCTGCATCTTCGGCGGCGTCGGCATGAACCCACAGGTTCAGGCCATGTCCCGTGGTGTTGACGTGCTGGTCGCCTGCCCAGGTCGTTTGCTTGACCTGTGCGGCCAAGGCAGCGTCGACTTGTCCCACGTGGAAATCCTCGTGCTGGACGAAGCCGACCGCATGCTCGACATGGGCTTTGTCCATGACGTGAAAAAGGTCCTCGCCCGCCTGCCGGCCAAACGTCAGAACCTGCTGTTCTCGGCAACGTTCTCCCAGGACATCACCGCCCTGGCCGGCAAGCTGCTGCACAACCCGGAACGCATCGAAGTCACGCCGCCGAACACCACGGTCGAGCGTATCGAGCAACGCGTGTTCCGTCTGGCCGCCAGCCACAAGCGCTCGCTGCTCGCGCACCTGATCACCCACGGCGCGTGGGAACAGGTACTGGTGTTTACCCGCACCAAGCACGGCGCCAACCGCCTGGCCGAGTACCTGGACAAGCACGGCCTCACCGCCGTCGCCATCCACGGTAACAAGAGCCAGAACGCGCGCACCAAAGCCCTGGCCGACTTCAAGGCCGGCACCGTACGCATCCTGGTTGCCACCGATATCGCCGCACGCGGCCTGGATATCGACCAATTGCCACACGTGGTCAACTTCGAGCTGCCGAACGTCGATGAAGATTACGTGCACCGTATCGGCCGTACCGGCCGTGCCGGTCGTTCGGGCGAGGCCATTTCCCTGGTCGCTCCGGACGAAGAAAAACTGCTGAAAAGCATCGAGCGCATGACCAAGCAGAAAATCGCCGACGGCGACCTGATGGGCTTCGACTCCAGCGCCGTGGAGGCCGAAAAGCCTGAAGCGCGCGAGCGTCCGGACGTGCGTAACCCACGCAACCCACGTGGTCCGAAGGGCGATGGCCCGAACGGCGGCGGTGGCGGCGGTGGCCGTCGCGACAAGGGCAAAGACAAAGGCGGCAAGGAAAAAGCGCCCACCAACGGCCGTGGCGAACGCCCGGCCCGTGAGCAGAAGCCCCGTGAAGGCACCCCGGCCCGCGAACAGCGCCAGCCGAGCCAGCCGCCACGCGCCGCCGCCGACCGCGCCCCGGACGAGTTCCTCGACGATGACGTGGATAACTTCGGTAACCGCGTTGACTACGTGCCCCAGGCCAAGCCGGCCCAAGGCCGTGGCCGCCGCCCAGGTGCACCGGCACAGGGTGCGGGCGCAGGCACCGGCGCTCCACGTGGCGGCCAGCCACAGGGTGGTCGTCAAAATGGCCCACGCAACAGCAGCGGCGGTACCACCGGTACGCCACCTGCCAAGCGCAACGGCCCGCGCAATGGCGCACCCCGTGACGGCCAAGCCCGTCGCGAAGACTCGCGCAGCAACAACCGCCGCCCGGCCCGTGACGACCAGCCACGCTTGTCGGAACCCGCCGTGCAGAACCCGCGGGGTGGCCCGGCGCCGAAAATCATCCACAAGGAGTCGAAAGCGGATCGCTTCCCGACACCTGAGCAGCTGGATCAACTGCCAGGCCGTCCTCGTGGTGAAAAACCTGCGTTGCTGACCCGCAACCGCTGAGTTTTCGACGCTAACAAAAACGCCCCGATTAGTCGGGGCGTTTTTGCATCCAGGCAATAGCTTATTGATCAGCCACTTCACCGGCCTTATGAAAAAGTTTGGCGAAGATCATCCAGCGACCGTCAACTTTCATCAGGTTCAAATAATCAACCATCACGTTATTGAACAAGCGCAAGCGCACTTTGACGATGGCCATTTCCGGCGACATCACGTCAATCATCAATACCTCATCAAGCTGCGGAAAACCGCCTTCCTGCGGCGACTTTCGGCCTTGAACCATGGTCCGGTATTCATCGAACGGCCGCACGACCACGGTCGAGTTCTGTGCGCTGTATAACACGCAGCCACGATGAAAGACTTGATCGAACGTATTCAAATCCTGAGTTTGCAACACACTAAAGTAATCGTTCAGAAACGCTTGAATCTCATCAATCATGGCGCACAACTCCCGAAAGTTTCAACACGGTGTTATTTGAATAAATAACTTGCCGCCATTATTGATAGCCCACTCATTTCACGTATAGCGGCTATTATTAGGCTTTTCTGTGAAAGGAATTCACACTTTGAAACTGCCTCCCCTTGCCGCGCTGCGTGCTTTCGAGGCCTTGGCCCGACTGGGCAAAGTGAACCTGGCCGCCCTCGAACTGCACGTGACCCACAGTGCCGTCAGCCATCAGATTCGCGCCCTTGAAGATTACCTGGGCCTCGCGTTGGTCATGCGCAACAAGCGCACGCTGATGCTGACGGATGAAGGCCGCGTGTATGCCTACCAGATCCGGCAGGGGCTGGGCGAGATCGCCGGGATCACCGAAAAGCTGATGGCAAAAACCAGGCACCCACAACTGACCGCTTCGGTGCTGCCTTCCTACGCCATGCACTGGTTGTTGCCGCGCCTGCATGATTTCAGGGCGGCTCACCCCGAACTGCACTTGCGGCTGGAGTCGAGCATGGAGTTCGCCAGCTTCGAGCAAGGCCCGCTTGATTGCGCGATTCGCTTCGGCCATGGCCAGTGGCCGGATGTGCATTGCGAAACGTTGATGGGCGACTCATTGCTGGTGGTCGCCGCCCGCGACTTCAACCACGGCGTGCTGCCGGACACGGCGCAAGCCGTCCTTGAGCAGCCATTGCTGCATGCCAGTGAGAGTTGGCCGATCTGGCTGGGCGCTGCCGGTATCGAAGGGCAACGTCCGCAAGCGCCGCTGGAGTTCACCGATTCCACATTGATGCTCGAAGCCGTACGGCTGGGGCACGGCGTCGCGCTGACCCGCCGCTCCATTGCCCATGCGCTGATTCAACGGGGGGAACTGGTCCGGCTCACCGACATTGAACCGGCACACACTTCACGCTACTACCTGGTCTGGCCCGCCGGCAGCAAACCTTCGGCGCAACTGACGTTGTTGCATAACTGGCTCAAGGACCAAGTGAAGACGTATCAAGAAAGCCTTTAAACACGGCACAGCAAAACGCCGACCCTGAGGTCGGCGTTTGGCGTTTGAAGCAGCGAAATAATTACTTCGCTTTCACACCTTCAAAAGTCACGTACAGCTCAACAGTGTTGGACGCTGGGCCCAGGTCCATCTGCTTGCCGAAGTCCTGACGGTTGAAGCTGGTGGTGCCTTCAAAGCCGGCACGGTAGCCGCCCCATGGATCCTTGCCTTCGCCCAGGAACGTGGCCTTGACCACGATCGGCTTGGTCACGCCGTGGAAGGTCAGGTCGCCGGTCACGTCGGCAGTGACTTGGCCCGCAGCATTTTTACCGGTGGTTTTGACACTGGTGGAGACGAACTTGGCATCGGCAAACTTGCCAACGTCCAGGAAGTCTTTGCTGGCGATGTGCTTGTCACGTTCGGCGTGGTTGGTGAATACGCTGGCGGTACGGACGTTGAACTCGATTTTGCTGTCTTCAGGCTTGGCGGCGTCAAAGCTGAACTTGCCGTCCAGGTCCTTGAACGTACCGGTGATGAAGCTGTAGCCCAGGTGGCTGATTTTGAAGTCAACGAAGGCGTGCTGGCCTTCCTTGTCGACAACATAGTCAGCGGCCATCGCCGAACCTGCGGACAGCAGAGCAGTACCGATTGCCAGAGCGGCGAGAGTCTTTTTCAACATGCTTTCTATTCCTTGTGAGTCGAGGTTGAACATCAGGCTTTGCGTCCCAGCATTCGCGTCAGGGTCGCATCACGATCGATAAAGTGGTGTTTAAACGCAGCTACGCCATGCAAACCGGCGAAGACCACCAACACCCAGGCGAGGTACAAATGCACCACACCGGCGGTGTCTGCCTGGTCCGGTAGCCCGGAAACCACGGCAGGAATCTCAAACAGGCCAAACACCGGGATACCGACACCATCTGCGGTGGAAATCAGGTAACCGGCGATCATCACGGCAAACAGCCCGAGATACAGAAACGCGTGGCCGAACGCAGCGCCAATACGCGTCATTCGGCTGTAGCTGGCCAACGGTGGTGGCGGCGGGCTGACAATGCGCCAGACGATACGCACCAGCATGATGGCGAACAGCGTAATGCCAATGCTCTTGTGCAGGTCGGGCGCGTCTTTGCGCCAGGCACTGTAGTAGTCGAGGCCGACCATCCACAGGCCCAGCGCGAACAAACCGAACACCACCAGGGCTACGCCCCAGTGCAAAACAATGCTGACCCAACCATAACGGGCCGATGAATTACGTAGCTGCATGTCCCAAATCCCGTAAGAACTGTGCCCAAGACTAGCGATTTACCTATCGAATTAAAGCGGAAAATTTCGCTTTGAAATATCGAGAAATACGATCAAGAGAGTATGCACAGTACGTTAACAATGGATTAAGGACTATTCCCAAGAAACGTGACAGATCGTCCTGCCTTTACTGCCAATTCATCCGTAATGGGTTGTGACGCCGCCTGGCATTGCATAGGCTTGCGCGATTGTTTCGCCTGCGCCGGGCGCAGGGCCGCTTCGAGGAGATAACCGATGGGCTTGAATAACCAGTGGATGCAACGCGACCTCGCGGTGCTGTGGCATCCCTGCACCCAGATGAAAGACCACCAGCAACTGCCGCTGATCCCGATCAAGCGCGGCGAAGGCGTATGGCTGGAAGACTTCGAAGGCAAGCGCTACCTCGATGCCGTCAGTTCCTGGTGGGTCAATGTGTTCGGCCACGCCAACCCGCGCATCAACCAGCGCATCAAGGACCAGGTGGATCAGCTGGAGCACGTGATCCTCGCCGGTTTCAGCCACCAGCCGGTGATCGAGTTGTCGGAGCGCCTGGTGGCGATGACGCCCGAGGGCCTGACGCGCTGCTTCTACGCCGACAACGGCTCGTCGTGCATCGAAGTCGCGCTGAAGATGAGCTTTCACTACTGGCTCAATCGTGGCCTGCCGAACAAGAAGCGCTTCGTCACCCTGACCAACAGCTACCACGGCGAAACCATCGCCGCGATGTCGGTGGGCGATGTGCCGTTGTTTACCGAGACCTATAAAGCCCTGCTGCTGGACACCATCAAGGTGCCGAGCCCGGATTGCTACCTGCGCCCCGAGGGCATGAGCTGGGAGGAGCACTCGCGCACCATGTTCCTGGCCATGGAGCAAACCCTGGCCGAAAACCACGCCAGCGTCGCCGCCGTGATCGTCGAGCCGCTGATCCAGGGCGCCGGCGGCATGCGCATGTACCACCCGGTGTACCTCAAGCTGCTGCGCGAAGCCTGCGACAAATATGGCGTGCACCTGATCCACGACGAAATCGCCGTAGGCTTCGGCCGCACCGGCAGCATGTTCGCCTGTGAGCAAGCCGGTATCCGCCCGGACTTTTTGTGCCTGTCCAAAGCCCTCACCGGCGGTTACTTGCCATTGGCGGCGGTTGTCACCACCGACGATGTGTACGACGCGTTCTACGACGACTACCCGACGCTGCGCGCCTTCCTGCATTCCCACAGCTACACCGGCAACCCGCTGGCGTGCGCGGCAGCCTTGGCGACCCTGGATATTTTCGAAGAAGACAACGTCATCGAGAACAACAAGGCCCTGGCCCAGCGCATGGCCACCGCCACCGCGCACCTGGTGGACCACCCGCACGTGTCGGAAGTACGCCAGACCGGCATGGTGCTGGCCATCGAGATGGTCCAGGACAAAGCCACCAAAACCGCCTACCCGTGGCAGGAACGCCGTGGCTTGAAGGTGTTCGAGCATGCACTGGAACGCGGCGCGCTGTTGCGGCCGTTGGGCAGCGTGGTGTATTTCCTGCCGCCGTATGTAATTACGCCGGAGCAGATCGACTTTTTGGCTGAAGTGGCCAGTGAAGGCATCGATATCGCCACCAACAGCAACGTCAGTGTTGCCGTGCCGAAGGACTTCCACCCAGGTTTTCGCGATCCGGGTTAATTGAGTTCACTCAACTGATCGGGTGCCGGGTCTACCGCTATCGCGGGCAAGCCCGGCTCCCACAGGTTTTGTATGATCGTTCCCACGCTCAGCGTGGGAATGCAGCCCTGGACGCTCCGCGTCCGCTCTGCACACCACTTCCAGAGAACAGAAATGAGACTGTCCCGCTTTTTCACCGACACCCCGCTCAGCATCGGCGAGCATGAATTGCCCGAAGCCCAGGCGCATTACATCAGCCGCGTATTGCGCATGGGCGAAGGCGATGCCGTGCAACTGTTCGACGGCTCCGGCCAGGAGTTTCTCGGCACCTTGCTGGAGGTCGGTAAAAAACGCGTCACCGTGCAACTCACCGAAAGCTTTGCGGGCCAGGCCGAATCACCGCTGCACATCCACCTCGGCCAAGGCCTGTCCCGGGGCGAGCGCATGGATTGGGCGATTCAGAAAGCCACCGAATTGGGTGTGAATGCAATCACGCCGATCTTCAGCGACCGCTGCGAAGTTCGCCTGAAGGATGAACGCGCCGACAAACGCCTGTTGCACTGGCGTCAGGTGGCGATCAGCGCCTGCGAGCAATGCGGGCGTTCGACAGTGCCGGTGATTCACCCGCCACTGTTACTGGCCGACTGGTTGAAGCAAGCCGACGCGGATTTGAAGCTGGTGCTGCACCCGGTGGCCGAGCCGATGGTCAGCCACGCCAAGCCATCAAGCCTGGCGTTCCTGATCGGGCCGGAAGGCGGGTTGACCGACCCTGAAGTACAAGCGGCCCAAAACGCCGGCTTCCACGCCGCCCGCCTCGGCCCGCGGGTGCTGCGCACCGAGACGGCACCCGTGGTGGCATTGGCCGTGGCCCAGCAACTCTGGGGCGACTTCTAACCCGCGCCCGATCGTTCCCACGCTCTGCGTGGGAATGCCTCCTGTGACGCTCTGCGTCACGACCTCAAAACGGACGCAGAGCGTCCAAGGCGGCATTCCCACGCGGAGCGTGGGAACGATCATTGCGTCTATCACTCCACCGGGTCACTCACCGGCCTGGCAATAATCGCCTTCAACTCGCTGGTCATCGGGAACTCCAGGTTCAGGCCCTTGGGCGGAATCGGCTGTTCAAACCAGCGCTGATAAATCCCGTTGATCTCCCCGGAGCGGTACAGGTCGGCGAGCGTTTCGTTGACCACGGCGAGAAACTGCGGGTCGTCCTTGCGCAGCATGCAGCTGTAGATCTCCCGTGATTGTTCCTTGCCCACGACGACCCAATGGTGCGGGTCACGGGCCTTGGCCCGCTCGCCGTAGAGCAGCGCATCATCCATGTAGAACGCCACTGCGCGGCCGGTCTCGAGCATTTTGAACGCTTCGCCATGGTCCTTGGCGCTGATCACAAACATATTGGCCTTGTGGTCAGCGTTGTAGCTCTTGAGAAAGCGTTCATTGGTGGTGCCGGCCGTGGTCACCACGTTCTTGCCCGCGAGGTCTTCAAAACCCTGGATGCCGCTGTCTTTGGCGGTCAGCAGTTGGCCCTTCACATAGATAAACCCGTAGGAAAACGCCACCTGCTTCTGCCGCTCGGCGGTCACACCGGTGGAGCCGCATTCCAGGTCGACGGTGCCGTTTTGCACCAGCGGAATACGGGTCTGAGAGGTCACCAGGTTGTACTTCACATTGAGTTTGGCCACCCCGATTTTCTGCTGGATGCGCTCAACGATCTTGTTCGCCAATTCCACCGAATAGCCCATGGGCGTACCGCTGCTATCGCCCACATAGGAAAACGGCACCGAGGCATCGCGATACCCCAAGGTGATCGACTTGGCATTCGCGATCTTGCTCAAGGTGCCGTCCAGCGGGGCTTGATTGGCCTGAACCTGTGCGCCAAACAACAGCCCCAGGGTGCAGCCGGTCAACAGGATTTTTTTCATTGTTATTCTCCGTTGGTCTTTTGGTTATTTACGTACAGCAATCACGCTGATTTCCACCAGCACCGTCGGGCGCGCCAGTTCGGCCTGCAAGGTGGTGCGTGTCGGCGCCATGCCCGGCGACAACCACGCGGACCACACTTCATTCATGGGTGCAAAACCGCTGCCGATGTCTTTGAGGTAAATCGTGGCGTTGAGTACGTGATCCTTGTCGCTGCCTGCTTGCGCCAGCAGTGCGTCGATCCTGGCCAGTACTTCGCGGGTTTGCGTGGCCACATCCTGGCCGTCGCCCGGCACCTGGCCCGAGAGGAACACCAAGTCCCTGAAGGTGACGGCGCCAGAGAGGCGCTCGTTGCTGCTGATTCGAGTGATGGTCATGGCTGTATCCTTAAGCGGCGCGGGGCGTGAGGCCCTGCATATCGATGGAAGGCGCGTGTTCACTGATCAGTTCGGCCAGCAATTGGCCGCTGCCGCAGGCCAGGGTGAAGCCCAGGGCGCCGTGGCCCAGGTTCAGCCACAGGTTGCGATAGGCGCTGGCGCCGATCAGCGGCACGCCGGTGGGTGTTGCCGGGCGCATGCCGGCCCATTCGACGGCGTGGGTGTAATCGCCGGCCGTTGGGAATGTCTCCATGGCCTGGCGTTTCATCAGCGCCAGGCGCTTGGGCTCAAGGCCTGCATCAAAGCCGACGATATCCACCATGGCCGCGACCCGCAGTTGCTCGCCGATGCGCGCATACACGATCTTGCGGTCATAGTCGGTGACACTCACGTTCGGCGCCTGGTGATGCGCGCCAATCGGCACGTTCAGGCTGTAACCCTTGAGCGGATACAGGGGCAATGACAACCCAGGCACACCCAATTGCGCGCTGCGATGCCCGGCCGCCAGCACCAGTTGATCCACCGCCATCACCTCGTCACCCAGCTCGATGGCCTGCACCGCGCCGTCGGCGTGGCGAATACGAGTGACCTTGCGGCCCAGCAAAAACCTGCAGCGGCCCGAGGCTTCGAGCCGGGCCGCCAGCCGTTGGCAGAAGGCGTGACAGTCAGCCACCTCCTCGTTCGGCGTGTAGATGCCACCGAGAAAGTCGGCGCCCATTAACGCTGGCTCCACCTGCACACAATCGGCCATGGACATCACCTGCTGCTGCACGCTATGGGTGACCTTGCTGCGCGCATGCTCAAAGGACGCGGCGTTACGAAACGTCACCAGTTTGCCGTTGCGCCGCCAATCGAAGCCCTCCAGGCGATCGCATTCGCGCCATTGCTCCAGCGTGGCCTGGCTCAAGGACGCCAGGCGCAGCAGGTGCGCAGCATTGCGTTTGTTCACCGAGCCACGGCATGCGCCGATAAAGGCCGCCATCCAGCGCCATTGCTGCGGGTCGAGGCGTGGGCGCAGCTTCAGCGGCGAATCACCGCGCAGCAACCAGCCGATGGCTTGCAGCGGCACACCTTTGTCGGCCAACGGCGCGACATAACGGTAGGAGAGCTGCCCGCCGTTGGCGAAACTGGTCTCGCTGCCCAGGCTGTCCCGCGCTTCGATCACTGTCACTTCATGGCCTGCACGCACCAGGGCGTAGGCACTCGCCAAGCCGATAACGCCACCACCGATGATGCAAACCCGCTTGGCCATTGCTGCCACCCGCTGTTGAATTGACTGGCACCAAGCCTAGGGCCAGGTGACAGGCCGCCGACAATGAATAAAGATGGGTCACCTATAAACAAAGGTTATGGACTTGCCATGCGCCTGCGTCATATCGAAATCTTCCAGGCGATCCGCCAGACCGGCTCCGTCAGCGCCGCCGCGCAGCTGTTGCACGTCTCGCAACCGGCGGTGACCAAGGTGCTGCAGCACGCCGAGTTGCAGTTGGGCTTTCCGTTGTTTCTGCGGGTGCGCGGCAAACTGCAGCCCACACCGGAAGCCCTGGCGCTGGAAAGCGAAGTCGAAAAAGTCACCGAAAGCCTGCAAGGCGTGCGGCGCCTGGCCAAGAGCCTGCGCCGCAAGCCGGGCCAAAGTGTGCGTATTGGTGCGATTCCAGCCCTGGCCCTGTCGTTGCTGCCGCCGGCCATTCTGGAATGGAAGCGCGACTACCCGGACATTGCCTGTGAACTGTCCAGCGACCATAGCCGCGAGCTGGTGCAGAAGCTGTTGATGCGTGAGATTGACCTGGCGCTGACGCTCAACTTCTCCGGCCATCCGGGGCTGACCACCCAGGTGCTGGCCAACGGCGTGTTGGTGGCGCTGGCGTCCAAGGGTTATTGGTCGGATGCCGAGCTGAGCAAGCCACTGCCCTTGGCTGACCTGGCGGGTGCGCCACTGGTAGGCTTGTCCAGTGCCGACCCGTTGGCCGCCAAGCTCGACAGCTACCTGGAAAACGTCGACCCACCGCCACGGGTGAGCATTGCCGTACAGACCTATTCCCTGGCCCGGGCGATGGTGGAGTCAGGTGCCGGGTTGACGGTGATCGACCCGTTCACCGCCCTCGGCGCGTCGACGGCGACCACCTGCATTCGCCCGCTGACGCCGCCATTGCCGATCACCCTGTACGCCCTGACGCGCGCTGATGAGCCGCCGCCGCATATGTTGGCGAACCTGCTGCAGATCTTCGGCAAGCGCGCCCGCGAATTGCTCGAACGCCTCTAAAAACACCACCTATCCAATGTGGGAGCTGGCTTGCCTGCGATAGCGTCGGCACATTCAACATCGCTATCGCAGGCAAGCCAGCTCCCAAAAAAAGCCAGCGTCCACAGGTCACAGCACGTAATGCATGATCGCCACAAAGTGCAGCAAACTGCCGCCGATCACAAACAAATGCCAGATCCCATGGGAATGGCGCAGGCGATCCTCCAGGGCAAAAAAGATGATGCCGACGGTGTACAACACCCCGCCCGACGCCAGCCAGGTAAACCCCGCTGTGCCCAGCGCGGCAATCAATGGCTTGACCGCCACCAGCACAATCCAGCCCATCACCGCATAGATCACAATCGACAGAATCCGCGCCTCAGACCTTGGTTTGATCTCCTGCAAAATGCCGATCACCGCCAGCCCCCACACGATTCCAAACAGCGTCCAACCCCACGGCCCGCGTAGCGTCACCAGGCAAAAGGGTGTGTAGCTGCCCGCAATCAGCAGGTAGATCGAAAAGTGATCAACCTTCTGCATGATCTCTTTTCGCCGCCCCTGCACGCTGTGATACACGGTGGACGCGCTGTACAGCACCAGCAGGGTAAAACCATAAATCGCCACACTGACGATCTTCCAGGGGCTGCCGTCCAGGCTCGCCACCACCAACATCCACACTGCGCCGACAAAAGCGGCAACCGCCCCGGCCAAGTGGCTCCAGGCGTTGAATCGTTCCCCGTGATACATGTGTCACTCACCTCGAATAACCGTTACCACATGGTTGTGCCAGAACCATTCTGACGCTACCGGCACTGTTGCAGGTAACACGCATGTCTTCATTTGCCCAAACACACACGCCGATAGCTCATTCACGTCATCCTGTGGGAGCTGGCTTGCCTGCGATAGCGGTGTGTCAGCCCATCATTCAATAACTGACAGACCTCATCGCAGGCAAGCCAGCTCCCACATACGGCAATCTCCATGGCCCGGCCCCAATATCGCCACCTGCGTGGCTTGCCGGGTGCGGTTGTGACCGTGCGCGGGCTGTACCTGTTCCCTTCGGTACACCCGCCTGGTGCTGGGCCTGTGCAGCGCATGGCTGGGAGTGAACGGGTTTTAGGGGCACAATCGACGGCATTCGAACCCGAGCCACGGCCATGCTGATCGACGAAGAATTCACCCTCAAGAAACTGGAAATCTTCCTGGCGTTCATGCGCACCGGCAACCTCGCCCGCGCCGCTGCCGAGCTGCAAACCAGCAACGTCAGCGTGCACCGTGCTATTCACTCGCTGGAAAATGCGCTGCGCTGCCCGTTGTTCAAACACGAAGGGCGCAACCTCACCCCGCTGGAAAGCGCCTACGTGCTGGAAGAACGCGCCCAAAAGCTGGTGGCCGACGTGGTCGACAGCGTGCGCCTGACCCGCGAAGCCGCCGGCTTCTCCGCCGAGCGTTTCAAGCTGGGCTCGCTGTATTCGCTGACGGTCAAAACCGTGCCGCAACTGATCATGGGCCTGAAAATCAGGCGCAGCGAACTCAATATCGACCTGATTCTGGGCTCCAACTTCGACCTGCTCTACAAGCTCAAGAACATGGAGGTGGACGCGATCCTGATCTCCCTCGACGACCACGCCAACGACCCCGACTGCGAACAGATTGCGCTGTTTTCCGACGACATCTTCCTCGCCACACCGGCCGATTCACCCTTCGACCGCGAGCAGCAGATCGACCTGGCGGATGTGCGCGACGCGACCTTCATCACCCTCACCCAAGGCTTCGCCACCCATCAGGACGGCAACCGGGTGTTCAAGCAGGCGGGGTTCGAGCCGAAGGTGGCGATGCAGGTGAACGACATTTTCACGCTGCTGAGCATGGTCAGCTCGGGTGTGGGTTATGCGTTGCTGCCGGGGCGAATCGCGGCGGTGTATGAGAACCGCGTGAAGCTCATACCGCTGCAGCCGCGGTATCGGTTGCAGCAGCATATTGGCGTGGTGTTCTTGAAGGCCAAGGAGCGTGATCCGAACTTGCTGGCGTTGCTGGCGGAGTGTCGGATGTATGCCAATCGCCAAACCTGACACCGATCGTTCCCACGCTCTGCGTGGGAATGCCTCATGTGACGCTCCGCGTCACGCCTTTAAGAGCAGACGCGGAGCGTCCAGGGCTGCATTCCCACGCGGAGCGTGGGAACGATCATTAATGAGGCCGGCTCAGGTCAGCCCACCAACCCGCGCATCAGCAAAAACAGCAACGACGGCCCCAGCAGACAGCCCAGCGCCGTATAAAACGCCGCCGTCAGGCAACCATATGGCACCAGCTTCGGATCAGTCGCCGCCAAGCCACCGGCCACACCGCTGGACGTGCCCATCAGCCCGCCGAAGATCACCGCACTGCGTGGGTTATTCAGCCCGATCAACGGCGCTACAAACGGCGTCATCACCATCACCAGAATGGCCTTGATCAACCCGGCGGCAATCGACAGCGCCATAACCTCGGAGCTGGCACCAATCGCCGCGCCCGTCACCGGGCCAACGATGTAGGTTACGGCGCCCGCACCAATGGTGGTGAGGCTCACGGCATCGGTATAACCAAACGCCATCGCCACTCCGACGCCAGCCACGAACGATGAACCCACGCCGACAAACAGCGCCAGCACGCCCACATAACCGGCGCGTTTAAGTTCATCCACACTCACGCCAAACGCCGTGGCAACAATGGCAAAGTCCCGCAGCATGGCGCCGCCCAGCAAGCCGATGCCCGACAGCAGCGGTATATCCACAACCCCCTTGGCGCCGCCGGTAAATGCGCCGCCCACATACGACAGCACCAGCCCGAGCAAAATGGCGATGGCCGAACCGTGCAGACGGCCTTTGGTGAAGGTGTCGGAGATCCAGTAGGACACCCACATGGTCAGGCCGATTACGGCAAAACCACTGATCAGGCCGTAGCCGGTGATCACTTTCATCATGGATTCGTACATGGCGATCACCCGGCTTCTTTAGTGGGAACAGCCGCAACTGGCTCACGGTTGCCGATGCGTACCAGCACCGGCACCAGGGCAAAGCCCAGCACCACCGCGAGCGTGCCGGCCAGTATTGCCATAGGCCCGCCCTTGATCGCGCCGTACACATTTTGTTGGGCCGCCATCGCTACCACAATCGGGATATATACCGCCGCCCAGAAGCTCACGCCCTGCTCCGACTTGCCGGTAAACAGCCCACGTTTGCTGAGGTAACTGCCCAGGCCGATCAACAGCAACATGGCGATACCCACCCCGCCGACGTTGGCCGGGATACCCATCCATTTGCCCAGCAATTCACCGATAAACAGGCCGATCAACGTACACAGCGCCAGAAACGCCACACCGTAAATAATCATGGTTGTTGTCCTCAAAGTGCTTCATCGAAATTGTTGTTTTTGTGCTTCGAAAGCCTTGGGTGCTGCTTTATCGGTGGCGGCGCTCCTCCTCTTGCAGCAGGGCCTGCAAGGTGTCCAGGCGTGCGCCTTCATAGGCGATTACGCTGCCTTGCTCGAAGACACGCCGGGACAGGCCGGTGAGTACCGCGCCAGGCGGCAGTTCGATTTGCAGGCGCACGCCGCGCTCGTAGGCGCTTTGCACGGTGCCGCGCCAGTCGACGATACGGCACATGTTGAAAGCCAGGTCGTCGCGCAGTTGCTCGGGGTTGTGGATAGGTCGCGCGCGGGTGCTGCTCAGGTAGGTGATGCGTGGCGCCTTGAGCGTTACAAACGCCTGCGCCAATGCCTCGGCGGGTTCGTTCAGCAGCACGCAATGGGATGGCACGCTCACGGCCAGGCGTTTGGCCACGCCGTTGCCTTTGATGCGTTGTGCGACACGCTGCATGGCTTCGTCACTGCCGGCGATGACGGTCTGGTTGTCGGCGTTGATATTGGCCAGGTACACCGGGGTTTGCGGGCTGTGGATTTCGGCCAGCAGCGTTTCGACTGTGGATAACTGCGGGCCGATGATCGCGGTCATGCCAAAGCCTTGTGGATAAGCGTTTTGCATCAGTTCGCCGCGCAGGCTCACCAGCTTTACCGCATCGGCAAACTCCAGCGCACCAGCGATAACGGCGGCCGGGTAGGCGCCGATGGACAGGCCCGCCACGTAATCGGGCGTGTGTTGCAATTGGCGGGCATGAGCCACGCCGGTGATCAACAGGCAGAGTTGCACCGCACGCGTACTGGCCAGGGCTTGGGCCGAATCGAGCAGGCTTGCGTCTTCGCCCAGTGCATCACTGGCCTCTTCCAGGACGTGGGCAGGCAATGCTTGCAGCATGCCCGCGCGCTGGGCGCCCTGCCCTGGAAATACCAGAAGGCTGCTCATGCCACGGCCTGCCAGGGGTCGAGTACAAGGTGCGCGCCGTGGGTGGTTTTAAGCAGCACCCGGCGTGATTCACCTGCCCACTCGCGCAAAGCGACAGCACCGAATGGGGTTTGCAATTGCAGGTCGACGGCGCATTCGGCCGCGTCCAACAACGCCAGCAGAGTGCGTGCAGCGATGCGCTCAAGTGGCTCGGGCGTGCACAGCATCAAATCCAGATCGCTTTGGGCATGCAGTGCTTCAATGCCGCTGGCCAGTTCAAAGCCCGCACTGCCGGTGACGCCCCAGTCTTGTTGCGCCAACACCGGGCGCAGTTGATCCAGTGCGCGCAGTGCCGGCAAATCCCGTGACGAGATCACACTGCGCAAGTCTTGCGGCTTCACACGTCGTTGCACCGCCAAAAGGGGCATCACCGCCGCAAACCGCTGTTCACGCAAGCGCCCGCGCACACCGACGGCCACGTAACCCGGCTCGGCCATGGCGCGACGCACCACCACCGGGTGACCGGCGCTGATCGCCTCGTGTACCCAGGCTGGCGCGTCAACAGGCAGATGCGCCGAGGTCATGCCCCAGAGCAAGTCGTGGGCGTTCACCATTGCTCCCGCAGCAGTTGGCGTACATGGCTGGAAGCTGCACGATTGCTCGCACCGAGGCGCCCTTTCAGATCCGGGCTGTGGATATCTTCAATGGCGTGCAACAGGCAATCGCTGACCCGCGTCACGTCGTCCGCCGTGGGCTGTTCAATCCGGCTGACCGACAGGGTTTCCCAAAGCAAACCGAGGCTGGCGTAGCTGTCGATGTCATAGGCCATGGGCGGCACGCTGGCGGCCAAGGCTTCGAGTTCTTCAACACTGCGCAAGGTCACCCGCGCCGCCGAGGCTTTGCCCATGGCATGCACCATCACGCCAGGGTCACGCAGGGCGATCATGCGGTTGGCCTGATAGCCGTGGGCGAGAAACGCACCGGACATGGCTTTGCCCACCAGCAGCGCAATCACCGGGTGCCCGGCCAAGCGAGCGCGGGCATAGCTGTCGGCGGCGGCGGCCAGGGCCTGATGGATACCGAGGGCTTCTTCGCGACGGCCATAGGCCTGGCTCGGCACATCGACGATGGCGATGATGGGGCGTTTGTCGCCCTTCTCGATGGCTTCGTCGACAGCCTTGGCAAGGCCCCAGCCCTCCAGTAAACCGACTTCGCCGTTGCGCGCACGCGGGAAACGATTTTGCGCGTCGGTGACCACGGCAATAAAACGCACGGCCTGCTCACCCACTACGCCGTCTGCAACCCTCAAAGAGTCCGGCAACCCTTCGACAGGCGCTGCGCCAGCGCTCAATGCGTTGAACCACTGCAAACCTCTCATGGGCGTTCTCCTTGGTACAGGTCGCGCACCGTCGCGGGGTCTATTTGCGGCGTTGCGTCCAGCTCGGTAAGGCGCGCCAGGTAGAAGTCGATCTGACGGCTGCGCTGTTGCTCGGGCAAACCCTGTTGCAGCAAAGCGCTGACGGTCTGTTGGATCTGCGCCACATCGTCCGCCACATAACGGTCGGCCAGGCCGCTGTTGAAGCGTTGTTCGCCGCCAGTAAGGCTCCAGATAAACGGCCGGTCGCGGGAGTCGTACTCTTCCAGGCCCGCTTCCTGCTCGATCACTTGCGGGCCATTCAAGCCCAGGCGTGCTTCACGGGTGACCACCAGATAACTGCACAACCCGGCGGCGATGGACATGCCACCAAAACAACCGACGCTGCCCGCCACCACGCCGATCACCGGCTGGTACTGGCGCAGGTCGACAATCGCCGCATGGATATCGGCAATCGCCGCCAGCCCAAGGTTGGCTTCCTGCAAGCGCACACCGCCGGTTTCCAGCAGCAGCACGGCACGGGTCGGAACACCGTTGCGGTTGTCTTCAGCCGCCAGTTCGAGGGCACCGGCGATTTTTGCGCCGCCCACTTCACCGAGGCTGCCGCCCTGGAAATTGCCTTCAATGGCAGCAATCACCACCGGCAACCCGGCGATGCTGCCCTTGGCGATCACCACGCCGTCATCCGCTTGCGGCACCACGCCTTGACGGCTGAGCCACGGCGACATCACGCGCTGGAACGGGTCGATCAGTTCGCGGTAAGTGCCGCTGTCCAGCAGCGCCTTGGCCCGCTGCCGGGCGCCGAGTTCGACGAAGCTGTGCTTGTTGAGTAAATCAGTCATGGCCGATCTCCTCGAAACCCTGTTCCAGGCGCAAACGCACCACGCCGGGGGTGGCGCCGAAGTCGTGGATATCAATCTTCAAGGCCGGCGGCGTGTGTTCCTGGAAGATCCGTTCGAACAGGTGCTGCCAGCGTTGCTCGGCGCCATTCACGGACGTCTGCACTTGAATGGTCAGTGTGCCGGGCGTGCCCGGCTCCAGCAGCACTTCCAGGTCGCCGGAGCCGACACAACCCACCAGCGCACGGCCTTTGGGCGGCTGCCCGGCGGGGAATTCAAAGGATAAGGTTTCCATCACAACGCTCCGTCGAGGCGGTCGATAAACAGGCAGGCGGCCAACAGGTCGGCGGCGCCGCCAGGCGAGGCATTCAGGGCCAGGAGTTGCTGGTCGAGGTCGTGCAATTGGCGGCGCCCGGCTAGGCTTGCGCTGCCGCCTGCATCCAGCACCGCCTGGGCGCCGCGCTGCATGGCGAGCAAGCCTTCGGTGCCGGCGCGGTAGAGCACGCAGGTGTCGGCAAGGTCGGTCATTATCGCGAGCAAGGCGTCCAGACGCGCATTCTGTTCACCGGCGTTTTGCCGGCGGCTTTTGTGCAGTTGCGGCAGGCCGCGTTGCACCACGGCAGGGAAGCCCAATTGCGCTTCTTCACGGGCGCCGCGTGCGCCGTAGCGCTGCGCGACTTGGGCGCCATGGCTCAGCGGTTGCGGGGCGAAACGGTCGTTGAGCAAGGCCAGTCTGGCAGCGGTGAGCGTGACGGCGCGTGGTGCCAGAGCCGCTGCGGCAGTGAGCAAACCGAGTGCCCAGATCGCGCCGCGATGGGTATTCACGCCGCTGGTGGTAGCGAGCATGGCTTGCTCACCTTCGCGACCGATGCGCCCGAGGGCTTCGCGCAAGGGCAATCCCACTTCACCAAACTCAAGCGCCGCTTCGGCCATTTCCTTGAACATCGGCCACAACGACAGCGCCGAGGCGTGCATCAGGCCCAGGTGCAAATCGCTATGGGCGCCATTGCCGCGACGGTCTACCAATGCGGGTTTGGGCGACAGGTCGGCCTCATCAATCAAGGCGTCCACGGCCATATCCGCCAGGCGATCGGCGAGGCTCAATTCATGCAGTTTGAGGGCGCGCATTTACCAGCTCCTGAACTTGGCAGGCGGGTTGTACAGGCCACCGGACCAGTCCACCAGGTCGGCCACGCTCTTGGCGGCGAGCAGCTCGCGGGTGGCGTCGGTGCGGCGGATGCCGAGGTCTTCGGGCAAGGCGATCAAACCTTCGCGGCGCATGCGCGCGGTGTCCTTGGGGTTGTGGCGCAGGCCGATGGCGGTGACGCCTGCAACCGCGGCGATCATCGCCTGGCGCTCTTCCAGCGAGCGCGCCTTATACAGATAGGCGATGCCTTCTTCGGTGAGCAGGTGAGTGACGTCGTCGCCGTAGATCATGATCGGCGCCAGCGGCATGCCGCTTTTGCGCGCCACTTCCACGGCGTCGAGGGTTTCGACGAAGGTGGGTTTGCCGCCTTCCTGGAAGGTCTCGACCATTTGCACCACGAGCTTTTTGCCGCGTTCCAGCAAGGCCTCCGGCGCGTCGTCGTGGCGCATATCGAGCCAGGCCGGCGTGCCGTGACGGCGGCCACGTGGGTCGTGGCCCATGTTCGGCGCGCCACCAAAACCGGCGAGACGGCCACGGGTCACGGTGCTGGAATGCCCGTCGCCGTCCACTTGCAGGGTGGCGCCGATAAACAGGTCCACCGCGTATTGGCCGGCGAGTTGGCAGAACATCCGGTTGGAACGCATCGAGCCGTCGCGGCCGGTGAAGAACACATCCGGGCGGGCGGCGATGTAGTTTTCCATGCCCAGTTCGGTGCCGAAGCAATGCACGCTTTCCACCCAGCCGCTTTCAATCGCGGGGATCAACGTTGGGTGCGGGTTGAGGGTCCAGTTGCGGCAGATTTTGCCCTTCAGGCCCAGGGATTCGCCGTAGGTCGGCAGGATCAACTCAATGGCCGCGGTGTTGAAACCAATGCCGTGGTTGAGCGACTGCACATTGTGTTTTTCGTAGATGCCACGGATCGCCATCATCGCCATCAGCACGTGCACCGGCTTGATATGACGCGGGTCGCGGGTGAACAGCGGTTCGATGTAGAACGGCTTGTCGGCCACCACCACAAAATCCACCCAGCTTGCCGGGATGTCGACGCGGGGCAAGTCCGTGACGTCATCCACCAACTGGTTGACCTGCACGATGACGATGCCGTCGCTGAAGGCGGCGGGCTCGATCAGTGCCGGCGTGTCTTCGGTGCTGGCGCCGGTGTAGATATTACCGGCGCGGTCGGCCATGAAACCGGCCGAAAGCACCACGTTGGGGATCAAGTCCACCACCAGCCGTGCATAGAGTTCGATGTAGGTGTGGATCGCGCCGATTTCCAGCAGGCCGTCTTCGAGCAACTGGCTGATGCGCAGGGATTGGGTGCCGGCAAACGAGAAATCCAGTTTGCGCGCGATGCCTTTTTCAAACAGGTCCAGGTGCTCGGAACGGCCGACACTGGGCATGATCATGTGCAAATCGTGGAGCTTGGCCGGGTCGGCCTTGGCCAGGGAGCGCGAGAGAAAATCGGCCTGCTTTTGGTTATTGCCTTCCAGCACCACACGGTCGCCGGGCAGGATCAGTGCTTCCAGCGCCTCGACGATTTTGTCACTGGGCAACACCGCCCCGTCTGCGTACTTTTTGACCAGCCCGAGCCGCCGCTGCTTCTCGTCGCGCCGCCGCGTCCAGCGCGAATCGGGGGTGATGGTTGTTGTCATGGTCGCTCCACGGGGTTTGCTGTCGTGGGCTGTACCTTAGGAGTGAATGTGGGGGGCATCAATCAAGCCCGGCGGCGGATCGTTACGGTTGGAGTAACGGACCATCAGCTGATGCTCGATTCGAGCCAAATTAAACTCAAAATGTGGGAGCGGGTTTGCTCGCGAATGCAGGGTGTCAGGCGGTACATCTCTAACTGACCCACCGCATTCGCGAGCAAGCCCGCTCCCACATTTGTTCGGTGGTGTTCAGGGGGATCGAATTACCGCCACCACTGATCAGCCAACACTTCTTCCACTTTGCCCAGCAGCATCGTCGCGCCTTCCATCATTTGCCTTGCTGTCCATCCATGGACTCCTGAGGGTTGCCCCCCATCAGATTGATCTTGTCCTGCTGCACGACCCGCTGCACAAAACTGTTCCCGGCACTCCATTTGCTGGTCCAGTCTTCAGGGGTGTAAAGCGTCGGGTTGATGGTGCGGCCCAGCTGCTCTTCCAGCGGCATGAGCTGCTCCATGACTTCACTGTAGTTGAGGCTCTGGCCGATCAGCATAAGATCTATGTCACTGGATGAGTGCGCCTCGCCCTTGGCGATGGAGCCGTAGATAAAGGCCCAGGTTATCTGCTTCGCGAACGGTGCCAATGCATTGCGCAAGGGTTCGTCCAGGCTCAGGGTTTTGCGCACGATGGCCAACAACTCCGAGTAAATTGGGCATTGGGGGTTGGCTTGATAGTGGGTCTGATTGCCTTGGCGCGTCATGCTCAAAATGCCCGCCAGCTGCAAACGCTCCAGCTCGCGGGTGAGGCTGCCTTTGCCCACTTGAGCCGAGCGTGCGATTTCATTGGTGTAGAAACTTTGATCGGGCTTGCCGAAGAGCAGGCCCAGCACTTTTTGCTGGGTGTTGGTGAAGAGTGCAGTGCTGAGCGACAAGGTTTGCATGGCAGAGGTCAAAGAGTCCCAAAAAGGGAACGATAGGTCCCTTTTTGGGAACGATCAAGTAATCCGTGACCTACGGCTACATTTAGACTGCCGCACAAAGTCCCTGTGGGAGCTGGCTTGCCTGCGATGGGGGTGGGTCAGCAATGAAGTTATGGGCTGACAGTCCGCTATCGCAGGCAAGCCAGCTCCCACATTTGCTCGAGGTGCTTGTTAGATAGCGGTCCCTTTTTGGGACTGCTTAGCCAAGGCTGACTTGTTCCAGTGCTCTATCGACCAACAGCTGACTCAGCTCCGCCATTTGCTGAATCGCCAACATGCTTGCGCGCTGGGCGGGGTCCAGGTCGAAGGCAAGGTGGCAGGTCAGTGCATTGAGGGAGCACAGGGTTTCGCTGGCGTTGGCCAGTAGAGCTTCGGTGTTTTGGTGGGGGTTTACGGTGAAGAGGGGCGGATTAGGGGTAGGTTTAACCATGATTTACAGCTCCGATATGTGATGGAGGCTGCCCTCTTCCGCTTGCACGCGAATTAAGGTGGCAGCTGTGCGCAGGTGTGCAAGACCGGGCATATCGGACCCCGGCAGACCCCAAGGGGTCTCCCGCGCACAGCCGCCATAACAAATACAGCGAGCATAAAAAACGCCCGTTGAATGGCTATGGGCGTTGGTGCGCCGATATGTAACCGGACTTGCACGTCCGTGTCACCGTTTTTCGATGACGGGACGAAGACTAGCCGCCATGACTACCCACAACAAGTTCATGCACAGCTCGAAATCTTGCAGGAAAATTCCGAAGGCTGGGCACAACGCTCACGGCAAAAACGCTTCCTGTGGCGAGCGGGCTTTCGATCGTTCCCACGCTCCGCGTGGGAATGCCGCCTGGGACGCTCCGCGTCCCGCCAGGCAGTGCAAGGCTCAAGACCAGCGCAGGGGTGACGCGGAGCGTCACGGGATGCATTCCCACGCGGAGCGTGGGAACGATCATCGCCGTCAGGCCAGGCCAGATTCGACCAACAACGCCTCCAACCCCATCAAGTCCGACACCTTCGCCACGTGCTCGCCCACCTGCACTGCCGCAAGTTCCAGCGGGCACAGTGGCACGTCGATCGTTCCCACGCTCCGCGTGGGAATGCCGCCTGGGACGCTCCGCGTCCCGCCAGGCAGTGCAAGGCTCAAGACCAGCGCAAGGGTGACGCGGAGCGTCACGGGATGCATTCCCACGCGAAGCGTGGGAACGATCATCGCCGTCAGGCCAGGCCGGACTCGACCAACAGCGCTTCAAGCCCCATCAAATCCGGCACCTTCGCCACGTGCTCGCCCACCTGCACCGCCGCCAACTCCAGCGGGCACAGCGGCACGTCTACGTAGCTCAATTCGCTGTCGAGCTTGTACGAGCGGGGAATGCCCTGGATCACCAGCGCAATAAACTTCAATGTCGGCCGCCCGCCCAGCGCGTTCAGCACCACGATGCGCGAGCGCTCGGCGGTCAGGATTGCTTCGCCGCACACCGCTTCAAAGCTGATCAGGGGTATTTGCCGGTCGCGCCAGGTCACTTGCCGCAGGTACCACGGCGGCGCATCGCTGGCCGGTTCGCCGCGCTGGAAGTCGATCAGCTCGGCCACGGCCACATTGGGTAGCACCAAGTGGCGGTCGGCCAAGGGCAACAACAGGCCGGTGAGTTGGCTGGTGCGGTGGTCAAGCATGGGACTTGCTCCAGTAGGCGATGCTCTCCAGCAGCACCGACTCCTGGTACGGCTTGCCGAGGTAGTCGTTGACGCCGATGGCCATGGCGCGGTCGCGGTGTTTTTGCCCGGTGCGCGAGGTGATCATGATGATCGGCAGGCGCATCAGGCGCGGGTCATTGCGCACCTGGATCGCCACTTCGAAGCCGTCCATGCGCGGCATTTCAATGTCGAGCAGCATCAGGTCCGGGGTGTGTTCTTCGAGCAAGGCGATAGCGTCGATGCCGTCTTTGGCGGTGAGCACGTTCATGCCGTTGCGTTCCAGCAGGCGGCTGGTGACTTTGCGCACGGTGACCGAATCGTCCACCACCAGCACCAGCAGCGGGCGTTTTTTCAGTGGGTCGTTGAGGACCAGCGGCGCATCGACCGCCTGGGCCGGCAACGCTGGTTGGCGGGCGCGGATGTGCGCGAGCAGATCAATGATCAGCACCACGCGGCCATCACCCAGGATGGTCGCACCGGACAAGCCCTGCACGCCCGCAAACTGCGGCCCCAGGCCCTTCACCACTATCTCCCGCGTACCGACCATGGCATCCACATGCACCGCCACGCGCCGTTCGTTGTATTGCACCAGCAGCATCGGCACCGGCTGGTATTGGCCGAGCAATTTGGCGCGGCTGACGGTATGCAGCAGGTCGCCAAGGTAGAACAATTCGTAACGCTGGCCGCCATATTCATAACGCGGCGGGTCTTGCTGATAGTGCCCGGCCAACTCGTGGGGCAGCACACGCACCAGGCCTTCGATGGTGTTGAGCGGGATCGCATATTGATCGTCCGCGCACTGCACCATCAGCGCCCGGTTGACCGACACGGTAAACGGCAGGCGAATACGAAAGTGCACGCCCGCACCGGGCGTGGAGTCAATCACCATCGAGCCGCCAAGCTGGCGCACTTCTTCGTGCACCACGTCCATGCCCACGCCGCGCCCGGAAATCTGGGTGATTTTCTCCGCCGTCGAGAAGCCCGGTTGCAGGATGAACTGCAACACGTCACGGTCGCTGATCTCTTGATGGGGGCCGAGCAGGCCGCGCTTGATCGCCTTGCGCCGCACCGCGTCCAGCGGCACGCCGGCGCCGTCGTCACGCATGTCGAACACGATATCGCCGCCTTCGTGGGTCAGGTCCAGGGTGATACGACCCTTTTCCGGTTTGCCCGCCAGCACACGTGCTTCGCGGGACTCAAGGCCATGGTCGACGGCGTTGCGCAGCATGTGTTCCAGCGGCGCGGCCATACGTTCCAGCACGTTGCGGTCCATCTCGCCTTCGGCATTGCCGACCACGAACTCCACGTCCTTGCCCAACTCCTGCGCCACCTGCCGCACGATGCGCTTGAGGCGCGGCAGCATACGTTCAAACGGCACCATGCGCGTGCGCATCAGACCTTCTTGCAACTCGGTGTTGATACGCGCCTGTTGCTGCAACAGGTTGTGCGCATCCTGGTTGCGGCGGTCGAGGGTTTCCTTGAGGTCCAGCAGGTCGGAAGCGGACTCGGACAACGCACGGGACAATTGCTGCAACTGCGAATGGCGGTCCATTTCCAGCGGGTCGAATTCTTCATAACCCAAGCGCTCGGCCTCGGCCTGCTGACGGCTGAGGATACGGCCCTGGGTTTCGCTGTCGAGGCGGCGCAGTTGGTCGCGCATGCGCTCAATGGTGGTTTCGACCTCGTTGAGGGCCGTGCGCGCATCATTGACCTGCTGCTCGATGCGCCCCCGGAAGATCGAGGTTTCGCCGGCCAGGTTGACCAGATCATCGAGCAAATCGGCGGAGATTTTCACCATGTCCGCAGCCGGGTCGACCGCCGCTTCGGCCTTGCCGGCGGGCAGTGCAACCGGCGCCAGCGGCTCATCACTCGGGTGCACCAGGCTTTTGATCCGCTCGATCAGCTTGTCCACCGAGCCCACCGGCAAACCGTCCGCCACGGCATCGATCATCTGCGCCAGGCGGTCGTGGCAACCTTGCAGCAGCGAAAACAGTTCCGGCGACGGCGCCAGCAAACCGGCCGACAACCCTTCGTAGAGAAATTCCAGCTCATGGGCCAGATCGCCAATCGGCCCGATTTCGACCATGCGCGCGCCGCCCTTGAGGGTGTGCAGGTCACGCAGCAGGGTTTCCACTTCCTGGCGATTGTTCGGCTCAGCCTGCCAACGCAGCAGCGCGCTGCCGGAGCTGTCGAGAATATCGGCGGCTTCTTCGAGGAAAATTTCCAGCAACTCGGGGTCGGCGGTCGCTACTTCGGATGCTGCGACGGGGGCCGCTGGCGTGCTGCTGTGGCGCAACTCGCGCAGTTGCGCGATCAAGTCGCTGGAGTCGCTCAGGGGTTGTTGGTCTTGCAGTTGATCGAGCTGCAAGGCCAGCCGCTCGTGACTGGCCATCAACACGTGGGACAACTCGGTGGAGTAGCTGTAACGGCGGTCCACCAAACCTTCGTAAAGGCCTTCCAGCTCATGGGCCAGGTCGCCAATCGGGCCGATTTCGGCCATGCGCGCGCCACCCTTGAGGGTGTGCAAGTCTCGCTGCAATGAAGACAACGGCGCGGCGCTGTCGGGCTCCAGCAGCCAACGCTTGAGTGACTGCCCGGCACTGTCGAGGATGTCCACGGCTTCTTCGAGGAAGATCTCGACGATCTCATCGTCCATCGCCGTGTCCTGGCTCAACTGCGCCGTGGCCGCGCCCAATTCAGCGATGCTGAAGGTACGGCTGCCGTCGCTTTTGATCAGGCCGGTGGCCGACGGGTCGAGGGCTTCATCGAGCAATTCGCGCAGGGCCTGCACCCGCGCCGGCGCCGGGCTGATTTCCTGCCCCGCCGCCAACTGGTCGAGCATGTTGATCAGTGCGTCATGGGCCTGTTCAGCCTCGTGGAAAAACCGCTCGCTGACCGCCAGGCTGCTCTCCTCCACCGCGCCGTAGAGGTCAAGCAAGGCTTCGCAGAGTTCGTCGATGCTGTGCAGGTCGGCGATATGCGCGCCCTCGCCCAAGGTGGTCAACTCGTCCAGCAGTGCGGTGAGTTCCTGACGTTCGCCGGGGTGCTGCTGCCAGCGGCGCAACAGGCTTTCGGCGTCGAGCAGGATATCCATGCCTTGGGCCAGGAAATTGGCGATCAACTGCGGGTCGCGTTTGATGCGCAGGCCCGTGCTCGGCGCGTCGAGCAAGGCTTGCAGTTGTTGGTCAAGCAGGCGTTGGGTGCGGCTGATCAGGTCCGGCGCACCTTTGATCGGCACCAGCGGGTCGCTGTCCAGTTGACGCAGGCCGCGCTGGAACAGGCCTTCGGCTTCCAGCAGCAGTTCCACTTCGTCCAGGTCCAGCGGCAGGCGGTGGGCCTTGTACTCACGGGTCAGGTGATCCAGCGGCCGCGCCAGTTCGGCAATCGGCAATACGCCGGCCATGTAGGCACTGCCTTTGAGGGTGTGCAGGGCGCGTTGCAGCTCATCGCTGACTTGCAGCGGCACATGCTCGGCGGCCTGTTGCAGGAAGTGGTTAATGCTCTCCAGGTGGCTCTGGGCTTCGTTGCGGAAGATCTCCAGCAGCATCGGGTCGTGGGGCTCGGCCTTTGCACTGCCACTGGCGAGGGCATGGGCACGGGCGGCCAGGGCGTCGACTTCATCGCGCTGGTGTTGGTCGTCGGTGGCGAAGTCGGCGATCAATTCGGGCAGCAGGGCCACCGCTTCATCCAGCACGTGTTGCACGTCGGGGTCGAGGGCCACGCTGCGTTCGAGCACGCGATTGAGCAGGTTTTCCACGGCCCAGGCCAGCTCGGCCAGCACCAGCGCGCGGACCATGCGACCACTGCCTTTGAGCGTATGAAAGGCCCGGCGCATTTCGCCCTGGGCGGTTTTGTCGGCGCTGTTGGGCAGGTGGCGGTGCAGTACGTCGAGGACCTCGTCGGTTTCTTCGAGGAAGACTTCACGCAGTTCATCGTCGATGGGTTCTTCATCGGCCGGCGGCGGCAGCAAACTGCCGGGGCGATGCAGCGCCGGCGGGTTCAAGCGCGTGATCGGGCTGGCCAGGGCATCGAACTGGGACTGGCTCGGCGTGCTGTCGGCCGACAATGCACCCTCTGGCGCAACCAGCGCCTGACGCCAGGGTTTCTCGGCGGGCAGGTAACCCAGCGCGGCCAAGCCTTGGGTGGCCAGTTCCAGCACGCGTTCGCCCGCAGCGTCAGCGTCCTGGAGCATGCGTTCCAGGTAGTACTCAAGGCTGCTGATCACCTCGGCAAAATGCGCCAACTGCGCCTGGGTCGGCGGCGTGTCGTTGACCATCAACTGTTCGTCGACGTAATCGGTGCAACCGCGCATCAGGCTCGCTGCGCGTGGCAGTGGAATCATAGCCAAGGCGCCGCGCACCTGGCTGAGCAACTCCGGCAGGGATTCCAGGCGTTGGCGGTCCCAGTCGGCTTCGATGCAGTCGATCACCAGTTCTTTGGCTTGGCGCAGGCATTGGCACGACTCGCGGATCACCAGTTGATGAATCTGCGTCAGGTCGGTGGTGGGCAGGCGGCTTTCTTCGCGGCTTTCCGGTTCGACGGTGCCGACCATGCCGGCCAGTGTGGCCTCGACATAGAGCAAGGCGCCGGCGACGTCCATCAGTACGGCGTCATTGGGTTCGCGGTGACCTTGCACCAGGCTCAGCACCACGGCGAGCTGGTCGATGATCACCTTGCGCGGCTGGCCGAAGCCCAGCACGGCCAAGGTATCGGCGATCTGCCGCAATGGCGCCAGCAGCGTATCCAGGTCGTCGGTGTGTTGGCGGTCGCTGCGCACGAATAAGTCGAGGCGCTCCTTGACCCGCACCAGCTCCTCACACAATGCGCCGAGTACCGAGCCCATGGCATTGCGGTCCGGCCCGGCCAGGCGCGCCCGCTCGGCGTCGACCACGGCACTGTCGGGCAACGCCTCATCCAGGCCATAACGCTCCTTGAGGCTTTGCATGCGCGGCGTCGGACGAGTGACCTTGGCCACATAAAACAGCAGGCTCTTGAGCAACTCGTCCGGCGCAGGCTGATTGATACCGCCAATGCCCTGGGCCAGCAGACGCTTGAGTTGCTTGTCGCTGGCCTTGAGCAGGCTGCGCAGCGCCGGGCTGTTGGCGATCACGCCAGTGAGCATGCCTTCGACCAGCGCCGAGGTGACTTGCCACAAGGGCAACAGCGGCGCGCCCTGGCACAGCGCTTCGAGGCGCGCGAACACCCGCGCCATGTCTTCCAGGTTGCTCGGGCCATGGTCTTCGCGCAGCAGGCCGGCCAAAGCTTGTTGCAAAAGGTGGTGCCACTGGCGCAGTTGTTCGTGCAGTTCCGGCACTGCGCGCCGGGCCAGGGCTTCGTCGGGCAACGGTGCAATCGACAGCAGTTGCGGGCTGAACAGGCTGGTTTCCGACAACAGGCTTTCGCCGCGCGCACTGCGCAGGTCATTGAGCAGCGGCAACACCACCAGCGGCAGGTCGCGGCGGGCGCTGTGCACGCGGTCCAGATACAACGGCAATTGGCTGAGGGCTTGTTGCAGCAGACGGATGCTTTCATCGCGCTGGCCGACGCGCTCGGCTTGCAGGGCCAGGGTGAGTTCTTCGATCTCTTCGGCGAGCAGGGCTGCGCCGTAAAACTCCACCATCTGCAGCGCGCCATGCACTTGGTGGATGGCGGCCAGGCACTCGGCGATGGCGTCGCTGTCGTGGGTTTCGACAAACGCATCCAGCGCCGAACGGGCCTGTTTCAGGGTTTCGGCAATGTCGCCCTTGACCCATTCGAGGGCCACGTAGTCGTGCCGATCAACCATAACTGCTCCGCTTAAAATTTATGAGTTGCTGGTGTTGCCAAGAACAATGGAGATCACCTGTGGGAGCTGGCTTGCCTGCGATGGCGGACTGTCAGTTGATACCTATGCAACTGACCCACCGCCATCGCAGGCAAGCCACCTCCCACATTTGGACTGTGGTGTTTTCCAGATAGCATTTCAATCATCGGCCTGTTTAGGCGGCGGCAGGGTGAAACCCGACACCGACCGGCGCAACTGGCTGGCCATTTTTGCCAAATTGCCGATGCTTTCCGCCGTGGCCGTAGAACCCGACGACGTTTGCGTGGTGATCTGCTGAATCACATTCATCGTCAGCGAAATCTGCCCCGCCGATGAGGTCTGTTGCTGCGCCGCATTCGAGATGCTCTGAATCAGCGCCGCCAGGGTTTTCGACACGCCTTCGATCTCTTCCAGCGCCACGCCCGCGTCCTGGGCCAGCCGCGCACCGCGTACCACTTCGGTGGTGGTCTGCTCCATGGAGATAACCGCTTCATTGGTGTCGGCCTGAATCGCCCGCACCAGGGTTTCGATTTGCCGGGTGGCGGCGGATGAGCGCTCGGCCAGCCTTTGCACCTCATCCGCCACCACCGCAAAACCGCGCCCGGCGTCACCGGCCATGCTCGCCTGGATGGCGGCGTTGAGGGCGAGGATGTTGGTCTGGTCGGCAATATCGTCGATCAGGCTGACGATGTCGCCAATCTCCTGGGAAGATTCGCCCAGGCGTTTGATACGTTTGGCAGTGTCCTGGATCTGTTCGCGGATGTTGTCCATGCCATGGATGGTGTTGTGCACCACCTCGTTGCCCTTGTTGGCGATTTCCACCGAGCGCTCCGCCACGGCCGAAGATTCGGCGGCGTTGGCTGACACTTGATCGATGGACTGCGCCATCTGGTTGATCGCCGTAGAGGCTTCGGCGATCTGCTGGGCTTGGTGCTCAGAAGCCTGGGCCAGGTGCATGGCGGTGGCCTGGGTGTCCTGCACCGCACCGGCCACTTGCCCGGCGGTGAGGTTGATGGTGGCAACCAGATCGCGCAGTTGGTCCACGGAGTAGTTGATGGAATCGGCGATGGTGCCGGTGAAGTCCTCGGTGACCGAGGCGGTCACGGTGAGGTCGCCGTCGGCCAGGTCTTCGATTTCATCGAGCAGGCGCATGATCGCGTTCTGATTGCGCTCGTTCTTCTCGGCGGTTTCATGCAGTTGGCGGTTGGTTTCGCGCACCATCACCAGGCCGATCAGAATGATCGAGGCCAATGCCAGCAAACCCAGCACATAGCCGCCAATAGTGTCGAAACTGCGCCCGCTGGCGAGGTTTTCAAAACCTGTGGCCAAGTGCGAGGCTTCATCGAGCAGGGTTTGCGACAGGTTGAAGATATTGCTCGCCGAGGCCCGTACCTGGAACAGTTGCGGCGAGGTTTCGAGGATTTCATCCACGGAGCCGGAGACAAACTCGAACAGCTCCGAAATTTCCGCCAGCCGCGCGCGGGCGTCATGGTCTTCGACCTGGGTGATGCGCAAGCCCGGGTTGCCATTGAGCATACCGTTGAGCACCACACCAAAGCGGCTGGCATCGCGACCAAAGGCATCAGCGGCCTGCACGGCGGTTTCGTCACCGGCCAACACGGTGTTGACCGCGCCTAAAATGCGCTCGGCCAACAGCGACTGGCGTTGCGCCAAGGCTACCTGGCCGGCCGGTGCGCCACGTTGCAGCAGGATATCAACGACCTTTTCCGACTCCATCTGCAATTGCGGCACGGTTTCGGCGAGGGTCGCGGCCACTTGATGCAGGGACAGCACGGTTTGCTCGCTGGCGAGAATCGCGTCGGTGTTTTTCAGCAGCGCTTCCCAGTCGGTCTGCACCGCGCGCATTTCCGCACGAACCGCACTGGGCGCGGCGGGCAGACCGGTTTCGGTATCACCTTTTTTCAGGTAGCCCCAGCGCTGGGCAAAGTCGTTGCGCGCATCGCCCAGCAATTTGAACGCGGCGGCCTTGCCGGCAGCGGCCTCGGTGGCGTTTTTGGCGATGCGCTGGGACAGCACACGCAGCTCACCGGCGTGGCCGATGTACTGCTTGTCATAGGTGGACTGGGTGTTGAGGTACGCGAAGTTGGCAAACAACAGCATGATGAACACGATCAGCGCGATAAACAGCACGATGATCTGTGAGCGGCTGCGCGACGCGGCCTGGGGTTTGGGCGTGGTGACGGTGGTCATGCGGCAACATCCATAAAGCCCGGGGCCTGGGCCAGAGCGAAGGGGCTGAAGACTTGCCACAACTGATCGCTGTCGAACTCACCCTGGATAAACGGCGCGGCTGGGGCAGTGCTCACCAACAATGCGTCTTGTGCGAAATGCTGCATGCCCACTACCTCGTCTACCAGCAGCCCGACAAACAGGTCGTTGTACTCGACCACCAGCACCCGCCGCTGCTTGCGTGCCTTGGACAGTTCCAGGCCAAGAAAACCGCCCAGGTCCATCACCGGCAGCAAACGCCCGCGCAGGTTGGCCACGCCCTTGACCCACGGCTTGACGCCGGGCATCAGCGTGCAACGCGGCTCATGCAGCACTTCGGCGACTTCGCCCATCGGCGCCACGTACCAGTGGGGCCCCAGGCGAAAGCCGATCCCGCTCCAGCGTTGCAGGCGGGCTTCCTGGGACGGCAGGTCGGCGGCCAGCAGGCGGCAGCGGCGGTCGATGTCCAGCAGCAGCTCGAAGGCGGTTTGCGACTCGGTCATGATCGCGAGCCTTTAGCCGGCCAGTACCTTGTTCAAGGTGGCGATCAGGGTGTCTTCGTCCACCGGCTTGGTCAGGTAATCCTTGGCACCCTGGCGTGCGCCCCAGATCTTGTCGGTTTCCTGATCCTTGGTGGTGATGATGATGATCGGAATGCCGTTGGTTTCCGGCTCCTTGGACAGCTGGCGGGTTGCCTGGAAGCCGTTGAGGCCCGGCATCACGATGTCCATCAGCACGGCGTCGGGTTTTTCCTGACGGGCCAGGGCCACGCCGTCCGCACCGTTTTCGGCCTTGAGCACCACGTGGCCGTGCTTTTCGAGCATGCCGGTGAGTTTGTACATTTCAGTCGGCGAATCGTCGACGATCAGAACGCGTGCCATGGTTTTCCCCACTACATTGGTCGGCGCCGGCCCTTGTGAGGCGGCGTCAGTGTGCTTGTTCTACTGCGGCGAACCCAGGCACGTAAGCCTTGATTGCACCCAGCAGTTCTTCCTTGCTGAAAGGCTTGGTCAAAAACTGATCGACACCCACGATGCGCCCCTTGGCCTTGTCGAACAGGCCGTCTTTGGACGACAGCATGATCACCGGGATCGACTTGAACGCCGGGTTGTTCTTCACCAGGGCGCAGGTCTGGTAGCCATCCAGGCGCGGCATCATGATGTCGACAAAGATAATGTGCGGGTGATGATCAACAATCCGGGCCAGGGCATCGAAACCGTCGATGGCCGTGATCACATCGCAGCCCACGTTCTTCAACAGCGTCTCGGCCGTGCGGCGGATCGTTTTTGAATCGTCGATCACCATCACTCTCAAGGCGTTGGAATGCTGTTCCATATCTGCTCTACCATCGCCACAGCGAATCGGTTTTCGGTGTGTACTGCCTGATGTTGCACAGGATGAGCGCCGCAAGCCTTGGAATTCAAGGGCTGCTGCGCCGTGGCAGTCTTTTTAGCACAGTCTCCGGGCGCAATCTATCGAGCAACCGGCCAGGTGGTTTTTCCTTGACCCACAACAGCCGCAGCGCCACTCTGACGCCACTTTTTATGCGCCCTAATTTGCTAGAGGAAATCCCCCATGAGCGTTCGCGTCGGCATTGTCATGGACCCTATCGCCAGCATTTCCTATAAAAAGGACAGCTCGCTGGCCATGCTCCTGGCCGCCCAGGCCCGCGGCTGGACCCTGTTCTATATGGAGCAGCGCGATCTTTACCAGGGCGACGGCGAAGCCCGCGCACGCATGCGCCCGCTGCAGGTGTTTGCCAACCCTGAGAAGTGGTTTGAGCTGTCGGACGAAATCGACAGCCCGTTGAGCGATCTGGATGTGATCCTGATGCGCAAAGACCCACCGTTCGACATGGAATTCGTCTACTCCACGTATCTGCTGGAACAGGCCGAGCGCGCGGGTGTGCTGATCGTCAACAAGCCGCAGAGCCTGCGCGACTGCAATGAAAAGCTGTTCGCCACGCTGTTCCCGCAGTGCACGCCGCCGACCGTGGTCAGCCGCCGTGCCGACGTGCTGCGTGAATTCGCCGCCAAACACGGTGATGTGATCCTCAAACCGCTGGACGGCATGGGCGGTACGTCGATCTTCCGTCACCGCGCCGGCGACCCGAACCTGTCGGTGATCCTGGAAACCCTGACCGCGCTGGGCACCCAGCAGATCATGGGCCAGGCTTATATCCCGGCGATCAAGGACGGCGACAAGCGCATCCTGATGATCGACGGCGAGCCGGTGGATTATTGCCTGGCGCGTATTCCGGCGGCAGGCGAGACCCGTGGCAACCTGGCGGCCGGTGGTCGTGGTGAGGCACGCCCCTTGTCGGACAAAGACCGTTGGATCGCCTCTCAGGTTGGCCCAACCCTGCGGGAAAAAGGCCTGCTGTTTGTAGGACTAGACGTAATTGGCGAGAACCTCACCGAAATCAACGTCACCAGCCCGACCTGTATTCGCGAGATCGACAACGCATTTGGCACGAACATCGGCGAAATGCTGATGGCGGCCATTGAGCGCAAGCTACAAGCCAAGTGACATAGAACAGCCGGACACACACCAACATTGCGTTATCATGCGCCACCTGTGAAACGCGCGATGTTGGTTTTTTTGTCATGACACTCCCGTCCGATCTGCCCCCCGAACTCTCCCCCAGCGGCGTGCGCCCGGCTGATCGGCTCGGATTTACCCTGTTCCTGGCCGCCTTGATCCACCTCGCCCTACTCCTGGGCCTGGGCTTCACCTACGTCGAGCCCAAGCAGATCAGCAAAACCCTGGAAATCACCCTCGCTACGTTCAAGAGCGAAAAGAAGCCCGAAAAGGCCGATTTTCTCGCCCAGGACAACCAGCAAGGCAGTGGCACCCTCGACAAGAAGGCCGTGCCCAAGACCACCGAAGTGGCGCCCTTCCAGGACAACAAGGTCAATAAAGTCACGCCGCCACCCGCCCCCAAACCCGAGGTCAAGCAGGCCGCGCCCAAGGCTGCTGTGACCACCGTCGCGCCCAAACCGCAAAAAGCTGCGACCCAGCGCGAGAAAGCCAAGACCGAGCCGACGCCGGAGCCCGTCAAACCGGCCCCTACGTTCGACAGCTCACAGCTTTCCGACCAGATTTCCAGCCTTGAAGCCGAACTGGCCAATGAACAGCAGCTATACGCCAAACGCCCGCGCATTTACCGGCTGAATGCTGCCTCGACCATGCGCGACAAAGGCGCCTGGTATAAGGACGAGTGGCGCAAGAAGGTCGAGCGCATCGGCAACCTCAACTACCCGGATGAAGCACGACGCCAGCAGATCTATGGCAATTTGCGTCTTTTGGTGTCGATCAACCGCGACGGTTCGCTTTATGAAGTGCAGGTGCTGGAGTCGTCCGGCCAGCCGCTGCTGGACCAGGCTGCCCAGCGCATCGTGCGCCTGGCTGCGCCTTTCGCGCCGTTTACCGGTGACTTGAACGACATCGACCGCCTGGAAATCATCCGCACCTGGAAGTTTGCCAGGGGCGATCGGCTGTCCAGCAATTGATGACAACGGATCGTTCCCACGCTCTGCGTGGGAACGCATCTCAGGACGCTCCGCGTCCGCTTTTAAGAGCGTGACGCGGAGCGTCACAGGCGACACTCCCACGCAAAGCGTGGGAGCGATCACTAACTCCAGCTTGTCAGTTCGCCCCTCCAACGCCACACTAGTGGACATGAAAAATGTCAGCCCGACCTACCTCAAGCACCAATTCCTGATCGCCATGCCCCATATGGCCGACCCGAACTTTGCGCAGACCTTGACCTACATCGTCGAGCACACGGCCAATGGTGCCATGGGGTTGGTGGTCAACCGCCCGCAAGAGCTGAATCTGGCCGATATCCTTGAGCAATTGCGCCCCGAGATCGACCCGCCGGCGCGTTGCCAGGGCGTGCCGATCTACATTGGCGGGCCGGTGCAGACCGATCGTGGTTTTGTGCTGCACCCCACCGGGCCGAAGTTTCAGGCCACGGTAGACCTTGAAGGCGTGTCGCTGTCCACCTCCCAGGACGTGTTGTTCGCCATCGCCGACGGCGTCGGCCCCGAGCAAAGCGTAATCACCCTGGGCTACGCCGGCTGGGAAGCCGGGCAACTGGAAGCCGAACTGGCCAGCAACGCCTGGCTGACCTGCCCGTTTGACGCCGACATCCTGTTCAACACCGCCAGCGAGCTGCGCCTGGAAGCGGCTGCCGCCAAGCTGCGGGTCAACCTCAGCCTGCTGACCAGCCAGGCGGGGCACGCCTGATGGCTTTGCGCTTGATCCTCGGTTTTGACTACGGCACCAAACAGATCGGCGTAGCGGTCGGCCAGGTGATTACCGGCCAGGCCCGCGAGCTGTGCACCTTGAAAGCCCAGAACGGCGTGCCGGACTGGAACCAGGTCGAAGCCCTGATTAAAGAGTGGAAGCCTGATGCGGTCGTGGTCGGCCTGCCGTTGAACATGGACGGCACTCCCAGCGAGATGTGCCTGCGCGCGGAAAAATTCGCCCGCCGCCTCAATGGCCGTTACAACCTGCCCTTTTATACCCACGACGAACGCCTGACCACCTTCGAAGCCAAGGGTGAGCGCCGCGACCGTGGCGGGCAAAAAGGCAGCTACCGCGACAACCCGGTGGACGCCATCGCCGCCGCCCTGTTGTTACAGGGTTGGCTGGACGAAAACACCGCTTTATTTGAATCCTGACTGACGCGGCTTGCCGCGTCTTTTTACGTTTGAGTCCGGACCTTGCCGCGCCCTCGCCGCGCAAGGCCTTGAAGGAGCCACCATGAGCCTGCCCAATCCCGCCGAACTGATCAGCCAGATGGCGATTCGCCTTAAGGCCCACCTGGAACACCGCGCCATCAGCGAGCCGCGTTTTATCGGGATCCGCACCGGCGGTGTGTGGGTGGCCCAGGCGCTGCTGGAAGAACTGGGCAGCGATTCGCCGCTGGGCACCCTGGACGTGTCCTTTTACCGTGACGACTTCAGCCAGAATGGCCTGCACCCGCAAGTACAGCCCTCGGCACTGCCATTCGAGGTCGAAGGCCAGCATCTGGTGCTGATCGACGACGTGCTGATGAGCGGCCGCACCATCCGCGCCGCCCTCAACGAGCTGTTCGACTACGGCCGCCCGGCCAGCGTGACCCTCGTATGCCTGCTGGACCTGGACGCCGGCGAATTGCCGATCAGCCCGGACGTGGTTGGCGCAACGCTGTCACTGCAAGCCCATCAACGGGTAAAATTGTCCGGTCCCACGCCGCTCGAACTCGAACTGCAAGACCTTGCCCTTTAAACCGCCTTGTACAGAGTCCCCGCGATGACGCCTCTAGATGCCAAGCGCCCGCTGCAGCTCAATGCTCAGGGCCAGTTGCAACACTTCTTGTCCCTCGACGGTTTGCCCCGCGAACTGCTCACCGAAATCCTCGACACCGCCGACTCGTTCCTCGAAGTCGGTGGCCGGGCGGTGAAGAAAGTCCCGCTGCTGCGCGGCAAAACCATCTGCAATGTGTTCTTCGAGAACTCCACGCGCACCCGCACCACCTTTGAACTGGCGGCCCAGCGGCTGTCGGCCGACGTGATCACACTGAACGTGTCGACCTCGTCGGCGAGCAAGGGCGAAACCCTGCTCGACACCCTGCGCAACCTGGAAGCCATGGCCGCCGACATGTTCGTGGTACGCCACGGCGACTCCGGCGCCGCACACTTTATCGCCGAGCATGTGTGCCCGCAGGTGGCAATCATCAACGGCGGCGACGGCCGCCACGCACACCCGACCCAGGGCATGCTCGACATGCTCACCATTCGTCGGCACAAGGGCAGCTTTGAAAACCTCTCGGTGGCCATCGTCGGCGACATCCTGCACTCGCGGGTGGCGCGTTCGAACATGCTGGCCCTGAAAACCCTGGGTTGCCCGGATATCCGCGTGATCGCGCCGAAAACCCTGCTGCCGATCGGCATCGAGCAATACGGCGTGAAGGTCTACACCGACATGACCGAAGGCCTCAAGGATGTGGACGTGGTGATCATGCTGCGCCTGCAGCGCGAGCGCATGTCCGGTGGCCTGTTGCCGAGCGAAGGCGAGTTCTACCGCCTGTTCGGCCTGACTACCGCACGTTTGGCCGGTGCCAAGCCGGACGCCATCGTGATGCACCCAGGCCCGATCAACCGTGGCGTGGAGATTGAATCGGCGGTGGCCGATGGCCCGCAGTCAGTGATCCTCAACCAGGTGACTTATGGCATCGCCATCCGCATGGCCGTGCTGTCCATGGCCATGAGCGGGCAAACCGCGCAACGTCAATTCGAGCAGGAGAACGCCCAGTGAAGCTCAGCATTCTTGGCGCTCGCGTTATCGATCCCGCCAGTGGCCTGGATCAAGTCACCGACCTTCACCTGGAAGCCGGCAAGCTCATCGCCATTGGCGCCGCGCCCGCAGGTTTCAGCGCCAGCCAGAGCATCGACGCCAAAGGTTTGGTGGCCGCGCCTGGCCTGGTGGACCTGAACGTCGCTTTGCGCGAGCCGGGTTACAGCCGCAAAGGCAGCATCGCCAGCGAAACCTGCGCGGCCGCAGCCGGTGGCGTCACCAGCCTGTGCTGCCCGCCACACACCAAGCCGATCCTGGACACTTCGGCGGTGACCGAGCTGATCCTCGACCGCGCCCGTGAAGCCGGTAATTGCAAAGTGTTCCCCATCGGCGCCCTGAGCAAAGGCCTGGAAGGCGAACAACTTGCCGAGCTGATCGCCCTGCGCGATGCCGGTTGCGTGGCCTTCGGCAACGGCCTGGAGAGTTTTCGCAGCACCCGCACGCTGTGCCGTGCCCTGGAATATGCGGCTACGTTCGATCTGACCGTGATCTTCCACTCCCAGGACCGCGACCTGGCCGAAGGCGGCCTGGCCCATGAAGGCGCCGTGGCCAGCTTCCTCGGCCTGCCGGGCATTCCGGAGACTGCCGAGACCGTGGCCCTGGCCCGTGACCTGCTGCTGGTGGAACAAAGCGGTGTACGCGCGCACTTCAGCCAACTCACGAGCGCACGTGGTGTGGCGTTGATCGCCCAGGCCCAGGCGCGCGGCCTGCCGGTAACGGCGGATGTCGCGTTGTATCAGCTGATTTTGACCGATGAGGCATTGATCGACTTCTCCAGCCTGTATCACGTGCAGCCACCGCTGCGCACCCTGGCCGACCGTGAGGGTTTGCGGGCGGCGGTGAAGTCGGGTGTGGTGTCGGCCATCTCCAGCCATCACCAGCCCCATGAACGGGATGCCAAGCTGGCACCGTTTGGCGCGACAGAGCCAGGCATCAGCAGCGTAGAGCTGTTGTTACCACTGGCGATGACCCTGGTGGAAGACGGCTTGCTGGACTTGCCGACACTGCTCGCTCGCCTGAGCGCTGGCCCTGCCGAGGCGTTACGCCTGCCGGCGGGCAAGTTGGCGGTGGGTTCGCCGGCGGATCTGGTGGTGTTTGACCCTGCCAGCTCCACGGTTGCCGGGGAACACTGGCTGTCCAAGGGCGAGAACTGCCCGTTCATCGGCCATAGCCTGCCGGCGACGGTGCGCTACACCTTGGTGGATGGGCGGATTACCTATCAGGCCTGACTCCAGTCTGGAGTGGCCGCAGTAAATGTGGGAGCGGGCTTGCTCGCGAATACGGTGTATCAGCTGGCAAATATGCTGACTGATCCACCGTATTCGCGAGCAAGCCCGCTCCCACATTGGGCTCTCTAATAGGCTTGAGAGACTTAGCGCCCGCTGTTGCGCTCGGCATTGCGGATCGAAATCTGCGTATTCAACGTCCAGAAGTCATACAGCACCCCGATCAGGAACAAACCGCCGGTCAGCAGGTAGATCAGGCCGGTGATCCATTTGCCCTGGTACATGCGGTGCAAACCGAATACACCCAGGAACGCCAACAGAATCCAGGCCACGTTGTATTCGATCGGCCCGGCGGTAAAACGCAGGTCCGCTTCACGGTCCATGGCCGGGATCAGGAACAGGTCGATCAGCCAACCAATACCGAACAGGCCGAAGGTGAAAAACCAGATCGTCCCGGTCACGGGCTTGCCGTAATAGAAGCGATGCGCCCCGGTAAAACCGAAAATCCAAAGCAGGTAACCGATCACCTTGCTGTGGGTGTCTTGCTGCGTAACAACCTGTCGATAGGTGTTCATGGAGTACCTCTTTCGCCTCGATAGATAAATTTTTTCATTTTCTTTGTGACTTTTTTACGGGCGCCCGACGCACGGCAAATGGTATCTTCCCTCCCGCAAAGCCTTATGCCACCTGACCTCTGTAGGACAATTGCGGCAATTCGTCGCGTTTTTCCAGAGTTTGACCCCAGAGTTCAGTCGACAAACGGCCTGAGAACGACACAAAAAGCTGTTATAAAGTTGCGCGCAAACCTAAAAGAGCCACGCCTAATGCGACCATTTTTCAAGACATGGCTAACCATCTGCCTATTAATGCCACTGGCCGCCCACGCCACCAATCGTGAGCAACGTCTTCCTAACGTTAACGGTTTCACCCCTAAAGTTCACAGCACACCCAGCACTGCCAAGTCGGTAAAGCTGACCGTCAACCGCCCGACTCAAGTGAGCAAGGCCCACGGTAAAGCGATCCACACCCAACTGGCCGTCAACACCAAGCAAAGCAGCAATGTCCTCAGCCGCGCCGTTAACGTGCTCGGTACTCCTTATCGTTGGGGCGGCAGCAGCCCAAGTAAAGGGTTCGACTGCAGCGGTTTGGTGAAATATGCGTTTAATGATGTAAAAGCGGTGGATTTGCCCCGCACCTCCAACGCCATGGCTGCCGGCCACGGCTTGAAGGTTGATCGCAAGGATTTAAAACCGGGCGACCTGTTGTTCTTCAAACTGAAGAGCCGCCAGGTCAACCACGTTGCCATCTACCTGGGCAACGACCGCTTTATCCACGCACCGCGCCGTGGCAAGTCGGTGAGCATCGACACGCTGAAAAAGCCGTTCTGGGACAAGAACTACGTGATTGCCAAGCGTGTTCTGCCTAAAGAGCAGAATAACCTGCGGGTTGTTCAGCGCTGATCCCAGGCTGAATGCACTACAAAATGTGGGAGCTGGCTTGCCTGCGATAGCGAACTGCCAGGCGACATCTCTGTCGACTGGCACACCGTCATCGCAGGCAAGCCAGCTCCCACACTGATTTCATCGGCGTTCAGATATCTGTCGGCACCCGCGCCAGCCCCCGCGCATCCTCCCGGCTGATCAGCCCCTCGCTGACCAACGCCTTCAAGCTCATATCCAGGGTTTTCATCTCCAACGCCCCGCCGGTTTGAATCGCCGAGACCATCTGCGCCACCTTGTCCTCGCGGATCAGGTTACGGATGGCTGGCGTGCCCAGCATGATCTCGTGCGCCGCCACCCGGCCGCCGCCGAGCTTTTTGACCAGCACCTGGGACACCACCGCCTGCAACGACTCCGACAACATGGCGCGCACCATGGCTTTTTCCCCCGCCGGGAACACGTCCACCAGTCGGTCCACGCTCTTTGCCGCTGAAGAGGTGTGCAGCGTGCCCAATACCAAATGCCCGGTCTCTGCGGCCGTCAGCGCCAGGCGGATGGTTTCGAGGTCACGCAGCTCGCCCACCAGAATCACATCCGGGTCTTCACGCAGGGCCGACCGCAGCGCCGCCGAAAAACTATGGGTGTCGCGGTGCACCTGGCGCTGATTGATCAGGGCCATTTTCGGCCTGTGGATAAATTCGATCGGATCTTCCAGCGTGAGGATGTGCTGGCGTCGGTGCTGGTTGAGGTGGTCGATCATCGCCGCCAGCGTCGTCGACTTGCCGGAGCCGGTCGCGCCGGTTACCAGCACCAGGCCGCGCGGCAGCTGCGCGATACGGCGCAAGACCTCGCCTAATCCGAGGTCTTCCAGGCTTTGCACTTCGGTGGGGATGGTGCGAAACACTGCGCCCATGCCGCGATCCTGGCGGAACACATTCGCGCGGAACCGCGCCAGGCCCGGCAGCGTGAAGGCAAAATCCGTTTCAAGAGATGTTTCGAAATCCTTTTGTTGGTGCTGATTGAGCAAAGGGCTTAATAGGTCCGCAACTTGCGTAGGCGAAAGTACCGGGCCCTCCAATGGCCAGATTTCGCCATCGACACGCAGCATCGGCGCCAGGCCAGCCGACAAATGCAGGTCGGAGGCGCCACGGCGCACGCTGGCCGTCAGCAGTTCAGTGATATCCATAGGGCTTTCCATTTCCAGTAGAATGCCGCGGACTCCATATCCACGGGTGCATCTTGAATGTCGACGATAGCAGACAACATCGGCCAGGTTAGCCAGCGCGTCCGCGCCGCGGCCCACGCCGTGCAACGTGACGAAAGCAGCATCCACCTGCTGGCCGTGAGCAAAACCAAACCTGCCCAGGCCGTACGCGAAGCCTATGCCGCCGGCCTGCGCGACTTTGGCGAGAACTACCTGCAGGAAGCCCTGGGCAAACAGGCCGAATTAACCGACCTGCCCTTGAGTTGGCACTTCATCGGCCCCATTCAATCGAACAAGACGCGTGCGATCGCCGAAAACTTCGCTTGGGTACATTCCGTGGACCGCTTGAAAATTGCTCAACGCCTGTCCGAACAACGCCCGGCCGACCTGCCGCCGCTGAACATCTGCATTCAGGTCAACGTGAGTGGCGAAGCCAGCAAGTCCGGCTGTACACCCGCCGACCTGCCGGCCCTGGCCGCTGCAATCAGCGCCCTGCCACGTTTGAAGCTGCGTGGCTTGATGGCGATCCCCGAGCCGACTGAAGATCGCGCTGCACAAGATGCAGCCTTTGCAGCGGTCAGCGATCTGCAAGCCAGCCTGAACCTACCGCTGGACACACTTTCCATGGGCATGAGCCACGACCTTGAATCGGCTATCGCCCAAGGCGCCACTTGGGTGCGGATCGGTACCGCCCTGTTTGGCGCCCGCGACTACGGCCAGCCGTGAAATGGCTGACATCCCTCTAAGTAAGGACCTGTCATGAGCAACACGCGTATTGCCTTTATCGGCGCCGGGAACATGGCGGCCAGCCTGATCGGCGGCCTGCGGGCCAAGGGCCTGGAAACCTCGCAGATCCGCGCCAGTGACCCCGGCGCCGAAACCCGCGCCCGCGTCAGCGCCGAGCACGGTATCGAGACCTTTGCCGATAACGCCGAGGCCATCCAGGGCGTCGACGTGATCGTGCTGGCGGTAAAACCGCAAGCCATGAAGGCCGTGTGCGAAAGCCTGCGCCCGAGCTTGCGACCGCACCAACTGGTGGTGTCGATCGCTGCCGGTATCACCTGCGCCAGCATGAACAACTGGCTTGGCGCCCAGCCGATCGTGCGTTGCATGCCCAATACGCCGGCACTGCTGCGCCAGGGCGTGAGCGGCTTGTACGCCACCGCCGAAGTGAGCGCCGAACAGCGCGACCAGGCTCAAACGCTGCTGTCCGCCGTGGGCATTGCCGTGTGGTTGGAACAGGAGCAGCAACTGGACGCGGTCACCGCCGTCTCCGGAAGCGGCCCGGCCTATTTCTTCCTGCTGATCGAAGCGATGACCGCCGCCGGCGTGAAACTGGGCCTGTCACACGACGTGGCTGAGCAACTGGCCGAGCAAACCGCCTTGGGCGCGGCGAAAATGGCCGTCGGCAGCGACGTGGACGCCGCCGAGTTGCGCCGCCGCGTGACCTCGCCAGGTGGCACCACTCAAGCTGCCATCGAATCGTTCCAGGCCGGGGGTTTTGAAGCCCTGGTGGAAAAAGCCCTCGGCGCCGCCGCGCATCGCTCGGCAGAAATGGCCGAACAACTGGGCAAATAGTCGTCTCTTACGAAGGAAACAATGATGCTCGGACTCAATGACGCTGTCATTTTCATCATCAAGACCCTGGGCAGCCTGTATCTGCTGATCGTACTGATGCGCTTTATCCTGCAAGTGGTGCGGGCGAACTTTTACAACCCGCTGTGCCAATTCGTGGTGAAAGCCACGCAACCGCTGCTCAAGCCACTGCGCCGCGTCGTGCCGAGCATGTTTGGCCTGGACATGTCTTCACTGGTGCTGGCGTTCCTGTTGCAGCTGGCCCTGTTCGCGGTGGTGCTGGTGCTCAAGGGCTTCCGGCCTGACACCGTGCTGATGGTGCCTTGGGCGCTGATCGGTATCTTGTCGCTATTTTTGAAGATCCTGTTCTGGTCCATGATCATCAGCGTGATTTTGTCCTGGGTCGCTCCGGACAGCCGCAGCCCGGGCGCGGAACTGGTCAAGCAGATCACCGAACCGGTACTTGCGCCGTTTCGTCGCTGGGTGCCTAACCTGGGCGGCCTCGACATCTCGCCGATTTTTGCGTTTATCGCGCTGCAATTGCTGCAAATCTGGGTGATCCCCTACCTCGCCGAGTTCACCGGCATGCCGCCGCTGCTGTACAGCTTGATCTGATTGGTGATTCGTTCCTGCGCACCCGCGCAGGAACGTTCGCTAAACCGCCGGCCTCTGCTTGCCGCTGGGTGCGGTGGTCTTTAGACTTACGCCTCATTTAAACGAGAGCAGGGTCGATGCCAGCTGCCTTCCCCCCCGATTCTGTTGGACTGGTCGTGCCCCAAGTGGCGCACTTCAGCGCACCGCTGGCCCTGGCCTGCGGCCGTTCGCTACCGGCCTATGACCTGATCTATGAAACCTACGGCCAGTTGAACGCCACGGCGAGCAACGCCGTGCTGATTTGCCACGCCTTATCCGGCCATCATCACGCCGCTGGCTTTCACAGTGCCGACGAGCGCAAGCCCGGCTGGTGGGACAGCTGCATCGGCCCCGGCAAGCCCATCGACACCAACAAATTCTTTGTGGTCAGCCTGAACAACCTCGGCGGCTGCAACGGTTCTACCGGCCCGAGCAGCCTCAACCCGGAAACCGGCAAGCCATTCGGCGCCGACTTCCCGGTGCTCACCGTGGAAGACTGGGTGCACAGCCAGGCGCGTCTTGCCGACCTGCTGGGCATCAGCCAATGGGCCGCCGTGATCGGCGGCAGCCTGGGCGGCATGCAGGCGCTGCAATGGACCATCTCCTACCCGGATCGCGTGCGCCATTGCCTGGCCATCGCCTCGGCACCAAAACTGTCGGCGCAGAACATTGCCTTCAACGAAGTGGCACGCCAGGCCATCCTCACCGACCCCGAGTTCCACGGCGGTTCGTTCCAGGAAGCCGGTGTGATCCCCAAACGCGGCTTGATGCTGGCGCGGATGGTCGGGCATATCACCTACCTGTCCGATGACTCCATGGGCGAAAAATTCGGCCGCGGGCTCAAGAGCGAAAAGCTCAACTACGACTTCCACAGTGTCGAGTTCCAGGTCGAAAGCTACCTGCGTTATCAGGGCGAGGAGTTCTCGGGGCGTTTCGACGCCAACACTTACCTGCTGATGACCAAGGCGCTGGACTACTTCGACCCGGCCGCCAACCACGACGACGACCTGGCGAAAACCTTCGAGCACGCTACGGCCAAGTTCTGCGTGATGTCGTTCACCACCGACTGGCGCTTCTCGCCAGCGCGCTCCCGTGAGCTGGTGGACGCCTTGATGGCCGCACGCAAAGACGTCTGCTACCTGGAGATCGATGCTCCGCAAGGCCATGACGCCTTCCTGATTCCGATCCCGCGCTACCTGCAGGCCTTCAGTAACTACATGAACCGAATAGCACTGTGAGAACGCCATGAGAGCCGACCTGGAAATCATCCAAGACTGGATCCCCGCCGGCAGCCGCGTGCTCGACCTGGGCTGCGGCGATGGCGAACTGCTGAGCTGGCTGCGTGACAACAAGCAAGTCACCGGTTATGGCCTGGAAAACGACCCGGACAATATCGCCCAGTGCGTGGCCAAGGGCATCAACGTGATCGAGCAGGACCTGGACAAGGGCCTGGGCAACTTTGCCAGCAACAGTTTCGATATCGTGGTGATGACCCAAGCGCTGCAGGCGGTGCACTACCCGGACCGCATCCTCGACGAGATGCTGCGCGTGGGCCGCCAGTGCATCATCACTTTCCCCAACTTTGGGCACTGGCGCTGCCGCTGGTACCTGGCCACCAAGGGCCGGATGCCAGTCTCGGACTTCCTGCCGTACACCTGGTACAACACGCCGAACATCCACTTCTGCACCTTTGAAGACTTTGAAGCCTTGTGTGGCGAGCGTGAAGCCAAGGTGATCAACCGCCTTGCCGTCGATCAACAGCACCGCCACGGCTGGGCGAGTAAACTATGGCCCAACCTGTTGGGCGAAATTGGTATTTACCGGGTCAGCAGCCCTGGCCTGACCGACCACAAGATTGCCGTCTAATCATTATCAAGAGGCACGATCATGAGTCGTTTGGCTGTTTTTTTATTGACTGCATTGCTGGGCGCCAACGCTATGGCCGCCGATGTTATCGACCCTAATCGCACCAAGGAATTTGGTGATATCACCGTTCGTTACAACACCTTTACCTCCAGCTTCCTGCAGCCCGAAACCGCTCAAGCGGTGGGCGTTGTACGCAGCAAGAACAAAGGGTTGATCAATGTGTCGGTGTTTAAAGGTGTGACGCCTGTGGTGGCGCAAGTGACCGGCACCATCAAGGACTTGAGCGGCAAGAGCGAAGTGCTGACGTTCAAGCAAATCACCGAGAAAGGCGTGACCAATTACCTGGCCCCTTACTCAGTGCCGCAACAGGAATTCAAGACCTTCACTATCAACGTTGAAACTGGCGGCAAGGCCCACGGTTTCAGTTTTGTCCAAGAACTTTTCCCGGCCGAATGATGAACCTCACCCAACTCGTACTGGCCAGCCATAACGCCGGCAAACTCAAAGAACTCCAGGCCATGCTCGGCGACTCCGTGCAACTGCGCTCGATCGGCGAGTTCAGCCAGGTCGAGCCGGAAGAAACCGGCCTGTCGTTTGTCGAAAACGCCATCCTCAAGGCCCGCAATGCCGCACGCATCTCCGGCCTGCCGGCGCTGGCGGATGACTCGGGCCTGGCCGTGGATTTCCTCGGCGGCGCGCCGGGCATCTATTCGGCGCGGTATGCCGACGGCAAGGGTGATGCGGCCAACAACGCCAAGTTGCTGGACGCCCTCAAGGACGTGCCGGACGCCGAGCGCGGTGCACAGTTCGTCTGCGTGCTGGCGCTGGTTCGCCACGCTGATGACCCGTTGCCGATTCTGTGCGAAGGCCTGTGGCACGGGCGCATTCTGCATGCGGCCAGTGGCGAGCATGGCTTTGGCTATGACCCGCTGTTCTGGGTGCCGGAGCGCAATGTCTCCAGCGCCGAACTGAGCCCGGCCGACAAGAACCAGATCAGCCACCGCGCCCGCGCAATGGATTTGCTGCGCCAACGCCTGAGCCTGAAATGACCCAGAACACCTCTGCGCAGCCGCTGATCCACGGCGGCGCGCAAACACCGCGGGCGGCCTTGCCGGTGCTGCCGCCCCTGGCGCTGTACATCCACATTCCGTGGTGTGTGCGCAAATGCCCGTATTGCGACTTCAACTCCCACACCGCGAGCAAAGTGCTGCCGGAAGAAGAGTATGTGGACGCACTGCTGGCCGACCTTGATCAAGACCTGCACGCGGTTTACGGCCGCGAACTGAGTTCGATCTTCTTCGGTGGCGGTACGCCGAGCCTGTTCAGCGCCGCCGCACTGGGCCGCCTGCTCAAGGGCGTGCAGGCCCGTATTGCGTTTGCAGGCGACATCGAAATCACCCTGGAAGCCAACCCCGGCACCTTCGAACAAGAGAAGTTCGTGGCGTACCGCAAGCTGGGGATCAATCGCCTGTCCATTGGCATCCAGAGCTTCCAGCAGCAAAAGCTTGAGGCGTTGGGCCGCATCCATAATGGCGATGAGGCTGTGCGCGCCGCTGGTATGGCCCGCCAGGCCGGGTTCGATAACTTCAACCTGGACTTGATGCACGGCTTGCCCGATCAGTCGCTGGACGATGCCCTGAGCGACTTGCGCCAAGCCATCGCGCTGAAGCCCACGCACTTGTCGTGGTATCAACTGACGCTGGAACCCAACACCGTGTTCTGGAACCAGCCGCCCGCGCTGCCGGAAGACGACACGCTGTGGGACATTCAGGAAGCCGGCCAAGCACTGCTGGCCGAACACGGTTACGCACAATATGAAGTGTCGGCCTATGCCCAGCCGGGCCGCCCGGCGCGACACAACCTGAACTACTGGAGCTTCGGCGACTTTATCGGCATCGGCGCCGGTGCCCACGGCAAGCTCAGCCACCCGGACGGGCGCATCATCCGCACCTGGAAGACCCGAGCACCCAAGGATTACCTCAACCCGGCCAAAAGCTTTCAGGCCGGGGCGAAAGAACTGACCAATGAAGAGCTGCCGTTCGAGTTCCTGATGAACGCTTTGCGCCTCACCGAGGGCGTCGAATCCAAGCTCTACGCCGAACGCACCGGCCTCGACCTGGCCAGCCTCGACGAAGGCCGCCGGGAGGCAGAACAAAGTGGCTTAATGCAGGTCGAACCGTCACGCCTGGCGGCCACCGACCGTGGGCAACTGTTTCTCAATGACCTGTTGCAGAAGTTTTTGAGCTGATCGCTCTAAGGAAATCACATGGATTTGGTACTCGACCTGCTCGCCACCGTGTCCCGCTGGAGCCGTAGCAACCTGTCGGAAATCTCCCTGGCCCTTGTCGGCTGTTTGCTGGTGTTGTTTGGCGCGGATATCAAAGGCTGGATCGAAGGCCGTTTGGGCAGCCTCGCCGGGGCCTTGCGCGTACCCTTGATGGCGCTGGTATGCATGATCGGCAGCGGCGCGGCCTTGCTGTATGCCACGCCGTGGATTGTTCGGGGGCTGAGCCAGTTCAATAACTACAGCCTGGCGCCGGTGCTGGTGGTGGTACTGGTGTTGATTGGCGTAGTAGCCGACCGCCGCTGATTTAAAGCTCAACACAAAAGCAAATGTGGGAGCTGGCTTGCCTGCGATGCAGGCACCTCGGTGTATCTGTGATACTGAGGTGATGCTATCGCAGGCAAGCCAGCTCCCACAGTTGATTGCATTCCAAGCCGGCTATTGGCTTGTCAGTCGACCTTCTCGAACTTCAAATCCCAAACCCCATGCCCCAGACGTTCGCCACGGCGTTCGAACTTGGTGATCGGGCGCTCGGCCGGGCGTGGCACGCATTTGCCGTCTTCGGCCAGGTTGCGGTAGCCAGGCGCTACGTCCATCACTTCCAGCATGTATTCCGCGTAAGGCTCCCAGTCGGTGGCCATGTGCAGGATGCCCCCCACCTTGAGCTTGCTGCGCACCAGCTCCGCGAAGGAAGCCTGGACGATACGGCGTTTGTGGTGACGCGATTTGTGCCAGGGGTCCGGGAAGAACAGCATCAGGCGGTCGAGGCTGTTGTCGGCGATGCAGCGGTTGAGCACTTCGATCGCATCGCAGTCGTAGACGCGCAGGTTGGTCAGGCCTTGGGTCAGCACGCCGTTAAGCAGCGCGCCGACACCTGGGCGGTGCACTTCCACACCGATGAAGTCCTGGTCCGGCGCGGCCGCGGCCATTTCCAGCAGGGAGTGACCCATGCCGAAACCGATTTCCAGGGAACGCGGCGCCGAGCGGCCGAACACCTGGTCGTAGTCCACCGGCGCGTCGGCCAATGGCAACACGAACAGCGGCGTACCTTGCTCCAGGCCCTTTTGCTGGCCTTCGGTCATGCGGCCGGCGCGCATCACAAAACTCTTGATGCGGCGGTGCTTGGACTCGTCGCCTTCTTCCACGGGGTTCGGCGTTTCGTTTGATTCAGTCATCAATGGCTCTTACTTGATCAGACCATCCAGCGGCGAGGAGGCGCTGGCGTACAGTTTTTTCGGCATGCGACCGGCGAGGTACGCCAGGCGGCCCGCGACGATTGCGTGTTGCATGGCTTGGGCCATCATGACCGGCTGCTGGGCATGGGCGATGGCCGAGTTCATCAGCACCGCGTCGCAACCCAGCTCCATGGCGATGGTGGCGTCGGAGGCAGTGCCCACGCCCGCATCCACCAGTACCGGAATCCTGGCTTCTTCGAGGATGATTTGCAGGTTGTACGGGTTGCAGATCCCCAGGCCGGAACCGATCAGGCCGGCCAGCGGCATCACGGCGATGCAGCCGATTTCGGCCAATTGGCGCGCGATGATCGGGTCATCACTGGTGTAGACCATCACGTCGAAGCCTTCCTTGACCAGGGTTTCGGCGGCCTTGAGGGTTTCGATCACGTTGGGAAACAGGGTTTTCTGGTCGGCCAGCACTTCCAGTTTTACCAGGTTGTGGCCGTCGAGCAGCTCACGGGCCAGGCGGCAGGTGCGCACGGCTTCGATGGCGTCGTAGCAACCGGCAGTGTTCGGCAGGAAGGTGTAGCGATCCGGCGACAATACTTCGAGCAGGTTCGGCTCGCCCTCGATCTGGCCGAGGTTGGTGCGGCGCACGGCAAACGTCACGATCTCGGCACCCGAGGCTTCGATGGCCAGGCGCGTTTCTTCCATGTCGCGGTACTTGCCGGTGCCGACCAGCAGGCGGGACTGGTAGGTACGACCGGCCAGGACGAAAGGCTTGTCGCTACGAACGATGCTCATGGGAAATCCTCGAGTTGGGGTGAGGTTCTGCAGAATGCGGGTTGGCGCCCTTGAGCGCCGGGCGGCTAGCCGCCGCCGATGGCGTGGACCACTTCGACCTGATCACCTTCGGTGAGCGCGGTTTCGGCATGCAGGCTACGCGGGACGATATCCAGATTGAGCTCTACTGCGACACGGCGTCCGGTGAGGTCCAGACGGGTCAGCAGGGCCGCAACGGTTTCACCGTCGGGCAGTTCAAAGGGTTCGCCGTTCAACTGAATGCGCATGCCACGGGCCGCCATCGTTTTTAGGGGCCAGCATTCTAGCCCGATCAGCGCGGCTGACCCAAGCCCCTTGGTCAGGCGACCTGTAGACGCCACGCAGTCAACCCGAGGAAGAACCAGCCGAGCAGGAAGGCCAGCCCCCCAAACGGCGTGATGATGCCCAGCTTGCTGATGCCCGTGAGAGTCAGCGCATACAGACTGCCCGAGAACAGCAGGATGCCGACGGTAAAGGAGATGCCCGCCCAACTGACCAGTCGGCCAGGAATATGCGCGGCCAGCAGCGCCACGCCGAACAGCGCCAGGGCGTGCACCAACTGGTAGGTGACGCCCGTATGGAAGATCGCCAGGTACTCGGCGCTCAAGCGGTTTTTCAGGCCGTGGGCGGCAAAGGCGCCCAGGGCGACGCCGGTAAAGCCGAAAAAGGCAGCCAGCATCAGAAAGCTACGCAGCATGAGGAACTCCAGTCAGACTCGAGGGGCAGGGTCTGTATAATGGCCCGCTCAACGGGTTCGGCCAAGCCATCTCTATGCTGCGTCTCCTCTTCAAGCGCTTTTTTAATGTCATTAAATGGTTTGCCATCGGCAGTGTGCTGCTGGTGCTGCTGTTTCGTGTGGTGCCGCCGCCGTTCACTGCGTTGATGGTGGAACGCAAGATCGAATCCTGGGTCGACGGCGAACCGATCGATGTGCAGCGCACCTGGGTGCCGTGGGATGAGATATCTGACGAGCTGAAAGTGGCGGTAATGGCCGGTGAAGACCAGCGTTTCCCGCAGCACTGGGGTTTTGACTTTGGCGCGATCCAGGCGGCGCTGGCGCATAACGAGCGCGGCGGTTCGATTCGCGGCGCCAGTACCTTGAGCCAGCAAGTGTCGAAGAACCTGTTTCTGTGGACCGGTCGCAGTTATCTGCGCAAAGGCCTGGAAGCCTGGTTTACCGCACTGACCGAGGTGCTGTGGCCCAAACAGCGGATTCTTGAGGTGTACCTCAATAGCGTGGAGTGGGATGAAGGCGTGTTTGGTGCAGAGGCAGCCGCGCGACATCACTTTGGCGTGAGTGCCAAGGCGTTGTCCCGTCAGCAGGCCAGCTATCTGGCGGCGGTTTTGCCTAATCCACGGGTGTGGAGTGCCAGCCATCCGACGGCGTATGTGGCAAGGCGGGCGGCGTGGATTCGGCAGCAGATGAGCCAGCTGGGCGGGGATGGTTACTTGGTGGAGTTGAACAACTCCCGCAAAGCCCCGTGGGCTGACTGACACACTGCACTACCCATGTGGGAGCTGGCTTGCCTGCGATTGCGGTGGGTCAATCAACACATGTGCTGGCTGATACTGCCTCATCGCAGGCAAGCCAGCTCCCACACTAGACCGAGTTAAGCCTTAGATTTTTGACTGCATACAAAAATGCCCCGGTCTTTCGACCAGGGCATTTTTTGTCTTATCGCAACGTTTTAAGCGGCAATCGACAATTTCAGCTTGTTCATCGCGCTTTTCTCAAGCTGACGAATCCGCTCGGCCGACACGTTGTACTTCTGCGCCAGGTCGTGCAGCGTGGCTTTGTCTTCTGCCAACCAGCGCTGGTAGAGAATGTCACGGCTACGGTCGTCCAGCACTTCCAGTGCTTCGTGCAGGTTCTGGTTGGAGTTGTCGCTCCAGTCGGCGTCTTCCAGTTGACGCGCCGGGTCGTACCGGTGGTCTTCCAGGTAGTTGGCCGGCGATTGGAAGGCGCTGTCGTCGTCCGCTTCAGCGGCCGGGTCGAAGGCCATGTCATGGCCGGTCAGGCGACTTTCCATCTCGCGCACTTCACGCGGTTCCACGCCGAGGCTTTCGGCCACACGGTGGACTTCCTCGTTGTTCAGCCACGCCAGGCGTTTTTTCTGGCTGCGCAGGTTAAAGAACAGCTTGCGCTGAGCCTTGGTGGTCGCGACTTTCACGATGCGCCAGTTGCGCAGGATGAACTCGTGGATTTCCGCCTTGATCCAGTGCACGGCAAACGACACCAGGCGCACGCCCATCTCAGGGTTGAAGCGCTTTACAGCCTTCATCAGGCCGACGTTGCCTTCCTGAATCAGGTCAGCCTGGGCCAGGCCGTACCCGCTATAGCTACGGGCGATATGTACGACAAAACGCAGGTGGGCGAGCACCATCTGCCGAGCCGCCCCCAAATCCTGCTCATAGTAGAGACTCTCGGCCAGTTCACGCTCCTGCTCGGGCGTCAGCAATGGAATGCTGTTGACCGTGTGCACATAGGCCTCCAGGTTCGCACCTGGGACCAGAGCATAAGCAGGTTGCAAAGAAGTGGTCATACGAAAAAACCTCCGACTCACATAACTCGTGCAGTTCAGCACTGCGAAAATTGACCGGGAACCGTAGGACAAGTTCCCTAAACCACCAATACGGTCAATACAAACGAAACCACATTAATCTGACATTAACTACTTCGGTGCCAGCTCACGTAAATGACGAGCGACCGCAATCCAGGCACCGATATACCCCAACAAGACGGCGCCAAGCAAGAGACTCAGACCGTCGGCGACCGGCACACCGGCCAGGGCAAAATCGCTGCCGTACAAGCCGGCCAGCCCGACTACCGCGTCGTTCAGCCAGTTCAAGCCAAAAGCCAGCACGCACCAGGACAAAATCCCCGCACCGAAGCCATAAAGCGCGCCCATGTACAGAAAAGGCCTACGCACATAGCTGTCTGTGCCGCCGACCAGTTTAATCACTTCTATCTCGGTGCGGCGGTTTTCAATATGAAGACGAATGGTATTACCTATCACCAAAAGTAATGCAGACACCAACAATACCGTCAGACCGAACACGAAGCGGTCGCCCAGCTTGAGAATCGCCGCCAGGCGCTCCACCCAGACTAGATCAAGTTGTGCCTGTTGCACCTTGGGCATCTCTGCGAGTTTTTGTCGCAGGGCCTCAAGCGCCGGCTTGTCGACTTCGTTCGGCGTCACCAGCACCACGCCCGGCAGCGGGTTCTGCGGCAACTCTTTAAGCGCCTCACCCAGGCCCGATTGCTGCTGGAACTCTTCAAGGGCCTGATCGCGGCTGATGTATTCGGCCTCCGCCACGCCCGGCAGGTTTTTGATGTCGTCGCGCAGGTTCTCGCCGTCTTTGGCACTGGTGTCGAGGTCCAGGTACAGGGAAATCTGCGCCGCGCGCTGCCAGGAACCGCCCAGGCGCTCCACATTATTAAGCAGCAGCGACAAACCCATCGGCAGGCTCAGTGCCACGGCCATTACCAGGCAGGTGAAAAAGCTGCCGATCGGCTGTTTGCCCAGGCGGCGCAGGCTGTCGACCAAGCTGGCGCGATGGCTTTCGATCCAGGCGCGCAGCAGCGTGGCGAAATCCGGACCATCATCGTCGTCGCGTTTTTTCTTCGGCGGTTGCGGGTCGGCGGCTTTTGGCGCCACACGCTCGGAAACCTTGGGGCTGCGAGTCGCACTCATACGCCAGCCTCCCCGTCGCCGATCAGGCGGCCGCGTTGCAAGGTCAGCATGCGGTGGCGCATGCGGGCGATCAGTGCCAGGTCATGACTGGCGATCAGCACGCTGGTGCCCAGGCGGTTGATGTCTTCGAACACGCCCATGATCTCAGCCGCCAGACGCGGGTCAAGGTTACCGGTAGGTTCATCCGCCAGCAGCAAGGCCGGGCGGTGGACGATGGCGCGGGCGATGCCGACGCGCTGTTGCTGGCCGGTGGACAGGTCGCCTGGATACAGATCGGTCTTGTCCGACAGCGCCACGCGCTCCAGAGCCGAATCCACGCGTTTGACGATTTCAGCCTTGGACAGGCCGAGAATCTGCAACGGCAAGGCAATGTTGTTGAACACCGTGCGATCGAACAGCAACTGGTGGTTCTGGAACACTACGCCGATCTGGCGGCGCAGGAACGGGATCTGCGCATTGCTGATGGTCGCCAGATCCTGGCCGGCCAGCAGCAGCTTGCCGGTGGTCGGGCGCTCCATCGCCAACAACAGGCGCAGCAGCGTACTTTTACCGGCGCCCGAGTGGCCGGTTACAAACAGAAACTCGCCACGCCGTACTCGAAAGCTCAGCTCATGCAAGCCCACATGCCCGTTGGCGTAGCGTTTACCGACCTGTTCGAATCGAATCATGAACGCTCCCGCTCGGCGAAAAGTGCCTGTACAAAGGGTTCGGCTTCAAAGGTGCGCAGGTCGTCGATACCTTCACCGACACCGATATAACGAATCGGCAACCCGAACTGTTTGGCCAGGGCGAAGATCACGCCGCCTTTGGCCGTGCCGTCGAGCTTAGTCAATGCCAGGCCGGTCAGTTGCACCGTCTGGTTGAATTGTTTGGCCTGGCTGATAGCGTTCTGACCGGTACCGGCGTCGAGCACCAGCAGCACTTCGTGCGGGGCGTCCGCGTCGAGCTTGCCGATCACGCGGCGCACTTTCTTCAGCTCTTCCATCAGGTTGTCTTTGGTGTGCAGGCGACCGGCGGTATCAGCGATCAACACATCGATGTTACGGGCCTTGGCAGCCTGCACGGCATCGAAAATCACCGAGGCGGAATCGGCGCCGGTGTGCTGGGCGATGACCGGGATTTTGTTGCGCTCACCCCAGACCTGCAGCTGCTCCACGGCAGCGGCACGGAAAGTGTCACCGGCGGCGAGCATGACTTTTTTGCCTTCGGACTGCAGCTTCTTGGCCAGCTTGCCGATGGTGGTGGTTTTGCCGGCGCCGTTGACGCCGACCACCAGAATCACGAACGGCTTGTTCGGCGTGATCACCAGCGGGGCTTCTACAGGTTTAAGCATCGCAGCCAGTTCGGCCTGCAGGGACTTGTAGAGCGCATCGGCGTCGGTCAGCTGCTTGCGCGCAACCTTCTGGGTCAGGCTCTGGATGATCACGGCAGTGGCTTCAACGCCAACGTCGGCGGTGAGCAGGCGGGTTTCGATGTCTTCCAGCAGCTCGTCATCGATGACCTTCTTGCCCAGGAACAGGCTGGCCATGCCTTCGCCGATGCTGGCGCTGGTTTTGCTCAGGCCTTGCTTGAGGCGGGCAAAGAACCCGGTTTTGCTGGTTTCAACGGCAGCCACAACAGGCTCCGGGGCAACCGGCGGCGCGATAATGGCGGGAACGGCAACCACAACAGGTGCAGGTGCAGGCGCAGGCTCAACAGTGACGGGCGCAGGCGCTTCAACGACTACTGCAACCGGCTCAACAACCGCTGGAATCGGCGGCGTGACGTGCTCGGTCTGTACATCTTCAACCAGTGCCACAGGCTCTTCAGCCACCGGCAGTTCCAGCCACGGCGTGTGCTCGGGCTCGGGCGCAGGCTCTGGCTCAACCACCGGTTGCAACACCGGCTCGGCCATCGGCAGCACCACCGGCGCGGGCGGCTCAGCGTCTATGACCGGTTCTGGAATCGGCTCAGGCTGAACCTGTGGCTGTTCGACGACGGTTTCCTGCGGCTTTTTGCGCAACCATCCGAACAGGCCTTTTTTCTCGCCAGCCGCAGCTGGGCTCTTCTTGTCGTCGTTGGAACCAAACATGGAGGACGGCTATCTCAAAGTAGCGATGCGCCAGGGCGCCTCGGTAAATAAATTCGATGCAGAACAGACTGCGTTAACGCTCGCTTGTTCATGCGCAACATTTTGTAAGGCGTAAATAAAGGCCTCAACAAATCGTTTCAATAAAGGACTGAAGCGACAAAATCGGCGAAAAGTAGAAGATCGTCGGGGAAACCCAGCGCCAACTCCTACATTCCTACGACTCGATCCGGAACGATATGACCGCCGCAGTGGCCGCCCCTGAATCGGATCAGTATCCTAGCACCTCCTCGCCCGCCGACGCTAAGACCAAGCGGGTAGCCCAACAGGTTAAAACACGAATGATTGCTCTAGCCCGCCGCGCCGCAGGCCTGCTGCTCAGCACAGTTTGTCTGCCTCTTTCAGCCTTGGCTGCCGACCCACAACCCACCCATGAATTCACCCTCGATAACGGCCTTAAAGTGGTCGTGCGCGAAGACCATCGCGCGCCTGTGGTGGTTTCCCAGGTCTGGTACAAGGTCGGCTCGAGCTACGAAACCCCGGGCCAGACCGGTTTGTCCCACGCCCTGGAACACATGATGTTCAAAGGCAGCGCCAAGGTCGGTCCCGGCGAAGCCTCGCTGATCCTGCGCGACCTGGGTGCCGAAGAAAACGCCTTCACCAGCGACGACTACACCGCGTACTACCAGGTACTGGCGCGTGACCGCCTGGGCGTGGCTTTCGAGCTGGAAGCCGACCGCATGGCCAGCCTGCGCCTGCCGGCTGATGAGTTCAGCCGCGAAATCGAGGTAATCAAGGAAGAACGCCGCCTGCGTACCGACGACAACCCGATGTCCAAGGCCTATGAACGCTTCAAGGCGATGGCCTACCCGGCCAGCGGCTACCACACGCCGACCATCGGCTGGATGGCTGACCTTGAGCGCATGAAAGTCGAAGAGCTGCGCCACTGGTACCAGTCCTGGTATGTGCCGAACAACGCCACGCTGGTGGTGGTCGGCGACGTAACGCCGGACGAGGTCAAGAAACTCGCCCAGCGCTACTTCGGCCCGATCCCCAAGCGTGACGTGCCACCGGCCAAGATCCCGCTGGAACTGGCCGAACCTGGCGAGCGCTTGCTGACCCTGCACGTGCAGACCCAACTGCCGAGCGTGATCCTCGGTTTCAACGTGCCGGGCCTGGCGACTGCCGAAGACAAGCGCTCGGTGCAAGCCCTGCGCCTGCTCTCGGCCCTGCTGGATGGCGGCTACAGCGCACGTATCTCGGAGCAACTGGAGCGCGGTGAAGAGCTGGTCTCCGGCGCCTCCACCAGCTACGACGCCTATACCCGTGGTGACAGCCTGTTCACATTGAGCGCCACGCCGAACCAACAGAAGAAAAAGACCATTGCCCAGGCCGAAGCCGGCCTGTGGCGTTTGCTCGACGAGCTGAAAGCCAAGCCGCCGACCACCGAAGAACTGGAGCGTATCCGCGCCCAAGTGATTGCCGGTGTGGTTTACCAACGTGATTCCATCACCAGCCAGGCCACGGCCATCGGCTCGCTGGAAACCGTCGGCCTGTCGTGGAAACTCATGGACACTGAGCTTGCCGACCTGCAAAGCGTGACCCCGGAAGATATCCAGAAAGCCGCACGGACTTATTTCACCCTCGAACGTTTGAGCGTCGCCCATGTTTTGCCCGAGGAGACCGCTCATGAGTAATCGCAAAAGCAGCCGCCTGATCTTCCCCGGCCTGGTCGTCGTCACCCTGATCGCCGCCAGCGCCGTGTACTTCCTGCGCCCGAGTGAATCGGTGGCCAGCCAGGCCCTGGACAAGGCGCAATCGGCCAACAAATTGCAATCTTTGGCGGAACTGGACGGCAAGGCGCCGACCAACCGCAAGCTCGACGTGCAAACCTGGACCACCGCCGAAGGCGCCAAGGTGCTGTTCGTCGAAGCTCACGAACTGCCGATGTTCGACATGCGCATCCTGTTCGCCGCCGGCAGCAGCCAGGACGGCAACACGCCCGGCGTGGCGCTGCTGACCAACGCCATGCTCAACGAAGGCATACCGGGCAAGGATGTCAGCCAGATCGCCAGCGGCTTTGAAGGGCTGGGCGCCGACTTCGGCAATGGCGCTTTTCGCGACATGGCGTTGGTGTCCCTGCGCAGCCTGAGCGACAGCGACAAGCGCGACGCGGCCCTGGCGCTGTTTGACCAAGTGATCGGCAAGCCGACTTTCCCGGCCGACTCCCTGGCGCGCATCAAGAACCAGATTCTTGCCGGTTTTGAGTACCAGAAACAGAACCCCGGCAAGCTGGCCAGTCTTGAGCTGTTCAAGCGTTTGTACGGCGACCACCCTTACGCGCACCCAAGCGAAGGCACGCCCGAGAGCGTTCCGGCGATTACCCTGGCGCAGTTGCAGGCGTTCCACGCCAAGGCTTATGCGGCGGGCAACGCAGTGATCGCCGTGGTGGGCGATCTGACTCGCGCCGAGGCGCAAGCCATGACGGCCAAGGTCTCCGCATCGCTGCCCAAAGGCCCGGCCCTGGCCAAGATCGCCCAGCCGACCGAGCCGAAAGCTGGCCTGAGCCATATCGAGTTCCCGTCCAAGCAAACCCATTTGCTGTTCGCGCAACTGGGCATCGACCGCGCCGACCCGGACTACGCCGCCTTGTCCCTGGGCAACCAGATCCTCGGCGGCGGCGGTTTCGGCACCCGCTTAATGAGCGAAGCGCGTGAGAAGCGCGGCCTGACCTACGGCGTTTACTCCGGTTTCTCGCCGATGCAGGTGCGTGGCCCGTTCATGATCAACCTGCAGACCCGTGCCGAAATGAGCGGCGGCACCCTGCGCCTGGTTGAAGACGTGCTGGCCGATTACCTCAAGACCGGCCCCACGCAAAAGGAACTGGACGACGCCAAGCGTGAGCTGGCCGGCAGCTTCCCGCTGTCCACCGCGAGCAACGCCGATATCGTCGGGCAACTGGGCGCCATGGGTTTCTATAACCTGCCGCTGAGCTATCTTGAGGATTTCATGAAACAATCCCAGGCCCTGACCGTAGAGCAGGTCAAGGCTGCAATGAATAAACACTTGAGCCCCGACAAGATGGTCATCGTGACCGCCGGCCCGACGATTGCGCAAAAGCCACTACCGCCCCCCACTGATAAACCCGCCGAGCAGCCGCTCGGGGTTCCGGAGCATTAATGGCCAGTTCATCTCGCCCGAAAAAACCTGTCCACAACGTGCATAACGGTGTGGGCCAACTGCGCATCATTGGCGGTGAATGGGGCAGCCGCAAGCTGAGTTTCCCCGACGTCGTGGGCCTGCGCCCAACGCCGGACCGCGTGCGTGAAACCCTGTTCAACTGGCTCGCGCCGTATATCGGCGGCGCCAAGGTACTGGACCCGTTCGCCGGCAGTGGCGCGCTGTTCCTGGAGGCGCTGTCCCGTGGCGCGGCCCAGGGCCAGGCGCTGGATGCCAGCAATGTGGCGGTATCCAGCCTCAAGGAACACTTGGGCACACTGCGCTGCACCACCGGCCAGGTGCAGACCGCCGATGCACTGCGCTACCTGGAAACCCAGGCGGCCAGCGAATACGACGTGGTGTTCCTCGACCCGCCGTTCAACCAGAACCTGTTGCCGACGGTGTGTGCGTTGCTGGAAGAACGCCAGTGGCTGGCACCCGACGCGTGGATCTACACTGAAAGCGAGACCGCGCCGTCGACCCTCGGCCTGCCGGGCAGCTGGCGCCTGCACCGGGAGCAGAAGTCCGGTCGGGTGTATTACGCGTTGTGGCACCGGTTGGTTGAAAGCGCTGCTTAACCTTAGGTAAATGTTGTAGTGAGCAGGATTGTTGTGGCGAGCAGGCTTGCCACAACAAGCTCGCATGCCACAGTGAGTTCGCTTGCTACCGAGAGTTTCATGATCCCGTCTTCTGAACTGTTCAAACCCGCCTTCGGCCTCGGCAACCCTCACTTGCAGACCTTGTGGGGTCCGCTGTGGCGCCCCACTACCCACATCGAACGCCAACGCGAACGCCTGTGGCTGGATGACGGCGATTTTCTCGACCTCGACTGGCACGGCCCACATGACGCGCAAGCGCCGTTGGTGCTGGTGCTGCACGGGCTGACCGGCTCGTCCAACTCGCCCTACGTGGCCGGGCTGCAAAAAGCCCTCGCCGCCCAAGGCTGGGCCAGCGCCGCCTTGAATTGGCGTGGGTGCTCGGGCGAGCCAAACCTGTTGGCCCGCAGCTATCACTCCGGTGCCAGTGAAGACCTGGCGGCGGCGATTGCCCATCTGCGGGCCAAGCGCCCCTTGGCGCCGCTGTACGCGGTGGGTTATTCGTTGGGCGGTAATGTGCTGCTCAAGCACCTGGGCGAAACCGGCGAGGCATCCGGGCTGCAAGGCGCAGCGGCAGTGTCGGTGCCGTTTCGACTGGACCAGTGCGCCGATCGCATCGGGCTGGGCTTTTCGCGGGTTTATCAGAAGCATTTCATGCGCGAGATGTTGGCGTATATCCGCGTCAAGCAAAGCCGCTTTGTACAGGATGGCAGGGCCGAAGGGCTGAAAACCCTGGAAGCCCTGGGCTCATTGAAAAAAATGCGCACATTCTGGGACTTCGACGGCCGGGTGACCGCGCCGTTGCACGGGTTCCTCAGCGCCGAGGACTATTACCGTCGCGCTTCGAGCCGTTACTACCTGGGCGAAATCCGCACGCCAACGCTGATTATCCAGGCCGCCGATGACCCGTTCGTGTTTGCTCATAGCCTGCCCGAGGCCAGTGAACTGTCGGATTGCACCGAGTTTGAGTTGTTGGCCAAGGGTGGGCATGTGGGGTTTGTGGATGGCACGCTCAAGCGCCCCAGTTACTACCTGGAGCGCCGTATTCCGCAATGGTTACTGACACAACATGGTTAAACAATGTGGGAGCTGGTTTGTGTGGGAGCTGGCTTGCCTGCGATAGCGGTGTGTCAGCCAATAATTAACCGACTGACACTCCCTCATCGCAGGCAAGCCAGCTCCCACACAAGCCAGTTCCCACAGTTTTATTGGGTTTACATGGCTATTCAATCAGTCGCCGGTTGCAATTTCCCGCGCTGGATCGGTAATCCACTCACTCCACGACCCCGCATACAACTTGCCCAACGGGTAACCGGCCAAACTCAAGGCAAACAAGTTGTGGCACGCCGTCACGCCCGAACCGCAATACGCCACCAGTTCATCCGGTGAGCGGCCCTGCAACTGCGCGGCGAAGCGCTGTTTAAGCTGATCGGCCGGCAGGAAGCGGCCGTCACTGCCCAGGTTTTCGTTGAACGCCGCACATTGCGCACCGGGAATGTGCCCGGCAATCGGGTCAATCTGCTCCACTTCGCCGCGAAAACGCGCCTGGGCGCGGGCGTCGATCAAGGTCAGGCCCGGCTCGCCCAAGCGTTTTTGCAAATGCTCGGCATCCAGCAGCAGGCGGTTGTCCGGCTTACCGGCAAACGTTCCCGGCTCAACCACAGGCGCATCGAGGCTCAACGGGAAACCGGCGGCGTGCCAGGCCTTGAGGCCACCGTCCAGGATAAACACCCCGTCGCGCTTACCCAGCCAGGCCAGCAACCACCAGGCGCGGGCGGCATAGGCGCCGGGGCCGTCGTCGTACAGGACGATGTCGGTGCTGGCATGGATGCCCCAGGCCCGCAGTTGCGCAACCAAAGTGTCCGCCGCCGGCAACGGGTGGCGGCCGGTCACGCCTTTGGTCACCGGCCCACTGAGGTGGCGCTCCAGGTCGGCATATTGCGCGCCTTCGATATGCCCTTCGGCATAGCTGCAAAGCCCGTAGTCCGGGTCTTCAAGGGCAAAACGACAATCCAGGATCACCAGCCCTGCGGCCTTCTGGCGTTCGGCCAATTGCTGGGGGCTGATCAGTTGGGCAAGCGGCATGACGGGCTCCTGTAAACAGATTCGGGATAGGTCCTACTTCACTTCTTCCAGTGCCTGGTTCAACGGCACGTAAAACTCTTTGAACAGCGCATCCACTGCCTCTTTCGCCTGAGGCGTGACAAACCCCGCCTCCAGCACCAGCACCTGATACACACCACGCTTGATCGCTTCGGCGCTCAAGTGCGCGGAGTTTTCATTGGTGGTGCACAGAAACCGCACCCACGAGGTGAGGATAATCCAGGCATTGAGGGTCAGGGCCTCGGTTTGCACCGGGTCCATATTGAGGATGCCGGCGTCGACAAACCCTTGGTAAATGGCCCCGCCCTGGATCAGGCAGCGCTGGGAAAACCGCCGGTAGCCGGTGGCCAGTTCCGGGTCGCTTTCCAGCAGGTGTTCGAGGTCCCGATGCAGGAAGCGATAACGCCACATGCCGGCCAGCACGGCCTGCAGGTAAAAACGCTTGTCTTCGACGGTGACGGCGCGGCCCTGGGGCGGGCGCAGAAAACTGTCCACCAACGCTTCGTACTCACGAAACAGCACGGCGATGATCGCCTGCTTGTTGGGGAAGTGGTAGTACAGGTTGCCCGGGGAAATTTCCATATGGGCGGCGATATGGTTGGTACTGACGCTGCGCTCACCCTGCTGGTTAAAAAGCTCCAGGCTGGTTTGCACAATGCGCTCGCTGGTCTTTACTCGTGGTGCCATAGGGGATCAGCTTCTGAACACGGGATGGGGCATCTTACGGCCTATCCTTGTCAGGATAAATCCGCATGTTGCTGCAATGACATTTGACAATTTAGAGCAATGACTCTAAAAATCCAGGCAGACCTATAACAATCGGGAACTGCGCCATGTCTGCCAACGTTGCCTACCTGCAAGATTCCCAGGCGCTGGATCAACTCCAGGACCTGTTCGACGCCCAACGTCACGCCTACGCGGCCAACCCGATGCCGCCCGCTGCACAGCGCCAGCAATGGCTGAAGGCTTTGCGCGATGTGCTCAGCGACGAACGCCAGGCACTGATCAATGCCATCAGCCAGGACTTCAGCCACCGCAGCGCAGACGAAACGCTGTTCGCCGAATTGATGCCCAGCCTGCATGGCATTCACTACGCCAGCAAACACCTCAAAGGCTGGATGAAACCTTCCCGGCGCGCGGTAGGCATTGCCTTCCAACCGGCCTCAGCCAAAGTCATCTACCAGCCGCTGGGTGTAGTCGGGGTGATTGTGCCCTGGAACTACCCGTTGTACCTGGCCATTGGCCCGTTGATCGGGGCGTTGGCGGCGGGAAACCGGGTGATGCTCAAACTCAGCGAATCCACGCCCGCCACGGGCGAACTGCTTAAGGCGTTGCTGGCGAAGATTTTCCCCGAAGACCTGGTGTGCGTGGTGCTGGGCGAAGCTGAAGTGGGCATGGCATTTTCCAAACTGCGCTTCGACCACCTGCTGTTCACTGGGGCCACCAGCATCGGCAAGCATGTGATGCGCGCGGCCGCCGAGCACCTGACACCGGTCACCCTGGAACTGGGCGGCAAATCGCCGGCTATTGTTTCCGCCGATGTGCCACTCAAGGACGCCGCCGAGCGCATCGCCTTCGGTAAATGCCTGAATGCCGGGCAAACCTGCGTGGCACCTGACTACGTGCTGGTGCCGGAAGACCGCGTTGACGGTTTCGTCGAGGCCTACAGCAACGCCGTTCGCGGGTTTTATCCGACACTGGCCGACAACCCGGACTACACCGCCATCATCAATGAGCGGCAACAGGCCCGGCTCAATGCCTACGTCAAAGACGCCACCGACAAGGGCGCCACCGTGATTGCGCTGTATGACCAAGGCCAGGCACGGCGTATGGCCCATAGCCTGTTGCTGAATGTCAGCGACGAGATGACGGTGATGCAGGACGAAATCTTCGGTCCTCTACTGCCGATCGTGCCTTATCGCGGACTCGACCAGGCGTTTGCCTACATCAACCAGCGCCCTCGCCCACTGGCTCTGTATTACTTCGGCTACAACAAGGGCGAACAGAACCGCGTGCTCCACGAGACCCATTCCGGCGGTGTATGCCTTAACGACACGCTGCTGCATGTGGCCCAGGACGACATGCCCTTTGGCGGTATCGGCCCGTCGGGCATGGGCCATTACCACGGCCATGAAGGCTTCCTCACGTTCAGCAAGGCCAAGGGTGTGCTGGTCAAACAGCGCCTGAACGCGGCAAAACTGATCTACCCGCCTTATGGCAAAGCCATCCAGAAGTTGATCCAGAAGCTGTTTATCCGCTGATTCCGCCACCCTCGGGATAACAATAAGAATGAACCCTAGCCTGACTGAAACACCTGCGCTGTCACGGCGCGGCGTCCTGAAAATCGGCCTGTGCGCCAGTGCGTTCCTGGCCACCGCCGGCTTGGGGGCCAGCCTCAGCGGCTGTTCCAGCAGTACTCCGGCCAGTGGCTTTGCGATGCTGCGCAGCAGTGATTTGCCGTTTTTGCGCGCAATCATCCCGGTGCTGCTCGAAGGCGCGGCCAGCGCCCAGGACGTGGTCGCCGGCATCGAAGACACCCTGAAAAAACTCGACTACAGCCTGCTAAACCTGTCACCGGAGATGTTCAAGCTCACCCAGCAGCTGTTCGACGTGCTGAGCATGGGCATCACCCGTGGCCCGTTGACCGGCATTTGGGGCAGTTGGGAAAACGCCAGCAGCGATCAGATCCGCAACTTCCTGCACCGCTGGGAAAACAGCTACCTGAACCTGCTGCGCATGGGCCAGGGCTCGCTGCTCAAGCTGGTGATCATGGCCTGGTACTTCCGGCCGGCGTCCTGGGCGCATTGCGGCTACCCCGGCCCGCCAAAGATCTAAACCTGACAACCTGACCCAATGTGGGAGCTGGCTTGCCTGCGATAGCGGTGTATCAGCCAGAAATGAAAGGCAGGCAGACCGCTATCGCAGGCAAGCCAGCTCCCACACTGAATGCAACTTCGTATAAAAATAAGAGTGCACTTCTATGCCCGTACCCGATCTGTTCCGCGATGGCCTGGCCCGTGGCTGGAAAACTCACAATGGCGCCGCCCTCAGCAATGACCTGACCCTGGAAGCCGACGTGGCCATCATCGGCAGTGGCGCGGGTGGCGGCACCACTGCCGAGATCCTCAGTGCTGCGGGCTACAAAGTACTGCTGATCGAAGAAGGCCCGCTCAAGACCAGCAGCGACTTCAAGCTGCTCGAAGACGAAGCCTACGCCAGCCTCTATCAGGAAGGCATCGGCCGCATGAGCAAGGACGGCGCGATTACTATCCTGCAGGGCCGTGCCGTCGGCGGTACCACGCTGATCAACTGGACCTCAAGCTTTCGTACACCCGACGCCACCCTCGCCCACTGGGCCAGTGAATACGCGGTCAAAGGCCACAGCAGCGCCGAGATGGCGCCCTGGTTCGAAAAGATGGAACAACGCCTGGGCATCGCCCCCTGGGCCATTCCACCAAATGCCAACAATGATGTGATCCGCAAAGGCTGCGAAAAGCTCGGCTATAGCTGGCACGTGATCCCGCGCAACGTGCGCGGCTGCTTCAACCTGGGTTATTGCGGCATGGGGTGCCCGGTCAACGCCAAGCAATCGATGCTGGTGACCACCATTCCCTCTACGCTGGAAAAGGGCGGCGAACTGCTCTACCTGGCCCGCGCCGAGCACCTGAAATACAGCGGCGACACCATCAGCAGCCTTGAATGCGTGGCCATGGATGAACGTTGCGTGGCGCCTACCGGGCGCAAGATCACGGTCAAGGCCAAGCATTACGTGCTGGCGGGCGGCGGCATCAACAGCCCGGCGCTGTTGATGCGCTCGAGCGCGCCCGACCCGCATTCGCGGTTGGGCAAGCGTACCTTCCTGCACTTGGTGAATTTCTCCGCCGGGCAGTTCGACGAGGTGATCAACCCGTTCTATGGTGCGCCGCAGTCGATCTATTCCGACCACTTCCAGTGGCAGGATGGCACCACCGGCAAAATGTCCTACAAGCTGGAGGCACCGCCGCTGCATCCTGGCCTGGTCAGCACGCTGTTCGGTGGCTACGGCACCGCAAACGCGCTGGACATGAGCCAGTTGCCCCACACCCACGCCATGCTCGCCCTGCTGCGCGACGGTTTTCACCCCGACAGCCCTGGTGGCGCGGTGGAACTACGTGGCGACGGCACGCCGGTGCTCGACTATCAGGTCTCGGATTACGCCTGGGACGGCCTGCGCCGTGCGTTTCATACCATGGCCGAGATTCAGTTCGCGGCAGGCGCCAAGTCGGTCAAGCCGTTGCATCACGATGCACGCTACGTAAATACCCTGGCCGAGGCACGCAGCCTGATCGACGGGCTGAGCCTGGAACTGCACCGCACCACGCTGGGCAGCGCCCATGTGATGGGCGGTTGCGCCATGGGCGAAGACCCGAAAAACGCGGTGGCCGACAGTCTCGGTCGCCATCATCAATTGCGTAACCTGTCGATCCACGACGGCTCGCTGTTCCCCACCAGCATTGGCGCCAACCCGCAATTATCGGTGTACGGGCTGACTGCGCAACTGGCGACGGCATTGGCCGAACGTCTGAAAACGGCATGAAAAAACCGGGTATTCACGGTATCTATCTACATAAGTCGACTTGGCCCACCGGGCATGCTGCGATACCATCCGGTTCCCCAACGGACTCCGCCAGGACGACGCGATGAACCGAGTGTTGTACCCAGGAACCTTCGACCCGATTACCAAAGGCCATGGCGATCTGGTCGAACGTGCGTCTCGCTTGTTCGACCATGTGATCATCGCGGTCGCGGCCAGCCCCAAGAAAAACCCGCTGTTTCCCCTGGAACAGCGCGTGGAGCTGGCGCAGGAGGTCACCAAGCACCTGCCCAACGTGGAAGTGGTGGGCTTTTCCACGTTGCTCGCGCACTTCGCCAAAGAGCAGAACGCCAATGTGTTCCTGCGTGGCCTGCGCGCGGTGTCGGATTTCGAATACGAATTCCAGCTGGCCAACATGAACCGCCAACTGGCGCCGGACGTGGAAAGCCTGTTCCTCACGCCATCTGAGCGCTACTCGTTCATTTCCTCGACGTTGGTGCGTGAAATTGCCGCTTTGGGCGGAGATATCACCAAGTTCGTGCACCCGGCCGTGGCCGATGCGCTGACCCTGCGCTTCAAGAAGTAAGACCGCTCAACCGGCGCCCGCTCGCACTGCGGGCGCCAATGCGGCACAATTGCGCGCATTAGTTTTCAGATGCCCTGGCTGACAGCCCTGGCAGGAGTTTCCATGTCCCTGATCATCACCGACGATTGCATCAACTGCGACGTCTGCGAACCCGAGTGCCCGAACGCTGCGATTTCCCAGGGCGAAGAGATCTACGTGATCGACCCCAACCTGTGCACCCAGTGCGTCGGCCACTACGACGAACCTCAGTGCCAGCAAGTGTGCCCGGTGGATTGCATTCCGCTGGATGAAGCACGGCCGGAGACTGAAGAGCAGTTGATGGAGAAGTACCGGTTGATTACCGGCAAGGCCTGAAGTTATTTATTGCCTGTAAAGGCCTCATCGCAGGCAAGCCAGCTCCCACATTTAGAGTTGTGAATACATTCAAATGTGGGAGCTGGCTTGCCTGCGATGGCGACATCAGCCATCACCCGGCATTCAGCTCTGGCACTTGGGGCAAAACACACTCGCCCGCTGCCCCAGCACCACATTGCGCAACTCGCTCCCGCAGACCTTGCACGCCTCGCCGCCCCGGCCGTAGACGTACAGTTCCTGCTGGAAATACCCCGGTTGCCCGTCGCCGCCGATAAAGTCCCGCAACGTGGTGCCGCCCCGCTCGATGGCCGCTGCCAGCACGCGCTTGATCTCGATCGCGAGCTTCAAGTAGCGCCCGCGTGAGATACCGCCCGCAGCCCGGCGCGGATCGATCCCCGCCGCAAACAACGCTTCCGTCGCGTAGATATTGCCCACGCCCACCACCACCGCATTGTCCATGATGAACGGCTTCACCGCCATCGACTTGCCACGCGAGAGCTGGAACAGACGCTCGCCATCAAACAGCTCGGTCAACGGCTCCGGCCCCAGGCGCAGCAGCAGTTCGTGGTTGTGCGGGTCCTGACTCCACAGCATCGCACCGAAACGCCGAGGGTCGGTGTAGCGCAGCGCCAGGCCAGACTCCAACTCGATATCCACGTGCTCATGCTTGAGCGCCGGCAAACCGATTTCCACCAAGCGCAAATTGCCCGACATCCCCAAATGGCTGATCAACGTGCCCACTTCAGCATTGATCAACAGGTACTTGGCCCGCCGCTCCACCAGCACGATGCGCTGCCCCGACAGGCGCACATCCAGGTCTTCCGGGATCGGCCAGCGCAAGCGCCGCTCACGCACCACCACCCGGCTGACACGTTGGCCTTCCAAATGCGGCGCAATCCCGCGGCGGGTCGTTTCGACTTCGGGTAACTCGGGCATGTGTACCTCTTGATTAAAGGGTCAGTGGGCGCCCAGTTCACGAATGGACAGCTTCAGGCTTTCAAAGTCGTAGTCCGACAAGCCCACGTAATCCAGCACCAGATGGCCGATGGCATCCCACTCATGGTCCGCCGACTGGTTACCCAGCACGCGGCAGGACGAGCAGATGTGCTCGGCCATCTTGAGGATCGCCAGCAGGTTTTTAAGTTGCGGGTTGCGCGATGACTCATCGCTGAAAATCGCCAGGGCATTGTGGTGGTTGGCGATCGCGTCGGTCACATGCTCCGGCAGGCGCCAGGATTTGGCGGTGTAGTAACCCACCACGGCATGGTTGGTGTTGAACGCGTGGTTCTCGGTGTCGACCACCCGACAATCCGGGCCGGCATTGGCATACGCCTGCTCCAGCACCGCCATGTAGTTGGGGAAGCGCTTGAGCATCAGCGGCACGCCGCAATCGTGGAACAGGCCCAAGGCATAGGCCTCGTCGACCGCTTGCGAGCCGGTGCGCTTGGCCAGGGTCAGGCAGGTCATGGCCACGTCCTGGGCGGTGTCCCAGAAGCGGTTGAGCGTAACGATGGTGTCGTCACTCATCTCGCCCTTGATCGACTGCGCGTTGATCAGGTTGATGACCGAGCGGCTGCCCAGCAGGTTCACTGCGCGCTGGATCGAGGCGATCTTGTTGCTCAGGCCGTAATACGGCGAGTTGACGATCTTCAGCAGCGCGCCGGACAGGCCCGGGTCCTGGGAGATCAACCGCGCGATCACTTCCAGGTCCGGGTCGGGCATGTACTGCTCCATCTGCAAATCCACCATGATTTGCGGTTGAGGCGGCACGCTGATGCCTTGCAGGGCCTGTTGGATCTGCTCGGCGGAAAGCTCTGGGGACATAAATACACACTCTGGACTAGGCGTGAATTCTAACCTTTATGAAGACCCAGCCGACACCCAAAAACCGAACTGGAACCGGATCAAATGTGGGAGCTGGCTTGCCTGCGAAAGCATCACCGCCGTACGTCAGATACACCGCGCCGTCCGCATCGCAGGCAAGCCAGCTCCCACAGAACAGCCGCACAACAGGGTATACTCCCGCTCTTTTTTCCGGAGCGACGTCATGTCCCTGCCAAGCCTGCGTCTCAAAGCCAACGCCGATCGTCGTTTGCGCAACGGCCACCTGTGGGTCTACAGCAACGAAATCGACGTGGCCGCCACCCCACTTCACGGCTTCCAGGCAGGCGACCAAGCTATCCTGGAAGCGGCCGGCGGCAAGACTTTGGGCATCGTGGCCATGAGCCCGAACAACCTGATCTGCGCCCGTCTGCTGTCGCGTGACATCAAGTTGCCGCTGGACAAGTCGTTGCTGGTGCACCGCATCAACGTCGCGCTGTCCCTGCGTGACCGCCTGTTCGACAAGCCGTTCTACCGCCTGGTCTACGGTGATTCCGACCTGTTGCCCGGCCTGGTGGTCGACCGTTTCGGCGACCTCCTGGTGGTGCAGATCGCCTCGGCAACCATGGAAGCCCATAAGGAAGACGTGATCGCCGCGTTGACCCAAGTGCTCAAGCCAAGCGGCATCCTGTTCAAGAACGACTCCGCCGCGCGCGACGCCGAAGGCCTCAACCGCTACGTCGAAACCGTGTTCGGCCTGGTGCCGGAGTGGGTCGCGCTGGAAGAAAACGGCGTGAAATTCGAAGCCCCGGTGATCCAGGGCCAAAAGACCGGCTGGTTCTACGACCACCGCATGAACCGCGCACGCCTGGCCCCGTACGCCAAAGGCAAACGCGTACTCGACCTGTACAGCTACATCGGCGGCTGGGGCGTGCAAGCTGCGGCCTTTGGTGCCAGTGAAGTGTTCTGCGTCGACGCCTCAGCCTTCGCCCTCGACGGCGTAGAGCGCAACGCTGCGCTGAACGGGGTTGCCGAGAAGATGACCTGCATCGAAGGCGACGTGTTCGAAGCCCTGAAGGAACTCAAAGCCAGCGAAGAACGCTTCGACGTGATCGTCGCCGACCCGCCGGCCTTCATCAAACGCAAAAAAGACATGAAGAACGGCGAAGGCGCCTACCGCCGCCTGAACGAGCAAGCCATGCGCCTGCTCAGCAAGGACGGCATCCTGGTCAGCGCCTCGTGCTCCATGCACCTGCCGGAAGACGACCTGCAAAACATCCTGCTGACCAGCGCCCGCCACCTGGACCGCAATATCCAGATGCTCGAACGCGGCGGCCAAGGCCCGGATCACCCGGTGCACCCAGCGATTGCCGAGACGCGTTATATCAAGAGCATTACGTGCCGGTTGTTGCCTAATAGCTGATAACAGGATGCTTCCCGTAGGAACAGTCAACGACTGATCCTACGGGCCTTTCAGCTATTTCCTACTGCCACTTCCATTGACTTCCCTTACCGCCAAACCGACTCTCTCCCCCCCAACAAGGAAGGATAGAGTGGTCCGGTCGATGCCTATTAGTACAGCCACATCAAACAAGTCATATTTCATCGTACTGTTGATGACCATGACGCTGCTCGCCGTCTTCCCCCTCGACGTAGTCCTGCCATCCTTTCCCGCCCTCTCCAATCACTTTGGCCACACGCCTTCAGAAATCGCCCAGTCCGTCAGTATTTTTGCCATTGGCCTGGCCGTCTCGTTGCTGCTGATAGGTCCGTTGTCTGACATGTTCGGACGCAAAAAACTGCTGCTGGCAGGCATTGCTTTATCGGCGTTGGGTGCAGCCGGTTGTTTGCTGGCTCCGGATTTCAGTTGGTTTATCGGCTTTCGCGTGGTTCAGGCCGTAGGGTGCGGGGCGTTTGCCCTGTCGCAGGCGCTGATCCAGGACTTGTTTACAGGACGGGAACTGCAGCGGATTCGAATCTGGATGACCACTGCCGGCGGAGTGTTCATCTCAAGCTCGCCACTGATGGGCACCTGGCTGCAAATTTATGGCGGCTGGCAGGCGAGTTTTTACGTGTTTATCGTGTTGGCCATAGTGGTGTGGCTCTGGTCCGCACACCTGCTGCACGACTCGCGCAGCAGCCATCGCCCTTCACCGCTACAGTTCTTCAGCGGCTATTGGCTGCTGTTTTCCGACCTCCGTTTCGTCAGCTATTGGCTGATTTCCGCCCTGGCCTTTGCCTGCCATTTCTCGTTTATCGTGATGTCGCCCCTGATCTTCATGGAGCGTTTGAACCTGTCGACCTATCAATTCGCCTGGGCATTGCTGCTGTACGGCGCAGCCTACGTCTGCGGCGGAGTGATTGCCAGTTTCCTGCATCGCAAAATGGACGCCGACCGGCAAATCAACACCGGCCTGTTGCTGATCACTGTTTCAGGCCTGGTCATGCTCTGGCTGGCCTGGCAGTTCGGCCTGTCGGCCGCCACGGTGCTGATCCCGATGTTGATCTGCACAGCCGGCACCACCATCTGTCGACCCATCGCCAACTCCAAGGCCATGAGCCTCTACCCGCAACTGGCTGGCACGGCGACCTCTGCCGGTAGCTTGCTGATTTTCATGTGCGGCGGCCTGATCAGCCTGGTGATCAACCTGGCCACCACCAACCTGACCACCGCGCTAGCCCTGTGCTTTCTAATCCTGAGTGCCGCCGGGCTCGCCCTGAATGCGCTGATCAAACGCCGCCCACACGTCCTGTAGCCGCTATCTTCACGGTTTCGATCATTCCCTCCAGCCACCAGCGGTGTAGAATCGGCCTATTCATCGCCAGTCATCCCCCGGCGGGTTTATGAGCTCGAGGCCCAAGCAAGCGGCGATCCCGCGACGCGAGTGGCAACTTTTGGACACCACGGCCATTTTTCGGGTGTTCCAGACGTCAATAGAAGCTCACTCCCCAGTAGTACCTGATTAGTAGTTACCTGATTAGCCGCCCGGAGTGCTCCATGCCAGATTACCGCTCGAAAACATCCACCCACGGCCGCAACATGGCCGGCGCCCGCGCACTGTGGCGTGCCACGGGGATGAAAGATGACGACTTCAAGAAGCCGATCATCGCGATTGCCAACTCGTTCACCCAGTTCGTACCGGGCCACGTCCACCTCAAGGACTTGGGCCAACTGGTCGCCCGCGAAATCGAACGCGCCGGTGGCGTAGCCAAGGAATTCAACACCATCGCCGTGGATGACGGCATCGCCATGGGCCATGACGGCATGCTGTATTCCCTGCCGAGCCGCGAGATCATCGCCGACTCCGTGGAATACATGGTCAACGCCCATTGCGCCGATGCCATCGTGTGCATTTCCAACTGCGACAAGATCACCCCTGGCATGTTGATGGCCGCCCTGCGCCTGAACATCCCGGTGATCTTCGTCTCCGGCGGCCCGATGGAAGCCGGCAAGACCAAGCTCGCCTCCCACGGCCTCGACCTGGTCGACGCCATGGTCATCGCCGCCGATTCCAGCGCTTCTGACGAGAAGGTCGCGGAATACGAACGCAGCGCCTGCCCGACCTGCGGTTCGTGCTCCGGCATGTTCACCGCCAACTCGATGAACTGCCTGGTCGAAGCCCTGGGCCTGGCCTTGCCGGGCAACGGCTCCACGCTGGCCACCCACAGCGACCGCGAACAGCTGTTCCTGCAGGCCGGCCGCACCATCGTCGAGCTGTGCAAGCGTTACTACACCGAAAACGATGAGTCGGTGCTGCCGCGCAATATCGCCAACTTCAAGGCGTTCGAAAACGCCATGACCCTGGACATCGCCATGGGCGGTTCCACCAACACCATCCTGCACTTGCTGGCCGCCGCGCAAGAAGCCGAGATCGACTTCGACCTGCGCGACATCGACCGCCTGTCCCGCAACGTGCCGCAACTGTGCAAAGTCGCGCCGAACATCCAGAAGTACCACATGGAAGACGTGCACCGCGCCGGCGGGATCTTCTCGATCCTCGGCTCGCTGGCCCGTGGCGGTCTGTTGCACACCGACCTGCCTACCGTGCACAGCAAATCCCTGGCCGAAGGCATAGCCAAGTGGGACATCACCCAGACTGACGACGAAGCGGTGCATCACTTCTTCAAGGCCGGCCCGGCAGGTATCCCGACCCAAACCGCGTTCAGCCAGTCGACCCGCTGGGAAACCCTGGACGACGACCGTGAAAACGGCTGCATCCGCAGTGTCGAGCACGCTTACTCGCAAGAAGGCGGCCTGGCCGTGCTGTACGGCAACATCGCCCTCGACGGCTGCGTGGTGAAAACCGCCGGTGTGGATGAATCCATCCACGTGTTCGAAGGCCGCGCCAAGATCTACGAAAGCCAGGACAGCTCGGTACGCGGCATCCTCGCCGACGAAGTGAAAGAGGGCGACATCGTGATCATCCGCTACGAAGGCCCGAAAGGCGGCCCGGGTATGCAGGAGATGCTCTACCCGACGTCCTACCTGAAGTCCAAGGGCCTGGGCAAAGCCTGCGCCTTGCTGACCGACGGGCGTTTCTCTGGCGGTACTTCGGGCCTGTCCATCGGCCACGCCTCGCCGGAAGCTGCTGCCGGCGGTGCGATTGGTCTGGTACAGGATGGCGACAAGGTGCTGATCGACATTCCGAACCGCTCGATCAACCTGCTGATCAGTGACGAAGAACTGGCTGCACGCCGCGTCGAGCAGGACAAAAAAGGCTGGAAGCCGGTGGAGAAGCGTCCGCGCAAAGTCACCACCGCGTTGAAAGCCTATGCCCTGCTGGCCACCAGTGCCGACAAAGGTGCTGTGCGTAACAAGGCGATGCTTGACGGCCTGTAAGCCCCGCCCATAAAAATGCCCCGCCACGTGCGGGGCATTTTTTTGCCTGAAGAAAATCCCCCAGACTACAGAGATCAACTGTGGGAGCTGGCTTGCCTGCGATGGCGGTGGGCCAGCCGACTCATGTATGGCCTGGCACACTGCTTTCGCGAGCAAGTCCGCTCCCACACTTGACCGAGTTCCAACATGAGCATGCGGTCGAATGTGGGAGCGGGCTTGCTCGCGAAGCAGGCGCCTCGGTATTACTGAATCTCGTCAGGTTTCACGATCACCCAGTTTTTATCCGCCGTCACCGGCAGCCCTTCCTTGGCCTGCGCCGCCGCGTGCTTGGCCATCATCCCGTTAAGCTGGGTCATGTATTTGTCCTTGCGGTTGATCCACAAGTGAACACCGCCCTTGGCCACGTCCACATCGTGGAACAGCATGTAGCCGTCGCTGGTCGGCGTATCACCGCCGACGATCACCGGCTTTTTCCACTCGTCGATGTAAGTCAGGATCGCTGCGTGCTTACCCGCCATCCACGTCGCCGGCGTCCACAGGTACGGGGTGAGTTCGAGGCCAAGGTTGGCCTTCTCGTCATATTTGCCTGCAGTGATCTGCTTACGCGCCGTGGTCAGCTCGCCAGTCTTGCGGTCTTTGAGCAAGGTGCTCACGCCAATCACGTTCTCGGGTTTGACGTTGTAGCCGTACTTAGGGTCGGCGGCGACCATGCGCACCAGCTCCTCGGAGGCGGCGGTCATCACATACACTTCGATGCCGTTTTCCATCAGCTTGTTGTACAGCTCGGCCTGGCCGGTGAAGACTTTCGGCGGCTGTACCTCGGATTTCTTCACCACGTCGCCTTCAAAATAGGTGACCGGCACCGGCTTGCCGGAAGCCATCAGCTCGTCCACCTGGACCTTGAGTTCCTTGAGGGTGAAGCCCGAGAAAATCTGCGCAACCCACGGGTAGCAAACCATGTCGTCGACTTCGCAGAGGCGATAGTAGTAGCTGAACAGGCTTTCCTTGTGGTCGGCGGTGTCCTTGAACGGCATCAGCTTCAGGGACGGGTCCATGCTCTCGCGGGTGATCAGACCCTTGTTTTCCATGTAGGGCAGCAAGGACTCTTCGAGGTCGTAGCGGTAACTGGTGTTGTCCATGTCGAACACCGCGAAGTTACCCTTGTTGGCATTCGCGGCGATCATCTTGTTCAGTTGCTCGGCGGCGGGCGCCGGCCAGTGTTTCAACTCGGTGGCGGCAAATGCCTGGCTGACGAGGCCGAGGCAGAAGGCAGCGGCAAGTAGTTTTGGCGCGAGCTTCATAAGCGTTTTATCCCTGAGTGAAAGACATCGACGCTAACAAATCTGTATGACAGTTATCGCCCGAGCACGACCGCTTGCGTCGTGATAACGCCAAGGGCATGTGCCTGAGCGCCAAATGCTTATTCCAAAAACGACAGTCGACATTCCATATTGGTATTAAATCAATATATTTCAAACTGTTAGGCTTCCCGGTTCGCAATCGCAGGCTCGCGCGATTGGCTGCCTTCTCAACGGAGCTTCAATGAATCTGCCCCTGATTCTCAACTTACTGGTGTTCGTGGCCCTGTTGCTGGGCCTGGCACAAACCCGTCGCACCAACTGGAGCCTCGCCAAGAAGGTGCTGTTTGCCCTCGTCTTGGGCGTGGTGTTCGGTACGGTGCTGCACACCCTTTATGGCGACGGCAACCCGGTGCTCAAGGCCTCGATCAGCTGGTTTGATCTGGTCGGCAATGGCTACGTGCAATTGCTGCAAATGATCGTGATCCCGCTGGTGTTCGCCTCAATCCTCAGTGCCGTGGCGCGCCTGCATAACGCCTCGTCCCTGGGCAAGATCAGCTTCCTGACCATCGGCACGCTGCTGTTCACCACCGCGATCGCGGCGCTGATCGGTATCGGCCTGACCAACCTGTTCGGCCTCACCGCCGAAGGCCTGGTGGCCGGCACCCAGGAAATGGCACGCCTGCAAGTGATCCAGAGCGATTACGCCGGCAAGGTGGCCGACCTGAATATCCCGCAGCTGCTGCTGTCGTTCGTGCCGGCCAACCCGTTTGCAGATCTTGCCCGCGCCAAGCCGACGTCGATCATCAGCGTGGTGATTTTCGCCGCATTCCTGGGGGTTGCCGCGCTGCAACTGCTCAAGGATGACGTGGAAAAGGGCCAGAAAGTGCTCAACGCCATCGACACCCTGCAAGCCTGGGTAATGCGTCTGGTGCGCTTGGTGATGAAGCTGACACCTTACGGTGTTTTGGCACTGATGACCAAAGTGGTCGCCGGCTCCAACCTGCAAGACATCATCAAGCTCGGCAGCTTTGTGGTGGTCTCGTACCTGGCACTGGGCCTGATGTTTGTGGTGCATGGCCTGTTCCTGTCGCTGGCCGGGATCAACCCGCTGCGGTTTTTCCGCAAGGTCTGGCCGGTGCTGACGTTTGCCTTCACCAGCCGCTCCAGCGCAGCCGCCATTCCGCTGAGCATTGAAGCGCAGACTCGTCGCCTGGGTATCCCGCAGTCCATCGCCGGGTTTGCCGCCTCGTTTGGCGCGACCATCGGCCAGAACGGTTGCGCCGGTCTCTATCCGGCCATGCTGGCGGTGATGGTTGCACCGACCGTGGGCATCAACCCGCTGGACCCACTGTGGATCGCGACGCTGGTGGCGATTGTGACCTTGAGTTCGGCCGGTGTGGCAGGCGTGGGCGGCGGTGCGACCTTCGCCGCGCTGATCGTGCTGCCGGCGATGGGCTTGCCGGTGTCACTGGTGGCGCTGCTGATTTCCGTGGAACCGTTGATCGACATGGGCCGCACGGCGTTGAACGTGAATGGTTCGATGACCGCCGGGGCGATTACCAGCCAGATCATGGGGCAGACGGATAAAGCGCTGCTGGATGCTGATGAGCATGCTGAATTAGCGCAGGTCTGATAGACCGATATCGCAGGCAAGCCAGCTCCCACACTTGAATCGGTTTCCTCAGGAGAAATCGGTCAACTGTGGGAGCTGGCTTGCCTGCGATGCTTTTAAGCTTTTTCCCAGACTTCGAAGTTGTAGGCAGGCTTATCGCCTTCAGCCAGGTTCTCGACGTTTGACACCAACTTCCATTGGTTCAAATCAAACTCCGGAAACCAGGCATCGCCTGCCGGGCTCAACGCCACCCGCGTCAAATACAGGCGATCCGCCTGCTCCAGCCCTTGCGCATACAACTGCGCACCGCCGATCAGCATCAGCTCATCCACGCCCTGTTCCAGCGCCCAGGCTTCTGCCCGCTCAACCGCCGCGTCCAGTGACGGAAAAACTTCCGCACCTTCCAGCGCCAAGCCGGTCTGACGGCTGACCACAATGTTCAGGCGCCCCGGCAACGGTCGGCCCAGGGAATCCCAGGTCTTGCGCCCCATAATGATCGGCTTGCCGAGCGTGGTGGCCTTGAAATATTTGAAATCCCCCGGCAAATGCCAGGGCATGCTGTTGTCGACGCCGATCACGCGGTTTTCACCGAGGGCTGCGATCAGGCTTAAAGGGAGAGTTTTTTTCATGCCGACGAGAATACCAGAGCCACGAGTCTGCGGTTATGCTCCAAGCTCACTTGCTCAACAGGACGGCGCGTGACTGCTCTGAACCCGCTGCATACACTTTGGCTGACCGAAACCGTACGCCTGCGCGAAGAACACGCAGGCCCATTGGAAGACCTGGAAGCCAACCGCCTGGCCCGCACGGCCGGTGGCGATTTGCCCACGCGCATCCAACAGCGCGCCCTGCACCTGGCCGGGCGCGACGGGCTGACGGCCGCCCTCACCCGCTGGCTGCAAGGCGCGCGTTTGGCGTTAGTGCTGCTGGCGGTAGTCGCCGTGATCAGTGGTGCCGGGCTGGCTTTTGCCGCCTTGGGCAACGGCCTGACGCCGGTGAATGTGTTCTGGGCCTTGGGCAGCCTACTCGGCTTGAACCTGATCCTGTTAATCAGCTGGGCGTTGGGCTTGCTGTTTGCCGGTGAACACGGCGCCAGCCTCGGGCGGCTGTGGTTGTGGCTCAGCGAAAAACTTGCTCGCGATGCCAAAGCCGCGCAATTGGCGCCAGCCTTGCTGCTGTTGTTGCAGCGCCAGAAACTCAATCGTTGGGCCGTGGGTGTGCTGGTCAACAGCCTGTGGTTGCTGGCGCTGCTCAGCGCCATGGTGATGCTGCTGACACTGCTGGCCACGCGGCGCTACGGTTTTGTGTGGGAAACCACCATCCTCGGCGCCGATACTTTTGTCGCCGTGACCCAAGCCCTCGGCAGCCTGCCCGCCTTGCTCGGTTTTAATGTGCCGACGGTGGAGATGATCCGCGCCAGTGGCGACTCGGCCCTGAATATCGAAAGCGCCCGCCAGGCCTGGGCCGCTTGGCTGGTAGGCGTGCTGCTGGTGTATGGCCTGCTGCCCCGATTGCTCCTCGCGCTGCTGTGTTTGTGGCGCTGGAAGCACGGCCGCGCTGCGTTGCGCCTGGACCTCAACCTGCCCGGCTACAGCCAACTGCGTGAACGCCTGATGCCCAGCAGTGAACGGCTGGGCGTCAACGACGCCGCGCCCGAACAACTGCACCACGTCACTGGCGGCATCAGCGAACTGGAAAGCGACGGCGCCCTGCTGGTGGCCATCGAACTCGACGGTCAGTACCCGTGGCCGCCCAAGCTGCCGAACAGCGTCAAGAACGCCGGCATCCTCGACAGCCGCGAATCGCGCAACAAACTGCTGGAACAACTCACGCGCTTCCCGCCCGCACGCCTGGCCATTGCCTGTGACCCGCGCCGCTCGCCGGATCGCGGCAGCCTGGCGCTGATCGCCGAGCTGGCCCGCAGCGCCACCGCCACCCGCGTATGGCTGTTGCAAGCGCCACCCGGCCAAGCGCTGGACGCCGAGCGCCTGGGCGACTGGCACGCCGCGCTGCAACAGCTGGAGCTGCCGTTCGCCGACTGTGCGCCGCTGAACTGGCTGGAGACCGGTCATGACTAAACCGCTGACTAACCCCCTGAAGCTCGCCGTGGTCGGCCACACCAATGTCGGCAAGACCTCGCTGCTGCGCACGCTGACCCGCGATGTGGGCTTTGGTGAAGTCTCCCATCGCCCCAGCACCACGCGGCATGTCGAAGGCGCGCGCTTGTCGGTAGACGGCGAAGCCTTGCTGGAGCTGTACGACACGCCCGGCCTGGAAGATGCCATCGCCCTGCTCGATTACCTCGAACGCCTGGACCGCCCCGGCGAACGCCTCGATGGCCCGGCTCGATTGGTGCGGTTCCTGGGAGGCAGCGAAGCCCGCCAGCGTTTCGAACAGGAAGCCAAGGTGCTGCGCCAACTGCTGGCCTCGGACGCTGGTTTGTACGTGATCGACGCCCGCGAACCGGTGCTGGCCAAGTACCGCGACGAGCTGCAAGTGCTGGCCAGTTGCGGCAAGCCGTTGCTGCCGGTGCTCAACTTCGTCAGCAGCAGCGACCACCGCGAGCCGGACTGGCGCGAAGCCTTGGCCCGCCTCGGCCTGCATGCGCTGGTGCGCTTCGACAGCGTGGCGCCGCCGGAAGACGGCGAACGCCGCTTGTATGAAAGCCTGGCCCTGTTGCTGGAAAACGCACGGCCGCAGTTGGAACGCCTGATCCTCGATCAGCAAGCCCAACGCCAGGCCCGCCAGCAAAGCGCTGCACGCTTGATCGCCGAGCTGTTGATCGACTGCGCAGCGTGCCGACGCAGCGTGGCCACAGAGGATGAACAGCAAGCCATCAGCGACTTGCGCAAGGCTGTGCGCCAGCGCGAGCAAAAGTGTGTGCAAGCGTTGCTCAAACTGTTCGGCTTCCGCCCACAGGACGCCGCCGCCAGCGACTTGCCACTGCTGGACGGGCGCTGGGGCGATGATTTGTTCAACCCGCAAACCCTCAAGCAACTCGGCGTGCGCGTCGGTGGCGGGATCGCCGCAGGTGCCGCCGCCGGCGCGGGCGTGGATTTATTGGTCGGCGGCCTGACCCTCGGCGCCGCCGCCCTCGCCGGTGCGATCGCCGGTGGTGCGCTGCAAACCGCACGCAGCTACGGCAGTCGTCTGCTGGGCAAGATCAAGGGCCAGCGCGAGCTGACCGTTGACGACAGCGTACTGCGCCTGCTCGCCCTGCGCCAACGTCAATTGCTCAAAGCCCTGAACCTGCGCGGCCATGCGGCGACGCACAGCATCAAAGTCGACACACCCCAGGACAAAACCTGGCGCGAAGGCAAGTTGCCGGAGGCCCTGCACAAGGCCCGTGCCCACCCGCAGTGGTCGTCGCTCAACCCTCACGCCAAACTCAGCCAGGCCGAGCGCCAGGACCAGCTTGAGGTGTTGGCCCACACACTCAATGACGCGGCGTTCAAGGCGTCGTGATGGACGGCGCGTGCCAATTGAACTTCAAGAACGTATCGGCGAGTTCTTGCACCAAGCCCTGGTCGACGTCATTGATGACGCCGTCATGGTTAATATCGAAGTGAATGTTCCACTCCAGTGCCCCATCATTATCAAAGTCATACGCAGCGTTCCACATGACCTGGGTTTTATCGCAAGGGGTGCCTTCGCCCTCATGCACGTGCAGGCGGACCGTATCGGGCGTGCCATCTTTATAAAAATCTTCGGTATAGACCTGCAGGTAGCGCGATGAGGCCAACCCACTGTTGAACCAGTTGAGCTTCAGATACGCACCGGCAAACTGATACAGCAGCGTATGGTCTGCATCGCTTTCCACCCCATCTTGGGTGACGTCCCCCAGGTGGAAATCAGTGCAGCCGTTTTCGATGAGGTCGAGCGCAACAGCGCGGTTAACGACAATGTCCTTGTTGTCGGCGCCGACCTCACAAAAGTGCAGCAAGACCGTATCCGGCCTGCCACTGCCAAAACGGTCTTGAGCAATCACCTTCAAATAGCGCATGGCGGCTTCCTAAAAAAGAATGAACCACCACGCTAATTCATGCCTCGCGCCCTCACCAGCGCACACAATCGATGCGCGCTGTAAGAAAGCTCGACAAAGGTCGCCCCTTAACGCCAGTTGAACTTCAGATACAGATTGGCCATTGATTGCAGTGCCTTTAGATCCATGGTGTCGAACAGTTCAAGGGGCAGCGCTTCGTCGTCCAGTTGCATCACGCCTTTACCAAGGCTATCGCAGGCGGTGACGCTGAATTTCAGACGTTGTTTTTCAATCATGGGTTTGTCGTTCTGATAGAGATCCAGGCGGACTTCGGCGGGGTCGCCTGCGACGGTGAAACGACTCACATAAAAGTTGATCGAGCGGTTGGGCATGGGTGGACGGCAGAGCCAATTCACTCTCAATACGGCATTGGCAAAATCCTTGAGTAACTCCCTGTCCTTCTCCCCCGAGACACCGTTGCCATCGATGTCACCGGTGATCTGGTAATCGACCCGGCCATCCGCCGATACATCGACGGCTGTGGCCTGGCGCACCAGCTCATCCGGCAACTTTGGCGTGCGTAGAAAAAACAGAAGCTCCACGGTATCCGCCAAAGCATTGGCACTTTGATCCTTCACGGCAACTCTCAAATAACGCATCTAAATCGCTCCCTTAATCAGAGGGCGTACTTTACTGAGTGCGCCGACGTTGACTCCATGCGCTGCGTCCGTGTCCTCGGTCGGAATTACGTCATTCTTATGCAGGCAACGTCAGTAGCCGCTGAGCCTTGAACTTCAATACCTCCAGGTTCAGCACCGGCACGTGGATTTCCTTGGCCTGTTCATCCCAGTGGCGCATGCGCAGGCTGACCTCACACAGCGGGTCTTGTTCAAAAGCCCGGGCCTCTTCGGCCGTCATCACGCCGCCCTGATAACCCAGGGTGCGTCGGCTGGCCTCGCTCAGGCGGGCGTAGTAGTCCGGCTGGCTGAAGGTCAGGTAGCGCTTGGCCTGCACGTGATACTCCACCAGCCTGGCCATGCGCTCGCTGAAACCTGCGCGCCGCAGATAATCCGCGCCGAGCCGCTCGTGGCTGACCACTCCATAACCGCCCATGTTCTCGCCGCCCTGCCCGCAGAGATGCCCGATGTCGTGGAAAAACGCTGCCAATACCACCTCATCGTCGAAGCCTTCGGCCATGGCCAACTGCGCGGCCTGGGACATGTGCTCGATCTGCGACACCGGCTCACCGATGTAATCGGCCGCGCCGTGCTGTTCGTACAAGCCGAAGACTTCGGCGATTACCTGGTCCGGGTTCATCATGCGCTCCCCCACAATGCTGTGATATTTCGCTCGGCCATCGCCGGCCCCACGCTCATGCCCACGCCGGAATGCATCAACGCCGCGCTCACGCCCGGCGCCGCACGCAGAAAGGAAAACGGTGCCGGGCCGCGTGAGCCATAAACACCCTGCCAGCGTTCCACCACCTGGATTTTGCAGCCCAGCGTCTGCTCCGCCAGCTCGATCAGCCAGTCATCGACTTGCTCGGCATTGAAGGGCGATGCATCGCTGCCGTAGTCATGGGAGTCGCCGATGATCAACTCGCCATGGGGCGTCGGGCTGATCAGCAAGTGAATGCCGTGTTCTTGTAAATGCGGCGCTTCGCGCAGGATCTGTGCCTGCACTGGCGCGGCTTCCGGCAAGTCGGCAAACGCGCCGTAATGCACGCAACTAAGGCCCGTGAGCAATGCGTGTTGCAGGTTCAGGTTGACCGCCGGCCGGGCCCGCAGCATTTGCAGGCGGCAAATGCTCGGGTTGAGCTCGGCCATCGGTTCCGCCAGCAAAGTCTGGTAGTCATGGCCGGAGCACACGACCACCTGCTCGCCGCGAAAACTGCCTGCGGTGGTGTGCACTTGACCAGGCTCAACGTCACGCACCAGGGTGGAGAAGTAAAACTGCACGTTCAGTTCCTGGGCCAGGTAATTGATCAGCGCCGGGATCGCCTCGCGCGAATACAGTTGCTGATCATCCTTGCCATGCAGCGCCGCGCGGTGATGGCGGAACTTGCCGCCATACAGGTCTTTCATCGCCGCGCCTTGCAGCAGCTCAACGGTGTAGCCGTGCTCCTGCGCCCGGCCGCCGCAGAAGGCTTCCAGCAGATGCTCTTCGGCTTCGGTGCGGGCGAACAGGTAAGAGCCGTTGCGCTTGAGCTGGATACCGGCCACCTGTGCCCAGTGCGCCCAGATATCGCGGCTTTCCAGCGCCAGGTCGAGCATCTGGCCAGGGGGTTGGCCGGTGACCAGTGCCTGGCCGAAGTTGCGCACGGAGGCGCCCAGCGGTGTGGCGCTGCGTTCGAAGACCTTGACCTTGAGGCCGCGTTTGGCGGCGGCGTAGGCGTGGGACAGGCCGAGGATGCCGGCGCCGATGATCAGCAGATCGCTACTCATGTGTTCCTCTCATTCCCACGCTCTGCGTGGGAATGCATCCAGTGACGCTTTGCGTCACGACTTCCAAGAGCGGACGCGGAGCGTCCAGGGCGGCATTCCCACGCGGAGCGTGGGAACGATCATCATCAATTACTGCTTCTCGGACTTGCCGTCATAGCGCTTGCGCCATTCGGTCAGGATGCTGTCGCGGTTTTTCGAGGCCCAGGCGAAGTCGTTCTTGATCAAGCGCTGCTCGTAGTCAGCCGGCAATTCGGTCTGCGGCTTGGCGATACCCGGCTGGGCGAGAACGGCGAAGTTGTCTTTGTACAGCTCCATCGCCGCGGGGCTGGCGGAGAAGTCGGCCAGTTTCTTCGCGGCGTCGGCGTGGCTGGTGCCCTTGATCACGGCAGTCGCTTCGATGTCCCAGCCCAAGCCTTCCTTGGGCAGGATGATGTCCAGCGGCGCGCCTTGGCGTTTAAGCTGCACGGCCGGGTATTCAAACGAAATACCAATCGGGAATTCCCCGGAAGCCGCCAGTTTGCAAGGCTTGGAGCCGGAGTGAACGTACTGGCCGATGTTCTGGTGCAGGTCGTCCATGTACTGCCAGCCCTGCTTCTCGCCGAAGGTCTGCAGCCAGGCGCTCACATCCAGGAAGCCGGTGCCGGACGACGCCGGGTTGGGCATCACGATCTTGCCCTTGTATTCAGGCTTGGTCAGGTCTTGCCAGCTCACTGGCTTGGTCAGGCCCTGTTTCTCGGCTTCGACGGTGTTGAAGCAGATGGTCGCAGCCCACACGTCCATGCCGACCCAGGCGGGTGGGTTGGCGGCGTCGCGGTAGTTCTTGCCGATCTTGTCCAGATCCTTGGGCGCGTAGTTATCCAGCATGCCTTGCTGGTCGAGGATCGCCAGGCTGGACGCGGCCAGCCCCCACACCACATCCGCCTGGGGCCGGGCTTTTTCGGCCAGCAGCTTGGCGGTGATGATGCCGGTGGAGTCACGCACCCACTTGATGTCGATATCCGGGTTGGCTTTTTCGAAGGCCTGCTTGTAGGTCTTCAACTGCTCGGCTTCGAGGGCCGTGTACACCGTCAACTCGGTTTTGGCGGCAAAGGCATTCAGGCTGAATGCGCTGAGCAGAGCAGCGGCCAGGGCCAAGGGCTTGAACATGGAGCACCTCCTTCAGGGATTTTTATTGGCCGGGCGCGGTTTGGCGCCAGGCTTGGGAGCGGCGCAAGGCGCCACGTGAAGCCCACGCCAGCAGCAGCGAGACGCCGGCCGACGTGAACAGGATCAGGGTCGACATGGCCGCAGCGCCGCCTACATTGCCGGCGTCGTCCATGTTCAACACGGCGACGGCGGCGAGGATGGTGTCGGGGCTGTAGAGGAAGATCGCGGCGGACACGGTGGTCATCGCCGACACAAACAGGTAGCGCACAATGTCCAGCAACGCGGGCAGGCAGATCGGCACGGTGACACGCAGATAGTGGCGGTACAGCGGCGCCTTGAGGGACAGCGCGGCGGCTTCGAACTCGGCATCCAACTGGCGCAGCGCCGTGGTTGCGGTCATTTGCGCGGTGGTCAGGTAGTGCGCAATGGTGCACACCACCAGCAAGGTCATGGTGCCGTAGAACACATGCAGCGGGTTGCCGTTGAGGTTGAAGAAGAACACGTAACCCAGGCCCAGCACCAAGCCCGGCACAGCCATCGGCACAAAGCTGAGCATACGCAGCGCCAGGTTCAGGCCTTTCTGGCCCTTGGTCTTTTCCATCAGGTAGGCGCCGGTGAAGATCAGCACACTGCCGATCAGCGCAGTGCACAGGGCCATGGTCAGGCTGTTGCGATAGGCCAGCCAGCCACCGCCGGCCGTGTCTTCAAACTGGTAGTGATTGAGCGATAACGACAGGTTGTAGGGCCAGAACTTCACCAGCGAGGAGTACACCGCCATGCCGAACACCAGTAGCAACACGGCGCAAATCAACAGCACAATCGCCAGGTAGCAGCCATCCCTTAGGCGCGATGGCGCCGGCTGGAACACCTGGGCGCGGCCGCTCATGGCGTCACCCTGACGGCGGCGCAGCCAGGCATCCACAGCAAAGCTGAACAGCGCCGGCAACAGCAACACCATGCCGATCAACGCGCCGCGACCGAACTGTTGCTGGCCGACCACCGCCTTGTAGGCTTCCAGCGCCAGCACCTGATAGTCGCCACCCACTACCACGGGCACGCCGAAGTCGGTGATGGTCAGGGTGAACACCAGGCAAAACGCCGCGAATACCGCCTGACGCGTGGCCGGCCAGGTAATGCTGCGAAACGCCCGGGCGGAGCTTGCGCCCATGCTCGATGCGGCATCAAACAGGCGCGCATCCGCCAGGGACAGCGCCGACAGCAGAATCATCAGGGCATGTGGGAAGGTGTAGATCACTTCACCCAGCACAATGCCCCAGAAGCCGTAGATATTGTCCGAAAGCAAACCACGCAACATGCCCTGGTTGCCGAACAGATAGACCAGCGCAATACCCGGCAACATCGACGGGGCCATCAATGGCAGCAGTGACAGGCCGCGCCAGATCGGCTTGCCGGGGATCAGCGTGCGTTGCAGTGCGTAGGCAAACAGGTAGGCCAGCGGTACGACGATGGCCGCCACGCTCAGGGACACTTTCAGGCTATTGCCCAACAACCAATGGAAGTTTTCACTGGTCACCAGTTCCCGTGCCGCGACCAGCCCGCCGCCCTGCCCGGCTTCGCTGCTGAAGCCGCGCCAGAAAATCGCCAGCAACGGCAACAACACCGCAATGCCCAGCAGGAGTAACCAAAGCAGCTTGCCACCGACCACAAAAATGCGGTCGCCAAGCTCAGCGCGGGAAACCTGACGAGCCACGTGGTCGGGTATCGGCAGACTCATATCGGCAGCCATCTCAGGCAAACACCTGCAGGCTGCGTGGCGGCAACGCCACCCAGATATCCTGTGCGCCCAGGCGCGGCATGGCTTCGGGGGCCAGTTCGGCCAACAGCGGGTGACCAGGCAATTGCTCCAGCTCAAAGCTCATGCGGCAGCGGTTGCCGAGAAAGGTGATCTCGCGGACCTTGGCCGGGAACAGGTTTTCTTCATGCACCAGCGGGTTGACGCTGATGGCTTCCGGGCGGCAGAACAAGCGGCCGGACCTGGCTTTGCTGGCGCTGTCATCCAGGCGCATGTGCAGGCCGCCGACCTGGGCATGGCTGTCACTGCTGCGACTGAACGGCAGCCAGTTGCCCTGGCCGACAAACTCCGCCACAAACGGCGTGGCCGGGCGGTCGTAGATTTCCTGGGGCGTGGCGTACTGCTCGACCTTGCCGTTGTTCATCACGGCGATGCGGTCGGCCATCAGCATGGCCTCGTCCTGGTTGTGGGTGACCATCAGCGTGGTGATGCCCAGGCGCCGTTGCAGTTGACGCAGCTCGGTGCACAGATGCTCACGCACACGGGCGTCGAGGGCCGACATGGGTTCGTCCAGCAGCAGCAATGACGGCGCAGGCGCCAGGGCACGGGCCAGGGCCACGCGCTGTTGCTGGCCGCCGGAGAGTTGGCCGGGGTACTTTTTTTCGCTGCCGACCAGGCCAACCAGTTCGAGCATCTGCCCGACGCGCTTGCGCACTTCGTCGCGACCACTGCCGGTAAGGCCGTAGCCGATATTCGCTTCGACGGTCAGGTTGGGAAACAGCGCGTAGGACTGGAACAGAATGCCGTAGTCCCGCGCCTGCGGCGGCAGCAGGGAAACATCGCGATTGCCCAGGTAAAGCTCACCGCTGTCCTGGCGCTCCAGGCCGGCGATGCAGCGCAGCAAGGTGGTCTTGCCGCAGCCGGACGGGCCCAGCAGGCACACCAGCTCGCCGGCGGCGACTTCCAGGGAGACGTTGTCCAGCGCGGTGAAGGCGCCGAAGCGTTTCTGGATACCGCGCACCTTCATTGGCGCGCCGGGTTGGGTCAGGGCTGTGTTCATGCAAGGCACCTCATCAAACTGATGAAGGCCATGCTAGGCGGGCAATGCGTCCCTCTTGTGGCAGAAAGGCAAAAGGCAGTGATAGTGGTATTGGTGGATTTGGGTGTAAGGCGCTCGTTCCCACGCTCTGCGTGGGAATGCATCTTGTGATGCTCCGCGTCACCACACCCAAGAGCAGACGCGGAGCGTCCAGGGCGGCATTCCCACGCGGAGCGTGGGAACGATCAGAGTGGCGACATTTCCTGCGCCAACCCCAGAAACGCCGCCGGCAACCGTGCGCCTTTGCGCTCCTTGAGGCAGTACAAATACTCGGGAATCTGTGGTGCATTCTCGATGGTCAGCACCCGCAGTTGCGGGTCATGGGGCACTTCCTGGCGGGCAATGATGCTGATGCCGATATTGCGCAACACCGCCTCGCGAATCGACTCACGGCTGCCGATTTCCAGCAACGGCCCGTAACTCACGCCGGCGCCCTGCAACATCTCTTCAGTCAACCGCCGCGTGGTGGAGCCGGCTTCGCGCATCAGTAAGGTATGCCCGGCCAGCGCGCTCAGCGGCACATGTTCTAGCTTGGCCAGGGGATGATTGCGATGCACCGCCAGCACCAGCGGGTCGGTGCCCAGCACGCGGCGGATCAGGCGTGGGTCTTCGAGCAGTTGCGAGGAGGCCGCGACGTCGACGCGGTAATCGTCCAGTGCTTCGAGCACCTGTTGGGAATTGCCGATTTCCACCGAGACGTCCACATGGGGCAGGCGTTCACGAAAGGCTTTGACCAGATCGAGGATGTAGTACGGCGCCGTGGCGGCAATCCTTAAGGCGCCCTGGACCTGGCCGGTATTGCGCAGGAAAAACTCGATATCGGCTTCCTGCTGCAACAGCGTCTTGACCATCGGCAGCAAGCGCGCGCCGTCGTCGCTGACGGTGAGGCGGCGCCCGCCGCGGTAGAACAGTTCAACGCCGTATTGGCTTTCCAGGTTGCGAATCTGGGTGGTGACGGTGGGCTGGCTCAAGCCGAGTTTTTTCGCCGCCTGGGTAATGCTGCCCAGGCGGGCGACCATAAAAAACGCCTTCAACTCAGCACTCAGCACACCGCCCTCTCATCGTCTATTTGCGCAACAGGCGCAGACCATTGAACACCACCAGCAGGCTTACGCCCATGTCCGCGAACACCGCCATCCACATGGTGGCCATGCCCAGGAAAGTCACTGCCAGGAAGATCGCCTTGATCACCAACGCCAGGGCGATGTTCTGCTTGAGGATACTCGACGTTTGCCGCGACAGACGAATGAATGCCGGAATCTTGCGCAGGTCATCGTCCATCAACGCCACGTCGGCGGTCTCGATTGCCGTATCGGTGCCCGCTGCGGCCATGGCGAAACCAATTTCGGCACGGGCCAGCGCCGGAGCGTCGTTGATGCCGTCGCCGACCATGCCCACCCGGCGGCCTTGGCCGTAGAGGGTTTCGATCGCTTGCAGTTTGTCGGTGGGCAACAGGTCGCCCTGGGCCTGATCGATGCCAACCTGCGCCGCAATCGCCTGGGCGGTGTGGGTGTTGTCGCCGGTGAGCATCAGGGTCTTGATGCCCAGTTCATGCAGTTGCTGGATGGCTTCGCGGCTGCTGTCTTTTACCGTGTCAGCCACGGCGAACAACGCCAGCGGACCGGACTTGTCGAGCAGCAGCACCACGGACTTGCCTTGTTTTTCCAGGGCGAACAGCTTTTCTTCCAGCGCCGGCGAGCACAGGCCCAGGTCCTCCACCAGACGGTGGTTGCCCAGGTGGTAGGTTTCGCCGTTGATGTCGCCACGCACGCCACGACCTGCCAGCGCCTCGAAGTTATCCACAACGTGGCTTGGCAGGTTTTTATCCACAGCTGCCTTGGCGATGGCCAGCGACACCGGGTGGTCGGAGCGCCCGGCCAGGCTGGCCGCCAGGGCGGATGCGCTGTCTTCAACGTTGGGGAACAGCGCCAGGTAATCGGTTTGCACCGGTTTGCCGTGGGTGATGGTGCCCGTCTTGTCGAGGGCCAGGTAGTCGAGCTTGTAACCGCCCTCCAGGTACACGCCGCCCTTGATCAGGATGCCTTTGCGCGCCGCAGCCGCCAGGCCGCTGACGATGGTCACCGGGGTGGAAATCACCAGGGCGCAGGGGCACGCGACCACCAGCAATACGAGGGCGCGGTAGATCCAGTCGAACCACACACCGGCCATGAACAGCGGCGGGATAATCGCCACGCCCAAGGCAAACAGGAAGACTGCCGGGGTGTAGATCTTCGAGAAGCTGTCGACAAAGCGCTGGGTCGGCGCCCGTGCGCCCTGGGCCTGTTCCACCGCGTGAATGATGCGCGCCAGGGTGGAATTGTTGGCCGCTGCGGTGACCCTGTACTCAAGGGAACCAGCCTGGTTGATGGTGCCGGCGAAGACTTTATCGCCCACGGTCTTTTCAATCGGCAGGCTTTCACCGGTAATCGGCGCCTGATCGATGGTGGATTGGCCAGCGGTGACTTCACCGTCCAGGCCAATGCGCTCGCCGGGTTTTACCCGCACGATGGCGCCCAATTCAATGCTTTTTACCTCCTGTTCAAGCCATGAACCGTCAGCCTGCTGCACCGTGGCCTGTTCCGGCGTCATTTGCATCAGGCCACTGATGGCATTACGTGCACGGTCCAGGGACTTGGCCTCGATCAGCTCGGCCACCGTGAACAGGAACATCACCATGGCCGCTTCCGGCCACTGGCCGATCAGGATCGCGCCCGTCACCGCGATGCTCATCAGCGCGTTGATGTTCAGGTTGAGGTTTTTCAGGGCGATCCAGCCCTTTTTATAGGTGGTGAGGCCGCCGCTGAGGATCGATACCAGTGCCACCAGGGCAATCACCCAGGTCGGCGCCACCCCGGTGAAATGCAGCACTTCGGCGCCCAGCGCGCCTACGCCGGACACCGCCAACGGCCACCAATGCTTCTTGGCAGGCGGCGCGGCGGCAGGCGTGCCCTCTTCAATAGGGTCGGCCTGCATGCCGATGGATTTGATCGCCGCGATGATCGGCGCAGTGCTCGGCAGGTCGTGGGTGACGCCGAGGATGCGGTTGATCAGGTTGAATTCCAGCTGCTGCACACCGGCGAGCTTGCCCAGTTTGTTCTGGATCAGCGTCTGTTCGGTGGGGCAGTCCATGGCTTCGATGCGGAAAGTGCTCAGGCGCGAGCCGGCTGTCGGCGCTTCGCTCAGCGTGACCACAGCGGGCGCTGCCTTGCTGGAACAGCAGGAATCGCCATGACTGCCATGCTCATGCTGTTTGACCGGGGTCAGCTTGGCGCCGTGGTCGTGGCTATGTTCGGGGCTATGGTCATGATCATGATCATGGTCGTGGGGGTGATCATGTTTTTTCGGGGTGTGGATGGAATCGCTCATTCTGTCGCGTCCGTAAAGGTGCCTGTTGCCAAGTAAAGACCCTGTAGCCACTATAGGGTCAAGCACCCATTTGGAGATTGCTGCGATGAAGATCGGCGAATTGGCCAAACTGACCGATTGTCAGGTGGAAACCATCCGTTATTACGAGAAAGAAGGCCTGCTGCCGCCCCCAGCGCGCACCGATGCCAACTATCGCGTGTACACCCAGGCGCACACCGAGCGGCTGATCTTTATCCGCAACTGCCGCAGCCTGGACATGACGCTTGAAGAAATTCGCAGCCTGCTGGGGCTGCGCGACAGCCCTCAGGACCAGTGCGAGAGTGTGAATGCGTTGATCGACGAGCATATCCACCATGTAAAAGCGCGGATCGATGGGCTGTTGGCGTTGCAGGTGCAATTGCTCGACCTGCGCCAACGCTGCGGCGGCGGGCCGGATCTGGACCAGTGCGGGATTTTGCAGCGGCTGGAAGTCAGCGGCAGTGTGGCGGCCAGCGAGGCGGAGCCTTCACATGTGGGCAGAAGCCACGGGCATTAAGGTGCATACAGAACAACTGTGGGAGCTGGCTTGCCTGCGATAGCGGTGGATCAGAGGCATTTGTATCGCCTGACACTCCGCTATCGCAGGCAAGCCAGCTCCCACATTTTTAACCGAGACAGACCTTAGATGGCGACGTCAGCCTTGATGCTTGGATCGGGGTCGTAGCCCACAATCTCGAAGTCTTCGAACTTGTAGTCATAGATCGACGCAGGCTTACGCTTGATCACCAGTTCCGGCAGCTTCTTCGGCGTGCGCGCCAGCTGAGTACGGATCTGTTCCATATGGTTGCTATAGGCGTGGGTGTCGCCGGTGGTGACAATGATCTCGTGCGGGATCAGGTCGCATTGCTGGGCCAGCATATGGGTCAGCAACGCCAGGGCGGCGGTGTTGTACGGCAGGCCGAGGAATACATCGGAGCTGCGGATGTACAACTGCATCGACAGATGGCCGTCATGCACAAACGCCTGGTACAGCAGGTGGCACGGCGGCAGGGCTTGCTTGCCGTTGCGCGCGTTTTCCTGCGGGCTCTTGGTTTCGTCCGGCAGGTATTCGACGTTCCAGCCGTGGAACAGGATGCGACGGCTGTTGGGGTTGTTCTTCAACGTGTCGACCATGTAGTCGATCTGGTTGATGGTGCCGCCGTCCTTGGTGGGCCAGGCGGTCCACTGCTCGCCGTACACCGGGCCAAGGTCGCCGTCTTCGGTGGCCCATTCGTCCCAGATTTTCACGCCGTTTTCGTTCAGCCACTTGATGTTGGTATTGCCACTCAACATCCAGATCAATTCGTTGGCGATGCTTTTGAAATGAAGCTTCTTGGTGGTCAGCAGCGGAAAGCCGTCGGCCAAGTTATGCCGATACTGACGGGCAAACACGGCTTTGGTGCCGGTGCCGGTGCGATCGCCCTTGGTCAATCCATTGGTCACGACGTCGTTCAGTAGTTCGAGATATTGCTTCATGTTTTTACCCGTATCAAAGAAGCCGAGGCTCGCAAAAGCCTCGGCATTCGAATTTAAAGCGCGGCGTTCTTGATGCCTTGGGGGCGATTGTAAGCCCACCACAGCAGGCCCAGGCCGGCGATGATCATCGGCAGGCTGAGAATCTGACCCATGGTCACCCAGCCCCACGCCAGGTAGCCCAGCTGCGCATCCGGCACGCGGACGAACTCGACGATGAAGCGGAAGATCCCGTAGAACAACGCAAACATGCCGGAAACCGCCATGGTTGGGCGTGGCTTGCGCGAGAAGATATAAAGAATCAGGAACAGCGCCACACCTTCCAGGGCGAACTGGTAGAGCTGCGACGGATGGCGCGGCAGTTGTGCCGGGTCGCTGAAGGGTGGAAACACCATGGCCCATGGCACGTCGGTCGGCTTGCCCCACAACTCGGCGTTGATGAAGTTACCGATACGCCCTGCACCCAGGCCGATCGGCACGAACGGTGCGACGAAGTCCATCAGCTGGAAGAACGACTTGCCGTTGCGGCGGCCGAACCACCACGCGGCGATCATCACGCCGACAAAGCCGCCATGGAACGCCATGCCGCCCTTCCACACCTCGAAAATCAGTGTCGGGTTGGCGATATAGGCCGGAAGATCGTAGAACAGCACATACCCGAGGCGTCCGCCGACGATGACGCCCATCGACATCCAGAACACCATGTCGGAGAGCTTCTCCTTGGTCCAGGTCGGGTCAAACCGGTTCAGGCGCCGGGAAGCCAGCAGCCAGGCACCGCCGATGCCGATCAGGTACATCAACCCGTACCAATGGATTTGCAGCGGACCGATGGCCACGGCCACCGGGTTGATCTGCGGGTAAGGCAGCATTGCGACTCCTCGTTAAATCATTAGTCATGGCGCACCGGACCATGCCGGTGTGGGATTAAGCCTGCGTTACAGCCGCAATTTCAAATTAAGCCGACGTTTCAAAATTAAAAAGTCAACACGCGCCCAATAGCCCGGCATGTTAACGGATGGAAGGCGCTCGGCCCAACTTCGATACGATGGATAGCCATCCGTTGTATGGGTAGAGTGAGCAAAACACAAAGGGAACGCCTATGTGCCTGATTGTTTTCGCCTGGCGGCCGGGCCACGCCCAGCCGCTGATCGTCGCGGCCAACCGTGATGAATTCTATGCCCGCCCCAGCCTGCCGCTGGCTCAGTGGCCGGATACGCCGCACGTCTATGCCGGTCGCGACCAGGAAGCCGGTGGCACCTGGCTTGGCGTAAACGCCGACGGGCGCTTTGCCGCGCTGACTAATATTCGTGACCCGCACAAACCGCCTGCCCGCAAATCCCGCGGGGAGTTGGTGGCGCGCTTTCTCAGTGGATCGCTGCCAATTGACGACTATCTGGCCGATGTTAACGGCCGTTCGATTGAGTATTCCGGCTTTAACCTGCTGGTAGGCACACGGGATGAGCTGTGGCATTACAACGCCAACGAGACCAGGGCTACGCGGTTGGAGGCTGGGGTTTATGGGCTGTCAAATGCCGGGCTGAATACGCCCTGGCCCAAATTGCTCAAGGCCAGGGCGGCGTTGAGTGACTTGTTGGAGAACCCACAGCCGCAGGCCTTGCTGGAAATCTTGAGCGACCCGCAGACTGCGCCGTTTGCCGACTTGCCGGATACCGGCGTGGGGTTGGCGACCGAGAGCCTGCTCTCCAGCGTGTTTATCGCCAGCCCCAGTTATGGGACGCGGGCGAGTACGGCGCTGATTGTGAATGCCGATGGGACGCGGCAGATGGTGGAGCGTAGTTTTGGGCCACTGGGTGGGCGGCTGGGTGAGGTCGAACTGAACATTTGATGGCGCTTATTGATCGTTCCCACGCTCTGCGTGGGAATGCCGCCCTGGACGCTCTGCGTCCGCTCTTGAGGGCGTGACGCGGAGCGTCACTGGATGCATTCCCACGCAGAGCGTGGGAACGATCAGTTAGAGGGTTTTCGCCGAAGCCGGGTTGATCATCCGCGTCAGCCCCAGGTTCTTCAGCGCCAGTTGCAGCGAGCTGTGGATAACCTGCGGGTTGTCGATGGTCATCAACTCCGCCAGCAAGTCCTTGGCCATGCTCAGTTCCACCTGGCGCAGCATCCACTTCACCTTCGGCAAGTTGGTGGCGTTCATCGACAAGCTGTCAAAGCCCATCGCCATCAACAGCACCGCCGCCGCCGGGTCACCGGCCATTTCGCCGCAGATGCTCACCGGCTTGCCTTCGGCATGGGCGTCGCGCACCACATGCTGCAGGGCTTGCAGCACGGCGGGGTGCAGGTAATCGTAGAGATCAGCCACCCGTGGGTTGTTGCGGTCCACGGCCAGCAGGTATTGGGTCAAGTCATTGGAGCCGACCGACAGGAAGTCCACCTGCCGTGCCAGTTCTTTGGCCTGGTACACCGCCGCCGGGATTTCGATCATCACGCCAATCGGTGGCATCGGCACGTCGGCGCCTTCGTCGCGCACTTCGCCCCAGGCGCGGTGGATAAGATGCAGCGCTTCTTCCAGCTCGTGCGTGCCGGAGATCATCGGCAGCAGGATGCGCAGGTTGTTCAGGCCTTCGCTGGCCTTGAGCATGGCGCGGGTCTGGACGAGGAAAATTTCAGGATGGTCGAGGGTTACACGAATACCGCGCCAGCCAAGGAAGGGGTTGTCTTCCTTGATCGGGAAATACGACAGTGACTTGTCGCCGCCGATGTCCAGGCTGCGCATCGTCACCGGCAACGGGTGGAAGGCGGACAATTGCTCGCGATAAATCGCCAGCTGCTCCTTCTCGCTCGGAAACCGTTGGTTGATCATGAACGGCACTTCGGTGCGGTACAGCCCCACGCCTTCAGCGCCGCGCTGTTGCGCACGGGCCACATCGGCCAGCAAGCCGGTGTTGACCAGCAGCGGCACACGGTGGCCATCGAGGGTGACGCATGGCAGCTCGCGCAGCGAGTCGAGGCCCAGTGCCAGTTGTTTCTCTTCTTCCACCACCTCGGCGTATTGCTTGCGCAGCAGCTCGCTGGGGTTGGTAAAGACTTCGCCACGATGGCCGTCGACGATCATGTCGATGCCGTCGACCTTGGAATACGGCAGGTCCACCAGGCCCATTACCGTCGGAATACCCATGGCTCGAGCCAGGATCGCGACGTGGGAGTTACCCGAACCCAGTACCGACACCAAACCCACCAGTTTGCCTTCGGGCACTTCGCCGAGCATGGTGGCGGTCAGTTCTTCACTGATCAGGATGGTGTTGTCGGGGTAGACCAGGTTGGTGGTGCGGTCTTCCTGCAGGTAGGCCAGCAGGCGGCGGCCGAGGTCGCGCACATCCGAGGCGCGCTCACGCAGGTAGGCGTCGTCCATCAGTTCGAAACGGTTGACGTGATCGGTGACCACCTGGCGCAGCGCGCCCTGGGCCCACTGGCCGGTCTTGATCACGGTTTTGACTTCGTTACCCAGGGACGCGTCGTCGAGCATCATCTGGTACACGTCGAACAGCGCGCGCTCTTCGGGGCGCAGTTGCGTGGCCAGCTTGGTCGAGAGGTTGCGCATGTCGGCGCGCACGCCTTCCAGGGCGGTCTTGAACAGTTTGATTTCAGCGTCGATGTCATCGACGGTCTTGTCCGGCACCACATCGAGGTCGGCCGGTGGCAGCATGACCACGGCCGTACCGACCGCAGCGCCCGGCGAACCTGGCACGCCGACGAACTTGGCTTCCTGGATGCCCTTGCCCTGACGGCCCAGGCCACGGATCGAACCCGTCGCTTCGGCGTGGGCAATAACCCCGGCAAGCTGCGCGCTCATGGTCACGAGGAAGGCTTCTTCACCTTCGTCGAACTGGCGACGCTCTTTTTGCTGGATGACCAACACGCCGACAACGCGGCGGTGGTGAATGATCGGTGCGCCGAGGAACGAGGCGTAGCGCTCTTCGCCGGTTTCGGCAAAGTAGCGATAACGCGGGTGATCGGCCGCGTTTTCAAGGTTCAGGGGTTCTTCACGCGTCCCCACCAGGCCCACCAGACCTTCATTGGGCGCCATGCTGACCTTGCCGATGGAGCGCTTGTTCAAGCCCTCGGTGGCCATCAGCACAAAACGGTTGGTCTCTGGGTCCAGCAGGTAAACCGAGCAGACCTGGCTGCCCATGGCTTCCTTGACGCGCAACACAATAATCCCCAACGCCGCCTTGAGATCCTTGGCGGAGTTAACTTCCTGGACGATCTTGCGCAGCGTATTGAGCATGGCTCGGGGTCGAACTCCGTCGTCAGTCGCGCGCTAAAAGGCGCGGGGCAAGCTCTTTGAGAGCGCGACGATAAACCTCGCGCTTGAATGTCACCACCTGGCCCAACGGGTACCAATAGCTGACCCAGCGCCAGCCATCGAACTCCGGTTTACCGGTCAAATCCATCCGCACCCGCTGCTCGTTGGAGATCAGGCGCAAAAGAAACCATTTCTGCTTCTGGCCGATGCACAGCGGTTGGCTGTGGGTACGCACCAGGCGTTGCGGCAAACGATAGCGCAACCAGCCACGGGTACAGGCCAGAATTTGCACATCTTCGCGCTCAAGGCCGACTTCTTCATTCAACTCACGGTACAAGGCGTCTTCAGGGGTTTCGTCGGGGTTGATTCCACCTTGAGGAAACTGCCAGGCATCTTGGTTGATTCGGCGAGCCCATAGCACCTGTCCGGCATCATTCGTAAGAATAATCCCGACATTAGGACGGAAACCATCGGGGTCGATCACGGCAACAACCTCGCAAACGCATGTCGCCGCATTGTTCCACAAAGGTTGTTCCAGCGGCAACGAGGCTTCTTACCTTATGTGCACTCTTGTGAAAAGACCGTATTCTGGACGCCTTTTTACAGACTTTTCAGCGAGTAACTGCAATGCGCCTGGCTTTATTCGACTTGGACAACACGCTTCTCGGCGGTGACAGCGATCACGCGTGGGGCGATTACCTCTGTGAGCGTGGGATTCTTGACCCGGTGGCCTACAAAGCCCGCAACGACGAGTTCTACCAGGATTACCTGGCCGGCAAGCTGGACAACGCCGCCTACCTGAACTTCAGCCTGGAAATACTCGGCCGCACCGAGATGGCCCAACTGGACGAATGGCACCGCGACTTCATGCGCGACTGCATCACCCCACTGATGCTGCCGCTCGCCGTGGAACTGCTGGCCAAACACCGCGCCGCCGGCGACAAGCTGGTGATCATCACCGCCACCAACCGCTTCGTGACCGCGCCGATCGCCGAGCTGCTGGGAGTTGAAACCCTGATCGCCACCGAGTGCGAGGTGGAAAACGGCCGGTATACCGGGCGCAGCACTGATATCCCGTGCTTTCGCGAAGGCAAAGTGACGCGCTTGAACCGCTGGCTGGAAGAAACCGGATACAGCCTGGAAGACAGCTACTTCTATAGCGATTCGATGAATGACTTGCCGTTGCTGGAGCAGGTGACGCATGCGGTGGCGGTGGATCCGGACCCGAATTTGCGCGCCGAAGCCGAGAAGCGTGGCTGGCCGGTGATTACCCTGCGCAGTTGATGACGCCATCGCAGGCAAGCCAGCTCCCACACTTTGGATGTATTCACAGATCAACATGTGGGAGCTGGCTTGCCTGCGATGAAGCCGACGCGGTCTAAAGCCTTAAACCGGCTTGGCGCCCATCAACCCGGCAATCGCCACAAACCCCACCAGGCTGACCACCGCCAGCACCAGGGTAAAATTCAAGCTACCGCCCTCGCCCTTACGCAGGCGATTAAGCCGTGCCACCAGCCAGAACCACGCCAGTGCCGCCACGGTGTAGAGAATGCTGGAACCTAAAATCCAGGTTTGCCCCAGCGGCCAGCCGAGCAGGTGCACCAGCCACCAGCCGGTGAACGGCATGCTGACCACGCAAACCCCCATCAGCAACCACACGAACGCCCACGGGCGCTGCACGGTAACCGTCGGGCCGGCGCTGCGTTTGCGCCAGGCCAGTACCGCCAGCCCGAGGCCGCTGAGCAACAGCAACACGGTGGCGGTGATGTGAATAACCTTGAGGGTGGTCAGCGTTTCCATGGTCTTGATTCCTTAAAGGCCGCCCAGTCAGCGTAGTCGCTCAACCGAGGAACAGCTGGTAAGCCGGGTTTTCGCTTTCATCCCAATACGGGTAGCCGATTTCTGCCAACGCGGCCGGCACCAGGTGGCGCTCGTCCGCCGGCACTTGCAAGCCTGCGACCACACGGCCGTCGGCCGCGCCGTGGTTGCGATAGTGAAACATCGAGATGTTCCAGCGCCCGCCTAATTTGTTAAGAAAGTTGAACAGCGCGCCCGGACGCTCGGGGAATTCGAAGCGAAACACCAGCTCGTCGCTGACTTTGGCCGCATGCCCGCCCACCATATGGCGAATGTGCAGCTTGGCCAGCTCGTTTTCGGTCAGGTCCAGCACCGGGAAGCCCTGGCTGGTGAGGCTGGCGATCAAGGCGCTGCGCGGGTCGTTTTCCGGATGAGTCTGCACACCCACGAAGATGTGCGCCTCGCGGCCAGAGTGGTAGCGGTAATTGAATTCGGTGATCTGGCGCTTGCCCACAGCCTCGCAGAACGCCTTGAAACTGCCCGGCTGCTCGGGGATGGTCACGGCGATGATGGCTTCGCGGCCTTCACCCAGCTCGGCGCGCTCGGCCACATGGCGCAGGCGGTCGAAGTTGACGTTGGCGCCGGAGTCGATGGCCACCAGGGTCTGCCCGGTCACGCCACGGGTTTCCACGTATTTCTTGATGCCCGCCACGCCCAGCGCGCCCGCAGGCTCGGTGATGGAGCGGGTGTCGTCGTAGATGTCCTTGATGGCCGCGCAGATTTCGTCGGTGCTGACGGTGATCACTTCGTCTACATAGTCTTTGCAGATATCAAAGGTGTGCTGGCCGATCTGCGCTACCGCCACGCCATCGGCAAAGATGCCGACGGTCGGTAGCACCACGCGCTCGCCTGCGGCCATGGCGGCTTGCAGGCAGTTGGAGTCGTCCGGCTCGACGCCGATGATCTTGATTTCCGGGCGCAGGTATTTCACATACGCCGCAATCCCGGCGATCAGGCCGCCGCCGCCCACGGGTACGAAAATCGCGTCCAGAGGCCCAGGGTGCTGGCGCAGAATCTCCATCGCCACGGTGCCCTGCCCGGCAATGGTGTGCGGATCATCGTAGGGGTGAATGTAGACGTAGCCTTTTTCGTCGACCAGTTTGAGCGAGTAGGCCAGGGCTTCCGGGAAGGAATCACCGTGCAGCACCACTTTGCCGCCCCTCGAGCGCACGCCTTCAACCTTGATCTCCGGGGTGGTCTTGGGCATCACGATGGTGGCCTTGACCCCCAGCACCTTGGCCGCCAGGGCCAGGCCCTGGGCGTGGTTGCCCGCAGAAGCCGTGACCACACCGCGCGCGCGTTCTTCGGCGCTCAGCTGGGTCAGCTTGTTGTAGGCACCGCGAATCTTGAACGAGAACACCGGCTGCAAGTCTTCACGCTTGAGCCAGACCTTGTTGCCCAGCCGCTCGGAGAGCTGGCGAGCGGTCTGCAAGGGGGTTTCTACGGCAACGTCGTAAACGCGCGAGGTAAGGATCTTTTTGACGTACTGTTCAAGCATCGGCGGGAATCACTGGGCGAGTTGGGCAGGGCCAAGGAGTCTAACCCGGCTTTTGGCCGGGCGACCACACGAATCCCGAGGTTTTGTTGGGTTATACTCGCCGCCCTCGATAACTCCCCGCCCGTTCCGGAGCCCGCATGACCCAGGATCAACTCAAACAGGCAGTGGCCCAAGCCGCCGTCGATTTAATCCTTCCTAAACTCGACGATAAAAGCATCGTCGGTGTCGGCACCGGCTCCACCGCCAACTGCTTTATCGACGCGCTGGCCCAGCACAAGGGTGCATTCGATGGCGCCGTGGCCAGCTCCGAAGCCACCGCCGCGCGCCTCAAAGGCCATGGCATTCCAGTGTACGAGCTCAATACCGTGAGCGACCTGGAGTTCTACGTCGACGGCGCCGATGAAAGCGATGAGCACCTGAACCTGATCAAAGGCGGCGGCGCAGCCCTGACCCGCGAGAAGATCGTCGCAGCCGTGGCCAAGACCTTTATCTGCATCGCCGACGCCAGCAAGCTGGTGCCGGTACTCGGCGCCTTCCCGCTGCCGGTGGAAGTCATCCCGATGGCCCGCAGCCACGTGGCCCGCGAGCTGGTGAAACTGGGCGGCGACCCGGTGTACCGCGAAGGCGTGTTGACCGACAACGGCAATATCATCATTGATGTGTTCAACATGCAGATCACCAACCCGGTGGAGCTGGAGACGCAGATCAATGCGATCGTTGGCGTGGTGACCAATGGCCTGTTCGCGGCGCGTCCGGCGGATGTGTTGCTGTTGGGTACTTCTGAAGGCGTCAAAACCCTCAAGGCCTAAAACTCAGCGCTAATTTCCTGTGAAGACAGGGCTTGTGTGGGAGCGGGCTTGCTCGCGAATGCGGTGTATCAGTGCCAGATCAGTTGGCTGACACACCGCATTCGCGAGCAAGCCCGCTCCCACATTTTGATTTGTGCTCGACTCGGACTCCATGTAACAAAACCGCTACTTTTCGCAGCACCCCTCGCCAAAACCGTGCGCCACGTCACGGCATCCCAAGCCTTTATTGGTATCAAATCCGTTACAAATTACAGCCAGGCGACCCACGCGTTTAACAATGCGCCACTTCGCGCTCACCCAGGGAATGAGGCGCGCATTGTGCAAAGGGTCTGGGCTGGAAAACCTCAATCACCTCAAGGAAGACCTTGTGATAAAGCCCCTAGTCCTCGCGATCAGCGTGGTCGGCAGCCTGCTGTCGGCGCAAACCCAGGCCTATGATTACGGCCAGCACGCCAATACCACCCTGGAAAAGCTGATCAACGATTACCCCGGCCGGTATCGCGGCACGGCCAATTTCGCCGGCGCGGCGGATTGGATGCAAAGCCAGATGGGGTCGGCCTACAGCCTCAGTCGCCAGAACTTCACCTGGAACAACGGCACCCGCGCCTCGCAAAACGTGGTGGCCTATGCTGCCGGCACTAAAGCGCAATACGTGGTGATTGGCGCGCACTTCGACACCTACTTTGGCCGCCCGACCTTGCAAGGCCTGGACGACAACGGCTCCGGCGCCAGCGTGCTGACCGAAGTGGCGAAGAACCTTGGCGGTTTGCAGCTGGAAAACGGCCTGCAAGTGGTCGCCTTCGGCGCCGAAGAAGAAGGCCTGCGCGGCTCCAAGGCCTTTGTCGACTCACTCAGCGCCAGCCAACGCGCGAACATGCTGGCGATGATCAACCTCGACAGCCTGATCACCGGCGACATGATGTACGCCCACGCCGGCCAGAACAGCACCGCCAACCCCGCGCTGGCATCGCTGCGCGAACACACCTTCCAGATCGCCAGGGAATTGAACATCCCGTTGTTCACTAACCCCGGCCTGGACCCGCAATACCCCAAAGGCACCGGCTGCTGCAGTGATGGCGAGCCGTTCGAACCGTTGAAGATCCCGATTTTGTACGTCGAAGCCACCAACTGGGAGCTGGGCGATCTGGACGGCTACACCCAGACCAACAACCCGAAAATCCCCGGCGGCTCCACCTGGCACGACCCGGCAGAAGACAACAAAACCGTGCTCACCAACGCTTTCGGCCAGGCACGCATCGACCAGCGCCTGCGCGACTACTCGCGCCTGCTCAGCCGCCTGGTGCTGGAGCTGACCAACGCCGACCTGCTGGCCTCGACCGCCTCGGGCGGCGCCGTTGCGCGCAATATGCAGGACAACCTGCAACGCCAGCATCAGGCCATGGTGCGCCTGCATGATCGCCGTTGGTTGACCTTGCAAGCGGCCAGCCGTGAGGTCGGAAGCTTCGACGGCGAAATCGGCATGGACGGCGAATACACCCCGGACAGCGGCTTCGACAGCCCGCTCAACCACGACGCCCGGCGCCTGGGCGTGCACGCCTTGGGTGACTATCAGCTCACCTCCAGCCTGAATATCGGCGCCAGCCTCAGTTACCTCAATGGTCGTGACAAGCTCGAGCAACGCGGCAAACTCGACAGCGACACCTGGCAGGCCGCGGTCTACGCCTTGCTCAACGATGGCGGGCCAGGCTGGCTGGCGGGTGACCTGAGCGTCGGCCATACGCGTTTCGAGGCCAAGCGCAACCTGCTGATCCAGGCCAATGGCGGCCCGGTGCTGCTCAATCAGCAACTGAGCGGCAACACCGACGCGCTGTCCCTGGGCGCGCGCGTACTCGGCGGTTATGACTTCGACTTCGGCGCAATCAAGAGCGGGCCGTTTGCCGGGCTGGATTACAGCCACTCGCGCATCGACAAGTTCCACGAGAAACAGAACCTGCGCACGGCGCTGGAGTACGAAGAACAGTCTTTCGACTCTCTGGAAGCCAGCCTCGGCTGGCGCGTGCGCGGCGCCGTCGCCCTGCCCTATGGCTTAAGCCTGCTGCCTTACGGCGACATCGCCTGGGTCAAGGAACTGGCTGACGGGCGCCTCGATGACCTGCAATTGACCGCCCGCGCCGATGACCAGGCGCGCACCGCCAAGCTGGGTTCCGTGGACAAAAGCTTTGGCCGCGCACAAATCGGCAGCCAGTTGGCGATCACCCCGCAGTTGGGTGTGTACGCCGAGGTCAACAGCCGCCTTGGGCATGCCGAGGGCAGCCAGACCGGCTACTCCCTGGGCGTGCAATGGATGTTTTGATCAGGGCTTTTTGAACACGTAAAACAGGTTCGGCTCGCTGACCAGGTACAGCGAGCCCTCGTCATCCATGGCGATCCCTTCGGCCTGAGGCACGCGTTTTTTCAGGCCATGGCGCCCATTAAGCAGGGAAAGACTGCTCAACGGGCGACCGTCGATGTCCAGCTCCAGCACCAGGAACGACTCATCCGACAGCGCCAGCAAATGCCCGCTGCGCTCGTCGTACTGCAGGCTCGACAGGTCACGCACAAACAGCCCGGCATCGCGCTTGGGGTTGTTGATCACATGCACCGAGTAGGTTTTTTCCGGTTTGAAATGGGGAAACCCGTGCACCTCGTAAATCAGCATCGGGTCGCGCTCCTTGGCCACGAACAGGCGCTTGCCCACCGAGTCGTAAGCCAGCCCCTCGAAACCTTTGTTGCCCCCGATATGCACGCCCAAGGTCATTTGCTCCGCATCGGCAGCATCGAGAAATTGGGTGTCGTCATTCACGTGTACCTTGATCAGCCGCTGCTGGGCTTCATCGCTGATCACATAAATGTTGTCACTGATGAACTCCACCGCCTCGGCATCGCCAAAGCCCACCAACGGGATACGCCGCAGGATCCTGCCGTCCAGCGACAGCTCGATCAGCTCGGCGTTTTTGTTGGTCACCGTAAACAGGCTTTTGCGTATCGGGTCGTACGTGAGGGCCGAGACATCATCGTCGAGCCCTTCGATGACCTTGGCTTCCAGGCTGACCCGGTAATCATTCAAGCCGATGGAGCGCTCATCGGCAGGATGGCGCCAGTTTTGAAGGTTGAACCAGGCCCGCTCGAACAAGCGAAAGTTCTGCGCGACCGCCCCGGCAATCACCAGGGCGAGCAGCAACAGGATAAAAAACGCGGGTTTGGGGCGGGCGAGTCGACGCATCAGGCAAGCTCAAAGTCAAAAAGTGGCGAATAAGTATCACGCCCGTCTGAATTTAAACTTAAACGCAGTCGACTGTCTGGCGAATGCCGCTGATAGCGAAGTATCCGACGTAATCGTCGGCTATTTCTGCTTCTCGAAACGATAGAACAGGTTCGGCTCACTGACCATGTACAAGGTGCCGGCTTCGTCCATGGTCACGCCTTCCGCACGCGGGATGGTGTTTTTCAGGCCATTGAAGCCGCCGAGCAGGGTCATGAAGCTGACTTGCTCGCCGTGCTCGTCCAGCTCCAGCAGCAGGTGGGAATCGGCCGACAACACCAGCAAATGCCCGGTGCGCGGGTCGACGGCCAGGGCCGAGAGATTGCGCATGTCCAGCTCGGTGCTGGCGATCTTCTGCTTATCGCCGTTCAGCGTGGCGCCATCGCTTTTCCAGGTGAACAACGCCGGTGGGCGCTCTTCGCCAAGCACGATCTGCTGGTTGCGCTTGTCCCAGGTCACACCTTCAAACGCCTTGTTCTGGTCCTTGGAGGGGCCCAGGTCATAGTGCTTGAAGTCGGCATAGTTCAGTTGCTGAGTGCTGGCGTCGACGTTCACCACACTCAGGGTGTGCATGCGCTCGTCGACAATGGCCATCAGGCCGTTTTCCATCACGGTGACACCTTCCGGGTTGCTCCAGCCGTTGAGCGGCATCTTGCGCAGCACATCGCCTTGCAGGTTCAGCTCAACCAGGAAGGGGTTTTTGCCCATCACGGAAAACAGGGTTTTGGTCTGCGGGTTGTAGGACAGGTCCGAAGCCTCATCCTTTTCCATGCCCGGAAGCAATTTGCCATCGATCACCGCCTGGTAATCCGGCAGCCAGACGCTGGCCTGGCGTTCGGCCGGGGTTTCGAAGCGCTCAGCGATCCACAGCACCCCACGGTCGTCCCAGTGCATCGCCCAGGCAATGCCGTAAACAATGGCCCCGACCAGAAACAGCCAGGAATACCAACGCAGGGCAAAACGCGAACGGGGCTTGGAAGTCAGGGTAGGCAGGGACACGGCCATTGAGCGCTTTTCCGCAGAGTCAGCTTTAGGTGATAGCACAGGATCAACAAGCCCGCGCGCAGGAGGCTGGTGATTATCCGGATGGCGTGTGAAAAAAATGCAAAACCACAGCTGTCAAATGATCGTTCCCACGCTCCGCGTGGGAACGCCTCTTGTGACGCTCCGCGTCACGACCTCAAGAGCAGACGCAGAGCGTCCAGGGCTGCATTCCCACGCAGAGCGTGGGAACGATCTGTTAGCGAACGACGCTTTCGAAACGGCTGCCGCCACCCAGTTCCAGCACCAGCTCATCGCCCACATTCAACGGACCTACACCCGCCGGGGTGCCGGTGAGGATCACATCACCCGCCTGCAGCGAAAAGCAGCCGGCCATGTGCTGGATCATCGGGACGATCGGGTTGAGCATCTGGGAGCTGTTGCCGTCCTGACGCACTTCGCCGTTGATGGTCAGGCGAATGCCGATATCGGTCACGTCGGCAAAGGTGCTGCTCACCACAAACGGTGCGATGACCGCCGCGCCGTCAAAAGACTTGGCGATTTCCCACGGCAGGCCCTTGGCCTTCAGCTCGGCCTGCTTGTCGCGCAGGGTCAAATCCAGCGCCGGAGCGAAACCGGAAATGGCATCCAGCACTTCTTCACGGCTGGGTTTGGTCGACAAGGGTTTGCCGATCAGCACCGCGATTTCCGCTTCGTAGTGCACCGAACCGCGCTCGGTCGGAATGGCGAAACCGCCTTCCAGCGCAACCACGCAACTGCCCGGCTTGATGAACAGCAACGGCTCGGTCGGCACCGGGTTGTCCAGTTCCTTGGCGTGTTCGGCGTAGTTACGCCCGATGCACACCACTTTGCCCAGGGGAAAGTGGATGTTGGTGCCGTCGACATACTTGTGCTGGTAGCTCATGAAACGACTCCTTCAGGGCGGTTAAACAGCGAAAATCTTGCCAGGGTTCATGATCCCGTTCGGGTCGAACACCGCTTTCACTGCTTTCATGTATTCGATTTCAACCGGGGAACGGCTGTAAGTCAGGTAATCGCGCTTGGTCATGCCCACGCCGTGTTCAGCGGAGATCGAGCCGTTGTACTTCTGGACGGTCTCGAACACCCACTTGTTGACGGTAGCGCACTTGGCGAAGAACTCGTCCTTGCTCAGGTTTTCCGGCTTGAGGATGTTCAGGTGCAGGTTGCCGTCGCCGATGTGGCCGAACCAGACGATTTCGAAGTCCGGGTAGTGTTCGCCGACGATCGCATCAATTTCCTTCAAGAACGCCGGCACTTTGGAGACAGTGACCGAAATGTCGTTCTTGTACGGCGTCCAGTGGGAAATGGTCTCGGAGATGTACTCGCGCAGTTTCCACAGGTTGTGCAGTTGGGTTTCGCTCTGGCTCATCACGCCGTCCAGCACCCAGCCCTGCTCCACGCAGTGCTCGAAGGTTTCCAGGGCGTGGTTGGCAACTTCTTCGGTGGTGGCTTCGAACTCCAGCAGCGCGTAGAACGGGCAGTCGGTTTCAAACGGCGCCGGCACGTCGCCACGGCCCATGACCTTGGCCAGGGCTTTGTCGGAGAAGAATTCGAAGGCGGTCAGGTCCAGTTTGCTCTGGAACGCGTGCAATACCGGCATGATCGAGTCGAAATCGGTGGTACCGAGCACCATCGCAGTGAGGTTTTTCGGCGCACGGTCCAGGCGCATGGTGGCTTCGACCACAAAGCCCAAGGTGCCTTCGGCGCCTATAAACAGCTGGCGCATGTCGTAGCCGGTGGCGTTCTTGATCAGGTCGCGGTTCAGTTCCAGCACGTCACCCTTGCCGGTGACCACCTTCATGCCGGCCACCCAGTTGCGGGTCATGCCGTAGCGAATCACCTTGATCCCGCCGGCATTGGTGCCGATGTTGCCGCCAATCTGGCTCGAACCCGACGAAGCGAAGTCCACCGGGTAGTACAGGCCTTTTTCTTCGGCGACGTTCTGCAGTTGCTTGGTGACCACGCCCGGCTGGCACACGGCGGTGCGGTCGGTGAGGTTCACGTCGAGGATCTGGTTCATGTAGTCGAACGAGACGACCACTTCGCCATTGGCCGCCACCGCAGCGGCCGACAGGCCGGTACGCCCGCCCGATGGCACCAGCGCCACCTTGTGTTCATTGGCCCAACGGACGATGGCCTGCACCTGCTCGATGGTCTTGGGGAACACGATAGCGGTCGGCGCGGGGGCGAAGTGCTTGGTCCAATCCTTGCCGTAAGCCTCCAGGGAGTCTGCATCGGTCAGCACTTTGCCGGGCTCAACCAGGGTCTTCAGCTCATCAATCAGGGCAGGATGGGTCATCGACGGAACTCTCGAACAATTCATGGTCATCCTGAGAACGCTTCACGTCGCAGGAATGGGTGTTTAGCGGGGCACGTATGCTAGCATACCGCCCCCGCAGGACAGAGCCCAAGGGCGTTTCTGCGGTGACGGCTTTCCTGCCGTCCGGGTCAGCTCTTGTGCACTGATTCAAGGCACTAACTGCTCGATTCCCTGCCATTTTTCTCCGGGATACAGGTTTACGCAGATGAGCAAGACTTCTCTCGATAAGAGCAAGATCAAGTTCCTTCTTCTGGAAGGCGTCCACCCATCGGCTGTCGACGTACTGAAAGCCGCTGGGTACTCCAGCATTGAGTACATCACCAGTTCTCTGCCGGAAGCCCAGTTAAAGGAAAAGATCGCCGACGCGCACTTTATCGGCATTCGCTCCCGCACTCAGCTGACCGAAGAGATCTTCGACCACGCCAAGAAACTCGTGGCCGTCGGCTGTTTCTGCATCGGCACCAACCAGGTCGACCTTAACGCTGCGCGCGAGCGCGGCATCGCGGTGTTCAACGCACCGTACTCCAACACCCGCTCCGTTGCTGAGCTGGTGCTGGCCGAGGCGATCCTGTTGCTGCGCGGCATTCCTGAGAAAAACGCTTCCTGCCACCGTGGCGGCTGGATCAAAAGTGCGGCCAACTCCTTCGAAATCCGTGGCAAGAAGCTGGGTATCGTCGGTTACGGCTCGATCGGCACGCAGCTGTCGGTATTGGCCGAAGGCTTAGGCATGCAGGTGTTCTTCTACGACACCTTGACCAAGCTGCCATTGGGCAACGCCACCCAGGTGGCGAGCCTGACCGAGCTGCTGGGCATGTCCGACATCGTCACCCTGCACGTACCGGAAACCGCTGAGACCCAGTGGATGATCGGCGAGAAGGAAATCCGCGCCATCAAGAAAGGCGGCATCCTGATCAACGCGGCACGCGGCACTGTGGTTGAGCTGGACGCCCTGGCCGACGCGATCAAGGACAAGCACCTGATCGGCGCCGCTATCGACGTGTTCCCGGTAGAGCCTCGCTCTAACGACGACATCTTCGAAAGCCCGCTGCGTGGCCTGGACAACGTGATCCTGACCCCGCACATCGGCGGCTCCACCGCTGAAGCCCAAGCCAACATTGGCCTGGAAGTGTCGGAAAAGCTGGTCAAGTACAGCGACAACGGTACCTCGGTGTCTTCGGTCAACTTCCCGGAAGTGGCGCTGCCGGCTCACCCTGGCAAGCACCGTCTGCTGCACATCCACCAGAACATCCCTGGCGTGATGATGGAGATCAACAAGGTCTTCGCAGAAAACGGCATCAACATCTCCGGTCAGTTCCTGCAGACCAACGAGAAAGTCGGCTACGTGGTAATCGACGTCGACGCCGAGTACTCGGACCTGGCGCAAGAGAAGCTGCAGCACATCAACGGCACCATCCGTAGCCGCGTGTTGTTCTAACGCTTTGAACGCTGCACAAAAAAGGGAGCCTTTCGGGGCTCCCTTTTTTTGCATCTGAACAAATCTTACTTGACGTTAACCGTGATGACTTTCGAGGCTACAGTCGGGTTGAACTGCATGTGCAGTTTGTCGCCGGCTACCAGTTGCAAGGTGTGCTTGCCTGGGGTGAGGGTCAGCTCGGTTTCGGTCTGGGCCTTGCCGTAGTGGATTACGGTGTCGGTGGCCGGGATCGGCACGCTGGCGTCCGGCAGTTCTTTCTGGTCGATCAGCAGGTGGTGGTGGCCGGTACCTGGGTCCTGGCTGGTCGCTGGCGCCAGTTTCAGGCCTTCCATGCCGAACTTCACAGTGAAGGTTTTATCGACGGTGGCGCCGTCTTTGGGCGACACGATAAAGACTTTGGCGCCTTCCGGTGGCGCACTGCGCGGAATACCATCAGCGGCTGTGGCCAACATCGAAGCACCCAGCAAGAGGCTGGCCAGGGTTGCACGGGACAAAAGGGCTTTCATTCGCTTCTCCAGTTTTACGGTGAAATCTGTAGGGTTATGACAACTTCGCGGCAAATTGCTGTCCAAGGCACTCAACACCCTAGCAAGCGATGCTCAATGGCGCCTCGCACGCACAAATTCTTTAGGAGCGACCATGCGCTTTGTGCCTGGCCTTGTACTTTTAATGCCCCTGTTGAGCCCACTGGCTCACGCCGAACTGATCGATGACGTGTTTGATCGCGGCGAACTGCGCATCGCCCTTGAGGCCAACACCCCGCCGTACAACTTCAAGGACGGTGACAAGCTAACCGGTTTTGAAGTGGAGCTGGGTGAGCAATTGGCCAAGGAAATGGAGGTTCGCCCCTCGTTCATCACCGTCGATGACGCCGACCTGCTGCCGGGTGTGGAAAGCGGCAAGTTCGACGTGGCCATCAACCATATCGCTATGACTGCCGCGCTGCAGGATCGGTTCGATTTCAGTGAGGCCTATAAGCAAACACCTGAGCTGGCCATTCCATTCCAAAAGGGCAACCCGGCCTTCAAAAGCAGCCTGGACAATGCATTGCAGCGGGTGAAGGCCGATGGGCGCTTGAAGGCGCTGACGCAGAAGTGGTTTGCACCTGAGTGAAACACAGTCGATGTGGGAGCTGGCTTGCCTGCGATGGCGGTGAGTCAGTCAGCAGATGAGCTGGCTGCAAGACCGCTATCGCAGGCAAGCCAGCTCCCACATTTGATCTGGGTTGAACCTCAAAGTTGTGCCAGGGCAATTGCCGCCTCAGGCAACTCCAGCTCACTGAACACCCGCACGCCATGGCGCTTGAGCAGCGCCGCGGTCACGCCTTCGCCGCTGACCTTTACGCCGCTGAAGGTGCCGTCATAGGTCAGCAGGTTGCCGCAGGACGGGCTATTGGCCTTGAGGATGGCGATGCGGATGTTATGCCGCTGCGCCAACGCGAGAGCCTGGCGGGCGCCGTCGAGGAAAGCGGCGCTGAAGTCTTCGCCCTCGCCCGTCAGCACTTGCGCACGCCCTTCCCACACAGCTATACCCTGCCCGCCGGCGATCTCAGCGGGAGGCCGCGGTGTCGGCAAACCGCCTGACACTTCCGGGCAGATCGCAACCACCCGGCCTTCGGCCTGCCAGGCCGCCAATTGATCGAAGGGGCCGCTGGCGCCACCGTCATAGCGCACCTTGTGCCCGAGCAGGCAGCGACTGATCAGAATCTTTTCCATGGTTAAAACGGCTCGTTACCGCGTCGGCGAAACCAGCCGGTCAGGGACAGGCGTTCACGCGTGGCGGGCAGGACCTCATGGGGCACCTCCCCCGACAGGAACACCACCAGGCTACCACCGGTGGGCACCACATCGTATTCCACGCCGCCCTTGAGGTACATGCGCAACTGGCCGCCATGCTCAGGCAACCAGGCGTCATTCAAATAGACCACCGCCGAGACCATGCGCCGGTCATCGTCACGAAAACGGTCCAGATGCTTGAGGTAAAACGCCCCTGGCGGGTACATCGCGAAGTGGCTTTCGAAATCTTCCAGGCCCAGGAACAGGCTGCGGTTCATGGCCAGGCGCAGGCTGTCCATCACGCTCATGTAGGTCTCGCAGACAGCGGCGTCGCCCTCCTCCAGCCACTGGATATGGTCACCGCGAATGCCCTCGCGTATCTCCTGCGCGGGTCCCCGTCCTACAGCCGCCGGAGCCAATTCACCCTCAGCCGCACGTTTACGGCACTCAGCCGCCAACTCCAGGGTCAGAGCCTGGGGCAGGAAGCCGTTCTGCTGCGACCAACCTTTTTCGGCCAGGTCGTCGACGATGCGTTGCAGCAGCGGGTGTTCGAGGGATATTTGCATGGCGCGCATAGTATCCATACGCCTATGAATCCGACAGAGCCGCCGAGCGTCTGAACACACTTTAGTCAGGTGACTGATAGGATTTCTCGACAAATCCTACGCCCGACACGGACAATAGTGGCCGACTGACAGGAGTCCCTATGCGTCGTTTGTTTTTTTCCTTGCTGATGTTCTGCGTTTTGCCCGCCTGGGCAGACGGCCATGACCAGTTGTACAAGGTCGCCGGCTGGGCCGAACAACGTGCGCATTTCAATGACGCCCTCAGTGCCGCCCAGCAACGCTACCGCAATAGCCTGCCGCCGGCGGTGTACCAGGCGCTGGTGGACAACAGTAATAAACGCTTCGCCGCCCAGGCCGTCGACCAGCGGGCCGAGGCGCAATTGCGCAAAAACCTGACGGACCCGAAACCGGCCCTGGCGTTTTTCCAGTCGCCATTGGGCCGCAAAATCGTCGCCGCCGAACTGCTGGCCACGCGCCGCGACCAACTGGCGAAAAATGCCAAGGGCCTGCCGCACATTGAAGCCGACGCCACCCGCAGCCTGATCATCGGCCACCTGGCCCAGGCGCTGCCGGCCCGCGAAGCCGGTGCGGAAGTCAGCCTGGCGATTGCCGGCGTGGCGGCCGACAGCTTGAGCCAAATGATTCCCGGCCTATTGGGCGGCGGTCAGGCGCAAGGCATGCTGAACGGCCAACGTGAGCGGCTGATGCAGCAGATCGGTAACGACTTGAACAACACGCTGCTGTACGTCTACCGAGACTTGTCCGACCCGGAGCTGGAAGAATTCGCCACGTTTGCAGAGTCGCCGGACGGTCGGGCGTATTACAAGGCGGCGCTGGCCGCGATTCGCGCCGGACTTGCAGTAGGCCAAAGCACCTCCAGCCTGACGCAATAAGTAATGTGAAAACAGGCTTGTGTGGGAGCTGGCTTGCCTGCGATGGCGGAGTATCAGTTGACACCGCTATCGCAGGCAAGCCAGCTCCCACATTGAACTGTGTTACTTCAGATGGTCCGTCAAATACCTGAAGTACTCATCGCGAATCTCCGGAATCTCATTGGCCAAATGATGCCTTCCACGCGGCAGCATCAACACCTGCGGCTGGTCGAACTTGTTCCGCAGCACCTGCAAGTTGTGCTGCCAGTCCACCGTCATGTCTTCCTCACCCTGCACGATCACCGGCCGCCTTGGGCTTTGCGGCGCGGCTTCGATGCGCTTGATCCAGCGCGCCAGCGCGCCCACCCAGGCGGTGGGCAGTTGGCGCGGCTGTAACGGGTCAGCTTCCAGAAAGGGTTTGAATTTGGGATCGTGGGTGTTCTCGCTGAACCGCCGCGCAATGCCTTTGACGAACGGGCGCAGCAGGTAATAGCTGACCTGCGACCAACCCCACGCACGCGGCCGTACCAGGGGCGAGAGCAGGAAGGTCTTGCCTTGGGCCGGGCTGTCGGCGCCGTGGTTGAGCAGATGGTCCACCACCACCGCGCCGCCGGTGCTTTGCCCGAACAGGTGCCACGGTTGCGGCAGTTGCAGGGCTTTGGCCTGGGCGAACAACCCCTGCACCACGTTCTGATACACCGCAAAATCATCAATGCTGGCGCGCGCGCCACTGGAAAGCCCGTGGCCTGGCAAGTCGCAGGCGATCACCACAAAACCTTGATCCAGCGCCCAGTCCACCACATGCCGATACAGGCCCATATGGTCGTAGAAACCGTGGTACATGAACATCGTCGCCACCGGCGCCGCCGGCCACCACACCTGCGCCACCACCTGGAAGCCATCTACCTCAAAGCGCCCCAAACGGCTCACCGCAGGCACTTTGCGCGCCGCCAGGTCCAGCCCATAGAAACGCTGGTAGACCCGCGCCTCGACGCTGAGCGGCTGCGCATCCACCAGTGGCCGCAAGCTCTCGCGCAGATGATCGGGGTCAAAACTCACAGGCATAAAGGCTTCCAGACTGACGGTGAAGATGAATATCGAGCTGCGATATTCATCTGTCAGGGCAAGCATGGCAAGCTACGCGACCTTCGAGGATAGTTCCGAATGCGACAACCCTACCGCTCTGCCTTGTTTGCCGGCCTGCTGTTGGTCATCTGCGCCGGCGTGCTGTGGGCGGCTTATGACTGGTTCCAGGGCCGCTATTTACGCGCATTCAGCGAACACACGGCGGTGTTTTCCGGTGATGCCCTGCGCCTGCCCGCCGAACTGGCAGGCCCCGGCCCGATTCGCCTGGTGCACTTCTGGGACCCGGCCTGCCCCTGCAACGTCGGCAACCAGCAGCACCTGGGTGAACTGATCGAGCAATACGCGCCCCAGGGCGTTGAGTTCTACGCCCTGCAAAAGGCCGGCAGCCACGGCCAACTGCCCGACAATTTGCGCAAAATGAAACCGCTCGATGCCCTGCTCGGCGCCGACCAAGTGCCGGCAACGCCGGCCGTTGGCATTTGGGATCGCAGCGGCAAACTCGCGTATTTCGGGCCGTACAGCGAAGGGCTGACGTGCAATTCGAGCAACAGTTTTATCGAACCTATCCTCAAAGCCCTCAAGGCCGGGCGCGAAGTCGATGCCACCCACACCCTGGCGGTGGGCTGCTATTGCCAGTGGAGCAAGGCGTCAAACTGAACGCCGGCTGTTCGACCGGCAAACTCCGCTAACCTGGCCGGCAGGCTCCTGTATTGTAAGCGTCCAGTGACATTGCAAGCAGACACGAGACTCCATGAGCCAGTTAACCATCATCCTCTGGATGCTCAACGTTATCGTCGATACGTCCGGCCAACTGGCGTTCAAAGCCGCCGCCTCGGCCAGCGCCGAGCATGACGGCCTCGCCCACTGGAAGCACATGCTCAAGCGCCCGTGGATCTGGCTTGGGGTGATCTGCTATGTCTTCGAATTCGTATTGTGGCTGGCGTTTCTCACGCTGGTGCCGTTGTCGGTCGGCGTGATGCTGGGCTCGATCAACATTGTGGTGATCATGATTGCCGGGCGTTTCCTGTTCAAGGAAAGCCTGAGCAAATGGCGGTTGATCGGCATCATGCTGATCGCCTGTGGCGTGACCGTCGTAGGGTTTGAATGATGAAACGTTTTTATATCCTGGGTTTTCTCGCGCTGATCATTTTCGACACCTTGGCGCAGGTCAGTTTCAAATTTGCCTCGGTGCATGCCGAACCGTTGACCATGGATGCCGCCTGGCTGGTGCGCGTGTTTGGCGCGCCGTGGATCTACGGCGCTTTTGTCGGCTATATCGGCGCGTTTTTTACCTGGATGACCTTGCTCAAGTACGCGCCGGTGGGCCCTGCGTTTGCGGCCTCGCACCTGGAGTTGATCAGCGTGACGCTGATCTCGGTCTGGCTGTTCGATGACACCCTGACCTGGCCGAAAATCATCGGCGGCGCGCTGATCATCGCGGGCATCCTGTGCCTGGCGCGCAGTGAAGACAAAGAGAGCAAAACCGTCGAGGCCGAGCCTTCGCAGCCACTGGTGTCATGAACAAGGAAATCCCGCCCACTGCCGGCCTGCCCTTGCGCGGGCGGGATTTGCTCAGTTTATCGGGCGACCTCGCCCAGTCGCTGGCCCGCCAGTTTTCGATTCCACTGCCTGCACTGCCCTGCTCCGGCACAGCCGCGCTGATTATCGCCCTGCGCGTGTTGCAGCAGCGCATGCCCGGCCGCACCCGGCTGATTGTGCCGGCGTACACCTGCCCGCTGGTGGCCTTGGCCGCGCATTACTGCCCGCCGTTGCGGGTGGTGCCCTGTGATTTGCAGCCCGCCAGCATTGACCTCGACGAGCAACACCTCAAGCAGCTGTGCGACGACAGTACCCTGGCCGTGGTGGTCACCCACCTGGCCGGGCGCGTGGCGGATGTAGACGCCGCCAAGCGTATTGCCGAGTCAGTCGGCGCCCTGGTTATCGAAGACGCCGCCCAAGCCCTGGGCGCCCTCGACGATGGCCGCAGCGTCGGGCTTAAAGGCGACGTGGGGTTTTTCAGCTTGGCATTCGGCAAAGGCCTGACCACGGCCGAAGGCGGCGTGCTGTTCAGCCGCGACCCGGTGCTGCATCAGGCATTGCACCGCCAGTGCGCGCAGGACCTGCCCTTCAGCCTGCGCTGGGAGCTGCAACGCAGCGCCGAACTCTGGGCTTACGCGCTGCTTTACCAACCGCGCGGCTTGCACTACGTGTATGGCAACGCCTTGCGCTCGGCGCTGGCACAGGGCGACGAAGTCGGCGCCGTGGGCGATGATTTTTCGGTCAACGATATCCCGTTGCACCGCCTCGGCGGTTATCGGCAGAAGGTCGGCGCCGCCGCCCTGGCGCGCTTGCCCGACCACTTGCAGCAAGGCCGTACCCGCGCCTTGCGCCGGGCAGCACGTTTGAATGACTTGCCCGGCGTCTCGGTGATCATGGACCGGCTGGGGCAGCAAGGCACCTGGCCGTTTTTAATGGTGCTGATGCCGACCGCACAGGCGCGTGATGCCGCCATGGCGCAACTGTGGACGGCCGGGCTGGGCGTGACGCGCCTGTTTATCCACACCTTGCCGGACTACCCCGCCGTCGCCCCTTTGCTGCAACCGGGCGGCGACATTAGCCAGGCCCAGGCGTTTGCCAGCCGCACACTGTCGATCAGCAACAGCCATTGGCTGACGGACGAACACTTCGAACGCGTATTCGCCCAACTAAAAGTTATTGTCGCCAACCCTGATTGATCCGGGTCACCAGCCGGCCATTCAGCTCATTCTGCTGTGCTTGCCAGATCTGCACCTGCGCCGGCGGCAGTTCTTCCTGGCCATCGGAGGCACTCAACCAGCGTTTGAACTTGCTCTCATAGTGGTAAGCCGAGACATCGCCGGTGATGTCCGCACCGATGATCCGGCCCTGGCAAGCGTCGATCAGGTCGTTCAAATGCTGCTCCAGGAACTCGCCCTGGTCCCAATTGGTGTTGACCACTTCGGGGCTCAGCACATCTTTGTCGATGGACAGGTAAACCGGCAGCGTTCGGTCGAACTGCGCCAGGAACGCACGCATCAACGCATCAGGGTTGCTGAACGCACGGTTGCTGCGCCCGGCGCCGACCCAGTTCATCCAGCGCGTGTCGACGTTGACGTTCCAGTAGGTCAGCTTGCGTTTGAGCAGCGGCGACCAGTGATTCTCCCAGGCGTGACCCAGGCCGATATCCTGCGAACCAATGCCCAGCACATGCACATGCTCGACCTGGGGCAAGCGGCTGGCCCAGTAAACCCATGAGCCGCAATGGATACCGAACGGGTAGCGCATGTTGTCGGGGTGGTTATCGCAAATGATCAGCTGAAATTTCTGCTGCGTCGGCAGGCGGTTCAGCAGCAGCTGGCTGAGGTGGTGATAATCGCCGCTGCCAGTGAACACACAGCCGTAATCCCTGGGCATCTGCGTGTGCAGGGCGGTTTCCAGTTCCTTGAACTGCGCCCAGCGGCAACCGAAGCGGATTTTTTCCTGCCAGGCCTGCATGGGCAAGGTGATCGCGCCGGGAATGTCACTCACGGCACTGTCGAAATCGAGGATCAGCGGCGCGCGGTCCTGGCTCATTCGGGCTTCTCCTGCTGCCACTGCGCATCGCTTTCAAAGTAATGGCGGAAACGGTTGCCGAGCTTGCGCAGCAGCGGGTTGCGGATCCAGACCAAGTGGCGGGTGAAGGTAAAGTCGGCGCCAAGGCTGGCCTTGACCTGCGGGTCGGTCCAACCCGCCACATAAAATTTCAGCCCATTGGCCACGGCGTATTCCAGGTTCACAAACCAGCTGACGAAGTACAGGTTGAACTCCAACGCCTGCGGATAGTTGAGCCCGATGTACTTGTCGAGCAGCTTGTCGCCCTCCACGTAGCACAGGTTGTAGCCGATCAGTTCGTCGCAGTGCCAGTAGCAAAACACCCGCCCGTTGCTGGCGGCATCCTGCAACAAGCTGCTGAAAAATTCCGGGGTGAGCAGGTCGAAGTGGATCTCGCTCTGGTCGTACACCGCCTTGTACAGGCCGTACAACTGCGCAAGCCAGGCCTCATCGTTGAAGCGCGTATCGCCAGTGTTCAAGACTTCCACCCGCAATGCCTCGCGGCTGCGCAATTTGCGTCGGATATTGCGCCGACGGCTGTGGGACAAACGCGCCAGGTACTCGTCGATGTTGCAGAAGTTGATCGGCACATAAGCCAGCGCCTGGCCTTCCAGGCTGATAAAGCCGCGCCGGGTGCAGTCCTCGATCAAGGCTTGGGCGTAGCGGTTATCCGCCTCGCTCAGCAGCGGCGAGTCGCAGGGCACATCTTTGACGACCATGAGTTTGCGCTGCGGTGCGCACTCTTCTTGCAGCCACTGCGCGAGGTCCTGGGGCGGTACGTTGCGGGGCAATGGCGAATATTCGCTGACCGTGGTGCCGACAAAGCAGCTGTCGATGCGCAGCCACGCATTCCAAAGACCAAACCCGGGCCAGCCGCGCACACGGTTCGCGAACTCGTCTTCAGCCGTCGTCAGCAGGTCGAATGGCGTGAAGAAGTACGGCAGGCCCTGGGCGGACAGCCGCGCGTCAAAACCCTCCGGCGGGTGCTGCAAAAACCGGCCGATTAACGATGGCGCTTCCAGACAGCACGCATAGGCAACCTCGGGGCGGCTGGAGTCTGGGATAGGTGGCGTGGCGCAAGTCATGGAAAAAAGCTCAAAGATGACCGGCGCAATAGTAGCGACTCGACACATTCTGCACTTGAACCTCGGCTGTCGCTGCGGCATATCAGCATTTCCCGCAGTGCTCGCCAAACCGATTAGACTCCGTTGACCTTCAAGGTGACTGACTCAAGGACCGTCCATGAAACGCAGCCTGACCGTGCTCGCTATCCTGATTGCCGCCCTCTTGGCCGGCGCTGGCTGGTATGTCTACAGCAAGCAACCGACCCGCCAGGGCACCGAGACACTGGCCAACCTGCAAGGCGCAGTCACGGTGCGTTATGACGACCGCGGCGTGCCGCACATTCGCGCCGAGAACGAGACCGACCTGTACCGCGCCCTGGGCTACGTGCATGCCCAGGACCGGCTGTTCCAGATGGAGATCATGCGGCGCCTGGCCCGTGGCGAGCTGGCCGAAGTGCTGGGGCCGAAGATGCTGGAGACCGACAAGCTGTTTCGCAGCCTGCGCATTCGCGAGCGCGCCTTGAGTTACGTCGAGCACATGGATCACGACTCGGCAGCCTGGAAGGCCTTGCAAGCCTACCTGGACGGCATCAACCAATATCAGGACAGCCACGCCAGCCCCATGGAGTTTGACGTGCTGGGCATCCCTAAACGACGCTTTACCGCCGAGGACACCATCAGCGTCGCCGGGTATATGGCCTACAGCTTTGCGGCCGCGTTTCGTACCGAGCCGCTGCTGACTTACGTGCGCGACCAGTTAGGCAGCGACTACCTGAAAGTCTTCGACCTCGACTGGCAACCCAAGGGCGCCCTCAACCTGGCTGCCGGCGACTGGAAATCCCTCGGCGCCCTCGCCGCCTTGAGTGACAAGGCCTTGGCCGATAACGGCTTGCCGCAGTTCGAAGGCAGCAACGCCTGGGCCATCAGCGGCAGCCGCACTAAAAGCGGCAAGCCGTTGCTGGCCGGCGACCCGCATATTCGCTTCTCGGTGCCGTCGGTGTGGTACGAGGCGCAGTTGTCGGCGCCGGGCTTTGAGCTGTACGGCTATCACAACGCACTGGTGCCGGTGGCCTTCCTGGGGCACAACCTGGATTTCGGCTGGAGCCTGACCATGTTCCAGAACGATGACCTCGACCTGATCGCCGAAAAGGTCAACCCGGACAACCCCAACCAGGTCTGGTACCACGGCCAATGGGTCAACCTGACCAGCAGCGAACAGCAGATTGCAGTCAAGGGTCAGGCGCCGGTGACGCTCACCCTGCGTCAGTCGCCCCACGGCCCGATCATCAATGACGTGCTGGGCGAGAATGCCGGCAGCACGCCGATTGCCATGTGGTGGGCGTTCCTCGACACCGAAGACCCGATCCTCGAAGGCTTCTACGAACTCAACCGCGCCGACACCCTGGCCAAGGTGCGCGCCGCCGCCGCCAAGGTTTCGGCGCCGGGCCTGAATATCGTGTGGGCGAATGCCAAGGGCGATATCGGCTGGTGGGCGGCGGCGCAGTTGCCGATCCGCCCGGCCGGCGTGAACCCGGCATTCATTCTCGACGGCAGTACCGCCCAGGCCGACAAGCTGGGCTTCTACCCGTTCAGCGCCAACCCACAGGAAGAAAACCCGGCCCGTGGTTATGTGGTGTCGGCCAACGCCCAGCCGGCCTCGCCCACCGGCATGGAGATCCCCGGTTACTACAACCTCGCCGACCGCGGCCAGCAGTTGAACACGCAGTTGAGCGACAAAAGCGTGAAGTGGGACGTGAACAACAGCCAGGCCTTGCAATTGGGTACCACCACCGCCTACGGCCCACGCCTGCTGGCGCCGCTGTTGCCGGTGCTGCGTGAAGTGGTCAAGGACCCGGCGCAGCTTAAACTGGTGGAGCAGCTTGCAAGCTGGAAAGGCGACTACCCACTGGACTCCACCAGTGCCACGCTGTTCAACCAGTTCCTGTTCAACCTCACCGACGCGGCCTTCCACCCGAAACTGGGCGATGCGATGTTCAAAACCCTGATCACCACGCGGGTGATCGACGCCGCACTGCCACGCCTGGCCGCCTCAGCGGACTCACCATGGTGGAACGGCAAGCGCGCCGACACGGTAAAACTTGCCTGGGACAACAGCCTGGCGCACCTCAAGGCCACCTTTGGCGATGACCCGTCGCAATGGCAGTGGGGCAAGGCCCACACCCTGACCCACGGGCACCCGCTGGGCATGCAGAAGCCGCTGGACAAGATTTTCAACGTCGGCCCATTCCCGGCGCCGGGCACCCACGAGGTGCCGAACAACCAATCGGCCATGATCGGCCCTGCGCCGTGGCCCGTGACCTATGGCCCGTCGACCCGGCGCCTGATCGACTTTGCCGACCCGGCCCATGCGTTGACCATCAACCCCGTGGGGCAAAGCGGCGTGCCGTTTGACTCGCACTATGGCGACCAGGCGGAAACCTATATCGAGGGTGGGTACGAGCAGGCGCATTTCAGTGAGGAAGAGGTGACGGCGAATACCCGTGGCACGCTGAAGCTGTTGCCTGCCCGATAACAGCCTTTAAACCCGATCAATGTGGGAGCTGGCTTGTGTGGGAGCTGGCTTGCCTGCGATAGCATCAACTCGGTCCATCAGGCAGACCGAGTTGATGCTATCGCAGTTAGTCTGTGTTCGCCCGCATCCGCCCTGGCGCCTCGCCATAGGTTTCCTTGAATTTCTTGCTGAACGCCGCCTGGGACTGGTAACCCACCTGCGCAGCGATATCCAGCAGGCTCAGGCGCGACTGGCGCAGCAGGTTGAACGCCAGCTCCATGCGCAGCTGGGTCAGCAGCACCCACGGCGACACACCCGCGACTTTCACAAACGCCCGCATGAAGGTGGCCCGCGACATGGTGGCTGCCGCCGCCAGGCTGTCGATGGTCCACTCATGGCCGGGCTCGGCCAGCATCGCCTGCCAGGCTTTGCTCAGGCGTTTGTCGGCGAGTAAGGCGAAGGTGCCCGCCACCGGCGCCTGGCGGGTCAGCCAGGTGCGCAGGATCAGGGTGAACAAGGCCTGCGACAGCGCGTCGATAAACGAGCGTGCGCCCAGTTGCTGGCCGTCCGCTTCGCTGCGCAACAAGGCAATCAGCGCTGCCAATTGCCCATCGCCCTGCCACTGGCGGCTGGACACCACCAGGTAGTCCGGCAACGCACCGAACAACAATGACTGGCGGTTGTAGCGAAAGCTGCCGCAGAGCATGTCCACGTCCGGTTGCTCACCACCCAGGCGGTGGATCGGCAACAGGCCGCCCTCAATAACGGTCTGCGCCACCGGTTTTACCCGCACGCCCTGGCTGCGCACCAGGTGCGTCGCGCCACCGGGCATCAACAGAATGTCGCCCTCCTCCAGCGTCACCTGCTGGCCGCCCGACAACTCGGCATGGCAGGTGCCCGCCAGCACAATGTGATACGGCGCCACGCCCAGCGGCTCAGGCGCGTGGTCCATGGCCCATGCGCCCTGGAACTGGCAGCGCAGGTCCAGGCTGCCGCGCAGGTTGGCCAACGCAATCAGGGTGTCGATGGAGTTCATTTGCGAGCATCGGTCAAAAAGGTGAGTGGATCGAACAAAAGCGCCAAACCTGAACCGCGCACACTGGCTTCACACCCAACCCGTTCAGGAGTTACCGCAATGTTCAATAACTGGTCCAACTTGCTTGCTAACGTGAATAAAACCTTTGGTGCGCTGGGCAAGAGCAACCCGAAGATGGTCAAAGCCTACATGGCGCTGGGCGAGGCTGCCGAGGAAAACAATGTACTCGACGCCAAGACCCGTGAGCTGATTTCCATCGCCGTGGCCATCACCACACGCTGCGACGGCTGTATCGCCGCGCATGCCGACGCGGCGATCAAGGCCGGCGCGACCCGCGAAGAAGTCGCCGCCACGCTCGCCACCGCCATCTCGCTGAATGCCGGTGCTGCGTACATCTATTCGCTGCGCGCGCTGGAAGCCTACGACACGCTCACACCGGCGCCGCAAAGTTAAGCCGGAACTGTTGCGGCGTCACGCCCAGCCGGCGGTTGAACACACTGCGCATGTGCTGGGCGTCACGAAAGCCGCATTGGTAGGCCACGGTTTTCAGCGGTGCGGGGCTGCTTTCGAGCATCACCCGCGCCGCGTCTACTCGCGCCCGCTCGACAAACTCGGCGGGGGTTATGCGCGCTTCACGGGCAAACACCCGGGAAAAATTCCGCGCACTCATATTGGCAGCCCTGGCCAGGTCGGCAATGCCCAAATCCCCGGTCAGGTTCGCCAGCACATACAACTGCACCAACGCCACCGCCGAGGTGCTTTCGGCGTGGGGCGTGAGGAACGGGCTGAACTGCGACTGGCCGCCCGAGCGCTGAGTGAACACCACCAGGCGCTTGGCCACGCTCAACGCGACTTCCGGGCCGTGGTCCTGGGCCAGCAGATACAGGGACAGGTCGATGCCGGCCGTGACGCCCGCCGAGGTGTAGAGATTGCCGTCCTGCACGTAGAGGCGGTCGGCATCGACCTGGGCCGAGGGGCACAGGCGCGCCAGGTCGGCGGCGTCGTTCCAGTGGGTGGTGACGGTTTTGCCATCCAGCAATCCGGCACGGGCCAGCATGAAGGCACCATTGCAGATGGAGCCGAAACGCTGTGCGCGGGCGGCGGCGCCGCGTAGCCAATCATCAAACGGGGCGCCGAAATCTTCGAACGGCAGCTGCGGGCCACCGGCAACCAGCAACAGATCATAGGCTTGCAAGGCGTCGCAGTAATGCTTGTGGGCCTGCAATGACAGGCCGTTGGAGGCTGAAATAGTGCCGTGGCTCAGGCCGATCACTTCAAGCTGATAATGGTCTTCGGGCGGCAGAAAACGGTTGGCCTCGCAGAACACATCCATGGGGCCGGTCACGTCCAGTGACTGGACGCCGGGGAAGATCAGGATGGCGACGGTTTTGCCCATGAACACACACCTTCTACTGGAGGAACGTAAACCCCTGTGGGAGCTGGCTTGCCTGCGATGGCATCCCCTCAGTCTAACTGACAGACCGAGTCGCCAGCATCGCAGGCAAGCCAGCTCCCACATTTGACCGCATGTGGCTTGATATCGCGCCACATTGGCCGACATCGCACCCTCGCCGCGATAGCCCCATCGCGGGTACGGGACCAGACTTCACTCATCGGCGCCACCCCTGGCGCTTTGTTGAGGAGAACGACCATGAGCAACGCCATCGCCGGCATCCAGATCCCGGACAGCGCCCTGGCCAAGGCCACCACCGAATACATCCGCGACGTCGAATCCGACCTGCTTTACCACCACTCGCGCCGGGTGTTTCTGTTCGGTGCGTTGAGCGGTGAGCGCAAGCAACTGGCCTACAACCCGGAACTGCTGTACGTCGGCGCGATGTTCCATGACCTGGGCCTGGTCGAAGGCCATCGCAGTGACAACGAGCGTTTCGAAGTGGACGGCGCCAACGCAGCGGCCGCGTTCCTCAAGCCTTACGGGCTGAGCGATGACGATATCGAACAAGTCTGGTTGTCGATCGCCCTGCACACCACGCCGGGTGTACCGCAGCATTTGCGCCCGACCGTGGCGCTGGTGACTGCAGGCGTTGAGATGGACGTGCTGGGCATGGACTACGCCGCCTTTTCCAGCGTGCAGCGCGAAGCCGTGGTGCATGCGCATCCACGCGGCGAAGGGTTCAAGGAGTGCATCATCTGCGCGTTTGCCGACGGCCTGCGCCATCGTCCGCAGACCACGTTTGGCAACGTGAAGACCGATGTGCTGGTGGATCAGGAGCCGGGGTTCAAGCCGATGAACTTTGTCGAGGTGATTCGCAAGTCACCGTGGGCTGCCTGACTAGATCGTTCCAACGCTCTGCGTGGGAATGCAGCCATGGACGCTCCGCGTCCGCTCTTGGGAGTGTGACGCAGAGCGTCACAGGAGGCGTTCCCACGCGGAGCGTGGGAACGATCTTTATCAGGTTAGACCGGCGCAGGCGCCCGGCGCTTGTCCGGTTGCTGCCAACCGTCCGCCGCCGCTTCTTCGATGGCTTGTTGAATCGCCTTCTTGCGCATCTCTTCGGCCCGACGGCTGAAGAACCACACCAGGAAGGTCACCAGCGACACCGCCAGCAGAATCAAACTGGCCACGGCGTTGATCTCGGGTTTAACCCCCAGACGCACCGCCGAGAACACTTCCATCGGCAACGTCGTCGAACCCGGCCCCGACACGAAGCTGGCCAGTACCAGGTCATCCAGCGACAGCGCGAACGACATCATGCCGCCCGCCGCCAGCGACGGCGCGATCATCGGGATGGTGATCAGGAAGAACACCTTCCATGGCCGTGCGCCCAAGTCCATCGCCGCTTCTTCGATCGACAGGTCCAGCTCACGCAAGCGCGCCGACACCACCACCGCCACATACGCCGCGCAGAACGTGGTGTGAGCGATCCAGATGGTGACGATGCCACGTTCCTGGGGCCAGCCGATCATCTGCGCCATCGCCACGAACAGCAGCAACAGCGACAGACCGGTGATCACTTCGGGCATCACCAATGGCGCAGTCACCAGGCCACCGAACAGCGTGCGGCCCTTGAACTGGCTGATACGTGTCAGCACGAAGGCCGCCAGCGTACCCAATGCCACCGCGGCCACCGCCGTGTAGCAGGCGATTTCCAGGGAGCGCGCCACCGAGCCCATCAACTGGGTGTTGTCCAACAGGCCCACGTACCACTTGATCGACCAACCGCCCCACACTGTCACCAGCTTGGATTCGTTGAACGAGTAGATCACCAGGATCAACATCGGCAGGTAGATGAACAACAAGCCTGCGACCAGCATGAAGCTGGAGAAACGAAAGCGCTTCATATCTTGCCCTCCAGCTCTTTGGCTTGGCTGCGGTTGAACAGGATGATCGGCACGATCAGGATCGCCAGCATCACCACCGCCAGGGCAGACGCCACCGGCCAGTCACGGTTGTTGAAGAATTCTTGCCACAGCACTTTACCGATCATCAGGGTTTCCGGGCCGCCGAGCAGTTCAGGAATCACGAACTCGCCCACCACCGGGATAAACACCAGCATGCAACCGGCGATGATGCCGTTCTTGGACAGCGGCACGGTGATTTTCCAGAAGCTGTTGAAGGTGCTCGAACCCAGATCGGATGCGGCTTCCAGCAGGCTCTGGTCGTGTTTGACCAGGTTGGCGTACAGCGGCAGGATCATGAACGGCAGGTACGAATAGACCACGCCGATATACACCGCAATGTTGGTGTTGAGGATCTGCAGCGGCTCGTTGATCAGCCCGATGGACATCAGGAAGCCGTTGAGCAAGCCGTTGTTGCTGAGGATGCCCATCCACGCATACACGCGGATCAGGATCGCAGTCCAGGTCGGCATCATGATCAGCAGCACCAGCACGGTCTGCATCTCTTTGCGCGCGGTGGCGATGGCGTAGGCCATCGGGTAGCCGATCAGCAGGCACAGCAGCGTGCTGAAAAACGCCATCTTCAGCGAGCCCAGGTAGGCGGCGATGTACAACTCGTCGCCCGCCAGCAAGCTGTAGTTGGCCAGGTTCAGCACCACTTGCAGCTTTTGCTCAACGTAGGTGTAGATCTCGGTGTAAGGCGGGATCGCCACGTCGGCTTCGGCAAAGCTGATTTTCAATACGATGAAAAACGGCAGTGCGAAAAACAGAAACAGCCAGAGGAATGGAATCCCAATGACCACCTGCTTGCCATTGGGGATTATGCGATCCAAGCGCCGCTTGAACTTCTTCATATTCATGAGCGAAGTACCACGCCGCTGTCGTCTTCCCACCACACGTACACCTGGTCACCCCAGGTTGGGCGCTGGCCACGGCGTTCGGCGTTGGCCACGAAAGACTGCACCAGCTTGCCGCTCGGCAGTTCCACGTAGAACACCGAATGGCCGCCGAGGTAAGCGATGTCGTGCACCTTGCCGCTGGACCAGTTGTGTTCGCAGGTCGGCATTTCGGTAGTGACCAGCAGTTTTTCCGGGCGGATCGCGTAGGTTACCGACTTGTCTTCCACCGAGGTGGCGATGCCGTAGCCCACGTAGATGTCGCGGTCCAGGTCCGGGCACTTGAGCACCGCGTGGCCTTCGGCATCGTCCACCACCTGGGTGTCGAAGATGTTGACGTTGCCGATGAACTCGCACACCAGGCGGCTGGTGGGGGTTTCGTAGATGTCGATCGGGCTGCCGATCTGCGCGATCCAGCCCAAGTGCATGATCGCGATGCGCTCGGCCATGGTCATGGCCTCTTCCTGGTCGTGGGTCACCATCACGCAGGTCACGCCCACGCGCTCGATGATTTCCACCAGTTCCAGCTGCATCTGCGAACGCAGTTTTTTGTCCAATGCACCCATCGGCTCATCGAGCAGCAGCAGTTTCGGGCGCTTGGCCAGGGAACGTGCCAACGCCACACGCTGGCGCTGGCCACCGGACAGCTGGTGCGGCTTGCGCTTGGCGTACTGGCTCATCTGCACCAGCTTGAGCATCTCGGCCACGCGGGCGTCGACTTCAGCCTTGGGGATCTTGTCCTGTTGCAGGCCGAAGGCAATGTTCTGCGCCACGGTCATGTGTGGGAACAAGGCGTAGGACTGGAACATCATGTTGATCGGCCGCTCGTAGGGCGGCATGTCGGTGATGTCCACACCGTCGAGGTAGATGCGACCTTCCGTTGGGCGCTCGAAGCCTGCGAGCATGCGCAGCAGGGTGGATTTGCCCGAACCCGATCCGCCGAGCAAGGCGAAGATCTCGCCTTTTTTGATTTCCAGGGACACATCGTCCACGGCAATCGTCTCGTCGAACTTCTTCGTGACCCGGTCGATTTTGACCAACACCTTTTTCGGTGTCTGGTCGCCCTCGAGGGCTTTCTTATAGGCGCCGGAGGCAACTGCCATTTACGAAACTCCCAACAAAATTTGAGGTTCGCCCAAGACGGGCAAAACCTTGGATAGTTTGAGCTTTACTTGCCCGTCTTGACCTTGGTCCAGCTACGGGTCATTAAACGCTGCACTTTCGGGGGTAGCTCGAAGTTGACGAACGTCCGGTCGAGAACCGCCTGCGGTGGGTAAACCGCTGCGTCAGTGCGTATCGATTGCTCCATCAGTTTGTCCGCCCCTGGGTTAGGGTTGGCATAACCGACTTGATCACTGACCTGAGCGATCACCTCAGGTTGCAGTAAATAGTTGATGAAGGCATGGGCCTCTTTGACGTTGGTGGCATCCGCCGGGATCGCCAGCACGTCAAACCACAAATTGCCGCCTTCTTTGGGAATCGTGTAGGCGATGTTCACGCCTTTGCCAGCTTCAGCCGCACGGGCCTTGGCCTGAAACACATCCCCGGAGAAACCGGCCGCCACGCAAATGTTGCCGTTGGCCAGGTCCGAGATGTATTTGGAAGAATGGAAATAGGTCACGTAGGGGCGCACTTTGAGCAGCTTCTCTTCGGCCTTCTTGTAGTCTTCGGGGTTGGTGCTGTTGGGGTTCAGGCCCATGTAGTTGAGCACCGCCGGCAGCATCTCATCGGCCGAGTCCATGAACGAAACGCCACAGGTGGCGAGCTTCTTCATGTTCTCCGGTTCGAACAGCACGGCCCAGGAATCGATATGGTCGACGCCCAGCACTTCTTTGACTTTGTCGACGTTGTAACCGATGCCGTTGGTGCCCCACAGGTACGGTACGGCGTACTGGTTACCCGGATCGTTCTTTTCCAGGCGCTTGAGCAGCACCGGGTCCAGGTTGGAATAGTGAGTCAGCAATGACTTGTCGAGCTTCTGGAACGCACCGGCCTTGATCTGCTTGCCGAGAAAGTGATTGGACGGCACCACCACGTCGTAACCGGTACGACCGGCGAGCAACTTGCCTTCCAGGGTTTCGTTGGAATCAAACACGTCATACACGGGCTTGATGCCAGTCGCCTTTTCAAAGTTGGCCAGGGTGTCCGGGCCAATGTAGTCCGACCAGTTATAAATATGCACCGTCGGTGCGGCCTGCACGCTCACAGCCAGCGTGATACCTGCACCCACCAGCATGGCTTTGCGAAATAAAGAAATTGGCAAGTGGAGGTCCTCTTAAATAGTTGGGCCTTAAAGTTGTTGCCCGGCAACAAAACCGGCGCGCAACTTACCCTCGATAAACCGATCCGGCAAAACTTTCTGTCATTTAATTTGTGTGAACGGGCTATGTGGGAGCGGGCTTGCTCGCGAAAGCGGAGTATCAGTTGATACATCCGCTGGCTGACACACCGTCTTCGCGAGCAAGCCCGCTCCCACACAAGCCACTCCCACAGCTTTTAAGGCTTACTTACCAGATTTGATCTTGGTCCAGCTGCGTGTCATTTCTCGCTGGGTTGCAGCCGGCAAGTCAGCAATGGCGTAGAGCTTGGCCTGCACATCGGCTGGCGGGTAGATGCCCGGGTCGCTGGTGATGTCTTTGTCGACCAGTGCGGTAGCCTTCTCGTTACCGTTCGGGAAACGCACGCTGTTGGTGATCGAGGCCATGACTTCCGGCTTGAGCAGGTAGTTCATGAACTTGTAGGCGGCGTCGACGTTTTCGGCATCTTTAGGGATGGCGACCATGTCGAAGAAGCTGCCGGCTCCTTCTTTCGGAATGTCGTAGGCCACTTTGACCTTGCCACCGGCTTCAGCCGCGCGGGACTTGGCCTGCTGGATGTCACCCGAGTAACCCACGGCTACGCAGATGTTGCCGTTGGCCAGGTCCGAGATGTACTTGGACGAGTGGAAGTAGCCGATCGATGGGCGCAGCTTGAGGAACAGGTCTTCAGCTTGCTTGAGGTCAGCTTTCTTCTGGGTGTCGGTCGGCAGGCCCAGGTAGTGCAGTGCCACCGGCAGCATTTCGGTTGGCGAATCAAGGAAGCTCACACCGCAGCTTTTGAGCTTGGCGATGTTCTCAGGCTTGAGCAGCACGTCCCACGAGTCGATCTTGTCGATACCCAGTGCGGCCTTGACCTTCTCCGGGTTGTAGCCGATACCGATCGAGCCCCACATGTACGGGAAAGCGTGCTTGTTGTCCGGGTCGCTGATCGACACGGCTATAAGCAGGGATTTGTTCAGGTTGTCGTAGTTGGTCAGCTTGGACTTGTCCAGCTCCTGATAGACACCGGCCTTGATCTGCTTGGCGAGGAAGTTGTTCGACGGCACGACGATGTCGTAACCGGACTTGCCTGCCAGCAACTTGGCTTCGAGGGTCTCGTTGCTGTCAAAAACGTCGTACACCACCTTGATGCCGGACTCTTTTTCAAAGTTGGCGATGGTGTCCGGTGCAATGTAGTCGGACCAGTTGTATACGTGCAGGACTTTATCGTCTGCCTGGGCCGCGCCCGCCATTGCGCCCAACAGGGACAAGGCGAGGAGGGTCTTGCCAGCGTTCTTCAAACCTAATGCCTTCATTTGGTGATGCTCCAATTTTTCTTTTTTGGGCCACGTTCTTACAGTGTTAAGCGGCCCGTTAAAGGGCAACAAAACAGAGCGACAGTCTGGCAAGTTCCGAGGCCGGCTTTCAACCAAAGCCTCATTTATAGCTGCTCAGAATGCAGCGCCCGAAGGCCGCTGCGTTCTGAGCCTAGCACTTAGCCCTGCAATGCCGCCAAAGTCAGGTCCAGGCAATGGCGAGCCTTGGTCACCAGCTCGTCGATTTGCGCATTGCTGATCACCAGCGGCGGCGAAATGATCATGGTGTCGCCTACGGCGCGCATGATCAGGCCATTCTCGAAGCAGAACGTGCGGCAGATCATGCCCACACCACGGCCTTCGTAACGTTTGCGCGTGGCCTTGTCCTGCACCAGCTCAATCGCCCCGAGCATGCCCACACCGCGCACTTCACCCACCAGCGGGTGATCAGCCAGTTCCCTCAGGCGTTTCTGCAAATACGGTGCCGCTTCTTCGTGCACGCGCTTAATGATTTTTTCATCACGCATGATGCGGATGTTTTCCAAAGCCACGGCGGCGGCCACCGGGTGACCGGAATAGGTGAAGCCGTGGTTGAAATCGCCGCCTTCATTGAGCACGGCAACCACGTCGTCGTGCACGATCAGGCCGCCCATGGGGATGTAACCCGAGGTCAGGCCTTTGGCGATGGTCATCATGTGGGGCTTGAGGTCGTAGAAATCGCTGCCGAACCATTCGCCGGTACGGCCGAAACCGCAGATCACTTCGTCGGCGACGAACAGGATGTCGTACTTGGCGAGGATTTCCTTGATGCGCGGCCAGTAGCTCTCAGGCGGCACGATCACGCCACCGGCACCCTGGATCGGCTCGGCAATAAAGGCCCCGACGTTGTCCACGCCCAGCTCCAGAATCTTTTCTTCCAGCTGGTTGGCAGCCCAGACCCCGAACTCTTCCGGGCTCATGTCGCCGCCTTCGCCATACCAGTACGGCTGGGCGATGTGGGTGATGCCAGGGATCGGCAAGTCGCCCTGTTCGTGCATATAAGTCATGCCGCCCAGGCTGGCGCCGGCCACGGTGGAGCCGTGGTAGCCGTTCTTGCGACTGATGATGGTTTTCTTGTTCGGCTGGCCCTTGATCGCCCAGTAGTGGCGGACCATGCGCAGCATGGTGTCGTTGCCTTCGGAGCCGGAACCGGTAAAGAACACGTGGTTCATGCCGGCAGGCGCGATATCGGCAATGACTTTGGCCAACTCCAGCACCGGCGGGTGCGCGGTCTGGAAGAACAGGTTGTAGTAAGGCAGTTCTTTCATCTGTTTGGCGGCGGCGTCAGCCAGCTCGTCGCGACCGTAACCGATCGCCACGCACCACAGGCCGGCCATGCCGTCGAGGATCTTGTTGCCTTCGCTGTCCCACAGGTAAACGCCGTGGGCTTTGGTGATGATCCGTGGGCCTTTCTCTTTCAATTGCTTGAAGTCGCTGAACGGCGCCAGGTGGTGATCATTGCTCAAGGCTTGCCATTCACGGGTTTGCGGGTTGTTGCTGGACATACCGGTCTCCTAGACTTTTTCGGTGAAGGGCGCGCGGGTTGCCCCACGCGCCCGGCGCATCAGACGGCGAAGAGCAGGAATTCCCGCTCCCACGAACTGATCACGCGCTTGAAGTTTTCATGCTCGGCCCGCTTGACCGCGACGTAGCCTGTGATGAATTTCTGCCCCAGGTACTTCTCGATGGTTTTGCTGTTTTCCATACGCTCCAGGGCATCTTCGATGGTCAACGGCAGGCGCAGGTTGCGGCGCTCGTAACCACGGCCCACCACCGGTGCACTGGGGTTATGGCCTTCGACCATGCCGATGTAGCCACACAGCAAGCTGGCGGCAATCGCCAGGTACGGGTTGGCATCAGCGCCCGGCAGGCGGTTTTCGACGCGGCGGTTCTGCGGGCCGGCATCCGGTACGCGCAGGCCGACGGTGCGGTTTTCTTCGCCCCACTCCACGTTCACCGGCGCCGAGGTGTCGGGCAGGAAGCGACGGAACGAGTTCACGTTGGGGGCAAACAGCGGCAGCAATTCAGGGATGAACTTCTGCAGGCCGCCAATGTGGTTGAGAAACAGCTGGCTCATGGTCCCGTCTTCATTAGAGAAAACGTTCTTGCCGGTGGCGATGTCGATGATGCTCTGGTGCAAGTGCATCGCGCTGCCCGGCTCGCCGGTCATCGGCTTGGCCATAAAGGTGGCGGCTACGTTGTGCTTGAGCGCGGCCTCACGCATGGTGCGCTTGAACACCAGGATCTGGTCGGCCAGGGACAGGGCATCGCCGTGACGGAAGTTGATTTCCATCTGCGCCGTGCCGTCCTCGTGGATCAGGGTATCGAGGTCCAGCTCCTGCAGTTCGCACCAGTCGTAGACGTCTTCGAACAACGGGTCGAATTCGTTGGCGGCTTCTATAGAGAAGGACTGGCGGCCCGTTTCCGGGCGACCGGAACGGCCAATCGGCGGTTGCAGCGGGAAGTCCGGGTCTTCGCAACGTTTGGTCAGGTAGAACTCCATCTCCGGCGCCACGATCGGCTGCCAGCCCCGGTCGGAATAGAGCTTGAGTACCTTCTTGAGCACGTTGCGCGGCGACAGCTCGATGGGGTTGCCTTGCTTGTCGTAGGTATCGTGGATCACCTGGGCGGTGGGCTCGATGGCCCAAGGCACCAGGAATACCGCGTTCTGGTCGGGGCGACAGATCATGTCGATGTCGGCCGGGTCGAGCAATTCGTAATAGATGTCGTCTTCGACATAGTCGCCGGTCACGGTCTGCAACAGAACGCTCTCGGGCAAGCGCATGCCTTTTTCGGCGATGAACTTGTTGGTCGGCGAGATCTTGCCCCGGGTGATGCCCGTGAGGTCGCCAATCATGCATTCGACTTCTGTGATCTTGTGGTCTTTCAACCAATCGGTGAGCTGGTCGAGGTTGTTACTCATAAATGCCTCTGGGCTGTGTTTCCTGACATCCATTAAAGGTCAGGCGTTGGTTGACGCAGCATCCGCGTCGCTGGTTCATTCAGGGTAGGAGCTTACCTGCCATTTGCTGCAGCGTTGCATTCCTCACGCCAAAGTTGTGCGCAATCTTGATCGGCAGCGCAGGCAGCGGCCGGTCAGTGGCAGATGGGGAGGCAAAAAAGAGGTCGGACGGGCCGTCAAGAATATTGGCCGGTGCGTGGGCATTTACGCTGTAGGAATAGACTGCGGACAAAGCCTGGCGGAGGCAGGCAGAGACGCCGAACGGCGGCAGGTGAAACATGAAGCACCCCGGTATTATTGCTGTTATGGGTTTGAATCGAGCTTAGCCTTGTTCATTTTTTTACACAACACCCCCGTAAAAAATACAACACGGCCCGCTTTAGCCTGCTAGTCCCAAGCCCTTCAAACCCACAAAACCGCCCCGAAAAGCCCCAAAAAAGGCCTCAGGGCGCTTTTTTAGGGCAAAAAAGGCCTTGCTTGACTTCGGCATGCCGTTCGGGTTGACTGAAACCAGAAAAGATCAATGATTGATATTTTTAACAACAAAGGTGTTGCATCATGTCGGTACCCCCGCGTGCCGTTCAGCTTAACGAAGCGAACGCGTTCCTTAAGGATCATCCTGAGGTTCTGTACGTAGACCTTCTAATTGCGGATATGAATGGTGTGGTGCGCGGTAAGCGCATCGAACGCACCAGCCTCCACAAGGTTTACGAGAAGGGCATTAACCTGCCTGCCTCTTTATTTGCCCTGGATATCAATGGCTCGACGGTGGAAAGCACCGGCCTGGGTCTGGACATCGGTGATGCTGACCGAATCTGTTATCCAATCCCCGACACCCTGTGCAATGAACCCTGGCAAAAGCGCCCCACCGCGCAACTGCTGATGACCATGCACGAACTTGAAGGTGAACCTTTCTTCGCCGATCCTCGCGAAGTGCTCCGCCAAGTTGTAAGCAAATTTGACGACCTTGGCCTGACCATCTGCGCCGCCTTCGAGCTTGAGTTCTACCTGATCGACCAGGAGAACGTGAACGGCCGCCCACAACCGCCCCGCTCGCCGATCTCCGGCAAACGCCCGCACTCGACACAGGTCTACCTGATCGACGACCTCGACGAATACGTCGACTGCCTCCAGGACATTCTGGAAGGTGCCAAAGAGCAAGGTATCCCGGCTGACGCCATCGTCAAGGAAAGTGCCCCGGCGCAGTTCGAAGTGAACCTGCACCACGTCGCCGACCCGATCAAGGCTTGCGACTACGCGGTACTGCTCAAGCGCCTGATCAAGAACATCGCCTACGACCATGAGATGGACACCACCTTCATGGCCAAGCCTTACCCAGGCCAGGCAGGCAACGGTTTACACGTACACATCTCCATTTTGGACAAGGACGGCAAGAACATTTTTGCCAGCGAGGATCCCGAGCAGAACGCCGCACTGCGTCACGCGATCGGCGGTGTGCTCGAGACCCTGCCCGCCCAAATGGCGTTCCTGTGCCCCAACGTCAACTCCTACCGTCGTTTCGGCGCACAGTTCTACGTGCCGAACTCGCCGTGCTGGGGCCTGGATAACCGCACTGTGGCGATTCGCGTACCCACCGGCTCGTCCGATGCCGTGCGTATCGAACACCGCGTGGCCGGTGCCGACGCCAACCCTTACCTGCTGATGGCTTCGGTCCTGGCGGGTGTGCACCACGGTCTGACCAACAAGATCGAGCCTGGTGCTCCGGTGGAAGGCAACAGCTACGAGCAGAACGAACAGAGCCTGCCGAACAACCTGCGCGATGCATTGCGTGAGTTGGACGACAGCGAGGTGATGGCCAAGTACATCGATCCCAAGTACATCGATATCTTCGTCGCCTGTAAGGAAAGTGAGCTGGAAGAGTTTGAACACTCCATCTCCGACCTTGAGTACAACTGGTACCTGCATACTGTGTAAGCAGTAGCAGTTTTAAAAGAATGCTGCAGGCTTTATGGCCTGCGGCATTTTTTTGCGCTGCAATCTCGTTCCCACGCTCTGCGTGGTAATGCAGCCAGGGACGCTCTGCGTCCCAAGAGCGGACGCGGAGCGTCCAGCGAGGCATTCCCACGCAGAGCGTGGGAACGATCATAAGGTCGCGTACAATGCGCTCTGCCTTGTAGGAGACTTCCATGCCCACCCGCCCCGCCGCCCCTCGCAAACCCCGCGCCCGCAGCCAGGCACGGATCGATGCGATCCTCGACGCCGCTCGCACCTTGTTGGCGAGCGAAGGCGTGGCGAGCTTGTCGATCTACAGCGTGGCCGAACGGGCGCAGATCCCGCCGTCGTCGGTGTATCACTTTTTCGCCAGCGTGCCGGCGCTGCTGGAGGCGTTGACCGCCGATGTGCACGCCGCTTTCCGCGCCGCGATCCAGGCGCCTATCGAGCATGATTCACTCAAGGTGTGGCGCGACCTGTCCTCTATCGTCGAGCAACGCATGCTCAGCATCTACAGCAACGACGCGGCTGCACGTCAGTTGATCCTGGCGCAGCACGGGCTTGCCGAAGTGACCCAGGCGGACCGTCAGCATGACTTGGAGTTGGGGGATTTGATGCTTGAAGTGTTCAACCGCCACTTCGAAGTGCCGACCTTGCCCACCGACGTGGACGTGTTCGCGCTGGCGCTGGAGTTGAGCGACCGTGTGTACGCGCGTTCGGTGCATCAGCATGGGCAGATTACGCCGCGCATGGCCGAGGAAGGGATGCGGGTGTTTGATGCATATGTGGGGCTTTATTTGCCGGCGTATTTGCCTAAGCGCTGAGCCTGGTGGCGGCTAGGCCGGCCCTATCGCGGGCAAGCTCGGCTCCCACATTTTGAGCTGTGAATACATTCAAATGTGGGAGCTGGCTTGCCTGCGATAGCGATTGCAAGGCCGCCAATCACAACTTGGCGATCGACACCTCGGTGGACTTCACAAAGGCAATCACTTCGCTGCCGATCACCAGTTCCAGCTCTTTGACCGAGCGGGTAGTGATCACCGAAGTCACGATGCCGGACGCGGTCTGCACGTCGATTTCCGACAGCACGTCGCCTTCGACGATTTCCTTGATGGTGCCTTTGAACTGGTTACGTACGTTGATGGCTTTGATAGTCATGATGGTTTTCCTCTATGAGTTATTGAGCCCAACGCAATTGCGTAGGCAGCGGTGAAACAGGTTCAGGTTCCGGCGGCGAGCCTGGCAGCGACAGCACCCGGTTAAGCACTTCGGCTTCCAGCGCGGCCAGGCGATGTGAGCCCCTGGCGCGTGGGCGCGGCAGATCGACGATCAGGTCGAGGCCGATTTCGCCGTCTTCGATCAGGATCACGCGGTCAGCAATCGCCACGGCCTCGCTGACGTCGTGGGTGACCAGCAACACGGTGAAGCCGTGCTTCTGCCAGAGGTTTTCGATCAGTTGCTGCATCTCGATGCGGGTCAGGGCGTCCAGCGCGCCCAAAGGTTCGTCGAGCAATAGCAGGCGCGGCTGGTGAATCAACGCACGCGCCAGGGCCACACGCTGCTTCTGGCCGCCGGACAAGGCCGCCGGCCATTCATTGGCACGCTCGGCCAAACCCACCGCTTCCAGCGCTTCCAACGCCTTGGGGCGCCAGTTGCCCTTGAGGCCAAGGCCCACGTTGTCGATGATCTTTTTCCACGGCAGCAGACGCGCTTCCTGGAACATCAGCCGCGTGTCTTCAATTGCCTCGTTCAGCGGCGCGGAACCGGCCAGCAACTCGCCGCCACTGGCTTTATCCAGGCCTGCGAGCAGACGCAGCAAGGTACTTTTGCCGCAGCCGCTGCGGCCGACCACGGCCACGAACTGGCCAGCCGGAATGTGCAGGTCAATCTCTTTGAGTACTTCCCGCGCACCAAAGGCCTTGCGCAATTTGCGCACCGCCAGCGGGATGCCCTTGAGCAGGCGCGGAGGTTGTTGAGCGGTCATGCCGCACCTCCTTTATTCACTTGGTAAGCCGGATGCCAGCGCAGCCACACACGTTCCAGGCCACGCGCCGCGAGGTCGGCGAGCTTGCCGAGGATGGCGTACAGCACAATCGCCAGTACCACCACGTCGGTTTGCAGGAATTCGCGGGCGTTCATGGCCAGGTAACCGATGCCGGAACTGGCCGAGATGGTTTCCGCCACGATCAGCGTCAACCACATAAAGCCCAGGGCGAAGCGCACGCCCACCAGAATCGAAGGCAAGGCGCCCGGCAGGATCACTTGCCAGAACAGGCTGAAACCGGACAGGCCGTAGCTGCGCGACATTTCCACCAGCGCCGGGTCGACGTTGCGGATGCCGTGGTAGGTGTTCAGGTAGATCGGGAACAGCGTGCCGAGGGCGACCAGGAAAATCTTCGCCGTCTCATCAATGCCGAACCACAAAATCACCAGCGGAATCAGCGCCAGGTGCGGCACGTTGCGGATCATCTGCACCGAGCTGTCCAGCAGGCGCTCGCCCCACTTCGACAGGCCGGTGATAAAGCCCAGGGCCAAACCGATGCTGCCACCGATCACAAAGCCCAGGCCCGCACGCCAGCCGCTGATGGCCAGGTGCGTCCAGATTTCGCCGCTGCGTACCAGGTTGACCCCAGCTTCGATCACCGCACTGGGCGCCGGCAAAATGCGCGTCGACAACCAGCCCGCCGACACCGACAGCTGCCACACCGCCAACAACAAAATCGGCAGCACCCAAGGCGCGACGCGGTGGCTTAACTTTTCAAAATCCATAATGGCGCCTCAGCTCTGCGACGCAGCTTTGGGAAGAATATCGTTGGCGACCATTTCGCCGAACGGGCTGACGTAACCGGCGCTTTTCGGCAGCTCGGGACGCTCGATATCCAGGTGCGGGAACAACAGTTCGGCAACCCGATACGACTCTTCCAGGTGTGGGTAACCGGAGAAGATAAAAGTGTCGATGCCCAGCGCCGCGTATTCCTTGACCCGCGCCGCCACGGTTGGGCCGTCCCCCACCAGTGCGGTGCCGGCACCGCCGCGCACCAGGCCGACGCCGGCCCACAGGTTGGGGCTGACTTCGAGGTTGTCGCGGTTGCCACCGTGCAAAGCGGCCATACGCTGCTGGCCAACCGAGTCGAAACGCGCCAGGGATGCCTGGGCGCGGGCGATGGTTTCGTCATCCAGATGGGAAATCAGTTTGTCAGCGGCTTTCCACGCTTCATCGTTGGTTTCGCGCACGATGACATGCAGGCGAATACCGAAGCGCACAGTGCGTCCAAGTTTGGCCGCCTTGGCGCGCACCTGTTCGATTTTTTCCGCGACGGCGGCCGGTGGTTCGCCCCAGGTCAGCACCATTTCCACCTGTTCGGCTGCCAGGTCCTGGGCGGCTTCAGAGGAGCCACCGAAGTAAAGCGGCGGACGTGGCTGCTGGATCGGCGGGTAGAGCAATTTGGCGCCTTTGACGCTGATGTGTTCGCCGTCGTAATCCACGGTTTCGCCTTCCAGCACGCGGCGCCAGATGCGGGTGAATTCCACCGAGGCCTGGTAGCGCTCTTCGTGGCTGAGGAACAAGCCATCGCCGGCCAGCTCTTCCGGATCACCGCCGGTGACCAGGTTGAACAAAGCGCGCCCGCCGGACAAACGGTCCAGGGTCGCGGCCTGACGCGCCGCCACCGTCGGGGAGATGATGCCGGGGCGCAGCGCGACAAGGAATTTCAAACGCTGGGTTACCGGGATCAGCGAGGCGGCCACCAGCCATGAGTCTTCACAGGAGCGGCCGGTAGGAATCAGCACCCCGCCGAAACCCAGGCGGTCAGCCGCCTGAGCCACTTGCTGCAGATAACCGTGATCGACGGCGCGGGCGCCTTCGGCGGTGCCAAGGTAATGGCCGTCGCCGTGGGTAGGCAGGAACCAGAAAATATTGAGGCTCATGGAGTTGTCTCCTGAAGAAGTCGGATTACGGCGCTGTGGCGACGGCGGCGGATGGCGTCCAGATCACGTCCTTGATGCTCAAGGGTTTGGGGATCAATTTGAGCTGGTAGAAGGTGTCGGCGATTTTCTGCTGGGCGGCGACCACTTCCGGGGTCAGGAACAGCGCGCCGTAGCCTTGGCGCTTGACCGAGGTCAGGGTGATGTCCGCCGGCAAGCCGAGCAGTGGCGCGACTTGTTCGGTCACCTCCGTAGGGTTGGCCTTGGACCACTCGCCCACGGCGCGCACTTCTTCCACCAGCGCCTTGATCACGTCCGGGTGCTGCGTGGCGTAAGGCCTGGTGGCCAGGTAGAACTGGTGGTTGTCGGCAATGCCGGTGCCGTCACGCAGGGTGCGGGCTTGCAGCTGTTTCTCGGCGGCCGCCTGGTACGGGTCCCAGATCACCCAGGCGTCAACGCTGCCACGCTCGAACGCGGCGCGGGCATCGGCGGGCGGCAGGAAGATGGTCTGTACGTCGGTGTATTTGAGGCCGGCATCTTCCAGGGCACGCACCAACAAATAGTGCACGTTGGAGCCTTTGTTGAGCACGATCTTCTTGCCCTTGAGCTCGGCCACCGATTTGATCGTCGAATCCTTGGGCACCAGGATCGCTTCACTGGTCGGCGCCGGCGGCTCGTAGGCGACGTAGAGCAAATCTGCGCCCGCCGCCTGGGCGAACACCGGCGGCGTTTCGCCGGTGACGCCAAAGTCGATGGCGCCGACGTTCAGGCCTTCGAGCAACTGCGGGCCACCGGGGAATTCGGTCCATTGCACTTGCACGCCCTGGGCGGCCAGGCGCTTTTCCAGCGAGCCCTTGGCTTTGAGCAGCACCAGCGTGCCGTACTTCTGATAACCGATCCGCAAGGTCTCGGCGGCCTGGGCTTGAACAATGGCGCCGAAGGACACAGCCGCAGCAAACAGTGCGACCAGACCACGACGCAAGATGACAGTGCGCATGGCGCTCTCTCCAAATAATGCGATGAGGGGGTTGGCTGCACCTGCTTGGCCGTTGGCGGCTGAGTAAGGTGAGTACTACAAATTTCGGTGCGGCTTAAATGCTCCAGCGAGCACTCAACAAACGTTCATTCAGCACATTGGGGTCCAGCGGTTTGGGGCGACGGGCCATGGCGCCGTAAAGCGTCTCGAGGGCCTCGTGCAACCGCTGTTCAAGCACCGGCACCAGTTGCGCCTGGGCACTGCCTTCGGCGTAAGCGATCTGGCTGTCTTCGGCGAAAATACCGTGGAGCAATTCCTGGGCCTTGAGGGCCGACAACACCGGCTTCAAGGCGTAGTCCACCGCCAGCATGTGGGCGATGCTGCCGCCGGTGGCCATCGGCAACACAATCTTGTGGGCCAGGGCGCGTTCGGGCAGCAGGTCGAGCACGGTTTTCAGCGCGCCGGAAAACGAGGCCTTGTACACCGGCGTGGCGATGACCAGGCCGTCGGCATTGGCGATTTGCTGCAACAGATCGATGACTTTGGGGCTGTCGAAGCGGGCGTGCAGCAAGTCTTCGGCCGGGAAGTCCCGTATCTGATAACTCACCACTTCCACGCCTTTGTCTTGCAGCCACTGACGGGTTTTTTCCAGCAAGACCCCGGAGCGCGAACGCTGGCTGGGGCTGCCTCCAAGTGTTACGACCAGCATGCAGGTATTCCTTGGGCAAGTGTCGGCGGTTCGCTGGGTGGCGATGTCGCCAAGATGGAACAGACCCTATCAGCATATTTATATATCTTTAAATCTTATTTTTTCATTTGTTTATTCTATAAATGCATATGAAGATTATTAACCTCAAGACGAAAAAAAAGGCCGTCGAAACGGCCTGAAAACCCCTGCTATGTGATTCGGTTTTAACTCAGGTTCTGTGGCGCATGCACCATCGCCATCGCGGGCAAGCCCGGCTCCCACAGGGGAATGCGGTCAACTGTGGGAGCCGGGCTTGCCCGCGATAGCGATTTCAGCTTCAGCGATTGGGCTGTGGGGTGAGGCGCAGGTACGGCTTCACCGCACGGTAGCCCTTCGGAAAGCGCTTCTTGATCTCTTCCTCGTCCTTGAGCGACGGCACGATCACCACTTCATCGCCGTCCTGCCAGTTGGCGGGTGTGGCGACCTTGTGGTTGTCGGTCAGCTGCAGCGAGTCGATGACCCGCAGGATTTCGTGGAAGTTGCGGCCGGTACTGGCCGGGTAAGTGATGGTCAGGCGGATCTTCTTGTTCGGGTCGATCACGAACAAGGAACGCACGGTGAGCGTGTCACTGGCATTCGGGTGGATCAGGTCGTAGAGGTCCGACACCTTGCGATCGGCATCGGCCAGGATCGGGAAGTTGACGACCGTGTTCTGGGTTTCATTGATGTCTTCGATCCACTTGTGGTGCGAGTCCACCGGGTCGACCGACAGGGCAATGGCCTTGACCCCGCGCTGGGCGAATTCGTCCTTGAGCTTGGCGGTAAAGCCCAGCTCCGTGGTGCACACCGGAGTGAAGTCCGCCGGATGGGAAAACAACACGCCCCAGCTATCGCCCAGCCATTCGTGGAAACGAATCTTGCCGGCGCTGGAATCCTGTTCAAAGTCGGGGGCGATGTCGCCCAATCGTAGGCTCATGGTGTGGCTCCTGGTGAGTGCTTATGGAGACCACTGTGCATGGGTTAGGAATTATTTAAAAAGAATAAATATCGATTTATTTAGACGATAAAAGAATATTAAAAATCTATTCATTGGACGTCAGAAAGGCCGAGGATCAACATCCACCACAAGGTTCGAGAAGGCCTTGAGACGCTGTAAAAAGAGGGGTTTCAGGAAGGGCTTGCGGGGGTTGAGCCTGACTTGAAAAGCAAGACACCTTGCCCGGCGTTGCGCCGGGCAAGGTTTACAGTCTTACAACAGCTTCACGCTACTAGAACAGTGGCAGCGAGTAGCTGACGATCAGACGGTTTTCGTCCTGGGAACGGGTGTTCGCCAGGTCGGTACGCCACATTGCGTTTTTCCAGGCAACGCCGAGGTTTTTCAGCGGGCCTTCTGGAATCACGTAGGCAACGGTGATGTCGCGTTCCCACTCGGACTGGCCGGTGGTTTCAGTACGCGCGTTGGTGTTCGCGATAGTGTCGATGTTGCTACCTTTGAGGTACACAACGCCAGCCGTCAGGCCAGGTACGCCAACCTTGGCGAAGTCATAAGCGTAACGAGCTTGCCAGGTGCGCTCGCCGGCACGGGCGAACTTCTGGATCTGCATGTCGGTAGTGATGTAAGCCGACGAGCCGTCACCCTGGTTCAACCAAGGGAAGTCGCTGCTGCCATTGCTGACCTGGTAACCGCCACCAAAGGTGTGGCCGGCCACGGAGTACAGGAAAAGGCCGCTGTACAGGTTGTTGTCGACTTTACCCTTACCGGCACGGAAACCGTTGTAGTTACCGCTGGTGTAGTAGGAAGACGTGTTACCGTTCAGGCCGTCGTCAGAACTGTTGAAATAACGCAGGTCAGACTTCAATACGCCCGGGCCGATCGACCAGTTATGGGTCAGACCCAGGAAGTGCTGCTTGTAGAAGTCTTCCAGGTTGCCGTAGTAGTACTGTGCGGTCAGATCTTTGGTGAGTTTGTAGTCACCACCGGCATAGTAGAACTTGTTGACGAACTTGCCTGCGGTGTAGTTCGAGCCACCGTTGGCGCCACCCAGCGACAAACCTTCGTTGTTGCTGGAGTTACGGCCTTTGGCATGCTCGATCTGACCGGCAACCAGGGTCAAATCCTTGATGTCGTTGGTAGTGATCTGGCCACCCTGGAAGGTTTGCGGCAGCATACGACCATCGTTGGTCACGATAACCGGCAGCTTAGGCTGCAACGTACCCAGTTTCAGTTCGGTTTGGGAGATCTTCACCTTACCGGTCACACCGAGGCTGGCGAAATCGTTGACCGCGCGATTGCCGTCGCTTGGGAACACAGTACCGCCGGACGAAGTACCGGTGATGTTACCGCTGGTGCCGCGGCCAGAATCGAGGCGCACGCCGTACAAGCCGATTGCGTCAACGCCGAACTGAACGGTGCCTTGGGTATAGCCCGAAATGAACCGCAGATCGAAGCCTTGGCCCCATTCTTCGTTCCTGGACGGGTCTGCAGCACCATCACGGTTATCCGTGTTGATGTAGAAGTTACGCAGACCCAGTGTGGCCTTACTGTCTTCGATGAAACCGGCAGCGCCTGCTTGCTGAGCGATTGCGCCCAGGGTCACAGCCAACGCCAAGGTGGACTTCTTCATGTACCGCTCCTCTCATTTCTAATTTTTGTATTTCTTTGGTCTCGGGTCTGACGCCCTCGATCCACAGATGCGCGATTAGCGCCAGATAGTGACTACCAAGTCAATCGTAACCTTGTGTGTCTACTACCTTCGTCTAATCGCAGTTGATTTGGTCCCTGCAGGGTAATGAGTTTTTCATACACCCAAAAAGAATTGTTTCATTCTTTTTCATACGATTCAGGAATAAGCCTCAGCAGGCAGCGAGCCGATCAGCATAGATCAAGCGCTCCATAAGCTAATTCCTAAAGGGTATTTACCAGCCTTTTTTTAGATCGATTAGTGTGGCCGTACGGTTGCATACGTCACTCACGATCAAAAAGGCGACGCCATCATGGCCAAACGCACATCCTCCCGTCAATTTGTTACAGTTTTTGTGTCACTAATACTTTCTTTTGGTGTCAAAGCCGCCGATTTGACCATCGGCTATCAAACCGGTATCGACCCCAGCAAGGTTCCCCTGGCTGACGGCCTCTACGAAAAGGCCATCGGCGAGAAAATCGCTTGGCGCCGCTTCAACAGCGGCCCTGAAGTGGTCACCGCTATCGCTTCCGGCGATGTGCAGATCGGCAATCTCGGTTCCAGCCCTTTGGCAGCAGCGGCTTCACGCAATCTACCGATCGTGGCGTTTATCGTATCGGCGCAGATCAACACTTCTGAAGCCCTGGTGGTACGCAATGGCAGTGGCATCGACAAACCCGCAGACCTGGCGGGTAAAACCATCGCCACCCCGTTTGTCTCGACCTCCCATTACAGCCTGCTCGGGGCGCTGAAGCACTGGGGCCTGGACACGCAAAAAGTCAAAGTGGTGAACCTGCAACCGGCAGAAATTGCTGCCGCGTGGAAACGTGGCGATATCGACGGCGCGTTCGTGTGGTCACCGGCGCTGGGGGAAATCCGCAAGACCGGCAAAACCCTGACAGACGCAGCCCAGGTGGGCCAGTGGGGCGCGCCGACGTTCGAAGTGTGGGTGGCACGCAAGGATTTCGCGCAAAAACATCCTGACGTAGTGGCCAAGTTTGCCAAGGTCACACTGGATTCCTTTGCTGACTATGCGGCCCATAAAGACCGCTGGACCGTCGATTCCGAACCGGTGCAGAAAATCGCCAAATTGACAGGCTCGAATGCCGCCGATATCCCTGAACTGTTGGCCGGTACCACCTTCCCGGATGCCCAAGCGCAGCAAACCGAGGCGCTGCTCAAAGGCGGCACGGCGAAGGCGATCGGGGAGACGGCGAAATTTTTGAAGGAACAGGGGAAGGTTGAAACGGTGCTACCGGACTACTCGGCCTTTGTGACCGATAAATTCATCCCTGAATAAATGCGATCACCTGTGGGAGCTGGCTTGCCTGCGATGGCATCACCTCGGTTTACCTGACAGACCGAGGTGCCCGCATCGCAGGCAAGCCAGCTCCCACACAAGCCAGCTCAGTGTTTTTATAGGGCCTTCTCGAAAATCTTCGAATTACGCTGATAGTTGTACAGCGAGGCCCGCGCCGACGGCAGGCGATCCACGCTGCTCGGCACAAACCCGCGCTCGCGGAACCAGTGGGCGGTACGCGTGGTGAGGACAAACAAAGTCTTCAAACCCTGGGCGCGCGCGCGGGTCTCGATGCGCTCCAGCAACACATCACCGCGTGCGCCGTGACGGTACTCCGGGTTGACTGCCAGGCACGCCAACTCACCAGCATCCGAATCAGCGATCTGATACAGCGCCGCACAGGCGATGATCATGCCTTCGCGCTCGACCACGCTGAACTGCTCGATCTCGCGCTCTAACACCTCACGCGAACGCCGCACCAGAATGCCCTGCTCTTCCAGCGGGCTGATCAGGTCGAGCAAGCCACCGACGTCTTCAATCGCCGCTTCGCGCACCAGTTCGAATTGCTCCTGGGCCACCAAGGTGCCGCCGCCGTCGCGGGTGAACAGCTCGGTGAGCAGCGCGCCGTCTTCGGCATAACTGACGATATGGCTGCGCCCTACGCCGCCACGGCAAGCCTCGGCGGCGGCATCCAGCAATTCAGCCTGATAGTTGTTGCCCAAACGTTGCAGGTGCGCCGGCACTTGTTGCGGGCGCAACTCACGCACCAGGCGACCATGCTCATCGATCAAACCGAGGTCGGCGCCAAACAGCAGCAGCTTGTCGGCGCCCAGGTCGATGGCGGCGCGGGTGGCGACGTCTTCGCAGGCCAGGTTGAAGATCTCGCCGGTGGGCGAATAACCCAATGGCGACAGCAGCACGATGGAGCGCTCGTCCAGCAGGCGATTGATGCCTTTGCGGTCGACCCGGCGCACTTCGCCGGTGTGGTGGTAGTCCACGCCTTCGAGCACGCCGATCGGCCGTGCAGTGACGAGGTTGCCGCTGGCCACGCGCAAGCGCGAGCCCTGCATCGGCGACGAGGCCATGTCCATGGACAGGCGCGCCTCGATAGCAATGCGCAGATGCCCAACCGCGTCGATCACACATTCCAGGGTCGCCGCATCCGTGATGCGCAAGCCTTCGTGGTAGGCCGGGGTGAGACCGCGTGCTTCAAGGCGGGTTTCGATCTGCGGGCGCGAACCGTGCACCAGCACCAGCCGCACACCCAGGCTGTGGAGCAGCACCAGATCGTGGACGATATTGCCGAAGTTAGGGTGTTCCACGCCATCGCCGGGCAGCATGACCACAAAGGTGCAGTCGCGGTGGGCGTTGATGTAAGGCGAAGCATGACGAAGCCAATTGACGTATTCGGGCATAAAACCTGGGCCTGTAATAAAAAGCAGCCAAAAAAGGATGAATCGTGAAAGCGCACAGCGGGCTGATGGTTATCGTCGGAACAGGCTTGGCGACACGCTCGCTCTCCTTCTATGTACGAATAGGCAGGGGTTAATTTATGCAGGTTTCAGGCAGTAATGTTCGATCAGTTCCCGCAATAGACGCACTGTAGGCGTCAAGCGTGACATTTCGAGGTACTCGCCCGGCTGGTGGGCGCAGGCGATATCGCCGGGGCCAAGCACCAGGGTTTCACAACCAAGGCGCTGAAGATAAGGCGCTTCGGTGCCGAACGCTACTGCTTGTGCACGATGACCGGTCAATCGTTCCGCCACCCGCACCAGCTCGGCGTCTTCGGCCTGCTCGAACGGCGGCACTTCGGGAAACAGCGGCGCGTAGTCGATCTTGACTTTATGACGCTCGGCCAAGGGTTCGAGCTTCTGGCGGATGGCGGCGCGCAGCACCTGCGGGTCCATGCCCGGCAATGGCCGCAGGTCAAATTCCAGCGAGCATTGGCCGCAGATGCGATTGGGGTTGTCGCCGCCGTGAATGCAACCGAAGTTCATGGTCGGTTGCGGCACGCTGAATTGCGGGTTGCGGTACTCACGCTGCCAGGCCAGGCGCAGGCCGCGCAGTTCGCCGATGGCGTCGTGCATGGCTTCAAGGGCGCTGTGGCCCAGGCTTGGGTCCGACGAATGGCCGCTTTGGCCCAGAATATCAATGCGCTCCATCATCACGCCTTTGTGCAGGCGGATCGGCTTGAGCCCCGTCGGCTCACCAATCACCGCCGCACGGCCCAACGGGCGCCCGGCCTCGGCCAGTGCACGGGCGCCGGACATCGAGCTTTCTTCATCGCAAGTGGCGAGGATCAGCAAAGGTTGCTTGAACGGCTGATCCAGCAAAGGCAGCACGGCTTCGATGGCCAGGGCAAAAAAACCCTTCATGTCGCAACTGCCCAAGCCTACCCAGCGGCCGTCGACTTCCGTCAGCTTGAGCGGATCGGTCTTCCACAGCGCGGCGTCATACGGCACGGTATCGCTATGCCCGGCCAGCACCAGCCCGCCGGGGCCACTGCCGAAACTGGCCAGCAGGTTGAACTTGCCGGGGCTGACTTGCTGGATATCGATGGCAAAACCCAGGTCGCCCAACCAACTGGCGAGCAAGTCGATCACCGGGCGGTTGGTCTGGTCGAGAGACGCTTGGGTGCAACTGACCGACGGCGCGGCAATCAGCGCGGCGAATTGCTCTTTCATGGACGGTAACGGCATGCGCAGCCTCTCAACTTCCCGGATGAGCCCCACTATAGAACCATCTGCACGACACAATAAACCGTTGCGGCGCGTTGCCGGGCTCAGTCCTGTACACTGCACGACCTTGGCAGCCACACATTTCCCCGGCTGCGCTCCCGATCCTGGATTTTCCGGCCATGCAGAAAGAAACCGAAATCAAGCTCCGCGTCAGCCGCGAAACCCTCGCCGCGCTGCGTGAGCACCCGCTACTGAAAAAACGCAACAAAAGTGGCTGGGAACGCCGTGAGTTGATGAACCAGTACTTCGACACCCCCGAGCGCGACCTGGCCCAGGCCAAAGTCGCCCTGCGCCTGCGCAAGGACGGTGACGACATCATCCAGACCCTCAAGACCCGTGGCCAAAGCGTCGCCGGCTTGTCGGAACGCAACGAATACAACTGGGACCTGCCCAAAGCCAAGCTCGATGTGAAGAAACTCGACGGCGAGTGCTGGCCCGAGCAATTGGCCGAGCTGGACAAAAAGACCCTCAAGCCGATTTTCACCACCGATTTCGTGCGTGAGCGCGCCGAAATCGCCTGGGGCCGTGGCAAGGCCAAGGTGGTGATCGAAGCCGCCCTGGACCTGGGCCATGTGGTGGTCGGCAAGCAGAAAGAAGAAATCTGCGAGCTGGAACTGGAACTGCGCGAAGGCGAACCGGCTGCCCTGCTGGAACTGGCCGCCGAACTGGCCGCGACCCTGGCACTGATGCCATGCGATATCAGCAAGGCCGAGCGCGGCTACCGCCTGTACGACGCCAGCAGCTACTCGCTGAGCCTGCCGGCCCCGCAGATCCACGCCGAAATGCCGTTGGACGATGCCTTCGCCGCGATCATGTGGCACCTGCTCGGCAGCAGCCAGCGTCTGGCTGAGCAATACCGTTTTAATGGCCACTGGCGCCTGTTGCAGGACTGGGTCGACAACCTCGGCGAGCTGCGCGCCCTGATCGGCAGCCTCGGCCAGGCCGCGCCGCGTCAATCCACCAGCGAACTGCGCAGTGCGCTGGACGCGTTGCTGGAAGACTGGCGCCCGCTGGTGCAGGCCGGTGACGACGATGAAGACATCCGCAAAGCCGCACCGGAACAGTTCGCCGAAGAACTCGAAGACGTGCGTTGGGGCCTGTTCTCGCTGAACACTTCGCGCTGGCTGCTGGCCCGCACCTGGACCGCCGACCGCAACGTGCGTGGCAACCGCCAGGGCGCCGCGCAAATCACCAATTGGCTGCCACGCCTGCTGGCCGACGACGCCGTCGCCCTGCAACTGCAACGCTACCAGCAGCAACCGGAAGACCTGGCCGAACAACTGCCGCGCATCGAACGCATCCAGGCCTGGCTGCACCACGCACGTCAAGTGGTGGACATCCCGGAGCTGGACCGCTTGTACGGCGAGCTGAACAAGTTGGCGCTGCTGGCCAACCAGCCGATCACCGATGAATCGCTGGATGCGCGTATGCACCAGGCAATTGCGGTGTATCAGAACCGCGCCTGGAAGACTTTACTGCGCCTGTAAGATCGCTATCGCCCAGCTCCCACAGGGGAATGCATTCCAATGTGGGAGCCGGGCTTGCCCGCGATGAGGCAGGCCCTGTCAGCGCAAGACTGGCAGGCTGGTGGTGGACTTGATCTCCGACAACGCCACGATCGAGTTCACCTCCTGAATCCCCGGCACCATCGACAGTTTCTCGAAGAAAAACCGCTCATACGCCTCGATGTCCGACGTAACAATGCGCAGCAGAAAATCCACCGCGCCCATCAGCACATAACACTCCAGCACTTCCGGAAACCCGCGAATCGCCTCGGTGAACTCGGTGAAGTTGGAACGGCCGTGGGCATTGAGTTTGACCTCGGCAAAAATCTGCGTGTTAAGGCCGATCTTCTTGCGGTCCAGCAGCGTGACCTGGCCGCGAATCACCCCTTCCTCCTTGAGCCGCTGGATACGCCGCCAGCACGGCGACTGGGACAGGCCCACCTGTTCGGCGATCTGCGCACTGGACAGCGAAGCATCCTCTTGCAGCAGGGCCAGGATGCGGCGGTCATAGGCGTCCAACTCACTTTGCATAAAAATACCTTTGAATGTGCTTATCCTGAATTGATTTATTCAATAAATCGCAGATAGCGCCCATCTTAGATAAGAAATCTCCCATGACGAATGTAAAAATTTCTCCAGTCGAATTTGGAGAGTCAGCATGCACGCCGTCGAAACCACTCACACCTGCGCACGCGTCGATGCCTGGGCCGTCAACAACGCCCATTGCCAGGCGCATTATCAGATCGTCGCCGAGGCCGAGCCGGACGTACTGTGCCGGATGCTCAACTATTTCGCTCTGCAGTTCCTGACTCCGCAACAGGTCAATGTGAGCCGTGAAGACGACCTGTTGAACATTGACATCGTCATGGACGGTTTGAGCTGGCACCGCGCTCAGGTGATCGGTGAAAAGCTTAGAAACCTGATCAGCGTCTGCTCGCTCGAGGTGTGGCGGGCTGACTCTTTGCGGCCTGCAGCGATGACGGCGGCCAGCCTGTAAAAGCCGGCAATACTCCGGGGCAGGTGGATGTTCGGGGGCAGGCTAGCCTGGGTTTACACCCGACGCCTGCCAGGAAATACCCATGCCTACCGCCTTGCACACTCACCGATTGGAACTGCATCAGTTGCTGCCGGCGCTGCTCGAGCAAGGGCTGATAACCGCAGAGATGGCGCATTCACTGTCGACGGCGCCCGCCACCCGGCAACATCCTCTGGTAGGCATTGCAGCCCATGGGCTGTGCCTGGAGACCCTGACGCAATGGCTGGCCACGCACGTCGGGCAGCCGTATCTGCGTATCGACCCGCTCAAGATCGACGTGGCCACCGTGGTGCCGCTGATGTCCCATGCCTTTGCGCAGCGCCATGGGATCCTGGCGGTGGCCGTGGATGCGCAGACCGTCACCGTCGCCAGCGCCCAGCCCCATGTCCGCGACTGGGAAGCCGGGTTGGCGCAGGTGCTCAAGCGCTCGATCAAGCGCGTGGTCGCCAACCCCACGGCTATTGAACGCTGCATCGGCGAGTTCTACCGGTTGGCCAAATCCGTCAGCGGCGCCGATCAAAAAGCGACGGTGGCCGGCAACGTCGAACTGCTCAACCTCGGCGCCAGCGATCAGGAGCCGGATGCCAATGACGCGCATATCGTCACTATCGTCGACTGGCTGTTGCAGTACGCCTTCGAGCAGCGGGCCAGTGATATCCATGTCGAACCCTGCCGCGACCAAGGCCGCGTGCGTTTTCGCATCGACGGGCTGCTGCACGATGTGTATCAGTTTCCGCCTCAGGTCACGATGGCGGTGGTCAGCCGCCTCAAGAGCCTGGGCCGGATGAATGTGGCGGAAAAACGCAAACCCCAGGACGGCCGGGTCAAGACCAAAAGCCCGGCAGGCATTGAGGTGGAGCTGCGCCTTTCGACCTTGCCCACGGCGTTTGGTGAAAAACTGGTGATGCGGATTTTCGACCCACAGGTGCTGCTCAAGGATTTCGATCAGTTGGGTTTATCCCACGACGACCAACAACGCTGGCACGCCATGACCGGTCAGGCCAACGGCATCATTCTGGTCACCGGGCCAACCGGCTCCGGCAAGACCAGCACCCTCTACGCCACGCTCAAGCAACTGGCAACGCGCGAGGTCAACCTGTGCACAGTGGAGGACCCGATCGAAATGATTGAACCGGCCTTCAATCAGATGCAGGTGCAGCACAACATCGACCTGACGTTCGCCAGCGGTGTCCGCGCCCTGCTGCGCCAGGACCCGGACATCATCATGATCGGTGAGATCCGTGACCGGGAAACCGCAGAAATGGCGATTCAGGCCGCGTTGACCGGGCATCTGGTGCTGTCGACGCTGCATACCAATGATGCACCCAGTGCCATCAGCCGGTTGCAGGAACTGGGCATTGCTCATTATTTGATCAAAGCTACCCTTATAGGCGTGATGGCGCAGCGTTTGGTGCGGATTTTATGCCCGCATTGCAAACGTGCGGTGGGCACCGCCCATGAAGCTGTCGGCTGCGCAGAATGCCGTGACAGTGGTTATCGAGGCCGCGCCGGGCTCTACGAAATCATGCCGATGAACGAGGCGCTCAAGGCGCTGATCACTCCAGGTGCCGACGTGCAGGCTCTGCGCCGGGCCTCGGTGGAGCAAGGCATGCGCAGCCTGCGCATGGCCGGTGTCGACAAAGTGAACGCCGGGCTGACCACCCTGGCAGAGGTATTACGGGTAACGCCCGTAGATCTTGGGGATTCAGAAACAAATGATTTGATTGTTAGCCCGTGAAACCGTCCTTATCCGTGACCGGGCCGTTACAATCGGCCATACGTCGCATCACTGACACCATCAGATAGGGAATCGCTATGCAGATCGGAACCGTACTGCTTCTTTTCGTGGGTTTGGCCATTGCCATCCTGTTCATGGGTTTTAAAGTGGTGCCCCAAGGCTACCAGTGGACTGTCGAGCGTTTCGGCCGCTACACCAACACCCTCAAGCCTGGCCTGAACATCATTATTCCGATCATGGACCGCATCGGTCGCAAGATGAACGTGATGGAAAGCGTGCTGGATATTCCACCGCAGGAAGTGATCACCGCCGACAACGCCACCGTGCAAATCGACGCCGTGTGCTTCTTCCAGGTGGTCAACACCGCCCAGGCCGCCTACGAGGTCAACAACCTCGAGCACGCCATCCGCAACCTGCTGCAAACCAACATCCGCACCGTGCTTGGCTCCATGGAGCTGGACGCCATGCTGAGCCAGCGTGACGGCATCAACGAAAAACTGCTGCGCACCGTGGATGAAGCCACAGCGCCGTGGGGCATCAAGATCACCCGCATCGAGATCAAAGACATCAGCCCGCCTGCCGACCTGATGGCCGCCATGTCCGGCCAGATGAAAGCCGAGCGGATCAAACGCGCGCAAATCCTGGAAGCCGAAGGCCTGCGGGCATCGGCGATCCTGACGGCCGAAGGTAAAAAACAGGCGCAGATCCTTGAGGCCGAGGGCAGTCGCCAGGCGGCTTTCCTGGAATCCGAAGCCCGTGAGCGTCAGGCCGAGGCCGAAGCCCGTGCCACACAAGTGGTCTCCGAGGCCATCGCGTCGGGCAACGTGCAGGCGGTTAACTACTTCGTCGCGCAAAAATACATCGATGCCTTGGGCAAGCTGGCATCGGCCAACAACAGCAAAGTCATCCTGATGCCGCTGGAAGCCAGCCAGGTGATTGGCGCCGTCGGTGGCATCGGCGAAATCGTCAAGGCAACTTTCGACAACAAGAAAGGCTGAGGCAACTGCCATGTGGGATTTCCTGCAGCATCTGTCGTTCTGGGATTGGCTGGCACTGGGCACGGTACTGTTGATTCTTGAAGTATTCGGCGCCGGCGGTTACCTGCTGTGGATGGGCATCGCCGCTGCCGCTGTAGGCGTGATCAAGTTCCTGGTGCCGCCGCTCGGGCTGGAATGGCAACTGCTGTTGTTCGCCGTGCTGTCGATTTTGACCGCCGTCTATTGGTGGAAACGCCAGCGCAGCAGTGCCAAGGTCAGTGACCAGCCAGGGCTGAACATGCGTGGCTCGGAGCTGATCGGCCGTACGTTTATGGTGCATCAGGCCATTGTCGATGGCCGAGGCAAGATAAAAGTCGGTGATGGCGTGTGGATGGCCAACGGCCCGGACAGCCCTGTAGGGGCTCAAGTACGCGTCATTGGTCAGGACGGAGTGGTTTTACAGGTCGAAACGGTTTAGTCCGATAGGGAACTCAGCGGGGCCAACTATAATCAAACCGTTCAGATAACCCAGTCGGAGTCACCCATCATGCGTCTCAAATATGCTGTCGCAACCCTCGCTGTGCTTTCCCTTCCAGTCGGTTCAGCCATGGCCGACAGCTTCTGGCGTAATGTCATCTCATCGGGCGCTACTACCGGCTCGACGTACCTGACCTTCAAGGACCACAAGCTGGTGGTCGCCGCCCAGGACGACGCAGGCAGCTTTGTTGCCAGCGATGGCGGCATCCGCGGTCCATACCTGGAAGCCGCCATGCAGAAGGTCCGCGCTGACAACCCAGGCCTCAAGGCCACGGATATGGAGTTGGCCAACGCTATCCTCGCCAAAAATGCTGTGACCGAGTAAAACGCCTATAAAAAATGCCGCTCTTTGGGAGCGGCATTTTTTTGCTCGTAACATGACGATTCATTCACCCGTGACAGGCTATATTCAGTCGAACCGTGCAACCATGCGGTACTGATACGTTTATTACTCATCGCCTATCTGAAACGGATGCCTTCGTCGTTATGAGCCAACAGCCCTTTCTGCCGTTTTCCAAACCTACCATTGATGAAGCCACCATCTCGGCGGTCGGCGATGTACTGCGCTCGGGCTGGATCACCAGTGGGCCAAAAGTGCAGGCGTTCGAAGCACAGCTGTCGGAATACTTTGGTGGCCGCCCGGTGCGGACGTTCAACTCCGGCACCTGCACCATGGAAATTGCCCTGCGCATCGCCGGGATTGGCCCAGGGGATGAAGTCATCACCACGCCGATCTCCTGGGTCGCCACTGCCAACGTGATTCTGGAAGTCGGCGCCACGCCGGTATTTGCCGATATCGACCCGGTTACCCGCAATATCGATCTGGCCCAAGTGGAAGCTGCAATCACCCCACGTACCAAGGCGATCATTCCTGTGTACCTGGCGGGCCTGCCCCTGGATATGCCGATGCTGTATGCACTGGCCAACAAGTACAACCTGCGTATCGTCGAAGACGCCGCCCAGGCACTGGGTTCCAGCTGGGATGGCGAACGCATTGGCGCAACCGGCGACTTCGTATCCTTCAGTTTTCAGGCCAACAAGAACATCACCTCTTCCGAGGGCGGTTGCCTGGTATTGAACAATGCCGAAGAAGCCCGTCTGGCCGAGAAATATCGCCTGCAGGGCGTTACCCGCACGGGTTTCGACGGCCTGGACGTGGATGTGTTGGGTGGCAAGTTCAACATGACCGACATCGCTGCAGCCATCGGCCTGGGTCAGTTCGCTCATATCGAGAAGATCACTGCCCATCGCCAGAACTTGGCGCGCCACTACTTCAAATGCTTCGGCAGTGATTTCGAAGCGCAGTACGGCGCACAACTGCCGCCGGCAGACTTCGAAAACAGCAACTGGCACCTGTTCCAACTGGTATTGCCGGAGCGTCAGGATGGCAAGCCGGCACGCGCCACCTTCATGGAACAGATGCAGGCGCATGGCGTCGGTATTGGCTATCACTACCCGCCGATCCACCTGCTGAGCCTGTATCGGGCACAGGGTTTCAAGGAAGGCATGTTCCCGGTGTCGGAGCGTGTTGGGCGTTTGATCGTGTCGTTGCCGATGTTCACGGCGATGACAGAGGCGGACGTGGAGCGGTCTGTTGCGGCGGTTAAAGCAGTGTTGAAAGCGGGTTAAACAAAAAGCGTTGGCTTGCAACAATCAACTGTGGGAGCAGGCAAGCCAGCTCCCACATTGATTTGTGCCGTGGCAAGGCTCAGGGTTTACTCGCCGATGGCAGCTTTGTAACCCGCAGCATCCAGCAGTTTTTCCAGGTCGGCCGGGTTGCTTGGCTTGAGCTTGAAGATCCAGGCGCCGTAAGGGTCGGTGTTCAACAACTCAGGCTCGCCGCTCAGGGCGTCGTTCACCGCAATCACTTCGCCAGCAATCGGCGAGTAGATATCCGAGGCGGCTTTCACCGATTCCACTACACCCGCCTGATCTTCGGCAGCAAATACGTTGCCCACTTCCGTCAGCTCAACAAACACCACATCACCCAACGCTTCCTGTGCATGGTCGGAAATCCCGACGGTCACAGTGCCGTCGGCTTCCAGACGGGCCCATTCGTGACTTTCGGCAAAACGCAGGTCAGCTGGGATATCGCTCATAATCTGTGTCCTCAAGAAGAAATGTCAGCGGCCTTCGGCCTGCCGGAAATGTTAGATCAAGGTTTTGCCATGGCGTACGAAGGTCGGTTTGACCACTCGAACCGGGTACCACTTGCCGCGGATTTCCACTTCGGCCCGATCGGCGGTGGCCGTCGGTACGCGCGCCAGGGCAATGGATTTGCTCAGCGTAGGAGAGAAACTACCACTGGTGATCTCCCCTTCGCCAACATTGGCGATACGAACCACTTGGTGAGCGCGCAAAACTCCACGCTCCTCCAGTACCAGCCCGACCAATTTGTACTGCACACCCGCCGCCAGCTCTGCTTGCAGCGCGCTGCGGCCAATGAAGTTGCGACCGGCAGGTTCCCAGGCAATGCTCCAGGCCATGTTCGCCGCCAAGGGCGAAACCTGCTGGTGGATATCCTGGCCATACAGGTTCATGCCGGCTTCCAGGCGCAGGGTATCGCGAGCGCCAAGGCCAATGGGTGAAATACCCGCGCCCACCAGATCGTTGAAAAAACCCGGTGCCTGATCGGCAGGCAGGACAATCTCCAGGCCATCTTCACCGGTATAGCCGGTACGGGCGATAAACCAGTCGCCGTCAGCGTGGCCTTCAAAGGGTTTGAGCTGATGAATCAGGGTGCCGCGCGACTGGGTGACCAGCTCGGCGATTTTCTGCCGGGCGTGGGGCCCCTGAATGGCGAGCATGGCCAACTCGGACCGCTCCTGCAGTTGCACCGAATAGTTGCCCAGTTGCGCCTGCATCCAGGCCATGTCCTGGTCGCGGGTGGCTGCGTTGACCACCAGCCGGTAACCGGCTTCGGTGCGGTAGACGATCATGTCGTCCACCACGCCGCCCTGCTCGTTGAGCATGGCGCTGTAGAGCGCACGGCCGCAGCCATGCAAACGGTCGACATCATTGGCCAGCAGGTGCTGGAGCCATTCCTTGGCCTGAGGGCCGGTGACATCGATCACGGTCATATGGGATACATCGAACACCCCGCAGTCGCGTCGCACCTGATGGTGCTCTTCAACTTGCGAGCCGTAGTGCAGAGGCATATCCCAACCGCCAAAATCGACCATTTTCGCGCCGAGAGCGAGATGCAGGTCATACAGAGGCGTACGCTGTCCCATGGGTTTCTCCTTCCGGGCTTGGCGAAGGTGCGCGGAGCTGCTGTTTGCACTGAACGCCTTGAATTACAAGGCCTGCAGCCACGCCCAGCGACTCGCTCCGAAAGACGAAGCGCACCGAATGCCGCGCATTGTAGCCGCAAGCCGTAGGACTGGCACCTAACCGATTTGCCGCGCAGAGCGTCGGATCAAGCCGATGACCGGCAGCAGCCCCACCAGCACAAGGGTCAGCGCCGGCAACGAGGCTCGCGCCCATTCTCCTTCACTGGTCATTTCAAAAATGCGAACTGCCAGGGTGTCCCAGCCAAATGGGCGCATCAGCAAGGTTGCGGGCATTTCCTTGAGCACATCGACGAACACCAGCAACGCCGCGCTCAACGTGCCCGGCAGCAATAACGGCAGATACACTTTGCAAAACAGTCGTGGCCCGCTCACTCCGAGACTGCGTGCCGCTTCGGGCAAAGACGGGCGGATTCGCGCCAGGCTGTTTTCCAACGGCCCGTAAGCCACCGCCAGAAAGCGCACCAGATACGCCAGCACCAGTGCCGACAGGCTGCCAAGCAGCAAGGGCTTACCCGCGCCGCCGAGCCAGCCCGACAGCGGCACCACCAGCTCTCGGTCCAGGTAGCTGAACGCCAACATGATCGACACTGCCAGCACCGAGCCCGGCAGCGCATAGCCGACATTAGCCAGGCTTATACCGGAGCGAATCGCCCGGGTCGGCGCCAGCCGGTTGGCAAAGGCCAGTATCAGCGCCACGCTGACCGTGATCAGCGCGGCAATACCGCCCAGGTAAAGGGTGTGGACGATCAGGCCGGTGTAGCGCTCATCCAGGTCAAAGCGGCCACGCTGCCAAAACCAGGCGACCAGTTGCAGCAAGGGGATGACAAAGGCGCAGGCGAACACCACACCGCACCACGTGCTGGCCGCTGCCGCCTTGAACCCACGCAGGTGATACAGCGCCTGGCCCCGTGGCCGCTCATTGCTCGGGCGGCTGGCACCACGGGCACGCCGTTCGCCGTACAGCACCAGCATCACCACCAGCAGCAACAGGCTGGCGAGTTGGGCGGCGCTGGACAGGCTGAAAAAGCCATACCAGGTTTTGTAGATGGCGGTGGTGAAGGTGTCGAAGTTGAACACCGAAACCGCGCCGAAATCCGCCAGGGTTTCCATCAGGGCCAGGGCCACGCCGGCTCCAATCGCCGGCCGCGCCATGGGCAGCGCGATGCGCCAGAACGCCTGCCAGGGCGATTGCCCCAGCACCCGCGCCGCTTCCATCAGGCCTTTACCCTGGGCCAGAAACGCGGTGCGTGCCAGCAGGTAGACGTAGGGGTAGAACACCAGCACCAACACGATGATCACGCCGCTGGTGGAGCGCACGCGCGGCAGCCGCAGGCCGGTGCCGAACCATTCACGCAGCAGGCTTTGCACCGGGCCGGCGAAATCCAGCAGGCCGACAAACACAAAAGCCAGTACGTAGGCGGGAATGGCAAAAGGCAGCATCAAGGCCCAATCAAGCCAGCGCCGCCCGGGAAACTCGCAGAGGCTGGTCAGCCAGGCCAGGCTTACGCCCAGCAGCGTCACCCCCACTCCCACGCCCAGCACCAGGGTGAGGGTATTGCCCAGCAGGCGTGGCATCTGGGTGTCCCACAGGTGCGACCAGATTTGCGCGTCGATACTTTGCCAGGACAGCAACAGCACGCTCAGCGGCAGCAGCACCAGGGCGGCGACACTGAAGACCGGCAGGTACCAGCGGCGTTGGGCGGGGTGGGCCAAGGGCTAGCTCTCAGGGTGGTAAAAAATTCAAGTTGAATACAACGCAATGTGGGAGCTGGCTTGCCTGCGATAGCATCACCTCGGAGTGTCAGTTACACCTGGGTGATGCTATCGCAGGCAAGCCAGCTCCCACACAAGCCCGCTCCCACATTTAGTTCGGCGCTTGCCTGCAAATTGTAGTCAGTTCCAGCCGGCGCGATCCATCAGGCGGATAGCCTCAGCCTGGCGCTTGCCTGCCACTTCCACCGGCAAGGTATCGGCCACGAACTTGCCCCAGGTCGCCACTTCCGCCGATGGCGGCACCGCCGGGTTGGCCGGGAATTCCTGGTTCACGTCGGCGAAGATCTGCTGCGCTTCAGGCGTGGTCATCCACTCCACCAATGCCTTGGCCGCTTCCGGGTGCGGTGCGTGCCGGGTCAGGCCAATGCCCGACAGGTTCACGTGCACGCCACGGTCGCCCTGGTTCGGCCAGAACAGTTTTACCGCCAAATCCGGCTTCTGCTTGTGCAGGCGGCCGTAGTAGTAGGTGTTGACGATGCCCACGTCGCATTGCCCGGCGTTGATCGCCTCCAGCACGGCGACGTCGTCGGAGAACACGTCGGTGGACAGGTTGTTGACCCAGCCTTTGACGATTTCTTCGGTCTTGGCCGCGCCATGGGTTTCGATCAGGGTGGCGGTCAGCGACTGGTTGTAGACCTTTTTCGCCGTGCGCAGGCACAGGCGGCCTTCCCATTGTTTGTCGGCCAGGGCTTCGTAAGTGGTCAGGTCACCCGGCTTAACACGGGCAGTGGAATAGGCGATGGTCCGCGCACGCAGGCTCAAGCCGGTCCAGGCGTGGTTCGAGGAGCGATATTGCAGCGGAATATTTTTGTCGATCACCGCCGAGGTGAATGGCTGCAGGATGCCCATTTGCTCAGCCTGCCAAAGGTTGCCGGCGTCGACGGTGAGCAACAGGTCGGCGGTGGCGTTCTCGCCTTCGGCCTTGATGCGCTGCATCAGCGGGGCTTCCTTGTCGGTGATGAACTTCACCTGCACGCCGGTCTTTTTGGTGTAGGCATCGAACACCGGCTTGATCAGTTCGTCGATGCGCGAGGAGTAGACCACGACTTCGTCGGCTGCCTGCACGGTGGTGCTGCCGATAAGGGTGAGTGCCAGGGCAGTCAGGAGGCGCTTGGGTGCCAACATGGGTGCGGTCTCTCATTTGCAAAAAGAGGGCAAATGATAAGGACTCACATTTGGTAGCGCTTGGTGGAGGCGTTACGAGATGTTGCACAGCGCTTTCCCTTGTGGGAGCGAGCTTGCTCGCGAAGGCGTCGTGTCAGTCGATACATGTGTAACTGATACACCGCTTTCGCGAGCAAGCCCGCTCCAACAGGGGACGCATTGCAATTCAGGGTTTGGCCAGTTCCGGGAGGTCGCCGGTCAGGCCGAGGGCCTGACGGACGAAGACGGCTTTGGCTTCGGGCATCTGGTCGACGATTTTCAGCCCGGTGTTGCGCAACCAGCGCAACGGCAACGGGTCGGCCTGGAACAAGCGTTCAAAGCCTTCCATGGCCGCCATCAGCGCCAGGTTGTGTGGCATGCGCCGACGTTCGTAGCGGCTCAGTACCTTCACATCAGCCAGGCGCTCACCGCGTTCGGTGGCTGCCAGCAGCACCTCGGCCAGCACCGCCGCATCGAGGAAACCCAGGTTCACGCCCTGCCCCGCCAGCGGGTGGATCACGTGGGCCGCGTCGCCAATCAACGCCAGACCTTCGGCCACATAGCGTTTGGCGTGTCGTTGGCGCAATGGCACGCACACACGTGGATCGGCGCTGATCACCGTGCCGAGCCGCCCTTCAAAGGCGCGCTCCAGCTCACGGCAGAAGTTTTCGTCGTCCAGCGCCATCAGGCGCTCGGATTCGGCCGGGGTAGTCGACCAGACGATCGAGCACCAGTCTTCCTGGCCATCGCGCACCAGTGGTAGAAACGCCAGCGGGCCAGTGTCGGTAAACCGCTGCCATGCCGTGCGCTGATGGGGTTGGCTGCTGCGCACGCTGGTGACGATGGCGTTATGCAGGTAATCCCACTCACGGGTCGCTGTGCCGGTCAGGCGGCGCACGGCGGAGTTGGCGCCATCGGCGGCGACCACCAGCGGCGCACGCAGTTTACGGCCGTCAGCCAGGGTCAACAGCCAGTCATCGCCGGAGCGGCGCATCTGTTCCAGGCGGGCATTGGCCAGCAGGCCCAGGTCGCAGTCATGCAGGCGGTCGAGCAGCGCGTCCTGAACCACGCGGTTCTCGACGATATGTCCGAGCACTTCGGCGTGCACACTGGCCGCCGAGAAGTGGATCTGCCCGGTGCCGCTGCCGTCCCACACTTGCATCTCGCCATAGGGGCTGGCGCGCCGCGACACAATGCCGTCCCACACGCCGAGGCGCTCAAGGATGCGCTGGCTGGCGGCCGACAAGGCACTCACCCGTGGCTCGAAGGCAGCCGTAGGGTCAAATGGCTTGACGCTCAGCGCGCTGCCGTCGAGCAGCAGCACCTGCAGGCCACTGCCCTGCAACGCCAGCGCCAGGGCGCTTCCGACCATTCCGGCCCCGACAATCAGCACATCTGCGCGCATGTCCATGCTTTAAGCCTGCTTTGCTGGCGGCTTGCGCCGCACGTAAAGGGTTTTGTCGACCCGCGCCACCAGGGTGCCGGAGCCGTCATGAATCTCGACCTTGAGGTGGGGCAGGTACTTCTCGCCACCTTGGGTTTGCCGGCGAATCTCGTCCAGCAAGGCGTCGTCGATGGAAAATTCGGCGTATACCGGGCCTTTGCCTGGCGACACGAAGTCGATGCTCGCAGCCTTGTCCCACACGATGTAGTCGCGACCCAGGTTTTCCATCAACAGCAACATGTAGAACGGGTCGACCATCGAATACAGGCTGCCGCCGAATTGCGTGCCGACATAGTTGCGGTTGTACCAGCCCAGGCCCATGCGCACTTTGACATGACGAAAGTCAGCGCTCATGTGCTGCACGCTTATCCCCGCCCCGAGATAGGGCGGATAAAGGGTCATGACCCAACGCAACAGCCGCGCTTTACCCAAACGTTGAATCAACCACTTACGCATCGGGGCGCGTTCCCAGGCCCATGGCCTGACGAGCAAACCAGCGTTTGGCCGGCGGTAAAAGGTCCAGGCCGAGCAGGCCCATGTTGCGGCCCAAAGCCACTAACGGCTGGGCACTGCCAAACAGGCGCGTAACTTGATCGGAGAAACCCACCGTGAGTTTCTGGTCCAGATGCTGGCTTTCGCGGTAACGCTGCAAGGTCGCCAAGTCACCCGGCACCGCCGGCCCGGCCAGCAAGGCTTCGGCCAAGGCATTGGCATCGCGCAGGGACAGGTTGAACCCCTGCCCGGCAATCGGGTGCAGGCTGTGGGCGGCATTGCCGAGGATCGCCAGGTGCGAGCGCACTTGTTCTTCGGCTTCCACCAACGTCAGCGGGTACAGGTGCCGTGCGCCGACTTGCTTGAGGGTGCCCAGGCGGTAGCCGAACACGCCCTGCAGTTCGCTCAAGAAACTGCGCTCATCGAGGTTGGCCAAACGCTGGGCGTCCATGCCGATGCGTGTCCACACCAGCGCGCAGCGGTTGTCCGGCAACGGCAACAGGGCCATCGGGCCTTCATCGGTAAAACGCTCGAAGGCCTCACCGTTGTGAGCTTCGCTTGGGGTGATGTTGGCGATCAGCGCGCTCTGGTTGTACGGGCGGGTTTTCACGCCAATACCTAACTGCTCGCGCAAACCGGAGCGGCCGCCATCGGCCAATACCGCCAGGTCGCAGTCCAGCACGGTTTCATCGTTGAGGGTCAGGCGATAGCCGTCGGGCAGCGGCTCCATACGTGTGACTTCCGCCGGGCAGCGCCAGCTCACCACCTCTTTGTCCAGGCCTTGCCACAGGCACTGGCCGAGCCAGGCGTTTTCCACCACATAGCCGAGGGCCGGCACGCCTTCTTCCATGGCGGACAAGCGCGCAGTGGAGAACCGCCCCCGGTCCGACACATGAATCTGCTTGATCGGCTCGGCGCGGCGCGAGATGTCCTGCCACACACCCAGGCGCTGATAGATCTGCCGCGCTCCATAGGAGAGCGCCGAAGAACGCGCATCGTAGCTCGGCTGGTAAGTGTCACCCGGCGCGAACGGTTCGATCAGCACGATCTTCCAACCCCGCGCCTTGGCACCGGCCTGCAGCGCTAACGCCAGGCTGGCGCCCACCAGGCCGCCGCCGATAATCGCCAGGTTGACCCGGCTCATCGGGCAGCCGCCATCAGCGCTTCGATCTCGGCGACGGTTTTGGGGACGCCGCCGGTCAGAATCTCACAGCCTTGCTTGGTCACTATCACGTCGTCCTCGATGCGTACGCCAATGCCACGCCATTTCTTTGCCACATTCTGGTTGTCCGGCGAAATATAAATCCCCGGCTCCACGGTCAACGCCATGCCGACTTCCAGCACACGCCATTCACCGCCCACCTTGTATTCGCCCACATCGTGCACATCCATGCCCAGCCAGTGGCCGGCGCGGTGCATATAAAAGGCACGGTAGGCTTCGCTGGCGATCAGCTCGTCGACGTCACCTTGCAGCAACCCCAGCCTCACCAGCCCGGCGGTGATGACCTGCACGGTCGCCTCGTGGGCCTGGTTCCAATGTTTGTTCGGCGCAATCTGGGCAAAGGCGGCTTCCTGGGAGGCCAGCACAATCTCGTAGATCGCCTTTTGTTCGGGCGAAAACTTGCCGCTGACCGGCCACGTGCGCGTGATATCGCTGGCGTAGCAGTCGATCTCACAACCGGCGTCGATCAGCACCAGGTCGCCGTCCTTGAGCAGCGCGTCATTCTGCTGGTAGTGCAGGATGCAGCTGTTGCGCCCGGCGGCGACGATGGAGCCGTAGGCCGGCATCTTCGCACCGCCCTTGCGGAACTCGTAATCCAGCTCGGCTTCGAGGCTGAATTCATACAGCCCGGCGCGGCTGGCCTGCATCGCCTTGACGTGGGCCGCGCAGGAAATACGCGCGGCCTCGCGCATCACCTTCACTTCTGCCGCCGACTTATACAGGCGCATGTCGTGAAGCAGATGATCCAGGGCAACAAATTCGTTCGGCGGCTGGGCGCCCAAGTGCGCTTTGGAACGGATCACGTTGATCCATTCCATCACATGCCGGTCGAATTCGGCGTTGCTGCCCATGGCCGAATACACCCGGTCGCGGCCTTCGATCAGGCCGGGCAGGATGTCGTCGATATCGGTGATGGGGAACGCGTCGTCAGCGCCAAAGTCGCGAATGGCGCCTTCAGTACCGGCGCGCAGGCCGTCCCACAATTCGCGTTCGGCGTTGCGCTCGCGGCAGAACAACACGTACTCGCCATGCTGGCGACCGGGCATCAGCACGATCACCGCTTCGGGTTCAGGGAAGCCGCTCAGGTACTGGAAGTCGCTGTCCTGGCGGTAGACATGCTCGACATCACGGTTGCGGACGGCCACGGCGGCGGCCGGCAGGATCGCGATGCTGTTGGGTTCCATCTGCGCCATGAGCGCCTTGCGGCGACGGGTGTATTCCGCTTTCGGGATATGAATCATGGGCAAATGGGTTTCCTTGCTTAGTGCAGCGACGGCTTGGGTGCGGCTGGCTCAGCGGATTTTTTGGTCTCGGTGAACAGCAGCAGCGGCGCGACACGCAGGTATTCCATCACTTCCATATAGTCGCCTTCGCCGTCCTCGGACTCTTCCAGGGCATCTTGCACCTGGGAGATGGCCGCCAGGTCTTGCAACACTTCTTTGGCGTCGGTGCTCAGCTCCAGGCCACCGGCATTTACGCCAAAGCCGTGCAGGAAGCCCTGGCACCATTGGCCCAGTGCGGCGGCGCGTTCGGTGAGCGGCGCGTCGTCGGTCGGCAGCAGCAGGACCACGGTGACGTCATCACCGGTCAGTTCGCCCTTGACCATCTCTTGCAGGCCGATCAGTGCGTTACGCACGTTCTCGGTGGGTTCGGTTTCCAGCAGCTCGGCCACATCGGCCAGCCAGTTGTCGGCATCGAAGCCAACACCCGTGCAACTGCGGCCCAACAGCACGCCGTGCAGTTCGGCAGGCGAGCAAGGATGACCGCTGGAGCTCAGCAGTTTGGAAAAAGCGTCGTACGGGGAGTTCTGAATAGGCATGGTGAGCTAGGCGCCAGACGGCGCAATGTCTAGAATGAAGCGCTGTATCCTAGCACCGGCAGACGTACCAAGACTATCGAGGGCGTCAGATCGTTTATCCTGAAGTTGCCATTCATCAGACAAATCCAGTGGAACCCAATGGAAGACACCGACCTGCAAGCGCTGATGGCCAGACTCGAACTGCTAATTGATCGGGTCGAGCAACTTAAGAGTCAAAACGGACTCCTATTAGCTCAGGAAAAGACCTGGCGCGAGGAACGCGCTCACCTCATTGAAAAAAACGAAATCGCCCGGCGTAAGGTCGAATCGATGATTTCGCGCCTGAAGGCCCTGGAGCAAGACTCATGAGTTCAAGCAATAGCGTTACCGTGCAGATCCTCGACAAAGAATATTCGATCATCTGCCCGCAGGAAGAACGCAGCAATCTGGTGAGTGCTGCCCGCTACCTGGACGGCAAGATGCGTGAAATCCGCAGCAGCGGCAAAGTCATCGGCGCCGACCGTATCGCCGTGATGGCCGCGCTGAACATCACCCACGACCTGCTGCATAAGCAGGAACGGCCTGACGTGCAGGCCAGCGGCTCGACACGTGAGCAGGTGCGCGACCTGCTCGAACGCGTGGATCTGGCACTTTCTACCGATCCAGAGCCACCCAAGGGCTGAATGACGCGTCTGTTTAAGGTATACTCGCCTCACTCCCTGGCGTGTTTGCCAGTCGGCGATGTCCCTGAGCCGATTCGCACTACCCTGGAAGTTGCACGTTGGGCTGGTGTGCATGTCCGCTAGACGGAAAGCCTTAAAGCCTACTGCATCTTCCACCTTGAACTTTCGGGTTCAAGGGCTAAGTCGACAGCGGCTCTGTCGGGGAGCCTGAATTCCAAAACTCAATGCCAGTCTCAGGACTGGCATTGTTTTATGAGCCGAACAACCATGACCGAACCTGCGCCGCTTTCCCGTCCGCAACTTCGACGCATGTTGCGCAAAGCCCGCCGCGCCCTTACGCCGAGCGAGCAGCGCAAGGCTGCCCACGGCCTGTATCGGCAACTGGCACAGCACCCGCTGTTTCGCCGGGCCAAACATATCTCTTTATATCTACCCACGGACGGTGAAATCGATCCGCGCCTGCTGCTGCGCGCTGCCCAGCGCCGGGGCAAGGCCACTTATCTGCCAGTACTCAGTGCCTGGCCGCGCACCAAGATGGTGTTTCAGCGCGTGCGGCCTGGGGATAAGTTATTGCCCAACCGCTTTCGCATCCTTGAGCCGCACGTCAATGCCAACCGCCAGCGCAACGTCTGGGCGCTGGACCTGGTGCTGTTGCCGCTGGTGGGCTTCGATGATGTGGGTGGACGCCTGGGCATGGGCGGTGGGTTTTATGACCGCAGCCTGGCCTACCTGGCTCGGCGCAAAAACTGGCGCAAACCCACGTTGCTGGGCCTGGCCCATGAATGCCAGAAGGTCGACCGTTTGGCGCAGGCGAGCTGGGATGTGCCATTGGCTGGCACGGTCACCGATAAGAAATGGTATGTCGCAGAAACGTCGCTGGAACCAGCGACGCCTTAAAAAGAAGTGTTAACGCTTGAACGGTTGTGGCTGCTGCTGAGCCAGTTCAACCGGTGCATCGGTCTTGTTCGACCACAAGCTCTGGGCATACCCGGTGGTCACGACGCCCAGACCAAACAAAATAACCAAAATCCATAGTAAATCCGGTTTACGTTGCATCGATTGCCCCCCTTCAGGCACCTCGTACACGATGACAACAACGTTCCAAAGTAGTCCGTTGCAGCTGCGCCAAGCTTAAAAGCGGGCATTCTGCGGTAACGTGACCCAACACGCAAACCTTGACGCCAACCGACTGTCGGTTTGTCATGGAATTGCCTGACAACTTACCCAATGCCTTTTTCAGGAGCCCAAAAATGGCCTACTGGCTGATGAAATCCGAGCCCGACGAACTGTCCATCAAAGGCCTGGAAAAGCTCGGTGAAACGCGCTGGGACGGCGTGCGCAACTATCAGGCACGCAACTTTTTGCGAGCCATGGCGGTTGGTGATGAGTTTTTCTTCTACCACTCCAGCTGCCCTGAGCCGGGCATTGCCGGTATCGGCAAAATTGTCGAGGCGGCCTATCCGGACCCGACCGCGCTGGAGCCCGAAAGCCACTACTTCGATGCCAAAGCCACGCCGGAGAAAAACCCGTGGACAGCACTCAACGTGGCCCACGTCGAGACATTTCCAAAGGTGCTGGGCCTTGGTTACCTGAAACAACAAACCGCCCTCGCCGAATTGCCGCTGGTGCAAAAAGGCAGTCGACTGTCGGTGATGCCGGTAACGGCCGAACAATGGGCAGCGGTACTCGCCCTGCGCTGAAAAGGCAGAACCCTGCGGTCACACCTGTGATGCAAGCATCTTCACGCCAAGAGGGTTAGGCTTGCGCTTCATTTGACCGGTATCAAGAGCCTTCGGGCGGTATCGGTCAAACTAGGATGCTAATGCCGCAGGATGCCGTCATGTCTACGAATCACACTATGTCGCGCCTTTTCGCCGTTGCGCTGATCACCTTGTTGCTGGGTGCCGGCGGGTTCGGTTATTGGCGATCGACTCAGGACCGCCTGCCCGAAGGCTTGAGCATGGGCAATGGCCGCCTGGAATCCACCGAAGTACAGATCGCCGCCAAGATCCCCGGGCGCCTGGCCGACGTGCGCGTGGATGAAGGCGACAAGGTGCTCAAAGGCCAATTGCTCGCACGCATGGACACCCGCACCCTCGAAGCCCAGCGCGCCCAGGCCGAAGCCGAAGTGCTGCGCGCCAAGGAGAACTTCGCCGCCGCAGAGGCCAACGTGCAGTTGCGTCAGAGCGAGCAATTGCTGGCCAACCAGGAACTCAGACGCACCCAGGAGCTGTACAAGCGCGGCTTTGCCAGCAGCCAGTTGATCGACCAGCAGCAAGCACGCCAGAACACCGGCAATGCGGCCGTGATCGCAGCGCAGGCTCAGGTCAACGCGGTGAAAGCGGCCATCGGCGCGGCGCAGGCCCAGGTGGCCCAGCTCACCAGCGAAATCGACGACAGCAGCCTGCGCGCGCCCATCGACGGCATCATTCAATTGCGCCTGGCTGAACCGGGTGAAGTGCTCGGCGCGGGCGGCAGAGTTTTACTGCTGATTGACCCGAATGATCAGTACATGAACCTGTACCTGCCCGCCTCCGTCACCGGCCGCCTCACCGTCGGCAGCGACGCACGCATCCTGCTCGACGCCCTGCCCCAGCAACCGTTGCCGGCGAAAATCAGCTTTGTCGCGGCCAAATCGCAATTCACCCCCAAAGAGGTAGAGACCCGCGACGAGCGCCAGAAACTGGTGTTCCGCGTCAAGCTGCGCCTGACCCAACCCAGCGCCGTGCCGCAAGCCAAACCGGGCATGCCCGGCGCGGGTTATGTGCGCACGGCTGATATCGACTGGCCGGCCAACCTGCAATGAGCGGCCTGGCGCTGCACGCCACCGGCATCCACCACCGTTACGGCAAGCAACAAGCACTGGTCGACATCGCCTTCAGCCTGCCGGCCGGCACCCGCTGCGGGTTGATCGGCCCGGACGGCGCGGGCAAGTCGAGTTTGCTGGGGCTGATCGCCGGGGTTAAGAAACTGCAGGCAGGCCAGCTTGAGGTGCTTGGCGGCGCCATCGAAGATCGCCGCCACCGCAATAGCCTGTACCCGCGCATCGCGTTTATGCCTCAAGGTCTGGGCGGCAACTTGTATCCTGAGTTGTCCATCAGCGAAAACATCCGTTTCTTTGCCACGCTGTTCGGCCTGTCCAAAGCCGATTGCGAGCAGCGCATGCACAACCTGCTGCTGGCCACCGACCTTGCGCGCTTCGCAGAACGCCCGGCGGGCAAGTTGTCCGGCGGCATGAAACAAAAGCTCGGCCTGTGCTGCGCGCTGATCCACGACCCGGATTTGTTGATTCTCGACGAGCCCACCACCGGCGTCGACCCACTGTCGCGCCGGCGTTTCTGGGAGCTGGTCGACACCGTGCGCAGCGAGCGCCCACAGCTGACGCTGCTGGTGGCCACCGCCTACATGGAAGAGGCCGAGCAGTTCGAACATTGCCTGATGCTCGATCGCGGCAAGCTGATCGCCGACGGCCTGAGCCGCGAACTGGCAGCCGTTACACCCAGCGGCAAACTCGATGAGGCCTTTACTCACTTCCAGGGTGACAGCGCCCACAACAACCAGCCGCTGGTGATCCCGCCGCGCGAAAGTGGCAACACGGATATCGCCATCGAAGCCCACGACCTGACGCTGCGCTTTGGGGATTTTACGGCGGTGAACAAGGTCAGCTTTGCGATTGGCCGCGGTGAGATCTTCGGCTTTCTCGGTTCCAACGGCTGCGGCAAAACCACCACCATGAAAGTCCTCACCGGGCTGATGCCGGCCACCGAAGGCAGTGCCACGCTGCTGGGCAACCCGGTGAATGCCAAGGACCTGGCCACCCGCAAGCGCGTGGGCTTTATGTCGCAAAGCTTTTCGCTGTATGGCGAACTCAGCGTGCGCCAGAACCTGGTGCTGCATGCGCAACTGTTCGACTTGCCCAAGGCCGACAGCGGCCCGCGTATCGACGAGCTGATCCAGCGCTTCGACCTCGGTGAAGTGGCCGAGCAACCCTCCGGCGAGTTACCCCTGGGCCTGCGTCAGCGCCTCTCACTGGCGGTGGCGGTGCTGCATCGCCCGGAAGTGCTGATCCTCGATGAGCCGACCTCGGGCGTCGACCCGGCGGCGCGGGATGATTTCTGGCGGTTGCTGATCGAGCTGTCCCGCGAGCAAGGCGTGACGATCTTTCTGTCCACTCACTTTATGAACGAGGCCCAGCGCTGCGACCGCATCTCGCTGATGCACGCGGGCAGAGTGCTGGCTTGCGACACACCCGACGCACTGCAACAGCACTTCCACGGCGACACATTGGAGGCCGCGTTCGTCACCTGCCTGGAGCAGGCCCAGGGCGAACCCGAACCTGCCGCGCCGAACAAAACCGTCAGCGAAAGCAGCACGCCGCCCACCCGCAAACGCGGGTTCAGCATCGCGCGCCTGTTGGCCGTCGCCAGCCGCGAAGGCAAGGAACTGCTGCGCGACAAAGTGCGCATGGCCTTCGCTCTGCTCGGGGCGATGTTCATGATGGTGATCTTCGGCTACGGCATTTCCCTGGACGTGGAAAACCTCGCCTTCGCCGTCTACGATCAGGACCAGACCCCGCAAAGCCGTGCCTACCTGGAGGCCTTCCGTAGCTCGCGCTACTTCGCCGAACAAGCACCGATCCGCGATGCCAATGAACTGCACCGGCGCCTGCAACGTTCGGAAATCAAACTGGCGCTGGAAATTCCGCCCGGCTTTGGCCGCGACCTGTACGCCGGCCGCCAACCCACCGTGGCTGCGTGGATCGATGGCGGCATGCCGTTTCGCGCCGAAACCAGCCGTAACTACGTCGAAGCGGTGCACCAGGGCAATCTGCAACAACTGGCCGAACTGAGCAGCCTGCCCCGTAGCCCCCAAGCTGCCGCCAAGCTGGAAACGCGCTTTCGCTACAACCAGGATGTGGTCAGTGTGAACGCCATCGGCCCCGGCGTGATGGCGCTGATCCTGGCGTTTATCCCGGCAATGCTCACCGCGCTGGGCATCGTGCGTGAAAAGGAGCTCGGGTCGATCACCAACTTCTACGCCACGCCGCTGACGCGCCTGGAGTTTCTGCTGGGCAAACAGGCGCCGTACCTGGCGGTGAGCCTGGTCAACCTGGCGCTGCTGGTGGCGATGAACCGCTGGCTGTTCGGCGTGCCCTTCAAGGGCAGCGCCTTGGCGCTCGGGGTCGGCGGCCTGTTGTATGTACTCGCCACCACGAGCATGGGCCTGCTGATTTCCGCCTTCACGCGCACCCAGATCGCGGCGATCCTCGGCACCATGATCATCACCAGCCTGCCGACCATCCAGTTCTCCGGGTTGATCGTGCCGCGCTCGTCGCTGGAAGGCGCGGCCGCGCTGATGGGCATGTTGTTCCCCGCCGGGCACTTTCTGGATATCGCCGTGGGCACCTTCACCAAGGCCCTGGACCTGCGCCAGTTGTGGCCGCAATGCCTGGCGCTGTTCGGGTTTTTCGTCGGGTTCACCGGGCTGAGCCTGATCATGCTCAAGAAGCAGGAGGCCTGATGAACAAGCTCGCTCATATCCTGCGCCTGGGCCTCAAGGAACTCACCAGCCTGCGTCACGACAGCGTGTTGCTGCTGTTTCTGGCCTACGCCTTCACGGTCGCGATCTACATGCCCGCCGCCGGTTCGGTGATTGGCGTGCACAACGCCAGCGTGGCCTTTATCGATGAAGACCAGAGCGCGCTGTCGCGGCAGATGGCCGAGGCGTTGCAGCCACCGGAGTTTCAGCCGCCTGCCCCACTGGCCTACGACCAATTGGACACGGTCATGGACAGCGGCGAATACACCTTCGTGATCAATGTGCCGGCCAACTTCCAGGCGGACCTGTTGGCCGGGCGTCAGCCGGGCGTGCAGGTAAACGTCGATGCCACGGCGATGAGCCAGGCATTTATGGGCGCAGGCTATATCGGCCGGATTTTCCAGCGTGAGTTGCAGCGCTACGGCGGGCAACCCGACGCGGCGGGCAAGGTGCCTGCGCAGTTGACCACACGGGCGCTGTTCAACACCAACCTGGAAGGCGGTTGGTTTTTGGCGGTGATCCAGATCGTCAACAACATCACCATCCTGGCCATCGTGCTCACCGGCACGGCGCTGCTGCGCGAACGTGAACACGGCACGCTCGACCATTTGCTGGTGCTGCCGCTGACCGCGCTGGAAATCATGCTGGCAAAAATCTGGAGCAACATGCTGGTGGTGGTGCTGTGCACGTGGCTGTCGCTGGAGCTGGTAGTCAAAGGTTTGCTCGGCGTGCCGCTGGCCGGGTCCCTGAGCCTGTTTTTGCTGGTGACGGCGCTGTACCTGTTTGCGAGCACGGCACTGGGGATCTTCCTCGCCACCCTTGCGCGTTCGACGCCGCAGTTTGGGTTGCTGGCAATTCCGGTGATTATTCCAATGCTGCTTCTGTCTGGCGGCAGTACGCCATTGGACAGCATGCCCGAGTGGTTGCAATGGGTGATGCAGGGCTCGCCGTCGACGCACTTTGTGAGTTTGAGTGCGGCGATTTTGTTTCGCGATGCGGGCGTGGGTGTGGTGTGGCCGGATTTGCTGGCGTTGGTGGGGATTGGGTTGGTGTTTTTTGCGGTGGCGTTGGCCAGGTTCAGGAAGAGCCTGGCTTCTTGAGGTGCCTGTAAGGGCCTCTTCGCGAGCAAGCCCGCTCCCACCGTTGGAATGCATTCGCCTGTGGGAGCGGGCTTGCCCGCGATCGTCGCGTAGCGACTTACTGGATGATCAGGTTGTTGAAGAGCAGGTCTTCGACCACCGGCTTGCCAGTCTCATCGTTCATGACTTGCTGGGTTTGCTTCAGGGCTTCCTGGCGCAGCTTTTCTTTGCCTTCGACCGTGCTCATGGCTTCGTTGGTCTGCTGGGTAAAAAGCGCCACCAGTTGGTTACGAATCAGCGGGTCGTTGGCTTTGACGGCCGCGGCCGCTTCAGGCCCGGTCACGCGCAGGGCGATGTCGGCCTTGTAGACCCGCAGTTTTGCCGTGCCATCCAGGCCGTAGTTGCCCACAAAGGGTGGGGTCAGGCTGATATAGCTGACCTTCGGCGCCTCGCCTTCTTTCGCTTCTTCGGCCTGGGCTGCCATCGGCAAGGTCAGGGCGAGCATCAACAGGATCCACGCTTTCACAGTTCATTCCTCGAATTCGGTTGCCGGGTAGCATAACGCTAGCAAGGCTGAGTACAAGCTTATGGCGACTTATCAGGGCCGGGCATGCTCGTTGACCCACGGGCGTACCCTCCTACACTTATCGGTCACGACGCCAAAAGGAATAGTCCGATGAAAGCTGTGCTGTGCAAAGCCTTCGGCCCCGCCGAAACCCTGGTGCTGGAAGAGATCGCCAGCCCCGCGATCAAGAAGAACGAAATCCTGCTGGACGTGCACGCGGCCGGGGTAAATTTCCCGGACACCTTGATCATCGAGGGCAAGTACCAGTTCAAACCGCCCTTCCCGTTTTCGCCGGGTGGCGAAGCGGCGGGGGTGGTCAGCGAAGTGGGTGAAAAGGTCAGCCACCTCAAAGTCGGTGACCGGGTCATGGCCCTGACCGGGTGGGGCAGCTTTGCCGAACAGGTCGCGGTGCCGGGCTATAACGTGCTGCCGATCCCGCCGAGTATGGATTTCAACACCGCCGCCGCCTTCAGCATGACCTACGGCACCTCGATGCATGCGCTGAAGCAACGCGCCAACCTGCAACCCGGCGAAACCCTGCTGGTGCTCGGCGCCTCCGGCGGTGTGGGCCTGGCCGCCGTGGAAATCGGCAAAGCCATGGGCGCCCGGGTGATTGCCGCCGCCAGCAGCGCCGACAAACTCGCCGTGGCCAAGGCGGCCGGCGCGGACGAGCTGATCAACTACAGCGAAGCCAGCCTCAAGGATGAAATCAAGCGCCTGACCGACGGCAATGGTGTCGACGTGATCTACGACCCCGTCGGCGGCGACCTGTTTGACCAGGCCGTGCGCGGCATTGCCTGGAACGGCCGCCTGCTGGTGGTGGGTTTCGCCAGCGGGCGCATTCCCGAGCTGCCGGTGAACCTGGCGCTGCTCAAGGGCGCGTCGGTGGTCGGGGTGTTCTGGGGGTCGTTCGCCCAACGCCAGCCGCAGGACAATGCGGCGAACTTCCAGCAGTTGTTCACCTGGTATGGCGAGGGCAAGTTGAAGCCGTTGGTGTCGCAGGTGTATCCGCTTGAGCAGGCCGCGCAGGCGATCAATGACCTGGGGCAACGCAGGGCTGTGGGCAAAGTCGTGGTCCAGACCCGCTGAATGCGGTTCATGTGGTCCATGTGGGAGCTGGCTTGCCTGCGATAGCGGTGAGTCAGCTCACACAGCTGCTACTGATAGACCGCTATCGCAGGCAAGCCAGCTCCCACAGTTGATCTCTTCGGTCTTAAGACCCGATACCGACCCACACTTATCTATTCGCGACATGTTCGTAAGAGAACATGTAATCGCTCCAGTTTCCTGTGTTTGCAGATAAGAGGCGATGCTATTTTCGGTAACGAAACTGTAACATTCGCATCCGCAGTCAAAACAAGAAATTTGGAGCTCTTGAATGTTTGCTTTCTTTCGTCCTGCCGCACACCAGGCGCCCCTGCCTGAAGAAAAAATAGACAGTACCTATCGACGGCTGCGCTGGCAGATCTTCGCCGGTATTTTCTTTGGCTACGCGGGCTACTACCTGCTGCGTAAAAACTTCTCGCTGGCCATGCCGTATCTGATCGACGAGGGTTACACCCGTGGCGAGCTGGGCCTGGCCATGTCGGCCATCGCGATTGCCTACGGCTTGTCCAAGTTCCTGATGGGCCTGGTGTCCGACCGCTCCAACCCGCGCTACTTCCTGCCCTTTGGCCTGTTGATATCGGCCGGGGTGATGTTCATTTTCGGTTTCGCGCCTTGGGCGACGTCCAGCGTAACCATGATGTTCATTTTGCTGTTCATCAACGGCTGGGCCCAGGGCATGGGCTGGCCGCCGAGTGGGCGCACCATGGTGCACTGGTGGTCGCAGAAAGAACGCGGCGGCGTGGTGTCGGTGTGGAACGTGGCGCATAACGTCGGCGGCGGCCTGATCGGCCCGCTGTTCCTGCTGGGCATGGCCTGGTTCAACGACTGGCATGCGGCGTTCTATGTGCCGGCGACCGTGGCATTGGCCGTGGCGGCATTTGCCTTCATCACCATGCGCGACACCCCGCAATCGGTCGGCCTGCCACCCATCGAACAGTACAAAAACGACTACCCGGAAGGCTACAACGCCAGCCACGAAGACGAGTTCAGCGCCAAGGAAATCTTCGTCAAGTACGTGCTGCGCAATAAAATGCTGTGGTACATCGCCTTCGCCAACGTGTTCGTCTACCTGCTGCGCTACGGCGTACTGGACTGGGCACCGACGTACCTCAAGGAAGCCAAGCACTTCGACGTGGATAAAACCTCGTGGGCGTACTTCTTCTATGAGTGGGCGGGCATTCCCGGCACGCTGCTGTGCGGCTGGATGTCGGACAAGATCTTCCGTGGCAACCGTGGCCTGACCGGCATCGTGTTCATGGCGTTGGTCACCGTGGCGACCCTGGTTTACTGGCTCAACCCGCCGGGCAACCCGATGGTCGACATGATTGCGCTGTTCTCCATCGGCTTCCTGATCTACGGCCCGGTAATGCTGATCGGCCTGCAGGCGCTGGAACTGGCGCCGAAAAAAGCCGCGGGCACGGCCGCAGGCTTCACCGGCTTGTTTGGTTACCTGGGCGGTTCGGTGGCAGCGAGTGCGGCCATGGGCTACACCGTGGACCATTTCGGCTGGGACGGTGGTTTTGTGTTGCTGGTGGGCGCGTGCCTGTTGGCGATTGCATTCCTGATCCCAACGCTGTGGCACACCAACAGCGTCAGCTCGGCGCGTTAATTTGCGCCGCAGTCTTTGGCACAACGCTTGAGCCGCGCCTCCAGGTTTTTATCTGGCATGGCGTGGCTACGCAGGGCGTTCACGGTCTGCTCGACATAATCGCGAGTGGTGCCGTAACGCCCGCAAGCGCTTTGCAACACGTGGTTAAGCACGATATCGGGCAGGTTGCCGGCATAGCTGGGCAAGTGCCGCTCCAACACAAACCCCAGCGCCTGCACCTGACTGCCATCTTCCAGGCGGCAACTGAGCCAGTGCGGCCGGTATGACGGGTAAGGCATCTCGCGCTGCCACAAGGCATAAAGCGAGGCCTCAAGCTGGTCTTCCGGCAAACGGTAGGCAAACCCGCTGCACGAACCGCCGCGATCCAGGCCGAACACCAACCCCGGCGACTCCGGCGTGCCTCGATGCTCGTGTGACCACAGGTACAGGCCGCGATGGTAGCCGTGAACCCGTGCGCGCATGCGCTGGGTCGACGAGCATTCGGGACGCCAGATCAGCGAACCATACGCGAATAGCCAGACCGGCCCGCCCTTATGCCTGGCCATGGTGGCCTGCATCGAACTCATTAATTGCTCGTGAGTCAGTTGCGGCCCCAGATCGAGCCGCGGAGGGTAAGCCAATTGCAACAGATCGGTTTCAATAACGGTCATGGCGGATCGCTTAGGTCTCCTGCGTGTTACCAGTTGTAAGCAACTTTACCGTAATAAAACGCGCCGCTGTAACCGTACGGCGAAAAAGTGCTGTAGGCGAGGTTGCCGCCGCTGCTGGCGTAGGCATTGACCTTCTCCGGGTATTTATCGGTGATGTTGTCGCCGCCCAGGGTGAAGGTCCAGTTCTTGAGCTTGTAGTCTGCCGACAGGTCCAGCACCCAGGCGGCCTTGAAGGTCTGGTCATTGACCTTATCGGCCTGGTAGCTGGTGAATTCACCATAGCGCACCAGGTTGCTGTGCAGCGCCCAATTGCCGTAAGTGAAGTCGTTGCCCAGGCTGAGCTTGTGTTGCGGCGTGGTATCACCCAGCAAACCGATGCGCTCACGGCGGTCTACCCGCACCAGGTTGGCGCCCAGGCTGTCCAGAATCGCCGGGTTGGGCTTCACGTCGGTCACTTTGGTGTGGTTGTAGTTGTAGCCCACGGTGCTGTTCCAGCGGATACCGTTATCGAATTGGTAGCGATAGTTGGCCACCAGGTCGACGCCGTCGGTGCTGGTGTCGGTGGCGTTGGTAAAGTAACGGGCGCTGGTGTAGTTGATATTGCCGACCCCATTAGCCTGCAGATAGGCAATGGTGGCCGGGTTGAGATTGAGGTTGGACGACAGGCTGATGCGGTCGCGGATGTCGATGCGGTACACGTCGAGCGTCACGGTCAGGTCATCGGCAGGCTCCAGCACCAGGCCGAGGCTGTAGTTGCGCGACTTCTCGGCTTTGAGGTCTTCGGCGCCCAACAGGCGGGCGACCTGGCTGTTGGCCGGGAAGGTGCCGGCTTCCTGGATGGTGTTGCCGATCAGCTGCGACGAGGTGTAGGCAAAGTTCTGCTGGGCCAGGGACGGCGCACGGAAACCATTGGAAATGCTGCCACGCAAGGCCACTTGCGGGGTGAAGTCATAACGCGCCGACAGGGAGCCGCTGACATTGGAGCCGAAGTCGCTGTAGTCCTCATGACGCACGGCGGCCGAGGCGCTGAGCTTTTCGGTGAAGTTGGTTTCCAGGTCCAGGTACTGAGCCCAGTTGTGCCGCGAGGTGCTGCCGGCGTCGGCATCCCGGAACCCACCCAGGCCCGAACTGCCGGTCTGGTAGTAGGACGCCGGTTCGCCCGCTTCAATTTGATAACCCTGGCGCAGGTATTCGCCGCCAAAGGCCACCGACACCGGGTACGGCAAAAAGCCCACGTCGAACTCACGGGACAGGTCCAGGCTGACCTGGCGCTGATCGTTGCTCAGGGTGCCGTTGTTAAATTTGCGTGGCGTGGCCAGGCCGAGTGAGGTGTTGATGGTTTCGGTGCCCAGTTCGTACTGGTTCTTGCCGTAGTTGGCCGACAGGTCGTAGTGCCAATCGTAGGCCAGCAAGCCGCGCAGGCCGACCACCAAGGACGTGTCTTCCAGGTTGCCCTTGATCAACGGCAGGTAGCCATTGGGGTTGAGCGCCGGGATGTTGTTGGACGCATTGCTCGCCCGATAGAACGCCGCCGTTTCACCACGGCGCTTGCTGTAGCCGCCGAAGGTGTAGAACTCGGCCGCATCGTTGAAGGAATATTCGGAGTTGAACTGGAATTTGCCTTCATTGGTGGCCGGCTCGCCCTGACGGAACACGCGCTGGCCATAGGTGGTGGAACCCACGCTGCCAGGGCGCAAGTCGTCGCCGGCGCGGTTGGTGTAGTCGTTGTCGGCGCCTTCGCCCGAAACGTTGATAAAGCCATTGTCACCCAAGGCAAACCCGGTGTTGCCGCTGACGTTGCGCTGGATGCCATCACCCTTCTTGTACTCGCCAAACTTGGTCGAGACAGAGCCGCCGTGGTCGTCGTGCTTGAGGATCACGTTGATCACCCCGGCAATCGCATCCGAGCCATAGCGCGCCGACGCGCCATCGCGCAGCACTTCGATATGGTCGACCGCCGACAACGGGATCGCATTCAAATCCGCCGGTGCCGAACCGCGCCCCACCGCGCCGCCCAGGTTGACGAAGGCACTGGTGTGGCGGCGTTTGCCGTTGACCAGCACCAACACCTGATCCGGCGACAAGCCGCGCAACTGCGCCGGGCGTACCAGTTCGGCACCGTCCACCAGGCTGGGCCGCGGGAAGTTGATGGAAGGAATCAGACGTGCCAACACCGCGCCCAGCTCATCGGAGCCGGTGCTGCGCAATGTGTCACCGGAAATGACATCGATGGGCGACAACGAAGCACTGGCGGTGCGCTCTTGGGCGCGGGTGCCGGTGACAATCACGGTGTCGAGTTTGGGTGCTTCGGCGGCTGTTTCGTCCGCCCGCACCGGATTGAATCCCACAGCAGTCAGCAAATTGGCCGACAAAATAGCTGTGTACGCATGTTTCTTGTAACTCCCCATACCGCTCCCCTGCCATTCAAACCTGGCAATCAAAAAATCAAAGCTTCAACGCTCTGAGTTCACACGATCGGTCCGGCTGGCGGGCGGTAGCGGTCAGTTACTGGTTGTTGACGATAAGGCGGTAGTCCGTTGGCTTATAGCCTAATTAGATTATTCCTACATTTAAAATATCTTAATTGCATAAGCATAGGCGGCCGTGTTTTCAGCGCTGGTTCAGGTCATGCCCAACACAAGCCGCCAAACTGCAGATGTTTAGCGACCCACATTAGCCGCCTCTTCAAACGACTATCGAGGTCGAACCATGAAATACCTGTTTTCAGGTCTGCTGCTTTTGCTGCAAACCACCACTGCTTTGGCTTCCGAGGCCGCCGCCAATGACGACAAAGGTTTCTGGTACGCCCAGACCAGTGTCTACACCCGGCATTTTTCTCCGGACCCAAAGCACAATAACAATCAGGATTTGATCAACCTGGAACGTAACGAGGCGTCGGGGTTGGTGTATGGCGGGGCGACGTTTCGCAACTCGTTCAGCCAGCGCTCGTATTACGTCTACGCCGGCAAGCGCTACGTTATCGGCGACTCGCCGTTCTATATGAAGGTGACCGCAGGCGCGCTACAGGGCTATCGCGGTAAGTACCGCGACAAAATCCCGCTCAACCGTTATGGCGTGGCACCGGCGATCATTCCGTCAGTGGGGGTTCACTTCGGCCCGGTGGCCAGCGAGTTGGTGTTGCTGGGGTTCAATGCGGCGATGCTGACGGCAGGCGTGCGTTTCTAAGAAAACCGCATAGCTGTGTGGGAGCTGGCTTGCCTGCGATAGCGGTGTATCAGTTGCAGGTGTGTTAGCTGACCCACCGCTATCGCAGGCAAGCCAGCTCCCACACTGGTTCAGCTCAAGGCTTCAAGGCCGTGGCGCGTAGGCAAACACATCGGCGCGCATCTGGTGCGCATCCATGCCTGCGTCCACCAGTGCGTCCAGCGTGCCGTAGATCATCGCCGGCGAACCACTGGCGTAGACATGCACGGCCTTAAGGTCGCTGATGTCTTCACAAACGGCCTCATGCAGCAGCCCGCAGCGCCCTTCCCAACCGCACAGGTCGCTAACCACTTTGTGCAGGAACAGGTTGGGCAACTGCTGCCATTGGTCCCAGTGTTCGATTTCGTAGAAGTCTTCCGGGCGGCGCACGCCCCAATACAGGTGCACCGGGTGCTTGAAGCCTGAAACGCGGCAATGCTCGATCAGGCTGTGCATCTGCGCCATGCCGGTGCCGGCGGCGATCAGCACCAGCGGCCCGTCCGGCAGTTCAGCCAAGTGCGTATCACCAAACGGCAGTTCAACACGGGCCATCTGGTTACGTTGCAACTGCTCGATCAGATTACGCGCACTGTCCTCGCGCACCAGCACATGCAGTTCCAGCTCGCGCCCGGCATGAGGCGCCGAGGCCAGGGAAAACGCCGATTTATCGCCATTGTCGCGCTCGATCATCAGGTATTGCCCGGCGTGGTAACGCACCGCCTTGCCGGCCGGCGCGCGCAGGCGCACGCGCCATACATCGCCACCGACCTCCACGCATTCACTTAATTGGCACGACAACTTGCGCAACGGCAACTCTCCCGGCGCCAGCACGCCATCCCATAACACAATGCAATCTTCCAGCGGTTCGGCGATGCAGGTGTAGAACTCACCATGGTCACGCACCTCACCGGCTTGCCGCACCCGGCCTTCCACCAGCAGCGCGGCACACACATGGCACACGCCATTGCGACACGCCTGTGGGCACTCGTAGCCCAGGCGGCGCGCGCCTTCGAGGATTCGCTCGCCAGGGACCAGCTCCAGTACGGCGCCGGAAGGTTGCAGGGTTACACGCATCAATCTATTCCCAATTCTTTCCAGATCGCATCAACACGTGCGGTCACAGCGTCATCCTTGACGATCACCCGACCCCACTCGCGGGTGGTCTCACCCGGCCATTTGTGGGTGGCATCCAGGCCCATCTTCGAGCCCAGGCCCGATACCGGCGAAGCAAAGTCGAGGTAGTCGATCGGCGTGTTATCGATCATCACCGTGTCGCGCTTAGGGTCCATGCGCGTGGTAATGGCCCAGATCACGTCGTTCCAGTCCCGTGCGTTGATGTCGTCGTCGGTGACGATAACGAACTTGGTGTACATGAACTGTCGCAAAAACGACCACACACCGAGCATTACCCGCTTGGCATGGCCTGGGTACGACTTCTTCATGGTCACGATGGCCATGCGGTACGAGCAGCCCTCGGGCGGCAAGTAGAAGTCGGTGATTTCCGGGAACTGCTTTTGCAGGATCGGCACGAACACTTCGTTGAGCGCCACACCGAGAATAGCGGGCTCATCCGGCGGACGGCCGGTGTAGGTGCTGTGGTAGATCGGTTTGACCCGGTGGGTGATGCGCTCGACGGTGAACACCGGGAAGCTGTCGACTTCGTTGTAGTAGCCGGTGTGGTCGCCGTAAGGGCCTTCATCGGCCATTTCGCCCGGATGAATCACGCCTTCGAGGATGATTTCGGCGGTGGCCGGCACTTGCAGGTCGTTGCCACGGCACTTCACCAGCTCGGTGCGGTTGCCGCGCAGCAGGCCGGCGAAGGCATATTCGGACAGGCTGTCGGGTACCGGCGTCACGGCGCCGAGGATGGTCGCCGGGTCGGCGCCCAGGGCCACGGACACAGGGAACGGCTTGCCAGGGTGTTTTTCGCACCACTCACGGAAGTCCAGCGCGCCGCCACGGTGGCTCAGCCAGCGCATGATCACCTTGTTGCGGCCGATCACTTGCTGACGGTAGATCCCCAGGTTCTGGCGATCCTTGTTCGGGCCTTTGGTGACGGTCAGGCCCCAGGTGATCAGCGGGCCGACGTCGCCCGGCCAACAGGTCTGCACCGGCAACATGGCCAGGTCGACGTCATCGCCTTCGATGACCACTTCCTGGCACACCGCGTCCTTGACCACTTTGGGCGCCATGGCAATGATCTTGCGAAAGATCGGCAGCTTCGACCAGGCGTCCTTCAAGCCTTTGGGTGGCTCGGGCTCCTTGAGGAAGGCCAGCAACTTGCCGATCTCGCGCAACTCGCTGACCGACTCGGCGCCCATGCCAAACGCAACGCGGTCGGGCGTGCCGAACAGGTTGCCGAGCACCGGGATATCAAAGCCGGTCGGGTTTTCGAACAGCAGCGCCGGGCCCTTGTTGCGCAAGGTACGGTCGCAAATCTCAGTCATTTCCAGCACCGGGGAAATCGGCACCTGGATACGTTTCAACTCTCCGCGCTGCTCAAGTTGCTGCACGAAATCCCGAAGATCCTTGAATTTCATTAACCATGCCACCCGTAAAATAGGCGTACATCCTACCTGCTCTTAAGAGCGCTGGCAGCTTATTGCACGTCATTGCGACTCACACCCGACTCAACGGCCTCATTACGCATGGCGTGGAAGAAGGGCTCAAGGAAACCTTCCACATAACGCGTGCCCACGGCTGAGAGGTGGTTGTCATCGGTATACAGCGACTGGCCATCGCGCTCGACCCGGCACCAGCCATTCGTCTCGCACAGCTTGGGCGCCGGGTCCATGAGCTGGACACCGGGGTCGGCCGCGGCGATGCGCTCAAACACGCTGCTGATGAAGGCTTGGCGCTCGACGTGCTCGGCCAGGGGCAAGCCTTCGCGGTCGGTCGGGCGCCCCAGCATCGCCAGGCGGCTGAGCCGGTAAGGCACGTTGAACGCCTGCAACGGCACCTCCTTGACCAGCCACACCCTGTGCCCGCTGGCACGCAGTTGCTGCACCAGCGCACTCACACCCTCGGCAAACAGTCGTTCAGCGACGGCGCGGTCGTACTTGCCCGTCTGCGGGTCATGAAGGGAGGCGCCGGTGTCGCCGGAGCGCTGGCCATAGACGTAAAGGCTCCAGCGGGCTACCAGCACCACATCACTGAACGGTTCCTTGCTCAACAACTGGGTGACACGCTCGTTGAACGCTCGGCAGCCCGGGGTGTTTTCTTTGCGGTCGAACGGCAGGCACCCGGCGTAACCGGCCTGGGTGATGCCGAAGTCGTACTTGCGTGAGCCGTCATTCAAAGCAGGAATGAGTGCCGAGGCATGGCTGTCGCCCCAGACCAATGCGCGGGCAGCACTGGCCTGCGGGCCAAAGTGGCAAAGCTTGCGGTGTGGGTCTTTCTTGTCATCCGACAGGCAGCTCATGAGCGTAGGGCTCCAGGTATGCGCCTGGGCAAATTGCAACGCCTGGGGCGACAGCCGCGATGCAAACCCATCCGACCACACCAGGCCTTTGCCGATCAGGCCCAGGCAGGCGAGCCCGACAAGGCCCGCGATCAGGATCGCCCGACGACCCGCCAGCAGGCGCCGCTCACGAAACGGCCCCTCGACGAACCGCCAGGACAGGTAACCCAACACCAGGCTCAAGACGAACAGACCCGCCAGCGCCCAGGACGACAGGCCAAAAATACTCGCGTACTTGCCAAACACCAGCACCGGCCAGTGCCACAGGTACCACGAATAGGAAATCAGCCCAATCCCGACCAGCACGCGACTGCCCAGCAAGCGCCCGACCCAGGTGGCGTGTTGGCCGTTGGCCCAAATCAACCCCACCACGCCCAATACCGGCAACAAGGCCGCAGCGCCAGGGAACGCAGTGCTGGCGTCATAACCCAATACCGCCACCAGAATCAGGCCCAGGCTGAACAGACTGACCGTTTGCGCCAACAGCGGACTTACCCGCCCTGCCCGCGCCGGCATCACCGCCAACATGGACCCGGCCAGCAATTCCCAGGCACGCATGGGCAGCAGGAAGAACGCCTTGTCCGGCTCATGGGCCACGGCCCACACGCTCGCCGCAAACGACACCAGCAGCAACACAAACAAAGCGCTGCGCCACTGCTTCAGCCGGCTCGACAACAGCGCCAGCAAGAGTGGAAAGGCGATGTAGAACTGCTCTTCAACCGAGAGCGACCAGGTGTGCAACATCGGCTTCATATCGGAGGCCGTGTCGAAGTAGCCATCCTGACGCATGAAGAACAGATTGGAGATGAAAATAACCTGATTGTGTATCGAGCGCCCAAGCTCTGAGTAATCTTTGGGCGCCATCAGGAACCAGCCGGCCACCAACGAGGTGAACATCATCACAAGCAACGCAGGCAGGATACGCCGTGCCCGTCGCGCCCAAAAATCGACAAAGCTGAAACGCCCTGCTTCACGCTCGCGCCAGATGATCGAGGTGATCAGGAAGCCTGAAATCACGAAGAACACATCAACGCCGACAAAACCGCCAGTAATACCAGGAACACCAAAATGGAACAGCACGACAGCGAGGACAGCAATGGCGCGCAGGCCATCAATGTCTCTTCGGTAAGCAAGAGCGGTCATAAATCGTAGATCAGCCTGATTCGAATGGAGATGAGCGTAGCCACGCTCAGCCTTTTTGTTTCTTAACTGACACTATTACCGCACAAATCTCACTTTTCCGATGCAAAAAAAATGGCGCCCCGAAGGGCGCCATTTTTTGGACCTGAAGCGTCGTATTACTTACGCTTCATCGACAGGAAGAACTCGTCGTTGGTCTTGGTGGTTTTCAGCTTGTCGATCAGGAACTCGATGGCGGCTACTTCGTCCATCGGGTGCAGCAGCTTGCGCAGGATCCACATGCGCTGCAGTTCGTCGTCGGCGGTCAGCAACTCTTCACGGCGGGTGCCGGAGCGGTTGATGTTGATCGCTGGGAACACACGCTTTTCAGCGATGCGACGGTCCAGGGGCAGTTCCATGTTGCCGGTACCCTTGAACTCTTCGTAGATCACTTCGTCCATCTTCGAGCCGGTTTCAACCAGCGCAGTGGCGATAATGGTCAGCGAGCCGCCTTCTTCGATGTTGCGCGCAGCACCGAAGAAACGCTTTGGTTTCTCCAGGGCGTGGGCATCGACACCACCGGTGAGGACCTTGCCGGAGCTTGGGATCACGGTGTTGTAGGCACGCGCCAGACGGGTGATGGAGTCGAGCAGGATGACCACGTCTTTCTTGTGTTCAACCAGGCGCTTGGCCTTCTCGATCACCATTTCGGCAACCTGCACGTGGCGCGTTGGCGGCTCATCGAACGTCGAGGCAACCACTTCGCCGCGCACGGTGCGCTGCATTTCGGTCACTTCTTCCGGGCGCTCATCGATCAGCAATACGATCAGGTGAACTTCCGGGTTGTTACGCGCGATGTTCGCTGCAATGTTCTGCAGCATGATGGTCTTACCGGCTTTCGGCGGCGCGACGATCAGGCCGCGCTGGCCTTTGCCGATCGGGGCGCACAGGTCGATGACACGACCGGTCAAGTCTTCGGTGGAACCGTTACCGGCTTCCATCTTCATGCGCACGGTCGGGAACAGCGGCGTCAAGTTCTCGAAGAGAATCTTGTTCTTCGCGTTCTCAGGACGATCGAAGTTGATCGTGTCGACCTTGAGCAGGGCGAAATAACGCTCGCCTTCCTTCGGAGGACGGATCTTGCCAACGATGGTGTCACCGGTGCGCAAGTTGAAGCGACGGATCTGGCTCGGCGAGACGTAGATATCGTCTGGGCCGGCAAGATAGGAAGCGTCTGCAGAGCGGAGGAAGCCGAAGCCGTCCTGGAGAATCTCCAGCACGCCATCACCGGAGATTTCCTCGCCGCTTTTCGCGTGCTTTTTGAGCAAGGAGAAAATCACGTCCTGCTTGCGCGAACGGGCCATATTTTCTATGCCCATTTCTTCGGCCAGTTGGAGCAGGTCGGTAATCGGCTTTTGCTTGAGTTCAGTCAGATTCATATAGGAATGACGTAATCATTTATGGAGGGGGGAAATTAAGCTTTTGGCTTAATGAGGCCGCGCCGCAGAGAAGGCGACAGGATCGCGTACTAATCGAAAAGGAATGCGTCGGCGACGGCTTGCAGGGGGCAGTGGAGAAACCAGTGCGGGGCCGAATGTACCACCTGAATTTCGGAGCGTCTAGCCCTGTTTCACGAAAAAGCCCCGCTATTTTGCGGGGCTTTTTTGACGACGCTTAGATGTTCGCGTCGAGGAAAGCTTGCAGCTGGGACTTCGACAGCGCGCCCACTTTAGTGGCTTCGACGTTGCCGTTCTTGAACAGCATCAGGGTCGGGATACCACGCACGCCGTGCTTGGCCGGGGTTTCCTGGTTGTCGTCGATGTTCAGCTTGGCAATGGTCAGCTTGCCTTCGTAAGTGGTCGCAATGTCGTCCAGAACAGGGGCGATCATTTTGCAAGGGCCACACCATTCAGCCCAGTAGTCAACCAGTACCGGGCCTTGAGCCTTGAGTACTTCGGCCTCAAAGGTCGCGTCGGTGACGTGCTTGATAAGATCGTTGCTCATGGATGTCTCCGGATTGTAAGCAAAAAAAACGTGGCCCATCATAGCCGCCCTTCCCCCGTTCAGGAAGCCGCCTCTGATTGAGTCTTGCTATGGCGCTGCATGAGTTTGGGTATAGCTCACTCACGGCGTCACGGCAGTCACGAAGGCGATGCCTGTACGCAACGCCGCATTACGCACGTGTTCCTGCATGGTTTTCTGCGCCGCCGCACTGGCGCGCCGGGCCAGGGCACGCAGGATCCTGCGGTGTTCTTGCCAGGTCTCCATGGCCCGTTCCGGCCGGATGAACGGTAGCTTCTGGCTCTCCAGGAACACCTCGGCACTGGCACTCAGGATGCTCACCATCGCCTGGTTACCGCTGGCCAGCAGGATCCGTTGATGAAACTCGAAGTCCAAGCGGGCAGCGGCTTCGAAGTCGCCGGCCTTGAGTACTTTGCGCATGGCCTCGACATTGTCTTGCAGGCTGTCCAGCTCATCGGGGCTCAATGTTACCGCCGCCAACCCCGCGGCAAACCCTTCCAGGGCGTAGCGCAACTGGAAGATATCCAGCGGCGTGGCCTGGGCGGCGAAGGGCCAGGCAAACCCCGGCGCCTCTTGCACCTCTTGCACAAACACGCCTTTACCCGGCTGCACACTCACCACGCCCAGAGCACTTAAAGACGACAACGCCTCGCGCAACGACGCCCGACTCACGCCCAACTGTACCGCCAGGTCGCGCTGGGACGGCAACGCGTCACCCGCGGCAAAGCCCTGTTCCTTGATCAGTTTGCGGATGGCCTGCAGGGCCGCTTCCGGTACGGCTTGGGCGATGGAATTCATAAAAAACTCAAGGTTGCAGTCAACGGAGCGGCTAGTTGTAAAGCTATTCGCAGCCGGCGGCAAGCCACGCCCCAAAGGGGCTCGCGGGGTTTTATCGGCGCTCGAAAAAGGTGCGAAAACCCTGCGCACTGTTCAGACCAGTAAGACCACCAGACCTCAACAAATCCCAGTGTTCCAGGCCATTGATGCGGTGATGGCATGGGCCGTGCAATGGCTCGAAACAGAATATTCCCGCGCCCTTCCCCGGAGAGTTGCCATGACCAAGCGCTACAGCGCCCTGCTCACTGCCCTGTTTGCCAGCCTGATGCTGAGCCAGGCGCCCGCCCATGCCAACGGTCTGGACGATATCGTCGCCCGTGGCACCCTCAAGGTGGCCGTGCCCCAGGACTTCCCGCCGTTCGGCTCGGTTGGCCCGGACATGAAACCCCGTGGCCTGGACATTGACACCGCCAAGCTGCTGGCCGACCGGCTCAAGGTCAAGCTGGAGCTGACCCCGGTCAACAGCACCAACCGTATCCCGTTCCTCACTACCGGCAAGGTCGATCTGGTGATTTCCAGCCTGGGCAAGAATGCCGAGCGCGAAAAGGTCATCGACTTCTCCAAGGCCTACGCGCCGTTCTACCTGGCCGTGTTCGGCCCGCCTGATGCGGCCATCCACACCACCGATGACCTCAAGGGCAAGACCATCAGCGTGACGCGCGGCGCCATCGAAGACATCGAGCTGACCGCCGTGGCGCCCAAGGAAGCCACGATCAAGCGCTTCGAAGACAACAACTCCACGATCGCCGCCTACCTGGCCGGCCAGGTCGACCTGATCGCCAGCGGCAACGTGGTGATGGTCGCGATAAGCGAGCGCAGCAACAAACGCGGGCTGGCGCTGAAGGTGAAACTCAAGGATTCGCCGGTGTACGTGGGCGTGAACAAAAACGAGCCGGCGCTGCTGGAGAAGGTCAACCAGATCCTGGTCGCGGCCAAGGCCGATGGCAGCCTGGAAAAGAACGCGATGCTGTGGCTTAAAGAACCACTGCCTGCCGATCTGTAATGCGGAGCTGATTCATGGCGTATCAATTTGACTTTGTGCCGGTGCTGGCCAATACCGACCTGCTGCTACGCGGCGCGCTGTTCACCCTTGAGCTGACGGCTATCGGCACGATCCTCGGGGTGGCCTTGGGCACCGTCGGCGCCGTGGTGCGGGCATGGAAGATCCAGCCGTTTTCCTGGATCTTCGGGGTGTATGTCGAGTTGATCCGCAACACACCGTTTCTGGTGCAGTTGTTCTTCATCTTCTTCGGCCTGCCGTCCCTGGGGCTGAAAATCACCGAGTGGCAAGCCGCCGTACTGGCGATGGTGATCAACCTGGGGGCGTACTCCACCGAGATCATTCGCGCCGGCATCCAGGCAGTCCCAAGCGGCCAGCTGGAAGCCGCAGCGGCATTGGCGATGACGCGTTTCGAGGCGTTCCGCCATGTGGTGCTGCTGCCGGCACTGGGCAAGGTGTGGCCGGCCTTGAGCAGCCAGATCATCATCGTGATGCTCGGCTCCGCGGTGTGTTCACAGATCGCCACCGAAGAGCTGAGCTTTGCCGCCAACTTTATCCAGTCGCGCAACTTCCGTGCCTTCGAAACCTATGCACTGACCACTCTGGTGTACCTGTGCATGGCGCTGATGATTCGCCAGTTGCTCAACTGGATCGGCCGTCGCTACGTAATGAGGAACAGCCGATGAGTGATTTCTCCTTCTGGGACATCGTGCGCAACCTCGCCACCGGCCTGCAATGGACCTTGCTGCTGTCGCTGGTGGCCTTTGTCGGCGGCGGCGTCATCGGGTTGTTGGTGATGACCCTGCGCATCAGCCGTAAAGCCTTCCCGCGCAATGTCGCGCGCACCTATATCGAGCTGTTCCAGGGCACGCCGCTGCTGATGCAGCTGTTCCTGGTGTTTTTCGGCATTGCGCTGCTGGGTGTGGATATCTCGCCCTGGCTGGCGGCGGCGATTGCCTTGACGCTGTTCACCAGCGCCTACCTGGCCGAGATCTGGCGCGGCTGCGTCGAGTCGATTGCCCACGGGCAATGGGAAGCATCGGCCAGCCTGGCGCTTAACCCGTTTGAACAACTGCGCTACGTGATCCTGCCGCAAGCCCTGCGCATTGCCGTGGCGCCCACCGTGGGCTTCTCGGTGCAGGTGGTCAAAGGCACCGCCGTGACCTCGATCATCGGTTTTACCGAGCTGACCAAAACCGGCGGCATGCTCGCCAACGCTACCTTCGAGCCCTTTATGGTCTACGGCCTGGTGGCCCTCGGTTACTTCCTGCTCTGCTACCCCTTGTCCCTCAGTGCGCGCTACCTGGAAAGGAGACTGCATGCCTCTGCTTAGAATTTCCGCCCTGCATAAGTACTACGGCGATCACCACGTCCTCAAAGGCATCGACCTGACCGTTGAAGAAGGCCAAGTGGTGGCGATTATCGGCCGCAGCGGCTCAGGCAAGTCCACTTTGCTGCGGACACTCAACGGTCTGGAATCGATCAACGACGGCGTGATTGAAGTCGATGGTGAATACCTCGACGCCGCCCGCGCCGACCTGCGCAGCCTGCGGCAGAAAGTCGGGATGGTGTTCCAGCAGTTCAACCTGTTCCCACACCTGACCGTGGGCGAGAACGTCATGCTCGCGCCACAAGTGGTGCAGAAAGTGCCCAAGGCCAAGGCCGCCCAGCTTGCCCGGCAGATGCTGGAGCGGGTAGGGCTGGGGGAAAAGTTTGACGCTTTCCCTGATCGCCTGTCCGGCGGCCAGCAGCAACGGGTGGCCATTGCCCGCGCGCTGGCCATGTCGCCCAAGGTGCTGCTGTGCGATGAAATCACCTCGGCGCTGGACCCGGAGCTGGTCAATGAAGTGCTCAGTGTGGTGCGCCAACTGGCCAAGGACGGCATGACCCTGATTATGGTGACCCACGAAATGCGCTTTGCGCGGGAAGTCGGGGACAAGCTGGTGTTCATGCATCAGGGCAAGGTGCATGAAGTGGGCGACCCCAAGACCTTGTTCGCAAACCCGAAGACGCCGGAATTCGCCAATTTCATTGGCTCGGTGGAACAACCGGGCTGACCGGTCAGCCGCCAGGCAACCATTCAAAGTGCCCCTGACCTTCGAAGACGGTCTCGTGGCGCACCGAAAAGGCATCGGGCGGCAGGTAAGTGTCGATCTCCACTTGCGCTGAAAAGCGTGTGCCGGTCAGCGGCCCCCCCCCGGCTTTGGCAATCAATACCTGGCCGGGCATTAAATGCCCCAGGGCAGACGTGTCTGTTGATTGCACCGAGTAAAGTTCGACAGCGCGACCATCGACCAAGGCATGTTTGAGGGCCAGGGTGAAGCTGCCCTGGCGCCCGAATCGAAAGCCTTGCGTCCCTGCCGGAACGCCGGTAAAGCGCAGGGCGACAACCCCGGGTTCGGCACACACGACGCTCAGTTGCAGGGTACGTTTGCCCAAAATAACCGGCTGGTTGCTGATCTGCTCATCCAGCAGTTCTGCGCGCCTGAGCATGCCGTAGTCGACCCTGGGCTGGCTGATCGAGAGGCGACAATCATTCGCCGAAGCATCCTGGGCAGCTATCGAGAGCATGAACAGCAAGCCAAGCCCCAGGCACATTCGGCGGACGGGGTGCTGTACGGTTTTACTGGGCACGACAGACCGCCGAAGCCGTTTCATAGAGCTTGTCCTCTTGGGGTTGCGACTCAAGGTTCAGATGCAGCAAACACGCGCGCGTAGAGCCCGGCGGCGAAACGCTGAGGATTTGCCCGTCATCCATATTGTTCAAAAAGATCAGGCCCTCGCCCACCACATTGGTCAGGTAGGTATTGTCCGGGCCAAACACCGCAGAACCCTGGGGCAGAGGTGCACCTTGGTCATCGCGGACTTCAAGCAATACCCGACGAACATTCACCACCTGGAAATCCACGGTATTGAATGACCCGCGCCCAGCGGCGAGGATTTTGGTGCCGTTCTTGAGATCGACCCGCTTGGGCAAGGACTGGGTCTGCACTTCCAGACGGCTGGTGGTGTAAGCCGGCAAGCCGGGTATCACTGCATGCCCACGGTAGTCCGTCCACACCGGGCCTTGTGGGGTCGAGACCTTGGCCGCCGACACATCGCCCACCGATAGAACACCGAAGGTGTCCTGCACCTTATAGGGAGAAAAGGTCAGGCCGCGTTCGTGAGCCACCACGGCGCCTTGCAGTTGCCCGTTATAGCTGGTGCTCGTGGGCGTGCGATTCATGCCCAGGCCAACCCGGGTATAACGCGGTATCACATCGACGTTTGCGCGCACCGCTTGCTGGCGGTCCTGCAGATCCCGCTCAACGCCCACTTCGTAGTTCACATATTCATTGACCCGTTCGGACAACGCCGTGCCCATATCGGCGCGGCCATTGCGGCGACTGGCGTAGGATGTCAGGCGGCGATCGTCACCGAAGGGCACCGTGACCTGCAGGCGCAAGGACACCCCTTCCGGCGATACCTCATCACGCATACCCCGCTCACGGCTTGCGGTCTTGCGCCGCCGCGATGCGCCCACCTGCGAGTCGGCGATCAACGCCACATCGACCTGCCTGAAACCCTTGCTCCACGAGGCAAATACATTTTCGGCAAGCTGACCATCAAACTGGGTACTGCGTGCGTAGTTAACCGCAAAGGCCCCCAGGGTCGGGTCAGCCCAACTGAGGCCCGCCGTGTACTGATTCTGGAAGCGAGTCTGCAGCTCATCTTTTTTCAAGCGCCGGCCCGCTTCGAGGACATCCCGATAGCCTTGGCTTTGGGTCGTCGCGCTCAGGCTCATCTCAATACCCGCCACCAACGGGCTGCTCAGGGACAGGGAGCTGCGGCCGCCGGCCACACCCACCTCGCCATCGCGCGAGAGGTTATGCCGGGCACTGACAGTCACCCGCTGGAAAAACACGCTGCTAAAGGTGCCACCGGCCGAGTGATACTCATCGGTGCTCAATAAACCAAACCCAAGGGATGACTGCCTGCCCAGCCCCCAGGTGCCACTGCCCATGGCGACAGTCGGCGCCTCCCGACCATCACTCAGTTGTTCGCGCACCTTGCCAAGGGCGAAGTCAAAACCCGGAGTTACGCCAATGGCCGCACTGAAGGAGGCCGCCGGCACCACGAAACTGCGAGTGCCCCCCCGGGTGCCGATAACGCTGACTTCCAGGTCGCTGGTGCCATTGAGCAAGGGCAAGCCAGTCAGGCTGAACGGCCCCTCAGGCACCAACGTGGTATGAATCAGCGCGCCGGACTGGCGCACCTCGACACGCGCCTGGCTGTGGGCCACCCCCTCCACCACCACGCCATTACTGGCGCCGGTGCGCGATACGCCATCCGGAAACAGCTGAAAGCCCGACAGCTGAACCCCACCGAACACCGGACTTCGGGTAGAGATCTGGCCCACCTGGAAAGTCGAGCGCAACGCGGCAATGTCACGCTGGGCGTAGGCCTGCACATGTTCGCTGCGACTTTTACCGTTATCAGAGATGAAGAACTGCCGACTGCGGACCACCCAATTACCCAGATTGAATCCCGCCTCGGTGTAAGCCGAAACGAACCGGCTGGGGCCACTGCGCGACTGGGTCTGAAACCCGAGCACATCGTAGTTGAACAACGCTGCCGCACCGCCCTCGGAAAAACTCCCCGCTTCCCATTCAGCCTCACGCAGGGACTGGGTAGGCACGACCAGAGCAACCTCTTCTCTGCCCGGCTGCAGCCTGACGATGGTCGCGGGGAACTCACCCATGAAATCGTGACACGCCTGATCGGCCGAAATGCCCGATTGCACGATTGCGGCGGGTACTTTGAGTCCGGCTTTTTCAAGCAGACCCTGGGTAAAGCACAGCTGTCCCTGATAATCGAAACGGGCCTCGACCAGACCCAGGGAGTTTCCGTTGACGCGCAGTCCCACTACCTGCATGCCCTCACGAAACCGCGCCGCACTGCGAAAGTAGTCGGAAACCTTCGGATCGATGCCATAGCTGGCCAAGACAGCCAGATCAAAGCCCTCCCCCAACTCGCCCGCCCAAGCAAAACCGGGGGCACCCCACAAGGCGGCCAACCCCAAGAAAAGCCCTGAGCGGCGGCCTGCCGGGCTGGGTAGCGACTGATTAACCCTCATGGCCCAGTACATCTGCCTGGTAATCATCGACGGCAAAACCAAACACCGTGGCCGGCTGTAGCCGCACCGAGGTCACCTCGCTCACCGGCCCCTCGGTCTTGAGCGTCAACACCTCGCCGGGCAGGATATAAGTGCGGGGCAGCAAGCCGATTTTCTTCAGCGGATTAAGCTGTACCTCCAACCCCATCCGCACCACATAGGCACTGTCGTTATGTACGCTCAAGCGATCACCCTGGCGCTTCCACTTAAGCAGTTCCCAAGGTGCCTCGTGCCGGGGCAAACCCGCCGGGTGCAGGATCAACGGCAAGTTTTGACGCAGGGTGATACCAATGGTCGCACCACCGGGTTCACGCGCCTGGGGAATACCCTCAAAGGACACACGCTTGAGACGCTGAGTCTTGAGCGGTGTCTTCAAGGTACTGATAAACCGAACCAGTTGCGTCTCCTCTGGCTCCACGCGAGCAATGGGCGGGGTGACAATCAACAGGGTTTCAAGATCCTCGGGCACGTTTTCAATGACGGAGTGCAGTAATGCGGGAGTTGGATCGGTATTTTTGATATTAATCGTGGCTTCGCCATTTTCCTCATAAAGAATGACAACCGTGGTTTCAGGCAACATACCGTCGGCATAGGCTGTGCCGTACAATAGCAACGCCATACAGCACGACATAGAAACAATTATTCTTGAAAGACCGATCACCGAGTTCTCCCTGGAACACTTACAAATAAATAAACACTTGTAATCTCCCAGCCATGTAAAAACAGCCGATAACAAACCAGGGGCATGCTGACGACCTCTGCCTCGCATCGACTGTCATTCAAAAGGCTTAGATGTAATTCAGCACCAGGGTCGCGTGACCATCCAGTGTCACATTACCGGTGAGGTTCAGGTCAGCCGCGCGATTGATCACAGCTTTAACGGCAATAACACCGGAGAGCTGGGAGATCGCCGCTGGCGCATAGGGCGCGCCGTTACGCCAGGAGTGCTGACTGGGCGCCTGGGTCACCTTGCCGTCGCTGGCTTGCCAGGCAGCTGTCGTGCTCGAGCGTACGATCGGCCAAAGCGCCTGTCCGCTGGACGTCAAGTTCCTGAGGGTGACCGAATAGCCGCCGGTGCGCTTGCCACCGGGCGCGCCCAGGCCAAAGTTCTGGGCCTCGGTATAGTTTGCGCCCAATATGCCGGGGACTTTACTGAAGGCTCGCAAGTCAGTCACCGTCAAGCCAAACCTCGCAGGCGTTTGACCGCAATTGACGACCAGCGCTGTGGAGCGCTCCTCACGCGGGTTGAAATTCGTCCGGGACAATTCGGCGGCGCGAATCGTGCCATAGTCAATAACCCCGCCGGCGGTCACGCTGATACTGCAAGCTGCCGGAGTGATGGTGCCCTTGACGATCAGGTTGCCGGTCGGGTTGTTTGTAGCATAGGCGCCCACACTGGCAACCAGACACGCTACACCCACGGCCAAGCCAAATACTTTTTTCATGTTTTACCCATCATTAGAAGTTAACAGGCGTTACTAATTAAAGACTGAAAAGCTCCGCTTCCAAAACACGACACTCCCTGACATAAAAGCCCATAAGCAAGTAACACCACGGCATCATTGCCGGCGGGCAGTCTCGCTTGTTAGTGACCCTAAAAAGAATAGGAGAGCGCGCCAGCTATTGTCAGAATGCAATAAAAAAGTAGTTACCGTTTTCGAATGCCCACGTAGTCATAAGCAAGAAATCGAACAGAACAACTCAACAACCTTGTAAGGAAAGTCAGTAGAGGATTTCTACAGGCATAATTTTAATATCTCTTACCTGGCTTAAAATTTATTCACTAGATCAAAATCGAACCGCCCTACAGCTCCAACGGGCATTGCCTCCTACACCCACAGGAACATTCCCGAAGCACAACGCGTTGGCGCCAGCGGTCGATCGTGGCACGATGGTCGGGTTATCGACCGAGACCCCCAAACCATGCCGCAATCCCAAGCCAAGAATCTGTCCCTGATCGCCGCCATCGACCTGGGCTCCAACAGCTTTCACATGGTCGTGGCCAAGGCCCAGAACGGCGAAATCCGCATCCTTGAGCGGCTCGGCGAGAAAGTTCAACTGGCTGCCGGCATCGACGACCAGCGCCAGCTCAATGAAGAATCAATGCAGCGCGGCCTCGACTGCCTCAAGCGTTTTGCCCAACTGATCAACGGCATGCCATTGGGCGCCGTGCGAATTGTCGGCACCAACGCCTTGCGTGAGGCGCGTAACCGTGTCGAATTCATCCGCCGCGCCGAAGAAATCCTCGGGCACCCGGTTGAAGTTATTTCCGGCCGCGAAGAAGCGCGCCTGATCTACCTGGGCGTGTCCCACACCCTGGCCGACACCCCCGGCAAGCGCCTGGTGGCGGATATCGGCGGCGGCAGCACCGAGTTCATCATCGGGCAAAGATTCGAGCCCTTGCTGCGCGAGAGCCTGCAAATGGGCTGCGTGAGCTTTACCCAGCGCTACTTCAAGGACGGCAAGATCACCCCGGCCCGCTACGCCCAGGCCTACACGGCGGCGCGGCTGGAGATCATGAGCATCGAGCACGCCCTGCACCGCCTGACCTGGGATGAAGCCATCGGCTCCTCCGGCACCATCCGCGCCATCGGCCTGGCCCTGAAAGCCGGCGGCCATGGCACCGGCGAGGTCAACGCCGAAGGCCTGGCCTGGCTCAAGCGCAAACTGTTCAAGCTGGGCGATGCCGAGAAAATCGACTTCGACGGCATCAAGCCCGACCGCCGCACCATCTTCCCGGCTGGCCTTGCGATTCTCGAAGCGATCTTCGACGCCCTCGAACTGCAACGCATGGACCACTGCGACGGCGCCCTGCGCGAAGGCGTGCTGTATGACCTGCTGGGCCGCCATCACCACGAAGACGTGCGTGAGCGCACCCTCACCTCGCTGATGGAGCGCTATCACGTCGACCTGGAACAAGCGGCCCGTGTGGAACGCAAAGCCCTGCACGCCTTTGACCAGGTGGCCGAGGACTGGGACCTGGAAGACGGCGTCTGGCGCGAGCTGCTGGGCTGGGCGGCCAAGGTGCATGAAGTGGGCCTGGACATCGCCCACTACCATTACCACAAGCACGGCGCCTACCTGATCGAGCACTCGGACCTCGCCGGCTTCTCCCGCGAAGACCAACAGATGCTCGCCCTGCTGGTGCGTGGCCATCGCCGCAACATTCCCAAGGACAAGTTTGCCGAATTCGGCGACGAAGGCATCAAACTGATCCGCCTGTGCGTGTTGCTGCGCTTTGCGATCCTGTTCCACCACATCCGTGGCACCCAGGAAATGCCCCAAGTCACCCTGCGCGCGCACGGTGACAGCCTGGACGTGGTATTCCCCAAAGGCTGGCTGGATGAAAACCAGCTGACCCAGGCAGACTTTGCCCAGGAAGCGGAGTGGCTGACGCGGGTAGGGTTCAGCCTGAACCTGCGCTAAAGGACACTGCAAAAACATCTGTGGGAGCGGGCTTGTTGTGGCGAGCGGGCTTGCCCCGCGTTGGGCTGCGAAGCGGCCCTAAAACCAAACGCCGCATTCTGTCAGACAGAATGCGGCGTTTTTATTGGGGCTGCTTCGCAGCCCAACGCGGGGCAAGCCCGCTCGCCACAAAGCCACTCCACATTTCAGACCCTGTCGGGTTTTAATTCACCGCAAGAATCGGGCTACCCAGCTTATCCAGCAGCGTCGCCTGCGCACTGCGCGGGTTCTGGTTGCCGGTCGGCGTGTTGCGCACGTAGCGCCCGTCCGATTGCAGGCTCCAGCTATGGGTGTTGTCGGTGAGGTAGCTTTCGAGCTCCTTCTTGACCCGCATGATCAGCTTCTTGCCTTCCACCGGGAAGCAGGTCTCCACACGCTTGTCGAGGTTGCGCTCCATCCAGTCGGCACTGGAGAGGAACATCTGCTCTTCGCCGCCGTTGAGGAAGTAGAACACCCGCGTGTGCTCCAGGAAGCGGCCGATGATCGAGCGCACATGGATGTTATGCGACACACCCACAATGCCCGGACGCAGGCAGCACATGCCACGCACCACCAGATCGATGCGCACACCGGACTGGCTGGCCTTGTACAGCGCGCGGATGATCTTCGGATCGGTCAGCGAGTTGAACTTGGCAATGATGTGCGCCGGCTTGCCGTCGAGGGCGAACTGGGTTTCGCGGGCAATCATGTCGAGCATGCCCTTCTTGAGCGTGAACGGCGCGTGCAGCAGCTTCTTCATGCGCAAGGTCTTGCCCATGCCGATCAGCTGGCTGAACAACTTGCCGACGTCCTCACACAAGGCGTCGTCAGAGGTGAGCAAGCTGTAGTCGGTGTAGAGCTTGGCGTTGCCGGCGTGGTAGTTGCCGGTGCCCAAGTGGGCGTAACGCACAATCTCGCCGGCCTCGCGGCGCAGAATCAGCATCATCTTGGCGTGGGTCTTGAAGCCAACCACGCCGTAGATCACCACCGCACCGGCCGCTTGCAGGCGGCTGGCCAGTTGCAGGTTGGACTCTTCGTCAAACCGCGCACGCAACTCGATTACCGCCGTGACTTCCTTGCCGTTTCGCGCGGCGTCTACCAGCGCATCGACAATTTCCGAGTTGGCGCCGGAGCGGTACAGGGTCTGGCGCACCGCCAGAACATGCGGGTCTTTGGCGGCCTGGCGCAGCAGGTCGACCACTGGCGTGAAGGACTCGAACGGGTGCAACAGCAGGATGTCCTGCTTGCTCACCACACTGAAAATGTTCTCGCTGTTTTGCAGCAGTTTCGGAATCTGCGGTGTGAACGGCGTGTATTGCAGCTCCGGGTGGCTGTCCAGGCCGGTGATGCTGAACAGACGGGTCAGGTTCACCGGACCATTGACCTGGTACAACTCGGACTCGGCCAGGTTGAACTGCTTGAGCAGGTAGTCCGACAGGTGTTTGGGACAGGTGTCGGCCACTTCCAGGCGTACCGCGTCGCCGTAACGGCGCGAGAACAGCTCCCCGCGCAGGGCACGGGCCAAGTCTTCGACGTCTTCGGAGTCCAGCGCCAGGTCGGCGTTACGGGTCAGGCGGAACTGGTAGCAGCCCTTGACCTTCATGCCCTGGAACAGGTCATCGGCGTGCGCGTGGATCATCGAAGACAGGAATACATAGTTATCGCCAGCGCCCCCTACTTCTTCCGGTACCTTGATGATCCGTGGCAACAGACGCGGCGCCGGGATGATCGCCAGGCCAGAATCGCGACCGAAAGCGTCGATGCCTTCCAGCTCGACGATAAAGTTGAGGCTCTTGTTGACCAGTAACGGGAACGGGTGCGTCGGGTCGAGGCCGATCGGGGTGATGATCGGTGAAATCTCGTCACGGAAGTAGCGGCGCACCCAGGTCTTGATCTTGGTGGTCCAGTGACGACGACGGATGAAGCGGACCTGATGTTTTTCCAGTTCCGGCAGCAGGATGTCGTTGAGGATCGCGTACTGGCGGTCCACATGGCCGTGCACCAGCTCGCTGATGCGCGCCAGGGCCTGATGCGGCTGCAGGCCGTCGGCACCGGCCTGTTCGCGGGCAAAGGTGATTTGTTTTTTGAGGCCGGCCACGCGGATCTCGAAGAACTCGTCCAGGTTGCTGGAGAAGATCAGCAGGAATTTCAGCCGCTCCAGCAGCGGGTAGGACTCATCCAGCGCCTGCTCCAGCACGCGGATGTTGAATTGCAGTTGTGACAGCTCACGATGGATGTACAGGCTACTGTCATCCAGGTTGGTCACCGCCGCCACCGGGGCCGGCGCGGGCGCCTCAGCCACCACGGCAGGCGCAGCCGGTTCCAGCTCCGGTGGGGTTTCGGCGATTTGTTCAACCACCGGGTGAGCGTCTTTTACAGCCACTTCGGAGAGTCCTTCGGTATTCATCGAGTGTTCCTGTGAGGGCTATTGTTGCTCTCTAAGCAATTGGGCGGCGCGGGCGGCGAAGTAGGTCAGAATGCCATCAGCGCCCGCACGTTTAAAGGCAGTCAGGGATTCGAGGATCACCCCTTCACTCAACCAACCATTCTGGATCGCGGCCATGTGCATGGCGTATTCACCGCTGACCTGATAGACAAAGGTCGGCACCTTGAATTCCTCTTTGACCCGATAAAGGATGTCCAGGTACGGCATCCCGGGCTTGACCATCACCATGTCGGCGCCTTCGGCCAGGTCGGCCGCCACTTCGTGCAGCGCTTCATGGCTGTTGGCCGGGTCCATCTGGTACGAAGCCTTGTTGGCCTTGCCCAGGTTCAACGCCGAACCCACCGCATCGCGGAACGGGCCGTAATAGGCGCTGGCGTACTTGGCCGAGTAGGCCATGATGCGCACATTGACGTGGCCGGCCAGTTCCAGGGCTTCGCGAATCGCCTGGATGCGGCCGTCCATCATGTCCGACGGCGCCACCACCTGGGCGCCTGCCGCCGCATGGGACAAGGCCTGCTTGACCAGCGCATCGACAGTGATGTCATTCTGAACATAACCGTCTTCGTCGAGAATGCCATCCTGGCCGTGGGTGGTGAACGGGTCCAGCGCCACGTCGGTGATCACACCCAGTTCCGGGAACCGCTCACGCAAGGCACGGGTGGCGCGCTGGGCGATGCCATCCGGGTTCCAGGCTTCGGCGGCGTCGAGGGACTTGAGCTCAGCCGGTGTCACCGGGAACAGTGCCAGCGCCGGAATCCCCAGTTCAACCCAGCCAGCCGCCTCTTCCAGCAGCAAATCAATGGTCAAGCGCTCCACACCCGGCATCGATGCCACGGCTTCCCGACGATTTTCGCCGTCCAGCACAAACACCGGCAGGATCAGATCATTCGTCGTCAGTACGTTTTCACGTACAAGGCGGCGCGAAAAATCATCACGGCGATTGCGTCGCAGACGGGTGGCGGGGAACAGGCGATTGGCAGGGGTAAAGCTCACGACAGACTCCTGAGCCCGCGTTTACGGGCGAGCGTTGCAGTTATAAGCGGCCATTATGACGAAGGAATGACAGTTGTGCTTATCGATGCGACCTGTAGTCGCATTCGTCGTTTATGTAGGAATTGTTCACTTCGTGACACATCTCGATACTTTCATGAATGTTCACGAAGGCGTAGGCTGCGCGTTCATTTCGCCAGCACCCCAGACCATGCTTCAACAATTTCTGCATGACTTCGGCTACTTTGCGCTCTTCCTGGGCACCTTCTTTGAAGGCGAAACCATTTTGGTTCTCGCAGGCTTCCTGGCGTTCCGTGGCTATATGGATATCAACCTGGTGGTGGTGGTTGCCTTTTTTGGCAGCTACGCCGGCGACCAGCTGTGGTATTTCCTGGGGCGCAAACACGGGCGCAAGCTGCTGGCGCGCAAGCCGCGCTGGCAATTGATGGGCGACAAGGCCCTGGAGCACATCCGCAAGCACCCGGATATCTGGGTGCTGAGCTTCCGCTTCGTGTATGGATTGCGCACCGTGATGCCGGTGGCGATTGGCCTGTCGGGCTACCCGCCGGCTCGCTACTTGATCCTCAACGGCATCGGCGCCGCCGTCTGGGCCGCGGCCTTGGGCGCTGCGGCCTACCACTTCGGCGCAGTGCTGGAAGGCATGCTCGGCAGCGTCAAGAAATACGAGCTGTGGGTGCTGGGGGCATTGCTGCTGTTGGGCTTTGGCCTGTGGCTGCGCCGGCGCTTCAAGAATGCGCGTATCGCCCGCGAAGCCTGTGCCGCGGCCAAGGCCCGGCTGGCTGCCGAGCAGGCCGCGGAGCAACCGCCTAAGACGCCAGTCGAGTAAGCCGGCTTCTGCAACAGTAGAGGCCGATCGCACTGAGCAAGCTGTAACTGAGCAGGCCCAACCAGCCCAGGCTGCTGGCCGGCCACAAGCCGACCAGTGGCGCCAGCCACACCAGCGGCACATTCAGCCCCAGGCGCACCAGCTCGGCTTTAAGCGCCCACGGGCGGTTCTCCAGGGCCACGCCCAAGCTGAACAGCCCCAGCGCCATCGCACTCCAGCCCAACACCAGCGCCGCCGTGGGCAGCCCTTCGCCGAAATTCATCAAATAACTGCCGAACCCTACATACGCCGCAAATTGCAGCGCAATGTAGACCTGCTGGCGCGCATCCAGCGGCACCTCGAATTTACGGAACTGGCTCAAGTCGGGCTTGGCCATCGGGTACTTGGCTTTCACGTCCGCCGGGCGCCAGCCGGTGCGCATGAACCAGATGCGCAGCTTGTCCCAGCCGCTCTCAGTGCGCCGCGCGTCACTCCACAACTGTGCATAAAACTGCAGGTTGGCCCATAGCGGGTTCCAACTGGCCAGCGGCGTGGTCACGCCAAAGATCACCGGTTCATTTTCGTCTTCTTCCTGGAAGCTGCCGAACAGGCGGTCCCAAATAATGAACACCCCGCCGTAGTTGCGATCCATGTAGAGAGCGTTCTGCGCATGGTGGGCCCGATGGTTGGACGGCGTGACAAAGAACCACTCGAACCAGCCAAGTTTGGGCACATGGCGGGTATGCACCCAGAATTGATACAGAAGATTAAGCGAGGCCACACTGATAAACACCACCAGCGGCACACCCAGCACGGCCAGGGGCAGGTAGAAGACCCAGCTCAGCAGGAAGCCGGTGCTGGTCTGGCGCAGGGCGGTGGTGAGGTTGTAGTCCTCGCTCTGGTGATGCACCGAGTGCGCGGCCCACAGGATGTTGCGCTCATGGCCGCAGCGGTGCAGCCAGTAGTAGCAGAAGTCGTAGAACACAAAGGCGAACACCCAGGTCCACACGCTTTGGGCCGACAGTTCGATCAGCGCCAGGTGCTTGAGGGCAAACGCGTAGGTCAGCAGGCCCACGCCTTTGGTCAACAACCCGGTGGTGGTGGACAGCACACCGGTGCTGAGGCTGTTGATAGCGTCCGCGACCCGATAATTGCGTTCACCGCGCCAGCGATCGGCCAGCAGCTCGACCACAATCAGGGCAATGAAAAACGGTACCGCGTAAGGCACGAAGTCCATGGGCTAGTCCGATGTTTTCTTGTTACATCAAGATTAGGTGTAGCGGCAGGAGATCCCATTGGCAACAGGTGACAAATTAGTAGACATTTAACGCCACAAAAGAGGAGAGATGCCCATGAGCAAAAAGATTGCAGTGATCCTTTCCGGCTGCGGCGTGTACGACGGCGCAGAGATCCACGAAAGCGTGATCACGCTGCTGCGCCTGGATCAGCGCGGCGCTCAGGTTCAATGTTTTGCGCCAGATATTGCGCAGTTGCACGTCATCAACCACCTCACCGGTGAAGAGATGCCCGAGTCGCGCAATGTGCTGGTTGAGTCGGCGCGCATCGCTCGAGGTGAAGTGAAGGATATTCGTGAAGCCAGCGCCGACGAGTTCGACGCACTGATCGTGCCTGGCGGGTTTGGCGCAGCGAAGAATCTCTCGAACTTTGCCGTGGAAGGCGCCGGTTGCAGCGTCAACCCGCACGTGCTGGCACTGGCTGAAGCCTTTGCCGAAGCCGGCAAGCCTGTTGGGTTGATCTGCATCTCGCCGGCCCTGGCGGCAAAGATCTACGGCCCCGGCGTGACGTGCACCATCGGCAACTGCCCCGACACGGCGGCCGCCCTGGACAAGATGGGCGCCACTCATCAGGAGTGCGCAGTCGAGGATATCGTCGAGGACCAGGCGCGCAAGCTGGTGAGCACACCGGCCTACATGCTCGGCAAGCGCATCAGCGAGGTCGCGTCAGGCATCAACAAACTGGTGGATCGGGTGCTGGAACTGACCCACGAGAATGATTAATCCACCTTCATCAAACGCGTGAGGATACGGTCCAGCGCATTGGCAAACGCCTGCTTGTCCTTTTCGCTATGGGGCGGCGGGCCGCCGCCCATCTGGCCCTGCTCACGCAGGTCGGTGAACAGGTTGCGCACCGCCAGTCGCTCACTCATGTTCGACGGGCTGAACTCCTTGCCGCGTGGGTCGAGGGCCGTGACGCCCTTCTTCACCAGACGGTCGGCCAACGGCACGTCGCTGCAGATCACCAACTCACCGGGCACGGCGTGCTCCACCAGATAGTCATCCGCCGCGTCCGGGCCGCTGGGCACCACGATCAGCTTCACACAGGCAAAGCCCGGCTTGATCTGGCTCTGGCCCGCGACCAGCACCACGTCGAACTGGCGCTTGAGGGCGAACTTCACCACTTGGTCCTTGGCCGCCCGTGGGCAGGCGTCTGCATCGATCCACACGCGCATGCTTATGCAACCACTCGGCGTTTCTCGGCCAGGCGGCTGCGGCCGTACAGCACCACAATCGCCAGGATCGCCACAGCCTGCGCACTCAACGAGTACGCGTCGGCATGAATGCCCAGCCAGTCGAAGTCAAAGAACGCCACCGGCCGTGTGCCGAAGATGCCCGCTTCCTGCAATGCCTTGACGCCATGCCCGGCGAACACCACCGACAACGCGCACAGCAGCGCCGCATTGATACCGAAGAACAACGCCAGCGGCAGTTTCGCCGAACCGCGCAGGATCACCCACGCCAAACCAACCAGCAGCACCAACGCCGTGGCGCCGCCGGCCAATACCGCGTTGTGCCCGGCAGGACCCGCCTGCAGCCACAGGGTTTCGTAGAACAGGATCACCTCGAACAGCTCGCGGTATACCGAGAAAAACGCCAGCATCGCAAAACCGAAACGGCCACCGCCGCCGACCAGGCTGCTCTTGATGTAATCCTGCCAGGCCGCCGCGTGGCGTCGGTCATGCATCCACACGCCCAGCCACAGCACCATCACACTGGCGAACAGCGCCGTGCAGCCTTCGAGCAATTCGCGCTGAGCGCCGCTCACGTCGATCACATACGCCGCCAGTGCCCAGGTCGCCAAGCCGGCCAGCAGCGCCAAGCCCCAGCCGACGTTGACACTGCGCACCGCCGATTGCTGGCCGGTATTACGCAGGAACGCCAGGATCGCCGCCAGTACCAGGATCGCCTCCAGGCCTTCGCGCAGCAGGATCAGCAAACCGGAGATGTAGCTCAGCGACCAGCTCAGGCCATCACTGCCCAACAATCCGGCGGATTCGGTGAGTTTGCCCTTGGCCACGTCCAGGCGCTGTTGCACCTGCTCGACCGGCAGGCCGTCCTGCAACGACTGCCGGTAGGCCATCAAGGCTTTCTCGGTGTCTTTACGCACGTTGGCGTCGACGTTATCCAGGGAGCTTTCTACCAGCTCGAAGCCTTCCAGGTACGCTGCGACTGAAAGGTCATAGGCCTGTTCGCGATCGCCGTTACGGAACGCGGCGAGGCTCTTGTCCAAGGTGGTTGCGGTGTAGTCGAGCAACTGCGCCGGGCCACGCTTGACCTGCGGCGGCTGCGCACGCTGGGCGCGGAACGTCGCGGCAGCGGCCGGGCCATTTGCAGCCAATACCTCATTGGGCGTCTGGCGCGCCAGGTCGGCGAGATTGAACGGCTGTTCGGATTTTGCCGCAGCGGGGTCAGCGGTGAAGCTGGCGATATAGGTGGCCAGGTCCCAGCGCTGACGATCGTCCAACTGATCGGCGAAGGACGGCATGTCGGTGCCTTCAACACCCAGGCCCAACGTGTTGTAAATCGCGTAGAGACTCAGGCGGTCCAGACGTACCGCATCGCGCAGGTTCGCTGGCGGCGGCGTCATGCCCGTGGACGCCGGGCCATCACCCGCACCGGCGGTACCGTGGCACACCGAGCAGTGCTGGGCGTACAGCGGCGCACCTCGCGCAGGGTCTGGCGTGATAGCCGGCGCCTGGCTGACTTCATAGGCCACCGCCAATTTGGCGCCCAACTGGCGGGCTTGGCGGGCGACGAGTACGCCGTCTTGGTGAGCGGATACAGCCGCTAACAATTCGTCGACGCCTTTGACCAACTCCGCGCGCTCCGGCCTTTGCGGCAACTCGGCCACCAGGCCCTGCAACACGCCGAGAAACTCTATTTGTTCGCGGTATTCCGATTCATCGATAACCTTGCCCGCCTCCACCGTCGGGGGGTAGTCAGCACCAATGTAGTCCAACAGATGCAGGGCTTGTGGGGCGCCCTCGGCAGTCGCGGCCAGCAGGTTGAAGCTGCACGACGTCAAGGCTGGCAGCAGCAACCAGGCGAGAAAACGGATGGGGGCAATCATGAATGAATCTCAAAGGGAAATACGAAGTAACACATTGTTAAATTTTAAAGGGTTTGACTCAAGGTGTTAGTGATTTGGCGCAGGTGAGCCCTGTGCATTAAAGGGGCAAGTAATGGCATATGAACGCGAGTTGCAACAGCAAAAAGCCATTGTTTTGCCAGCAATGACGCCTATAATGCCGCGCCCTGTTATTGCGAAAGGGAATTTATATCCTCGTTTTTATGAGGAATTTGCACATCAGCCGATCACTCTCAGGGAAGAAGTTTGCATGGCATTTCGCGCCTTAGCCCCGCTCACACTGGCGGCGGTTACCTTGCTCTCCGGTTGTTCAATGTTTCGCAGCTACGACACCGAGCTGCAAGCCACCAACCAGCAGCTGTCCACCGGTAACGTCGACGGCGCCCTGACCCTGCTGGAAAAGAACAACACCGGCGAAGACAAGGACCTGCTCTACTTCTTTGAAAAGGGCGAGTTGTTGCGCGCCAAGGGCGACCTCACCGGCAGCCAGACCGCCTGGCGCAGCGCCGACCTGCAAGTGTTCAAGTGGGAAGAGTCGGTCAAGTTCGACAGCGAAAAGTACCTCGCCCAGTTCGGCAGTTTCCTGGTTAACGACAAGGTGCGTCGCTACGAAGGTTATGACTACGAAAAAGTCATGCTGACCACCCAGATGGCCCTGAACCTGCTGGCCCTGAATGATTTCGACGGCGCCCGTACCGAAATCAAGAAGACCCACGAGCGCGAAGCCGTGATCGCCGACCTGCGGGACAAGGAATACCTCAAGCGCGAGAATGAAGCCGAGCGCCAGGGCGTCACTACCCAGGTCAAGGACCTGCGCGGCTACCCGATTGAAGCACTGGACGCGCCGGAAGTGGTCGGCCTCAAGAACAGCTACCAGAGTGCGTTCAGCCATTACCTGGCAGGCTTTGTCTACGAAGCCCTGGGTGAGAAAGACCTGGCTGCACCGGGCTATCGCAAGGCCGCCGAGTTGCGCCCCAATACGCCGCTGCTGGAACAGGCGTTGCTGGACCTGGACAAGTCCAAGGTCGGCGCCGACGAGACCGACGTACTGATCGTGGTGCAGAGCGGCCTGGCACCGGCGCGAGATTCGATCCGCCTGCCGCTGCCAATTCCGATTGACGGCCATTTGGTGATCACCCCGCTCTCGTTCCCGGTGATCAAGGCCGACACCTCCACCCAGGCTTTCGGCCAGATCGGCGTCGACGGCAAGCAACAGAACCTAACCGTGCTCAATAGCACCACCGCCATGTCCCGCCGCGCCCTGCGTGACGACATGCCGGGGATCATCCTGCGCACCACCGTGCGGGCCGTCAGCCGTGGCGTGACGCAAAACAACCTGAACAAGACCAACCCAATGGCGGGCCTGGTGCTGGGCATCGCCTCGGCGGTGACCGAAGGCGCCGACACCCGCACCTGGCGCACGCTGCCGGACATGACCCAGGTGACACGCCTGCGCCTCAAGCACGGCGAGCACCAGGTCAGCCTGCCCAATGCCCTGGGCGGCACGCGGGTGACGGTCAAGGCTGACCAGCGCTATCAGGTGATCACCCTGCGCGTGGTCGGCAACCAGGTGTTCGCCGCTGGCCTTGCAGCTCATGTGGTTCCGAGCACTTCCACCCAGGCTATCGCCCTCAAACAACCTTAAGGAGCACGTTATGCGTCATTTCATCCTCGGCGCCCTGGCGCTGGTCCTGCTCGCCGGCTGCGCCACCCCGCCGCCACCGGAGCCCGGCAGTGCCGCCAGCAAGATCGTGGTGATGGGCAAGTTCAAGGGCATCGCCGTCGGCGCCATCCGCGTGGCCCGCGAAAATGGCTTCCTGACCGCCAAGGTGCAGTTGAGCAACATCACCAGCAGCAACCAGATGATGTATTACCGCTTCGCCTGGCTGGGCGCCGACGGCTTCCCGGTGGGCGATGAAGAAACCTGGAAAGTGCTGAACCTGTACGCCAACCAGGCGACTTTCCTGCCGGCCATCGCCAACCTGCCCCAGGCCGCTGACTTCCGTCTCGAAGTGAAAACCCCTTGAGCCGCTGCGCTAACCGTATTCAGAGAGATTTCCCCATGTTTGCACGCTTCTCGATTCTCGCCCTCGTTGCCCTTCTGGCCAGCGGTTGCTCCAACACCTCGCCGGTACTCGGTGGCAAGAACATCAGCTACGGCGACTCCAAGGCCGTGGAACTGGTGACCAACGAGTTCGGCTCCACCGACCTGCAGATGATCGCCGAGAGCATGACCCGCTCCCTGGCCCAGTCCGGCATCCTGCAAGGCCGCCCAGTGGTGCAGGTGTACGACGTGAAGAACAAGACCAGCGAGTACATCGATACCCGCGAGATCACCACGTCGATCAAGACCCAGCTGATGAAAACCGGCACCGCGCGTTTCGCCAGCGATAACACCGACATGCAAAGCCAGGTCGACCAGCTCAAGCTGCAAAACCAGAGCGGCCTGTACAAAAAATCCACGGTGAGCAAAACCGGCAACATGGTTGCCGCCAAGTACCGCCTGGAAGGTTCCATCAGCTCCATCGTCAAGCGCAGCTCGGACTACAAGGACGTGTTCTACAAGTTCAGCCTGCAGTTGATCGACGTTGAAAGCGGCCTGGCCGAATGGATGGACGAGAAAGAAATCCGCAAGACCACGGAGCGCTAAGCAATGCGTGCATGGATCGGCATGATCGGCCTGCTGTGCGCCTTTGGCGTCTCGGCCGCCCCGAAGATCGCGGTCACCGACCTGGCGTACGAGGCGCGAGTCGAGGAGTACATCCACGCGGTGTCGGCCAGCAACAACTTCCAGGCCAGTGGCTACAGCGCCAGCGGAGCTTCGAGCTACAGCGAGTACGAGAGCCGCACCAGCTACATCGAACAGGCCGAGCTGCGTAAATTCAGCGGCGATATCAAGGGCGAGATCCTCAAGTCGCACCAGTTTCAGCTGGTGCAGGGTACGCCCTACACCGCCGACGCAAAAGGTGACGTCTATGACGTGATCAAACGCATCAAGGCCGGTAACTTCAAGGGCGCGGACTATGTGCTGTTCGGCACCCTGTCAGACATCGATTTCACCCAGGACATCAACGCCCTGGACCACACCAACAGCTACTCGGCGGTGCTGGGCCTGACGCTGGTGGCCGATTTCAGCCTGATCAATACGCGAACCTTCGAGATCACCTCGGCGTTTACCGCCATGGGTGAGGGCCAGGACACCAAGCTGGTGAACAACCGTGACGTGCGCGTGAGCCTGAACCGGCCGCGTGTGGTCCGGGAAGTGTCGAAAGCGCTGGGTGAGGACGTGGCACGCCAACTGGCGGAGCAGCTGGGCGGTGGCTACCAAGACCCGGGCAAGCCTGCACTGCGCAATAACCTGCCAAGGGATGAAGCACCGAAGATTCTGCGTTGAGCCGTCATCTCAAAGCCAACACATAACAAATGTGGGAGCTGGCTTGCCTGCGATGCAGACACTGCGGTGCGTCAGTTACACCTCGGTGATGCTATCGCAGCGGTGCGACGACTCGACAAGCCAACTCCCACATTTTTGATCCGGTTTCGTCAATCAAGCCGTTGCGCGATGCAAGCTGGCCAGAAACCCCGCCGCTCCCACAAACAATCCGGCAAACGTGCGATTCATGCGTTTCTGCTGCTTGGGCGTACGCAGCAACCGCAAGACTTTCGACGCAAGCCCCGTGTAGCCCGCCATTACGATCATGTCGACGCTGATCATGGTTGCGCCCAGGATCAGGTACTGGACCAGCAGCGGCGCCTGCGGGTTCACGAACTGCGGCAGAACCGCCAGCATGAACACCAACGCCTTGGGGTTGCTCGCGTTGACCAGGAAGCCACGGAATATCATCGCCATTGGCTTGCCGATCGGGCGTATCGTCGCATCCTCGCTCATGTCCATCGGCAGGGCGCGCCACTGTTTGATGGCCAAATACACCAGGTACGCCACACCAAACCACTTGATCGCATAAAACGCGGTCGAAGACGCCGCAAGAATGGCACCCAGCCCACCCGCCACCACGGCGATCTGCATCGCCAGGCCCAACTGCAGGCCAATGGCGTTCCAGTAGCCGCGCAGGAAACCGTATTGCAGGCCGCTGGACATCGAAGCGATGGCACCGGCGCCGGGGGAAAGGGAGATGATCCAACTGGCCAGGAAAAAGGCCAGCCATGTGTCGAGTGCCATTACACACCTCAGAAGGGAGTTTGCGAGTAAGGCTTAAGCTAACTCCGCCGACCGAAGACTGGCTATAGATTTTTACACGACGTGAATGCTAGCGGTCGCCTGGAAACACGTGGGTACCTGGCCAACGCCGCACCGAGCGCTGAAAGAACAGGCTGTTTGGCACCTGCACCATCGCATTGTCAGTGCCGGCCTCCTCCACCTCGATGAGTGTGGTGTAGAGCAGGTTGATCGCCACCACCCGGCCTTTTACACCCGGCTTGTCGACCGTATCCACCAGCTCGACGATATCACCGAGGCGAAACGGCCCGACGGTAAAGATCAGAATCGCACACAGCAGGTTGGACAGTACCGACCACATGGCAAAAAACGCCACGGCCGCGACTGCGACAAACCCCGACAGCGCCGTCCACAACACAGTGGCGGACACGCCCAGGCGCTCCAGCACAAAAATCAGCGCACTGCCCATGATCAGCCAGCGCAGGCCGCCACGCAGTGGCATCAGCAACTGAGGCGGCAACGGGTAGCGTTCACCCAGGCGATTCAGGACTTTGGCCACGAAGCGCTGGGCGAAATAACCCGCCAGCAGGATCAGCAGGATTTGCACACCCACCCAGACGGGCGCGATCCATTGTGCCGGCAGCGGTAACTGCAACGCTTCCATCAGGACAGCGCCTCCAGCTCCGCTTGCAAGGTTTCGAGCAGTTCGAGGGCTTCCATCCAGGCCTCCTCCAACTGCCCTTCGCGCACCTTGAGCTTGGCTTGTTCGGCCAGCAGGTCGCGCAGTTCGTCCTTGCGCGCCGCCTCGTAGACGGCGCTGTCGCCCAAGCTGGTTTCGATCTTGGCCAGGCGCTCATGCACTTTGCCCAGCTCGGCTTCCAGCTTGTCGGCTTCGCGCTTGTGCGGCGCCAACTGCTGGCGCAGGGCGGCGGCTGCCTGGCGCTGGGCCTTCTTGTCGGTTTTGTCGGGGTTGACCGGCGTATTACTCACGGGCGCGTTGCGCAGGCGGTAATCAGTCAGCCAACGCGCATAGTCATCCAGGTCGCCGTCGAACTCTTCAACCTTGCCGTCAGCCACCAGCAGGAAGTTGTCGGTGGTGCTCTTGAGCAAGTGGCGATCGTGAGACACAACAAGCACCGCACCACTGAACTCCTGCAGGGCCATGGTCAGCGCCAGGCGCATCTCCAGGTCCAGGTGGTTGGTCGGTTCGTCGAGCAGCAGCAGGTTCGGCCGGTCCCAGGCAATCAATGCCAGGGCAAGACGGGCCTTTTCGCCGCCGGAGAAATTCAGTACCGGCTCATCAATGCGTGCGCCACGGAAATCGAAACCGCCAAGGAAGTCACGCAGCGTTTGTTCGCGCTCGGTCGGCGCCAGACGCTGCAGGTGCAGCAACGGGCTGGCCTTGGAGTCCAGAGAGTCCAACTGATGCTGGGCGAAGTAGCCCACCACCGTGTTCTCGCCACGGGTCAGGCGGCCGGCCAAAGGCTCAAGCTCGCCGGACAGGTTCTTGATCAGCGTCGATTTGCCCGCGCCGTTAGGGCCAAGCAAACCGATGCGCGCACCCGGTGTGAGCTGCAGCTTGACCTTCTCCAGGATGGTTTTGTCGCCATAACCCAGGCGTGCATCCGAGAGATCCAGCAAGGGGCTGGAGATCTTCACCGATTCACGGAATACAAAGTCGAACGGCGAATCGACATGGGCCGCCGACAGCTCTTCCATGCGCTCCAGCGCCTTGATCCGGCTCTGGGCCTGGCGGGCCTTGGTGGCCTGGGCCTTGAACCGGGCGATGTAGCTTTCCATGTGCGCACGTTGCGCCTGCTGCTTTTCGAAGGCCTGTTGCTGCTGGGCCAGACGCTCGGCGCGCGCGCGTTCGAACGCGGTGTAGCCGCCACGGTACAGCGTGATCTTCTTCTGTTCGACGTGGGCGATGTTATCGACCACGGCATCGAGGAAGTCCCGGTCGTGGGAAATCAGCAACAAGGTGCCCTGATAGTTCTTGAGGAAGTCTTCCAGCCACAGGATCGCATCGAGGTCCAAGTGGTTGGTCGGTTCGTCGAGCAGCAACAAGTCCGACGGGCACATCAGTGCCTGGGCCAGGTTCAGGCGCATGCGCCAGCCACCGGAGAAGTCGGCGACCGGGCGATCCATCTGTTCGTTGGTAAACCCAAGGCCAGCCAGCATCTTGCGGGCGCGGGCATCGGCGGTGTAGCCGTCGGCACTGTCCAGCTCCGAGTGCAGGCGGGCCTGTGCGGCGCCGTCCTGGGCTTTCTCGGCTTCGGCGAGGTCGTGTTGCACCTGGCGCAGGCGCAGGTCGCCATCGAGCACGTAGTCGATCGCAATGCGGTCGAGGGTGTCGATCTCCTGGCGCATATGGGCAATGCGCCAGTCGGCCGGCAGCAAGCAGTCCCCGGAATCCGGGGTCAGCTCACCCAGCAACAGGGCGAACAACGTGGATTTGCCGGCGCCGTTGGCACCGATCAGGCCGGCTTTGTGACCGGCGTGCAGGGTCAGCTCGGCGTCTTCAAGAAGACGTTGCGGGCCACGCTGTAATGTTAGGCTTTGAAGTCGGATCATAATGGCGGCGGAGTCTACCAGCTTCGTTGCCCGCTGGCTTGGGTGTGAATATGTGCGCTGACCTGTGGAGCTTTGCCCTATCGATTTACGCCCGCCCAGGGTGCGAAGCCGCTTGCCTGCGCTTGCAGGAACAAGGCGCGGATGTGTGCCTGTTGCTCTGTGGTGCGTGGCTGGAACGGCGCGGCGTAGCGCTTGAGCCTGCGCGCATTCACGCGCTGCAACAGCTTGCACGCCCATGGCAAAAAACGGTGGTCGAACCGTTACGACAGATGCGCATGCAATGGCGAGCCCTGGCGCAACAGGATGTGCCTCTGGCGGCATTACGCGAGCGAGTCAAAGCTTTGGAGCTGGAGGCCGAACGGGAATTATTAGCGCGCCTGGAAGCGTTGGCGCAGGCATGGCCGACTGGGGAAGTGAGTCAACCGAAATGGCTTGAAGGCTTGGCGACCGAAGCCGCCAACCTTGACCACGACGCGCTGCAGCAGCTGCGCGTCGTGGCCACCCGCACTTAGGAAGCGCTGGTTGGGGTGGTGCTTGGCGCTACCGGTGCAGGCGTGCTGCTGGCCGATGCGGTTGGAGCGCTGGACGCTGCCGGGGTAGCAGGCGCGGCTGCCGGAGTTGCTGGCTTGGCCGGAGCAGGCTTGGCAACGGCCGGTTTAGCGGCAGCAGGTTTGGCAGCTGGCTTAACCGCTGGTTTGGCAGCAGCCGGTTTGGCAACTGGCTTGGCCGCTGGTTTGGCAGCAGCGGGTTTAGCCACTGGCTTGGCGGCTGGTTTTGCAGCAGCAGTTTTAGCAGCTGGCTTGGCCGCTGGTTTTGCAGCAGCAGTTTTAACAGCTGGCTTGGCCGCTGGTTTCGTAGCAGCGGTTTTAGCAGCTGGCTTGGCCGCTGGTTTCGCAGCAGTAGTTTTAGCAGCTGGCTTGGCGGCTGGCTTTGCAGCAGCGGTTTTTGCAGCTGGCTTAGCCGCTGGCTTTGCAGCAGCAGTTTTAGCAGCTGGTTTGGCGGCTGGTTTCGCAGCAGTAGTTTTAGCAGCTGGCTTGGCGGCTGGCTTTGCAGCAGCGGTTTTAGCAGCTGGCTTGGCCGCTGGTTTTGCAGCAGCAGTTTTAGCAGCTGGCTTGGCGGCTGGCTTTGCAGCAGCGGTTTTAGCAGCTGGCTTGGCCGCTGGTTTCGCAGCAGCAGTTTTAGCAGCTGGCTTGGCGGCTGGCTTTGCAGCAGCAGTTTTTGCAACTGGCTTAGCCGCTGGCTTTGCAGCAGCAGTTTTAGCAGCTGGTTTGGCGGCTGGTTTCGCAGCAGCAGTTTTTGCAGCTGGCTTGGCGGCTGGCTTTGCAGCAGCGGTTTTAGCAGCTGGCTTGGCCGCTGGTTTTGCAGCAGCAGTTTTTGCAGCTGGCTTGGCCGCAGCCTTGGCTGGAGCTTTCGATGCGGCAGCTTTTGCCGGTGTACGAGCGCCCAATACTTTAGCCACCGCTTCTTTCACTCGACCAACGCCCTGGGCCAGTTTCAGGCTTTCCTGAGCATCTTTTTTGAGTTGAGAAATGTAAGTGCGGGTTTCAGCCTGGCGATCCTTGAGGGCGTCCAGCAGGTCCTCAAGTTCTTTGACGGCGTCTTTGGCTTTGGCTTGTGCCTTGGCTTTGCCGGCAGTCGCGGCGTCTTGCAGTTTGGTACGGGATTTGTGCAGCTTTTCTTGCGCTTTACCGCGTTGTTTTTCCAGTTTGGCGAGCAGTTTTTCTGCATCGGCCAACGCTTGGGAACATGCGCTTTCCAGATGTTCGAGCAAGCTGCCCGAAAGTTGTTGGAGTAAATGCAACGGGGTATTAACAGGCTTCTGTTTGGCCGACATGGTTTACCTCCTGGCTGACGTGGGTGCGGCTCATACTAGCCCTCTGCTCTTACCGCCGCTAGGGCATGTTGACAGTATCGTTTGCCTTGCGTTGCACCGTGAATAAATTCTTATCGATATAACAAAAAACGGCGCCACTTTTTGCCCACTCACACTGGCATAATCCGTCGCACTTTCGGCGGGAGAAGCAGCATGTCGCGTTATCTTTTTTTAGTGCTTGGCTTGGCGATTGGCGTGGCCAATGCAGGCGAGCAATCACCGTCAAAAACCAATGCCCAAGACCCACACGACCTTGCCTACAGCTTGGGTGCAAGCCTTGGCGAGCGCCTGCGCCAGCAGGTTCCCGACCTGCAGATCCAAGCCCTGCTCGATGGCCTCAAGCAAGCCTACCAGGGCAAGCCATTGGCACTGGATAATGCACGCATCGAACAGATCCTCGCCGAACACGAAGCACAAAACGCTGCCGACGCCGAGGCTCCACAAAGCGAAAAAGCCCTCGCTGCCGAACAGCAATTCTTAGCCAAGGAAAAAGCCGTCAGCGGCGTGCGTGAACTGGCAGATGGCATCCTGCTCACCGAGCTGGCGCCCGGCAACGGCAGCAAACCGCTGGCCAGTGATGAGGTGCACGTAAATTACGTTGGACGGCTGCCCGATGGGACAGTCTTCGACAAGAGCACACAGCCCCAATGGTTTCGCCTGGACAGTGTGATCAGCGGCTGGAGCAGCGCGCTGCAGCAGATGCCGGTGGGCGCGAAATGGCGCTTGGTCATTCCCTCTGCCCAGGCCTATGGCGCCGACGGTGCAGGCGAGTTGATCCCGCCATATACGCCTCTAGTGTTCGAGATCGAATTGCTCGGCACTCGCCACTGACCCAATAAAAAACGGTGCGCCATGCGCACCGTTTTTTTATCTCACTTCGAGGGTCAAGCCTGGGCGGCTGACTCTTCCTTGTGAGCGTTGTGCAGCACTTCGATCAGGCAATCTTCCAACTCGAAGCGCTCATGCAACAGCGCGCCCAATTCTTTGAATTTTTCAGCAACACAATTACCAGCATCACACAGATCGGTGAAGGCCAGCAGCTTCTCGGTGATCACATCAATGCGCGGGTAGATCGTCTCTGCCAGGTCAAGGCCACGCTGATCATCAAAAGCTTCCGCTTCCTTGGTCAGTTGCTCGTAGACACCAAAATGGCCGGCCGACACGTAGTCCACCAAGACACCGCAGAAATCCTGCAGCGGTTCGCGATTCTCAGCCAGTGCCTCGGGCTTGGCGCCAAGAGCATCAAAGGCTCGAACCAGTTCGTGACGTGCCTTCAACCAGCTGTCGATCAGCTTGTGCACTCCACCCCAGCGTTCCTGAGCATTCTGACAACTTTCCAGCATGGTGATCTCTCTTCCCTATAGGGGCGCTGCCGCCTGTGCCCGCGTAACACCTCAAACATTGAGGCGGGAGCCGGACAAGGCCGCATGTCACAAACGGTTTCGATAACGCGTGCGGGCCAGATTATGCCCGCATGACTATGGCTTCAAGGTACGCAGGAGAGAAAGTTCATACAAGTGTTTAATCCCGTCCTACACGTTACGGCGAATTTTCAGTACTTCGCAGGGTGCAAACGGCGGCCCGCCAACAATCGAGAAAACTGCATGATGCCGAGCACCAGCATCGCCAAAAAGAACAGCAGACTCCATTCGGGCAGGCTCAGGTCAAACAGTGTCCAGTTGAGTTCCACGCAGTCCACGGTGCCTTTTACACTCAGTTGCAGTGCTTGCCATAACGACAGGTTTTCAATCATGTAGTGAAGGCTGGGCCAGCACTCGTTGACCTGCTCCGGCGCGGCATTTTGTAGCAGCACTTGGCGTACTGCAGTGATAGCCCCAAGCAACGCGCAGCCCATACTGGCCAACCCGTACAGGTAGACCCCGGAGCGTTTCGGGTTGTGTAGGGTCGCTACCAGGTTGATCAGCGTAAAGGCTGCCAAAAAGATGCGCTGCACCTGGCACAGGAAGCAAGGACGCAAGAGTGCGCCGAATTCAAGATAAAAAGACGCACCCAACGTCAGCGAACCAGCCAAGAACGCCAGGAGAAACAGAGAGCGTGAAGGGGCCAAAGACATTGTTATCCGTACCGCAGGAGATAGACCCTTACGGTAGAGTAAAGGCCTGACTCCTTTCAATACGCGTTAGAGCAGACTATTCCGCAACCGCCTGGGGATATGCCGTCAGAACCTGGATGACTTCAAGCAGTTGGCGGTAGGAATTTGCTACGTGACGCTTTAGCGCCCAGGGTTTACGCGATAAAGAAAGGTTGGCCCTCAGAAAGGTCCGGCCAACCTTAGCTTTCATTCCTACACTCGCGCAGGCACCGGCAACGGTGATGCCAGCAAGCGGCTGTCCAGAAGCCCCAGGCCTTCCTGGAACAACTGGTTGCTGCGCTCGGTGTCGCCCAACTGGGCCAGCAAGCGCGCCAGCTCAGCACAGGCTTCGGGATTACGCTGCACTTGCAGGCTACTTTCCAGGTAGTCGCGTGCTTTGCCCCACAGGCTGTTTTGCAGACACAGGCGACCCAGTGTCAGCAACAGGCTGGCATCCCCCGGATGGTCTTTGAGCCAGCCTTCAGCGAATTTGAGCTGTCGACCTGGGTCACTGCCACGCAACAAACCGTAAAGCCGGATCAGATGGCTGTCATAGCCGCGCTTGATGGCGCCACGCAGCACTTCTTCGGCCTTGGCGTCAGCACCCAGCCGACGCAGTTGTTCAGCGTAAGCCAACACCAGTTGCGGTTCTTGGCGCTGGGCGGAGGTCAGTTGCTCCCACGCTCGCTCCAAAGACTGCAACCCGGCTTCGCCCTGCTGTTCACGCTCGACCGCCAGCCCCAGGTTTTCGCCCCAGGCACGGCGCTCAAGTTCGGCCAGCTCAGCGGCGGGAAGCACTTTGTCCTTGCGCAGTTCGGGTAACAAGCGAATCACCGACGGCCAATCGCCCCGCTGCTGATGCAGACGCTGCAATTGGCGCAAAACCTGCGCGTTATGCGGATGACGCTCGTACATGGCCTGCAACGTCACCAGCGCACCTTCAGTGTCGCCACGGTCCATCTGCAGTTGCGCATGACTCAGGGCCACAGCCAGTTCCGCCTGTGGCTGGCGCTCCAGGGCACGCTCCAGCAAACCGTCGGACTCCACATAGCGGCCCTGTTCGTTGGCAGCCCGTGCGGCGCCAAGGTAGTACAGCAGCGGCTGGCGCTCGGCTTCAGCGGCGCGGTGCAGGTGCCGTTCGGCGCTGGCCCAGCGGCCTTCGGCGAGGTCCATCTGGCCTTGCTCGATAGCTATTTGCACACGGCGGCTGCGGTTACGCCGAGACCATGGGTTGACTACGCCACCCGAGGTGGTGAGCAAGCTGAGCAGCACACGCAGCAGGTAGATCACCAGAACGACGGCGAACAGCGCCACCAACGTGGCCCACAGGCTTGACTCGTAATGCAGCAGATGGGGGTAGGTAATCAGCACGTAGCCGGTGTGTTTCGAAATACCCACGCCCAGTGCCAGGGCGATCGCAATCGCCAGCACCAGGATCACATAGAAACGCTTCATCGGCTCTACTCCTGGGTCGCCGGCGTGCCCGCCGACGCTTTGGCTTCATCGGCAGACAGATGACGGCGCTCAAGGTAGGCCTGCACTGCGGCCAGGCTGGTGGCCAGGTCCGGCGTCACCACCGAGACAGCCTTGGGCTCGAGCTCGGCAATGCGCGCCAGCATCGCCTTGCTCTGCGGATTGTCCTGGTTGAAGTTGTCCTGCAGCACGCTGCGCGCCTCACCCAGCGAGCGGCTGTACACCGCCGATTCGCCGTTAAGCGCGGCCCACTGCGCCTGCTCCAGCGCCAGGCTCAACGCCAGGCGCACCTGATTCAGGCCTTGGCCGGCGAGCAATGGACGAATGTTGTCATCAGGGTTGAAGTCGATACGGAAGTAGCGAGAGATCTGCTCCCACCACTGTTTCAGGCGATTTTCCGTATCTGTGGTCGAGCGCCCTTCGGCTGCAGGTTCGGTGAGCTGATACTCCGGTGCGATAGCCGCAAGCGCCACGACCTGATCACGCAGTGCGGCCAGTTGCAGGTACAGGCCGGTGCGGTCGGGTTGCTCGGTACTGCGCAGCGCGGCAAGGCTCTTGGCCAACTGCTCACGGGCGGCGTAGGCGCCTGGGTCACTTTGTTCACGCAGAATTTCGTCGGCACCCTGAACCAGTGACTGGGCGCTGTTGATGTCCTGCAAGGCAGAGAGACGCAAGCTGGCCAGGCGGATCAGGTGTTCAGCCTCGGCCAGGCGCCAGTCTTTGCGGCTGGCGCCCAGCACGGTTTCCAAGCGTTGGCTCAGGCGCTGCTGGTCACCCTGCAATTGGGCGACCAGCCGGCGGCGCTCCTCAAGCTCGTCCGCCCCAGGCAACTGCGCCAGGCGCGCCGCCAGTTGTTGCTGACTTTGCTTGAGGGATTGGGATTGATCATCAAGGGTCTGCACCTGGCCCAGCTGTTGCTGGCTGCTGGCTTGCAGGGCACGGACCTGCCAGATCCCCCAACCGCCGGCGGCAACGCCTGCAGCACCGAGCAACAGGGCCACAACCGCCAGGCCATTGCCACGGCGTGGCGCGGCGACCTGTGACTCAACCGGCGCATCAAGTGCGGGTTGGGTTTCATCTTTAGGCAAGGCTGTTTCGCTCACGTATCCGTCCTTTGCGTATCAGAGAGTGGGCGCCGCATGCCTTAAGAGGCAGCGCTGCGCAACGCCACTAACAAAGCCGCGGCACTCGCGCCGCGACAATCCACAACTTTTTCTGCACCAGCGGCCCGCGCCATGTCAGACACGCGAGGGCTGGGCACGAACAACGGCAGCTGCGCCACCTTCGGCCAATCGGGGCCGGCCAGGGCTTGCAGGTGTAAAAAACCCTGCCCACTGCTGACCACCAGGCCGTTCAAGCGTTCCAACTGGATGCGTTGCATCAGCACCCCGGCAGCGTAGGCCGGGAGGAAACGCCGATACAACTCCAGATAATCGACACTAGCACCTTGCTCACGCAAACGCTCAGCCAGCAACTCCCGGCCGCCCTCGCCACGCAGGATCAACACCCGCGCACCGGGGCGTGCGACAGCCTCGCGCAAGGCCGGCAATTGAAGCAAGGCTTCGCTGTCGTCGCCGGTTTGCGGATAGTGAACGGTGAGACCGTGATCGGCCAGTACCTGCGCGGTGGCAGCGCCCACGCTGAACCACGGCAACGATGGCCAGGGCTGCTGCAACTGCTGCACAGCCAGGCGTGCCGCCGGCTTGCTCACCACAATCACCGCGCTATAGCGGCCCAGCTCAGCAAAAACTGCCTGTTGCTCGGGCGTGACGGGCAAGGCTTCGGTATCCAGCAACGGCAAGCTGCTGCTGAAAATACCGGCTTCGGCCAACAACGCAGCCACGGCCGCCGACTCTTCGGCGGGCCGCGTCAGCAGCACGCGCCAATCGGTCACTGTGGGCCGGCCTCGCCATAGACTTTTTCCAGAATGGCGCCGGCGCCCTTGCCCAGTAGCTGCTCTGCGACCTGGATGCCCAAGGCCGTCGCGTCACGCTGTGGCCCACGCACCTCGGCGGTGAGCAGCGTGCCGCCGTCCGGATCACCGACCAAGCCACGCAGCCAGAGGTTTTCACCTTCAAGCACCGCGTAGCAGGCAATCGGCACCTGGCAGCCCCCGTTGAGGTGCTTGTTGAGGGCACGTTCAGCAGTGACACGCACTTCGGTGTCGTGGTGGTCGAGGGGTTTGAGCAAAGCATGTATTTCGCTGTCGGCGGTGCGGCATTCAATGCCGACTGCGCCCTGCCCGCCGGCGGGCAAGCTGTCTTCGACGCTGATGGCCGACGTAATACGGTCTTCAAAACCCAGGCGGATCAGGCCGGCAGCCGCAAGGATGATCGCGTCATATTCGCCGGCATCCAGCTTGGCCAGGCGGGTGTTGACGTTGCCGCGCAAAAAACGAATCTGCAGGTCCGGGCGACGGGCCAGCAATTGCGCCTGACGACGCAGGCTGGAGGTGCCGACGATGCTGCCCAACGGCAGGTCATCCAGGGATGCGTAGGTGTTGGAAACAAACGCATCACGCGGGTCTTCGCGCTCGCAGATGCAAAAAAGGCCCAGGCCTTCGGGGAAGTCCATGGGCACGTCTTTCATCGAATGCACGGCGATGTCGGCTTGGTTTTCCAGCAGCGCGGTTTCCAGCTCCTTGACGAACAAGCCCTTGCCGCCGATCTTCGACAGCGGCGAGTCGAGCAGCTTGTCGCCGCGACTGACCATGGGCACCAGGGACACTTTGAGGCCTGGGTGGGCCTGTTCAAGGCGCGCTTTGACGTATTCGGCCTGCCACAAGGCCAGGGCGCTTTTACGGGTGGCGATGCGGATTTCGCGAGAGGACATGGATCAATCCGTACTGAATAGATACGGCAGATAATAACAGCTCAGGCAAACACGCTTTGATTTGAATCAGCAAGTGCGGGGCCTCCCTGGCCACATCGCACCGGGATAAAGGAATGCAGGCCTCGCTACAGCCCTTGGGCTAAAGCTGCTGCATCATCTTGCGCACGCCGGCGACATGGCGTCGGCTGACGATCAAGGCATCGCCGTTAAGCCCTTTGAGGAACAGCTGGAAGTGCCCCAAAGGCGTGCGCTGCAGGCGCTCTATTCGCTCGCGGGCCACCAGTGCGTTGCGGTGGATGCGTACGAAGCGGTCGCCAAATTCATCTTCAAGGGCCTTGAGCGGCTCGTCGAGCAGGACTTCGCCGGCCTCGTGTCGCAGGGTCACGTACTTGTGATCGGCAATAAAGTAGACCACCTGGCCCAACGGGATCAGTTCGATGCCCTTGCGGGTCCGTGCGCTGATATGGCTGCGCGGCCCGTTGCCACTTTGGGCAGCCGGCTGGGTCAGCGCAGCGAGTTGCACGCGGTTCGGGCGCTCGGCCTTTTTGAGCGCTTTGAGCAATGCTTCACCCGTCACCGGCTTGACGATAAAGCTGACACCGCTGGCTTCCAGGGCCTCGGTGGAAAACTCTTCTTGTGCGGCGCACAACACCACGGCAGGTGGCGACTCTCGCTCACTCAAACGGGCGGCGACTTGCAGGCCATCAAGGCCCGGCAAGCGGATATCGAGCAACACCACGTCCGGCTTGAGGCTGTCGATCAGCGTCAACGCCTCTTCGCCATTGGTGGCGCTCGGTTCAAGGACTGTATAACCCTCGAGTTCACTGACCAAACGGCTCAGTCGCTCGCGGGCTTGGGGTTCGTCATCAACGATCAGGACATTCATATTGCGCTGGATTCCTGCGTGAGTCTCGCACAAGGATAGCGTAGACAGGTGCGGTGACTTGCGTCACAGCGATCCACGCTAAGACTAGCGCGAGCGGCAAAAAGTGCCCCGGCAGCGGCACCCAAATTTACCCGGACCTGTTCAATTGCGCCCAAGACCTGCTGCCTTTGGGCATCGTCGTAGGGTTTGCTGATACACAATCCGAATACCCCCCTTTTTTAATGGATAGTCTGGGCTATGACCGCATCACCCGACTTTGGTGCATTCATGCTCTATCAGTGCAACTGTAGACGCTCGCTGAGACGATATTGCTCAATCGTCAAATATCGTTTCAATTAACGCCTGCCTCCAGTCTCGTCCCGGATGCGTTCGACGGCAAGGCACTTAGCCATCCTTGGCGCAAATAAAAATGCCGATCACCCGCAGCATCGCCTCCACGGGCAACCCTGTTATTATCGGCGGCACACCTCCACGCCTCTTTTAAGCAGATCACGAGCGAATCCATGAGCACCGACAAGACCAACCAGTCCTGGGGCGGCCGCTTCAGTGAACCCGTCGACGCCTTCGTCGCGCGCTTCACCGCCTCCGTCACCTTCGACCAGCGCCTGTACCGCCACGACATCATGGGCTCGATCGCCCACGCCACGATGCTGGCCAAGGTCGGCGTGCTGACCGACGCCGAGCGCGACAGCATCATCGACGGCCTGACCACCATCCGCGGTGAGATCGAAGCCGGCACGTTCGACTGGCGCGTCGACCTGGAAGACGTGCACATGAATATCGAAGCGCGCCTCACCGATCGCATCGGTGTGACCGGCAAGAAGTTGCACACCGGTCGCAGCCGTAACGACCAGGTGGCCACCGATATCCGCCTGTGGCTGCGTGACGAGATCGACCTGATCCTGGCCGAAATCACCCGCCTGCAAAAAGGCCTGCTGGAGCAGGCCGAGCGAGAGTCCGGCACCATCATGCCCGGCTTCACCCACTTGCAAACCGCGCAGCCCGTGACCTTCGGCCATCATTTGCTGGCCTGGTTCGAAATGCTCAGCCGCGACTACGAGCGCCTGGTGGACTGCCGCAAGCGCGCCAACCGCATGCCGTTAGGCAGCGCCGCGCTGGCCGGCACCACTTACCCGATCGACCGCGAATACACCGCGCAGCTGCTGGGTTTCGACGCCGTGGGCGGCAACTCTTTGGACGGCGTGTCGGATCGCGACTTCGCCATCGAATTCTGCGCCGCCGCCAGCATTGCGATGATGCACCTGTCGCGTTTCTCCGAAGAGTTGGTGCTGTGGACCAGCGCGCAATTCCAGTTCATTGACCTGCCGGATCGCTTCTGCACCGGCAGTTCGATCATGCCGCAGAAGAAAAACCCCGATGTACCGGAGCTGGTGCGTGGCAAGAGCGGCCGCGTGTTCGGCGCGCTGATGGGCCTGCTGACCTTGATGAAAGGCCAGCCTCTGGCCTACAACAAGGACAACCAAGAAGACAAAGAGCCGCTATTCGATGCCGCCGACACCCTGCGCGACTCGTTGCGTGCGTTTGCCGACATGATCCCGGCGATCAAGCCCAAGCACGCGATCATGCGTGAAGCGGCGCTGCGCGGTTTCTCCACCGCCACCGACCTGGCGGACTACCTGGTGCGTCGTGGTCTGCCATTTCGTGACTGCCATGAAATCGTCGGCCATGCTGTTAAATACGGCGTGGACACCGGCAAGGACCTGGCGGAAATGAGCCTGGAAGAACTGCGTCAGTTCAGCGACCAGATCGAACAGGACGTGTTCGCCGTGCTGACCCTGGAAGGCTCGGTGAATGCCCGTAACCACGTGGGCGGCACTGCGCCGGCGCAGGTCAAGGCAGCCGTTGTGCGCGGCCAGGAACTGCTCGCCAGCCGCTAAAAGCTAAAAGCATCGCAGGCAAGCCAGCTCCCACACTTGAATGGGTTCACAATTCAAAAGGTGGGAGCTGGCTTGCTCGCGATGACGTCATCCCAGCCGCCAAATATTTACTTCTTGGCCGCAATCATCGCCATAAACGACGGCATCGCCGCCTCCCTGTCCGCCGCCACCCTCTTGGCGTTGGGCATCTCATGCAGGCGCTCGAGCAACGCCTTGGCCTTCGGCAAATCCGCCAGCAAATCCACACCAAACAGCTTCTCGCCCACCGCGCAGGCGAGGTTCACGCTGTACATGAAATACAGATCGGCAATCGTGAAACGCTCACCCGCCACATAGGGCGCGAACTTGCCGTGCCGGCCCAAAGAAGCAACCCCCAGCAGCAACTCAGTCTTGGTTTTTTCCTTGATCGCGTCCGGCACCGGCATACCAAAGAACGCCTCGGCAAAACACGCGCGGGCGGGCAACTCGATGTACAGCTCGATCTCCCGGCACAACGCCAGCACCTCGGCGCGCTGATACGGGTCGGCGGGCAGCAATGACGGGCCTTCCTGCGTTTGCTCGATGTACTCGAGGATCACGCTGGTTTCGTTGATAAAGCCTTGTTTGACCCCCAGCACCGGCACCTTGCCGCGCGGGCTGACGGCCAGGGCTTCAGGGGTTTGGCCTGCGTAAAACGGCACTTCTTCGAATGGCAGGCCTTTCTCCAGTAACGCCAGTTTGACCATGTTGTAGTAGTTGCTGACCGAAAATCCGTAAAGCTTGAGCATTGCGAATGCCTCCAGGCCGGGTGTGGGGTTGGCTGCAAGCGTTATAGATCCCTGCAGCCCGCTTGACCAGCAGCATCAGTTGCCTGAATGGCGGTAGACTGGCGCCCTTTCCTTGAGGAGCCTGCCATGAGCGAGCCAACCGATATCGACAACGACGAAGAAGAATTCGCCGAAACCACCCTGATCGAAGCCATCGAGAACCAGATCGAAAGCGAAACCCCGCCAGCGGCCAAGGCCACCTTCAACAAGCTGACCCTGGTGGGCTACGAACGTGAAGAGATCCTGCAACTGATGGCCCACGTGCTTGCAGTGGAGATCGACGCCCTGCTGGAAGAGGACCGAGCCTTCAATACCGAATGGTATGAAACTGCACTGCGTGCTCTGCCGGAATTGCCGCCCGAAAAGCAATAAATCCAACAAGCGGCAACACACTGGACAGTTCGACAAAGTGCGTTCACCTTATGGCCTGCTAGCCTCTAAAAAATTCTTAGAAAGTCTGGAGTCCTTATGTCGTATACCCCTGAGTTGGTTGCCGAACTGGAAATCCTTGCACTCTTCAATCTGGACAGCACCAAGGAAGGTCTGAAAGTCCACCAGACCGCCGCGTCTACTGCCATCGCCGCTGCCAAACGCCTTCATGCCAAAGGCCTTATCGACCAGCCGGACGGGGGCTACCTGACCAGCCTTGGCCGGGACGCCGCAGAACAAGCGCAAACCCTGCTGACCATCTTGACTACCGCTACCTCCAAAGAAGCTGCCTGACACCTTACTTTCGCCCATGGAGTCCGTCTGCTGCGGACTCTGAGGGCGTTGCTGTGGGCGGCACAAAATTCTGACGTCAAAAAGCCACATATCATCTAAACCTCCTACGCTTCTGGCTGTAAACTCCTACACGGCCGCCCACGTCGGGCTCTGCGAGCCAACGACTCAGACATGACCCGCACCCATGAAATCCGCCCCGACCTGGACGAAGGCATCGACCGCAAGGTGCTGACCCAGCTGCGCGCGCGCTTTATGGCCCTCAATGCAGGCCGCATGGCCCGGGCCGTCGAAGGGCTGACGCCACGCCAACAGAGCGTGCTGACCGTGCTGCCGTTGTTTTTTCACGTCAACCACCCGCTGTTGCCCGGCTATGTCTCGGGCAGCACGCCAGCGGGCCTGTCAAACTTCGAACCCGACGCCCAGGCCCTCACCGAAGCCCAGCGCCTGACCCGCTCGTTCTCCTACAAGCCGCGCCATGGCAACCCGCCGCAGCCGATCCATGGTCTGTTCCTGATGGGCAGCCTCGGCACCTTGGCCCAGGCGGACCAGAGCGACATGGACGTGTGGGTCTGCCACGCTGCGGACCTTGGCGAGAGCGAACTCGCCGAGCTGCGCAAAAAGTGCCAGTTGCTGGAAGCCTGGGCGCTGACCATGGGCGCCGAGGCGCATTTCTTCCTGATCGAGCCGACGCGCTTTGTTTCGGGCGAGCGCGACACCCAACTGAGCTCCGACGACTGCGGTACGACTCAGCATTACCTGTTGCTGGATGAGTTCTACCGCACCGCCATCTGGCTCGCCGGGCGCACGCCAATCTGGTGGCTGGTACCGGTCTATGAAGAAACCCGCTACGCCGAATTCACCCACGCGCTGATCTCCAAACGTTTTATCCGCGCCGATGAAACCCTGGACCTCGGCCACCTGGCGCACATCCCGCCGGGCGAATTTATCGGCGCGGGGTTGTGGCAACTGTTCAAGGGCATCGAGTCGCCTTACAAATCGGTGCTCAAGCTGCTGCTGACCGAGGTGTACGCCAGCGAGCACCCCAACGTGCACTGCTTGAGCCTGCGCTTCAAACGTGCGGTGTTTGCCAATCAGATGGACCTGGATGAGCTGGACCCCTATATCGTGGTCTACCGCCGTATCGAGGAATACCTCAAGGCGCGCAATGAACCCGAACGCCTGGAGCTGGTGCGCCGTGCGCTGTACTTGAAGGTCAATCGCAAGCTCAGCGCCGGCCAGCGCAGCACCAGCTGGCAGCGGCTATTGTTGGAGCGCCTTGCCCATGAATGGGGTTGGGACCAGCGCCAGCTGGCCTTGCTCGACAGCCGCAGCCAGTGGAAAGTGCGCCAGGTCGCCTCGGAGCGCCGCGCACTGGTCAGCGAACTCAATTACAGCTACCGCTTTCTCACCCAATTCGCCCGCACCGAGCAGACCGTCAGCCTGATCAACAAGCGCGACCTCAATGTGCTGGGTCGGCGCCTGTATGCCGCGTTTGAGCGCAAGGCCGGCAAGGTCGAGTTCATCAACCCCGGCATCGCCCCGGACTTGGCCGAAGACACCCTGACCCTGGTGCAATCGCCCAACCGCAAAGAACCCGGTCAGCACCACTGGGGCTTGTACAACGGCAACCTCACGGCGCTGGAATGGGAGCACTTCGCGCCGATCAAGCGCAGCCGCGATCTGCTGGAAATGCTCACCTGGTGCCATCGCAACGGTGTGATCGACAGCAGCACACGCCTGGCCTTGCACCCAGGCGTCAGCGACATGACCGAATTCGAGCTGTTCAACCTGCTGGGCTGCCTGCAACAGACGATCGCCCTGCCCCTGGCCAGCGTCGATGAAGACCGCCTGCTGCGCTCGGCGGTACCGGAAGAGGTGCTGTTGCTGATCAACGTCGGCGTCGACCCGCTCAAGCATCACCGCGACTTGAATATCCTGATGACCACCGAGCGCACTGATTCCCTGAGCTACGCCGGTGTGCGCGACAACCTGGTGCTGACGCTGGATCAGGTCACGCTCAACAGTTGGAACGAGGTATTGGTCAGCCGCTACGACGGCCCTCACGCACTGCTCGACTGCCTGCGCGACTACCTCAATCAGCTGCCGCCGAACCACCTGCCACGCCTGCGGGTGCACTGCTTCTGCCACAACCGTGCGCAGTTCATTGCTCAGCGCGTGGAAGAAATCTTCGATACCGTGCAGAACCTGCTGCTTGGCCAGTCCAATCATCGCTACCTGCTGCAGGTGCAGCAGCACTATCACGTGATGGAACTGACGCCGGGCCAGGCCACTCACGTGCCCCTACCCAACCAGGATGCGCTGATCGCCTACCTCAGCGAAGAGTTGGCCAGCTACAGCCCGTTGCACCTGGACGCCATGGCCCTGGAAGACCACGAATTGGCCCTGCTGCTGCCCATGGGCCTGGCTGATTGTGTGCAGGTGTTCTACCGGGTCAATGAAGGCTTCGCCCAGCTGTATGTGCTGGATGAGTTCAACGCGCTGTGGCAGCAACGCTTGCCGTTTCATGATGAGCAAAGCCTGCTGGCGCCACTGCAGCGCTTCCTGCAATCGATCATCTATCGCCGCGAAGCGCTGGCGCCGCTGGACGCACAACAGCCGCTGGGTGAAGTGCAGATTTTGTATTACCAACTGTTGCCGTCTGGCAATCAACGCGCGCGCGGCATTGAGCCTCGACCGGCGCCGCAGAACCCGGCCAACAAGCCGTTTTATGACGTGCAAGCGATTATCGGCAAAGCCGCACCCGGCCAGGTCGGCATCACGCTGTACTGCAATCAACGGGAGTTTTCCGAGTTGGAGTTCGGCGACCAACTGTTTGCCATAGTGGCCCAGGAAATCGTCGGGCAGCGCCGGGAGACCGAGCGTTACCGCTGCTACATCACCGACCTGGACCTGTCCGGCCTGCTCGGTGATGTGCAAAGCCCGAGCAACTTGTATCTGCGTTACAAGGCCGAGCTGGAATTGTCGCTGAATGCAGCGCTGAGCCAGATTTAGAGAGGGAAGGCGCCGCCATCCTTGGGCTGGCCTTCAACGCTGAGCAGTTCAAGCTTCAGCGTCTTGCCGCCCGGCGCCGGCCAGTCGATGTGCTGGCCCACTTGCAGGCCAAGCAAGGCGCTGCCTACCGGTGCCAGGATCGAAATTTTACCTTCGTCGGCGTTGGCATCCTTGGGATAAACCAGGGTCAGGTGGTAGTCCTTGCCGCTGCCTTGCTCACGGCAATGTACGCTGGAGTTCATGGTCACGACACTTGCAGGCACTTCATCGTGGCCAACCACTTCTTCGGCACGGTCGAGCTCGGCTTGCAGCGCGACAACACCCGGTTGAGTCTCGTCCATGCGGTCGATCAGTTGCTCAAGACGCTGCACGTCAAGACGGGTAAGAATGATGGAAGGTGCGGTCATGATTCAGGCAGACTCCTTTTTTCTGCACAAAAAAGCAAAACCCCGCCAGGAAAAGGCGGGGTTCTCACGGGCCTCGATGAGTTGAGGCGTACCCGGACACTACCACAGCGTCACAAATAAACAAGACGGCCTCAGGCGCGCGCCCTGCGCTGCTCGGCCTCGGCGCAGATCACCCGGCGCCGGGCATCGTCGGCGGAGCGCCATTCACGGATGTCTTCCACGTGCCGGTAGCAGCCGAGGCAGACTTTTTGCTCGTCCAGGCGACACAAACTGATACAAGGTGACGGCACTGCCGGGCTGACATTGCTGAACAGCGGCTTGGGCGGGCGTACAGGCGCAGGCTGGGTCACGATCAGATCTCGTCGAAGTCCAGCTCAGCGCCGGCTTGTTCCTGGACCAGGCGTGCAAGCATTTCGCTTAACAGCTCATCGCTGGTATCGCACTGCCAGTTGTTGTCTTCTTCGTTGTAGTCGAAATGAAAACCACCCGAACGCGCCGCCAGCCACAGCTGACGCAGCGGTTCCTGACGGCTGAAGATCAGCTGGGTGCCGTTTTCAAACTTGACGGTCAGCACGCCAGCCGAGTTTTCCAGGTCCACGTCCAGGCCGCTGTCGTCGAAAATATCTTCCAGCGCCTGCTGGGTCGAATCCACCAGGTCGTGAAAACGGGCTTCGGTCAAACTCATTGTGGGAACCTCGAAAAGTGTCTGGTCACGCTCAAGCGGCGCACGATACGGACGCGCCATGATGATTGCAAAGGATACCGATTTCATTACCCGCAGCCGCGTGAAATATCCTCATTTAGCGTAGGCCGAATCGCGGCATGCTCGGCAAACCCCCGCCGGACGGGTATTACGGCGCATAGGCAAGCTGGCGGGTGGTCGGTATACTCGGGCGCAATTAATGCATATTCAAGGATTTCGCCATGAAGCGCCTGATCTCTTCCCTTGCTGCGCTCGTCGCGGTCGCTTGCCTCGTTAGTGCCTGTGGTCAAAAAGGCCCGCTGTACCTGCCCGATGACAGCAAAGACCCGAACGACCAGGCACAGTCGTCGCAAAAAGCTGCAAAAGCGCATAAGCACGACACTTACTAAGGGAACATCATGGACGCTTTTAACTACCGGGACGGCGAGCTGTTCGCGGAAGGCGTGGCGCTGTCCGCGATTGCCGAGCAGTTCGGCACCCCGACCTATGTGTACTCGCGTGCGCACATCGAAGCCCAATACCGCTCGTTCACCGACCCACTGCAAGGCGTTCCACACAGAGTGTGCTACGCGGTCAAGGCCAACTCCAACCTGGGTGTACTGAATGTCCTGGCGCGTCTCGGCGCTGGTTTTGACATCGTTTCCCGTGGCGAACTGGAACGTGTTCTGGCTGCGGGCGGCCAGGCCGACAAGATCGTCTTCTCCGGCGTCGGCAAGAGCCGCGAAGACATGCGTCGCGCCCTCGAAGTGGGCGTGCATTGCTTCAACGTCGAATCCACCGACGAGCTGGAGCGCCTGCAAGTGGTCGCCGCCGAGATGGGCGTTCGCGCGCCGATCTCCCTGCGCGTCAACCCGGACGTCGATGCCGGCACGCACCCGTACATCTCCACCGGTCTCAAAGAGAACAAGTTCGGCATCGCCATTGCCGACGCCGAGGACGTGTACATCCGTGCCGCACAGCTGCCGAACCTGGAAGTGCTGGGTGTCGACTGCCATATCGGCTCGCAACTGACCACCCTGCCGCCGTTCCTCGATGCGCTCGACCGCCTGTTGGCACTGACCGAACGCCTTGGCGAGTGCGGCATCTATCTGCAACACATCGACCTTGGCGGCGGCGTGGGTGTGCGTTATCGCGATGAAGAACCGCCGCTGATCGCCGATTACATCAAGGCTGTGCGCGAGCGCACCGAAGGCCGTGGCCTCACCCTGATGTTCGAGCCGGGCCGTTATATCGTTGCCAACGCCAGCGTGCTGCTGACCCAGGTCGAGTACCTCAAGCACACCGAACACAAGGATTTCGCCATCGTTGATGCGGCGATGAACGACCTGATCCGCCCGGCGCTGTACCAGGCGTGGATGGACGTCACTGCCGTAACCCCGCGCGAGGGTGAAGGCCGTGCCTACGACATCGTCGGCCCGATCTGCGAGACCGGCGACTTCCTGGCCAAGGATCGTCAGCTTGCGCTGGAGGAAGGCGACCTGCTGGCCGTGCATTCGGCCGGTGCCTACGGGTTTGTCATGAGTTCCAACTACAACACCCGCGGCCGTGCCGCCGAGGTGCTGGTGGACGGTGATCAAGCGTTTGAAGTGCGTCGCCGCGAGACGGTAGCCGAGTTGTATGCTGGCGAAAGCCTGCTGCCGGAGTAAGCCATGCTGCTGCGTTTTACCAAGATGCACGGGCTGGGTAATGATTTCATGGTCCTTGACCTGGTCAGCCAGCACGCGCACATCCTGCCCAAGCACGCCAAACAGTGGGGCGACCGTCACACCGGCATCGGTTTCGACCAGTTGCTGATCGTTGAGGCGCCGAGCAACCCGGAGGTGGATTTCCGTTACCGGATCTTCAACTCCGACGGTTCCGAAGTGGAACAATGCGGCAACGGCGCGCGCTGCTTTGCGCGCTTTGTGCTGGACAAGCGCCTGACCGCCAAGCGCCAGATTCGCGTCGAAACCAAGAGCGGCGTGATCGAGCTGGATATTCGCAGCGACGGCCAGATCAGCGTCAACATGGGCGCGCCGCGCCTGGTGCCGGCGGATATTCCGTTTCAGGCCACTGAGCAGGCCGCCAGTTACGTGCTGGACGTAGAAGGCAAAGCCGTCGACATCGCAGCCGTCTCCATGGGCAACCCCCATGCCGTGCTGCGGGTCAACGACATCAATAACGCCCCGGTGCATGAGCTGGGGCCGAAGATCGAGCATCACCCGCGCTTTCCGGCACGGGTCAATGTGGGCTTTTTGCAGGTGATCGACCGTACCCGTGCGCAACTGCGTGTATGGGAACGCGGCGCCGGCGAAACCCAGGCGTGCGGCACCGGTGCTTGCGCCGCAGCCGTCGCCGCGATCAGCCAGGGGTGGATGGATTCGCCGCTGCTGATCGACCTGCCTGGTGGACGTCTGTCCATCGAGTGGGCAGGCCCTGGCCACCCGGTGATGATGACCGGGCCGGCCTCGCGTGTATACGAAGGACAGGTCCGTCTATGAGTGAGCCAAGCTAATGACCGATAAGCCTCAAGTACCCGCCCAAGCAACCCCAAGCGAAAGTCTGGAGGCCGCTGCTGTCGCGGCGTACCTTGAGGCTAATCCGGACTTCTTCGTCGAACACGAAGAACTGCTGCCCGCCCTGCGCATCCCCCACCAGCGTGGCGATACCGTGTCGCTGGTGGAGCGGCAGATGAAGATCCTGCGCGAGCGCAATATCGAGATGCGCCATCGGCTTTCACACCTGATGGATGTGGCCCGCGACAACGACCGCCTGTTCGACAAGACCCGCCGCCTGATCCTGACCCTGATGGACGCCAACAGCCTGGAAGAAACGGTCATCGCCGTGGAAGACAGCCTGCGCCAGGACTTCCAGGTGCCGTTTGTCAGCCTGATTTTGTTCAGCGACAACCCGATGCCGGTGGGCCGCTGGGTCAGCGGCGGCGACGCGCAAACCGCAATCGGCGGCCTGCTCTCGGAAGGCAAGACCATCAGCGGCACCTTGCGTGAACACGAGCTGGATTTCCTGTTTGGCGCCGAACAGCGCAAGCAGATCGGCTCCACCGCCGTAGTCGCCCTCAGCCATCAAGGCTTGCACGGCGTGCTGGCAATTGCCAGCCGTGACCCTGCGCACTACAAAAGCTCGGTGGGCACGCTGTTCTTGACCTACATCGCCGAAGTGCTGGGCCGCGTCTTGCCGCGCCACACCACTACCCTGCGCGCGGTGCGCTAGCCATGGAACGGCAACTGGACGCTTATTGCGCTCACCTGCGCAACGAGCGCCAGGTGTCGCCCCACACCCTGGAAGCCTATCGACGGGACTTGAACAAGGTCCTGGCGTACTGCGAAAAACACCAGATCAGCAGTTGGAAGGCGCTGGATATCCAGAGCCTGCGCAGCCTGATCGCGCGGTTGCACCAGGCGGGCCAATCTTCGCGCAGCCTGTCACGCCTGCTCTCGGCGGTACGCGGCCTCTATCATTACCTTAACCGCGAAGGCCTGTGCGACCACGACCCAGCCAACGGCCTGTCGCCGCCCAAGGGCGAACGGCGCCTGCCCAAAACCCTCGACACCGACCGTGCCCTGCAATTGCTGGACGGCGCTGTTGAGGACGACTTCCTGGCCCATCGTGACCAGGCGATTCTGGAGCTGTTCTATTCTTCGGGCCTTCGCCTGTCGGAGCTGACCGGCCTGAACCTGGATCAGTTGGACCTGGCGGACGGCCTGGTGCAAGTGCTCGGCAAAGGCAGCAAGACCCGCGTGTTGCCAGTGGGCAGGAAGGCCCGCGAAGCCTTGCAGCTGTGGTTGCCGCTGCGCCTGTTGACCAACCCGGCCGACGACGCGGTGTTCGTCAGCCAGCAAGGCCGACGCCTGGGGCCACGGGCGATTCAGGTGCGGGTCAAGGCGGCCGGCGAGCGCGAACTGGGGCAAAACCTGCACCCGCATATGCTGCGCCACTCCTTTGCCAGCCATATGCTGGAGTCGTCCCAGGACTTGCGCGCCGTGCAGGAGCTGCTCGGCCACTCCGATATCAAGACCACGCAGATCTATACCCACCTCGACTTCCAGCACCTGGCGACGGTGTACGACAGCGCCCATCCACGGGCCAAACGCATCAAGGGCGGCGACTCATGAGTATCAAGCTGATCACCTTCGACCTGGACGACACGCTCTGGGACAACGTACCCGTCATCATCAACGCCGAGGCGTCGATGCGCGAATGGCTGGCGGTTAACGCCTCCAAGGTTGGCGACTTGCCCCTGGAGCATTTCGCCAGCCTTCGCCAACAGGTGTTGGAGCGCCATCCAGAGCTTAAATATCGCATCAGCGTCCTGCGTCACAAGGTCCTGACGCACGCGTTTGAACAGGCGGGTTACCCACAGCCTGAAGCTACGCAGATGGCGGACGTGTGCTACGAAGCGTTTATTCACGCCCGTCACCAGCTCACTCCGTTCCCGGAAGCGGAGCCCATGCTGCAGGCGCTGCGCCAGCACTTCCTGCTGGGCGTGATCACCAACGGCAATGCCGACGTGCAACGCGTAGGCCTGGCGGATTACTTCCACTTTGCCCTGCGCGCCGAGGATATCGGCATCGCCAAGCCGGATGCGCGACTGTTTCAGGAAGCCTTGCAACGCGGTGGCGTGGATGCAAGTCAAGCCGTGCATATTGGCGATCATCCTGGCGATGACATCGCCGGGGCGCAGCAGGCCGGGCTTCGCGCGGTGTGGTTCAACCCGACGGGCAAGGCGTGGGAAGCGGATAAGCTGCCGGATGCCGAGATTCGCAGCCTGACGGAATTGCCGGAGCTGCTGCGCAGCTGGCAGTCACGCTGAAGATTCAAAGTGGGAGCTGGCTTGCCTGCGATAGCGGTGGGTCAGGCAGACCGCTATCGCAGGCAAGCCAGCTCCCACAGGGCTAGGCAATGAATTTTAAGAATTTGTTTCAGGCATGAAAAAGCCCGCAGCGACGGCGGGCTTTTTCTCACAAGCAGCTGCTGACCTCAGATAGGTCGGCTGCCGTACTTGTTATCCGGCTTCTTCGGTGGGTCTGCCACCACGTTGGCCTCGACTTCCTGCACTTTGCCGCCTTTAGCGAGGAATTCTTCCATCGCACGGGCCAGCGCATCGCGCTCTTTGTTCTTGGCTTCAACGCTCGGCAGTTCGTCTACCGAGACAGCGGCCTTGGCTTTGCCTTTGGCCACCGGGGCGGGTGCATCATCGCCACCGTCGTCGTCAGCAACGTCTTCAGCTGCCGCTTCAAGGCCTTCTTCGGCCTCGTCGTCGTCACCTACTTCAAGGTCGTCGTTTTCCAGATCATCGTCGCTCATGTTCTACCTCATGACTTGCGAAAAGCAGATTAGTTATAGCCCAGCTTCACCCTCTGTCGAGGTCGCCGGAAAAAAATCAATATCCACCGGGTTTCCAGTGGCTTATGCCCCATCACCGTGCAACGTGGCGAGGACTTTACGAGCACCGCCATGATCTCGGTGCTCGCCCAGATAAACACCTTGCCAAGTCCCTATCGCCAAGCGGCCGGCCTTGACCGGCAAACTCAACTGGCAGCCCAGCAGACTGGCCTTGAAGTGCGCCGGCAGATCATCCGGACCTTCGTCGTTATGTTCGAACCCTGCGCGCCCTTGCGGCACCAGCGAGTTGAAAAAACGCTCGAAGTCACGGCGAACCGCCGGGTCGGCATTCTCGTTGATGGTCAACGAGGCCGAGGTGTGCTGCAGCCACAGATGCAACAGGCCTACTCGGCAAGCCTTTAACTCAGGCACGCCGGCAAGCAACTCATCCGTTACCAGGTGAAAGCCCCGGGGCTTGGCCCGCAGGGTAATCAGGGTCTGTTGCCACATACAGTTCTCCGCCCATCGGCGCGCATTCTAGCGCGGTCTGGGAAAAAACAAAGTGTCGAATACGCCTACATGCACGTAAGACTTTCGCACCCTTAAAAGTGCCGTGTGGATCCCATCACAAACTCGGCAAAAAACCCATCCGCCTTTAGCCACAGACAAACCCCAGACAAAAAAATGCCCGGCAAGCCGGGCATCTTTTTTTCGCGTACTTACAAGTTGTAGCCGCGTTCGTTGTGTTGCGCCAGGTCGAGGCCCACCGCCTCTTCTTCTTCGGTCACCCGCAGGCCCATCACCATGTCCAGCACTTTGAGAATGATGAAGGTCACGATGGCCGTGTAGATCACGGTGAAACCCACGCCTTTGCACTGGATCCAGACTTGCGCCGCGATGTCAGTGGTGGCCGCATTGAAGCCGCCCAGCGATGGCGCTGCGAACACGCCAGTGAGGATCGCGCCAAGGATACCGCCGATACCGTGCACGCCGAAGGCGTCCAGGGAGTCGTCGTAGCCCAGTTTGCGTTTCAGGGTGGTGGCGCAGAAGAAGCACACCACGCCCGCTGCCAGGCCGATGACCAGAGCACCCATCGGGCCAACAGTGCCGGCAGCCGGAGTGATTGCAACCAGACCGGCTACTACGCCCGAGGCAATGCCCAGTGCGCTTGGCTTACCGTGGGTGACCCACTCGGCGAACATCCAGCCCAGTGCGGCGGCAGCAGTAGCAATTTGAGTCACCAGCATCGCCATGCCGGCAGTGCCGTTGGCAGCAGCAGCAGAGCCTGCGTTGAAGCCGAACCAGCCAACCCACAGCATGGCTGCACCGACCAGGGTATAACCCAGGTTGTGAGGCGCCATTGGGGTGGTCGGGAAGCCTTTACGCTTGCCGAGTACCAGGCACGCCACCAGGCCGGCCACACCGGCGTTGATGTGCACCACGGTGCCGCCTGCAAAGTCCAGCACGCCCCAGTCGCCCAGCAACGAACCCGGACCGCCCCACACCATGTGAGCAATCGGCGCGTAGACCAGGGTGAACCAGACGCCCATGAAGATCAGCATCGCGGAGAACTTCATACGCTCGGCGAATGCACCGACGATCAGCGCAGGGGTAATGATGGCAAAGGTCATCTGGAAGGTGACGAACACCGCCTCAGGGAACAGCGCCGCAGGGCCGGTGATGCTCGCCGGGGTTACACCCGACAGGAACAGTTTGGACAGGCCGCCCACGAACGAGTTGAGGTTGACGACGCCTGCTTCCATACCGGTGGTGTCGAACGCCATGCTGTAGCCGTAAACGAACCACAGGATGGTGATCAGCCCGGTGATGGCGAAGCACTGCATCATCACGGAAAGAATGTTTTTGGAGCGCACCATGCCGCCGTAGAACAGCGCCAGGCCCGGAATGGTCATGAACAGTACCAGCGCGGTGGATGTGAGCATCCACGCCGTGTCGCCGGAATTGAGGACTGGAGCAGGGGCTGGGTCCGCCGCCAATGCCAGGGCCGGCATTACGAGGGACAACAGGGCTCCTAGCCCTGCGAATTTACGCAGAGTCATATTGTTTTCTCCTGGGGCGTTGGGGGTTTGGCGGCTTAGATTGCGTCGGTATCGGTTTCGCCGGTACGGATGCGAATAGCCTGTTCCAGATTGACCACAAAGATCTTGCCGTCACCGATCTTGCCGGTGTTGGCCGCCTTGGTTATCGCCTCGATAACCCGGTCAAGATCCTTGTCGTCAATGGCGACATCAATCTTCACCTTTGGCAGGAAATCGACCACGTATTCCGCGCCGCGATACAGCTCGGTGTGACCCTTCTGCCGACCGAAGCCTTTGACCTCAGTAACGGTAATGCCCTGCACGCCGATCTCGGACAGTGACTCGCGAACATCGTCCAACTTGAACGGCTTGATGATGGCAGTGACTAGCTTCATGAAAACTCTCTCCCGAATTGGTGGACTTGCCCCAGGAAAACAAACCCGTCTCAAGTCTAAGCGCAGTGCCTGGCTTTGTAACGCGTCGTCGCCTCGGCATTTGCCGTCGCGACGCCAGCGAACCACTGGTGACGAAACCTGTACCCCTGATCCGTCGGCGCACTGCATTCGTCACAGCGACTGCATCAGTGCATGGGTCATGATCGTCTAAGCAGAAACCTTGCCAGCTCCGTAAAAATCACTGAAATCAGTCCTTTGCCCACTTATGCCCACCCGCAGGGCGTTTGCACGGCACCAATGCGCACAAAAACAGTGCGCAGCCGCCCGCCCCTCTGCGCGAAAAGCGTGCGCCCGCGGCCGTAAAAAAGACTATAGACGCTGCGTGATACACTGCCGGCCAACAGTTTTCCGGAATATTTCCCATGCTCGCGCCCAAAGACCTCCTCGACGCCCTGAGCGGCCACGCCTCTCGCCTGTTCAGCGGCGAAACCCCGCTGCCCCGCAACGAAATCGAAAGCCAGTTCAAGGCCCTGCTGCAAAGCGGCTTCAGCAAGCTCGACCTGGTGAGCCGGGAAGAATTTGACAGCCAGATGGTCGTACTGGCCCGCACCCGTGCGCGGCTGGAGAGTCTGGAAGCGAAGGTGGCGGAGCTGGAAGCGCGGTTGACGCCACCCGCTGCTGAATAAACAGATTTCTTGAAACTGATGGGAAGGCTGCAATGGTCTTCCTACTATCGTCTTCCAGCGAATGTCTTCAGGAATCTTCCTACGACATGCGCTGACGCTTTCCGATAGCATCGCCACGCCCCATCTCTTTAGGCTGCTCGCTGCTGAAAATTCAGCGCTGGGTTTGGCGACCCGGAAAGCTTGCGACGCACAGCGTCCACCATCCGATACCGGGCATTAGCCCCGGCTCGTTTTATGGCGGCTGCGTGTGGGAGACCTCAGGGTCTGCCGGTATTCGCTTGCACCGGCTCGCCAACCCGCACGCAGCTGCCACCCTTATCGTTTGGCGACGGTAAACGGCAGTCCTCTCAAGCGAAAATGGGTACTGCACCATGGAAAACGATCACCTCATTCCTCATGTGTTTACGCGGCACAATCTGCATCTTCATGCGCTTTTACTGGAGAACCAGGCTTGGTTCAGCGCACGTGATTTGGGTCGATTGCTGAGGCTTTATTTGGACGAGCGAGCGTTGCGTAAGCTTGATCCGGATCAGCGTCAGTACCGCAAGGTGCTCCATCATGGTGCCGTTGAACGGACGCTACTGATCAGCGAATCCGGCATCTATGCGCTGCTGGTTTACCACTACTGTCCTGAATATCGAAGCCTTCGTGAATGGCTGACACATGACTTGGTCCCAGCTATGCGTGATGCGAAGGCAAGCGTCCACTGTGAACGCCCATCGCTCAGCTTGCTTGATTGGCCACAAATGTCTTTAAGTCTTTTGCATTGGAACAACCAAGCATGGATTCGACTGCAAGATGTTCCACATATGCTTCCGGAGCCTGAGCAACCCAGGCACAAAAAGTCACCTTGGTGGAAACGCGTATCACAATTGCACCTCCTGATCTGATGAAGGGGAATTTACTCTGTTGGTACCAGTAAAACTGTGTATGGGGAGGAACCTGCTTCCTCCGAGAGGGCTCCCCCCAGCACATCTGCACGGTTTTTTGACGATTTCAGGAGGCTTTATGCCATCTCATCTGATGGATGGTTTTACAAAATAAATGCTGCGTGATTGTTGTTAAGTGACCCAGAGCTATGAGAAAACTCCTTCCGTCATCACACGGAGGCTTTTTGGCCTCCAGGCTTGCCAGGAAGAAACAACAAGCTAACCTATCGATTGTAAAGACATTGATTTTGTGTTTGGCGACTGTAGAATGCACCGACTTTGAAAGCCCACGCTCCGCGCTTCAACGGGAGAAAGGAAACGGAAATGAAGAGATCTGACGATACAAATGTTTATCAAAATGATAAATCAGTCCAACAGGACAAAAATCAGAACTCCAACATCGTCGGCTTCGCTGCTTTCAAAGAAAAAAAAGCCGAAAACGAATACAATAAAGCCATTAAAAATATTCTAGCGCGAGCGCAAAAAGTAGACTGGTAACAAAGGGTAGACCTTTTGTCTCGCGTTCAAGGGCGCGATGAATGTCAGTACCAATTTCTAAGGAAAGAGCCTCACCTAGCAACGACAAAACTACTAATACTCGCGATATCAGAGAGCGAATAGAAGGTCGTCGCAGTGATGAGATAATTATCGCGTTTTGCGGTCCAGTCGGCTGCAACTTAGCAGATGTGATAAGAACTACTCGCACCCAGTTTGAAGAGTACGGTTATGTCACTGAACATATAAAAATCAGCGACATAATAAAGGCTCATTACAAAAAAAACGGGCTTCCCGATAACCTTAAACACTTATCTCTTGAGCCTACTGCGGGCAAAGAACGTTACACAACCCTTCAAGACCTCGGAAACAACCTAAGACAACAGTTTGATCCACAGATATTAGCTGCTCTCTCAATGGCTAGCGTGGCAACTAAACGTGATACAGCAATGTCAAAGGTTGATACGGACAAACCACCAAAAACCATCTATATAATTGACCAACTCAAACACCCCGAAGAGGTGGAGCTTTTTAAACTGGTTTACGGTGAAATATTTTATTTAATAGGTGTTTTAAGCCCGCAAAATGTCAGATTCAATTATCTAACGCGAACAGAAAAAATCCCAGGGCATGAAGCTCAATACTTAATTGATCGAGACCGAAACGAAATAAATGCAACGTACGGACAAAAGCTGGAAAAGACCGTACAACTAGCTGATTACTTCATTAGAAATAATCAAGATTCGATTTCCAATCTTTTTGCTCCTTGCCAGCGTTTTGTAGCATTGGTCCATGGCAAAAACGGCGTTACGCCGACCAAAGATGAATCTGGAATGTACGCCGCCTATTCGGCCTCCCTAAAATCGGCCTGTCTAAGCAGGCAGGTTGGCGCTGCAATCGCAAACAAAGAAGGAAATGTCATTTCCCTAGGTTGGAATGACGTCCCGAAATTTGGTGGAGGACTTTACACATCCGACACTGAAAACGACCAACGCTGTATATATCATGGAGGGAAATGCTACAACGATATCCACAAGTCCGCCCTTATCCAAGATATTGTGGCAATTGTTAGCTCAAAAGTAACTGTTACCGACGAGATTAAATCAGAGCTTGCCAAACTTATCCAAAAGGAAACTAGAGCCGGCTCAATTATTGAGTTTTCTCGTGCGATCCATGCGGAAATGGAGGCAATTCTTGGCCTAGCCAGATCCCAAGGCAATTCGACAGACTCTTGCGTGCTATACACGACTACGTTTCCGTGCCACAACTGCGCACGCCACATTATCGCTGCTGGAATTCAGCGAGTTGTCTACATCGAACCCTATGAAAAAAGCCTAGCGCTTGACTTGCATGAAGATGCTATAACTACTGATGCAAATCATGCTGGAAAAACTCTATTCGAAACGTTCTCTGGCGTTTCACCCAGCAAATATGCATCATTTTTCGTAGCCCGAGGAGATAGAAAAGACAAATCAGGTATGGCCATAGACATAATAAAAATCGAAGCTCTGCATATAGGAACCGAGTACCTAGACCCATACCAAACGATAGAAAGTAAAGTTGTCCAAGATCTAGTATCTAAAGTTTCCCCTCCAATACCACCCGCTCCGCCCCCCTCTGACCCATGGCCTCCAGAACCGCCTAAGGCCGCATGATAAAACGCGAGGCTGGCGCTTATAGTTCCGGCCTACACAACTCGAAGTATTTTGTTCAGAAGTTACCGAATTTTATTGATCAGGACTGTAGTCTAGCCGCTTACCTATGGCTAAAAATCTACTCGCAATATTTTGCTTTATTTCCGACTGCAAATTAAATTAGCACCTCAAAATTTTAATACTACCCTTGAAAAACCCGCAGGAAGCGGCCTCCCACTCAAGGAACGAGCATGTCCCTCGCCATCGTCCACAGCCGTGCCCAAATTGGCGTAGACCCCCCCGCCGTTACCGTCGAAGTGCATATGGCCAATGGTCTTCCATCGCTTACCTTGGTGGGCCTGCCGGAAACCGCCGTCAAGGAAAGCAAGGACCGCGTGCGCAGCGCCATCCTCAACTGTGCGCTGCAATACCCGGCCCGCCGTATCACCCTCAACCTGGCGCCCGCCGACCTGCCCAAGGATGGCGGGCGTTTTGATCTGGCGATTGCCTTGGGCATCCTGGCCGCCAGCGTGCAGGTGCCGGCATTGATGCTCGATGACGTGGAATGCCTGGGGGAATTGGCCCTGTCCGGTGAGGTGCGGGCGGTCAAAGGCGTGCTGCCGGCCGCGCTGGCCGCACGCAAGGCCGGGCGCACCGTGATAGTGCCGCGGGCAAATGCCGAGGAGGCGTGCCTGGCGTCGGGGTTGAAGGTGATTGCAGTGGACCACCTGCTGCAAGTGGTGGCGCACCTGAATGGGCTGGTGCCGATTGAGCCGTATAAGTCCGACGGTTTGCTGTACCTGAACAAGCCCTACCCGGACCTGAGTGAGGTGCAAGGCCAGCTTGCCGCCAAGCGCGCACTGCTGATTGCGGCGGCGGGCGCGCACAACCTGCTGTTCAGTGGCCCACCCGGCACCGGCAAGACCTTGCTCGCCAGCCGCCTGCCTGGTTTGCTGCCGCCCTTGAGTGAGCAGGAAGCCCTGGAAGTGGCGGCCATTCAGTCAGTGGTCAGCCTGGCGCCGTTGAGCCATTGGCCGCACCGTCCGTTTCGTCAACCGCACCATTCAGCGTCGGGGCCGGCGCTGGTGGGCGGCGGGTCAAAACCGCAGCCGGGGGAAATTACCCTGGCCCATCATGGCGTGCTGTTTCTGGATGAGCTGCCGGAGTTTGATCGCAAGGTGCTGGAAGTGCTGCGCGAGCCGCTCGAATCCGGGCATATCGTGATCTCCCGCGCCCGCGACCGGGTGAGTTTTCCGGCACGTTTTCAATTGGTGGCCGCCATGAACCCCTGCCCTTGCGGCTATTTGGGCGAACCCAGCGGGCGCTGTCGGTGTACGCCGGAGCAGATTCAGCGTTATCGCAACAAGCTCTCAGGGCCGTTGCTGGACCGGATCGACTTGCACCTGACCGTGGCACGGGAGACCACTGCGCTGAACCCGACCCAACACACTGGCGATAATACGGCGACGGCTTCGGCGCAGGTGGCAGAGGCTCGAGAACGCCAGCAAAAGCGCCAGGGCTGCGCCAATGCCTTTCTGAATCTGCCGGGGTTACGCGAGCACTGCACACTGGCAAAAGCCGATGAAGGCTGGCTGGAAAGCGCCTGCGAGCGACTGACCTTGTCCCTGCGCGCAGCCCACCGGCTGCTCAAGGTAGCGCGCACCCTGGCGGACCTTGAGCGGGTTGAAAACATTGCCCGGCATCATTTGCAGGAGGCCTTGCAGTACCGGCCTGCGGCAGTCGGCTAGCGCTTAATGAACGCAAATTCTGTGGCATGTGGACTTTTGTGGCGAGCGGGCTTGCCTCGCGTTGGAGTGCGAAGCGCTCCTGATCCGGCCAATACGATTCAACCGGTAGAGCCGGGGCCGCTGCGCAGCCCAACGCGGGGCAAGCCCGCTCGCCACAGTAAAATGGTGTAAATACCGAGCCCTTATGCGGAGAAACCCAACAGCAGCTGCGCCACTTCCATGACCTCATCCAGTACCGCCTCGGCCGATTCCACAGACGGCTTGAGCATCAGGTCATCGGCATACCCCATCGCCAACGCGAAGATTTGCCGGGCCGCGCGTTGCGGCGAGTCGCAGCGAAAAATCCCCTCAGCCACGCCTCGCTCAATCACCTCAGCCAGCATGCCTTGCCACTGCGCGTTTATTACCAGATACGCCTGGGCCATTTGCGGGTCGTGCATGGCTTCGTCCCAGGCATCCAGCCACAACGCCCAGCCGGCATCAGCGGTGCTCGGCAGGCAATCACCTAAAAAACCCACCAGCGCCTCAAGCGGCGGCGTATCCGCCAACGGCTCGCGCACTTCATCCAATTGCTCATTGGCAAAGCGCACAAAGGCTTCGCGACGCAGTTCGTTCCAGTCGCTGAAGTAGTGATAAACGTGGCTGCGCGACAGTCCGGCATGCTCGGCCAGGTCGCGGGTGGACACATCGGCAAAGCCCTTGCTGCGAAACAGCTCCAGGGCAGCGGCGATGATCTGGTCTTTACGGTCGATACGCGACATGGGCAATTCCTTTGGGCGCCGGTAGATAAGCGGCGCTTGCTTTTTGAGCGATCGCTCAAGGATACTTGAGCAGTCGCTCAATAATAGCGTCTATCACTCCTTTGGTGCACCCATGTCATCCGTGACCCCGCAAATCCTGATTGAAGAAAGCAAGAAAATCGGCCAGCAATCCGCCGGCCAAACGCTCAAGGCGATCGCCAAGGCATACCCCGGCAAGCTGTTCTGCACACTGTCACTGGTGGCGCTGGAGAATGCGCTGCTGTTGGCCTACCCGTTGTTTGCCGGGTTTGCGGTGGACTCGATTATCCGTGGCGATGCCACCAGCGCATTGTTCTATGCGTTGGTGGTGATGGCGTTCTGGGTGGTCGGCGCGGCGCGACGGGCGCTGGATACACGCACCTTTACGCGAATCTACGCCGACCTTGCGGTGCCGGTGATTCTTAACCAGCGCCTGCAGAACCACAGCACCTCAAAATCCGCCGCACGGGTGGTGCTTGCGCGCGAATTCGTCGACTTCTTTGAAAAGCACGTGCCGATTATCGCCACGGCGCTGGTCTCGATTATTGGCGCGGCGGTGATGCTGATCGTGATTGAGCCTTGGGTCGGCCTGGCGTGCCTGGCCGCCCTGCTCTTATGCGTGACGCTGCTGCCACGCTTTGCCCAGCGCAACCAGGAACTGCATGAGCGCCTGAATGATCGCCTGGAGAAAGAAATCGGCCTGGTGGAAAAAGTCGGCGCACCGACCTTGCGTCGCCACTACCACGTGCTGTCACGCCTGCGCATCTGGCTGTCCGACCGCGAGGCCGCCGCGTACCTGTTTCTCGGCACGCTGGCAGCCCTGCTGTTTGTGGTCGCGATCAGCCAGCTGGCTTTGTCGCCGGCGGTCAAGGCCGGCCACATCTACGCGGTCATGACCTACCTGTGGACCTTCGTCACCAGCATGGACGAGGCACCGGGGATGGTCGACCAACTGGCGCGTCTCAAGGATATCGGTAAGCGCGTGGACCCAGGCCTGGGCGAGCATTAAGCCTTAACGAAAACGGTCGACCTCCTGCCGCAAGCCTGCCGCCAGGGTTTCCAGTTCCTTGGCGGTAATGGCCAGGTTCGACACCACTTCGCGCTGTTCGCTGTTAGCCAATGCGATGCTTTGCAAGTTGCTGCTCAGCACGTTGGCCGTGCTGCTCTGCTCCTGGGTCGCGGTGGTAATGGCAGCAAATTGCTGGCCTGCCGAACGGCTTTGCTCGTCGATGCGCGCCAGGGCCGAAGCGACGTCGGCGTTGCGCGACAGGCCTTCCTGCATCAACACGTTGCCGTGTTCCATGGTGCTGATGGCGTTGCCGGTTTCCTGCTGGATGCTTTGGATCATCACCGAGATTTCGTCGGTGGCCTGGCGCGTGCGCGAGGCCAGGTTGCGCACTTCGTCGGCAACCACCGCAAAGCCCCGGCCTTGTTCACCGGCCCGCGCCGCCTCGATGGCGGCGTTGAGCGCCAGCAGGTTGGTTTGCTCGGCAATCGAGGTGATCACGCCGACGATCCCGCCAATTTCCTGGGAGCGCTGGCCCAAGGTGTTGATCACCGTGGCCGTGCTGTTGAGGGCGGTGGCGATATGCTCCAGCGACGACGACGCCTCTTGCATCGAGGTGCGGCCAATACGTGTCTGCTGGGCGTTTTCCTGGGCCAGTCGCTCGGTATTGCCCATGTTGTCGGCGATGTTCAGCGAGGTGGCGCTGAACTCTTCCACTGCGCCGGCCATGCTGGTGATTTCGCCGGACTGCTGCTCCATGCCCTCATAGGCCCCACCCGACAGGCCGGACAACGCCTGAGCCCGGCTGTTGACCTCTTCGGCCGCTTTACGGATGTGCGAGACCATGGTCGACAGCGCCTCACCCATCTGGTTGAAGCTGCTCGCCAACTGGCCGATTTCGTCATGGCTGGACACATTCAAGCGTGCGCTCAAATCGCCGGCGCCCAAGGCTTCGGCCTGGCGCACCAAGTCGCTCAAAGGCTGCAATTTGCTGCGCAGCAACCACACCGCCGCGCCCACTGCCAGCAACATCGCCAGCACGCTGCCGATCACCAGGCGAATACCGACTGCCCACGTGACTGCACGTATTTCGGACTTCGGCATACTCGCCACCACCGACCACGGCCCGCCGTCGAACGGCACCGCAACGCTGTAGAAGTCTTCGTTCTTGTCGCTCCAGAAGCGGCCTTTGCCTGGGCTCTTGGCCAGATCAAGAATCACCGGGACCGCCTGATCCAGCGCCTGCACACCCGCCGGCGGCACCAGCCAGTGCTTCTGCTCGTCCAACAAGGCGAGCGAGCCGGTGTGGCCGATACGAAAGCGTTTGAGGTTGTCGAACTGGGCCTTTTGCTCGTCGGTGTAATCAAAGCCGATAAACAACACGGCGATCACCTTGCCGGCGGCATCGCGCACGGGGCTGTACTGGGTCATGTAGGCACGATCAAACAACACCGCCCGCCCAATGTAATTCTGCCCGGCCAAAAGGCGCTGGTAGGCCGGATGCTGGTGATCCAGCACAGTCCCGATAGCGCGATTGCCGTCTTGTTTGGTCAGTGAGGTGCTGATGCGGATGAAGTCTTCGCCACTGCGCACAAACACCGTGGCCACCCCGCCGGACATCTGCTTGAACTCGTCCACCTCTGCGAAATTGTTGTTCAACACCTCATCGCCCAGCAGCAGGCTTGGGGTCTGCACACCGGCCACGGCGACTTGCTGGTCCGCGCGTACACTCAAGCCGGCGCCAAAGCGCTTTTCAAACAGCCCGCTCAATCGCTGAGTGCTCTCGCGCAAGGTGCTGTGGAAGGTGTTGAGTTGGTCGGCCAGCAAGCGTGCCTCGCTGGCCAGGTGTTCCTCGCGGGTGTCGAGGTTGGCCGAGTCGAGGGAACGCAGGGCAAATACCGTACTGCCGCTGATGACGACCGCCAAAATGACGGCCAAGGCGAGGCCTAACTGAGAGGCGATCCGAGCGCGAGGTTGAGACATGACAGCTCCTGGCCGAGGCCAGGATCATCCTGATCTCTTAGCGCAGCTCGGCAAATTATCGTGTGGGAAACGCTGGAAAATGGGGGTTCCAACACACCTTATTCGGCAAGCGCGGGCAATACTTGAGCGATACACAGGGGTATCGCGCAAACGATTGCATCGAAGGGCTAGGCAAGACGTTCAACCTGGGGCAATTCCATGGCGTTGACTTCGCCTTGAAGAAACTCCGCCAATCGCCGCAAGCGCTCACCACCGGGGCGGGTTTTCGGCCACACCAGGTAGTAATTTTCCCCACTGGCCACCGCCGTCGGCCACGGCAGGCTCAAACGGCCCTGGGCCACTTCTTCGGCCACCATCAGCAAATCGCCCATGGACACGCCGTAACCCCGCGCGGCGGCGATCATGCCCAACTCCAGGGTATCGAACACCTGCCCGCCCTTGAGCGACACCTGGGACGACAACCCCATGCGCTCCAGCCAATTGCGCCAGTCACGGCGGTCGGGCGTGGGGTGCAGGAGCTCAGCGCTTGCCAGGCGCGGGATATCCCAGGGGCCGTCATTGAGCAGGTTAGGCGCGCCCACAGGGATCAGTAATTCGGGGAACAGGTAACAGGCCTCCCAATCCGCCGGGAAGTGCCCGTAGCTCAGCAATACAGCGCAGTCGAAGGGTTCCTGGTTGAAGTCCACTTCATCCACGCTCATCCATGCGCTGGTCAGTTGCACCTCATTGCCCGGTTGCAAGGCGCGGAAACGGCTGAGCCGCGCCAGCAACCAGCGCATGGTCAGGGTCGGCGGCGCCTTCATGCGCAGGATGTCGTCTTCAGCGTTCAGGGTGTGGCAGGCGCGCTCCAGCGCCGCGAAGCCTTCGCGCACGCCGGGCAACAGCAGACGCGCCGCTTCGGTGAGCTGCAGGTTGCGGCCACTGCGCTGGAACAAGCGGCAGGAGAAGTGTTCTTCGAGCGTGCGGATATGCCGGCTGACCGCACTTTGCGTAATGGAAAGCTCATCCGCCGCACGGGTGAATGAGTTGTGCCGGGACGCGGCTTCAAAGGCGCGCAAGGCATACAGCGGAGGCAGACGACGTGGCATGAAAGAACCTCCTCAGAGCAATACCCCACCCTAGCATGAGTTTTAATCATGCGAGTGATCGCTTTTATCCTTTTGTGTAATGCGCCAGGAGCGCCGAGAATCAACCCTTTCCCCAACCTCTGACTTTTTGAGCGTGATGATCATGCAACATCCGGTGCGTACTGAACTCTGGGCCATTCTGCGGTTGTCAGGGCCGTTGATTGCCTCACAGTTGGCGCACATGCTGATGGTGCTGACCGACACCCTGATGATGGCCCGCCTGAGCCCCGAAGCCCTGGCCGGTGGCGGCCTGGGCGCGGCGAGTTATTCGTTTGTGGCGATTTTCTGTATCGGCGTGATTGCCGCCGTCGGCACGCTGGTCGCCATCCGCCAGGGTGCCGGTGACATCGAAGGCGCCACGCGCCTGACCCAGGCCGGGCTCTGGCTCGCCTGGCTGATGGCGTTGGTGGCCGGTTTGCTGCTGTGGAACCTCAAGCCGGTGCTGCTGATGTTTGGCCAGACCGAAACCAACGTGCAGGCGGCGGGGCAATTCTTGACCATCCTGCCGTTCGCCCTGCCCGGCTACCTGAGCTTCATGGCGTTGCGCGGCTTTACCAGCGCCATCGGCAAGGCGACACCGGTGATGGTGATCAGCCTGGGCGGCACCGTCATTAACTACCTGCTCAACCATGCGCTGATCGAGGGCATGTTCGGTCTGCCGAAGCTCGGCTTGATGGGCATCGGCCTGGTCACAGCGATCGTCGCCAACTGCATGGCCCTGGCGTTGATGTGGTACATCCGCAGCAACCGCGCTTATGCGGCCTACCCGCTCGGCACGGGCCTGTTGCGCCTTAACACGCAGTATCTGCGTGAGCTGTGGCGCCTGGGCCTGCCGATTGGCGGCACCTACGCGGTGGAGGTCGGCTTGTTCGCCTTCGCGGCGCTGTGCATGGGCACCATGGGCAGTACGCAATTGGCAGCGCATCAGATTGCCCTGCAAATCGTTTCGGTGGCGTTCATGGTGCCGGCGGGGATGTCCTACGCGATCACCATGCGCATCGGCCAGCATTATGGCGCCGGTAAATTACTGCAGGCTCGCATGGCCGGGCGGGTCGGGATCGGTTTTGGTGCATTGGTGATGTTGGGGTTTGCCGTGGTGCTGTGGCTGTTTTCCGATGCGCTTATCGGGCTGTTTCTGGACCATAACGACCCGGTTTTCCACGACGTCATCGTGCTGGCGGTCAGCCTGTTGGCCGTGGCAGCCTGGTTTGAATTGTTCGACGGCGTGCAGACCATTGCCATGGGCTGTATTCGCGGGCTGAAGGACGCCAAGACCACCTTCCTGGTCGGGCTCGGGTGTTACTGGCTGATCGGCGCGCCGTCGGCGTGGTTGATGGCGTTCACGCTGGGTTGGGGGCCAACGGGCGTGTGGTGGGGGTTGGCGCTTGGGCTGGCGTGTGCGGCCGTCAGCCTGACGTGGGCGTTTGAGGCGAAGATGAAGCGGATGATTCGGCAGGAGCCTGAAGTGCACACGCAATTTCAAGCCATGCAGCCAGACTGAAGCATGTGCTCGGTCAATGTGGGAGCTGGCTTGATGGCGATGGCGGTGTGTCAGGTGCCAAATTGGCGGGCTGGCCTGCCGCTATCGCAGGCAAGCCAGCTCCCACATTTTTAATGGGGTTTACAAGATTTAACCCAGCAACGCCTGCTGGCTCTTGCCGAACGTCAAATACTCCACCAGCTCCGGCAACGGCAACGGCTTGCTGATCAGGTAACCCTGAGCCTGATCACACCCAAACAGCCGCAACAACGCCAGCTGCTCAGGGGTTTCCACACCCTCGGCGACCACTTCCAGGTTGAGGTTGTGGGCCAGGTTGATCATGGCGTGCACCAGCTTGCGGTTTTCTTCGCGCTCTTCCATGCCGCCGACAAAGCTCTTGTCGATCTTCAGCAAGGCAATCGGCAGGCTGTTGAGGTGCACGAACGAGGAAAAACCGGTGCCGAAATCGTCCAGGGAAAACCGCACACCCAGGCGGCCAAGGGCGTCCATGGTCTGCTTGACCAGGTCACTGCGGCGCATCACGGCGGTTTCGGTCAGCTCGAACTCCAGCCACTGCGCCTCCACGCCACGTTCGGCAATCAGCCGGCTCAACGTGGAAAGCAGCTGGCTGTCCTGGAACTGGCGAAACGACAGGTTGACCGCCATGTGCAACGGCGGCAGGCCGCGTTCGCGCAGGTCTTGCATGTCGCGCAGGGCGCGGGAGATCACCCAGTAACCCAGCGGCACAATCAGGCCACTCTGTTCGGCCAAGGGCACGAACTCGCTGGGCGGCAACAGGCCACGCTCGCCGTGGCGCCAGCGCACCAAAGCTTCCAGGCCGACGATATGCCCGTCGTCCAGGTCCAGGCGCGGCTGGTAATGCAGCTCCAGTTCGTCGCGACGCAACGCACGGCGCAGTTCACTCTCCAGGTCGGCCAGGCTGCGGGCGTTGCGGTTGATGCGTTCATTGAAGATATGAAAGGTGCAGCCCTGAGTACTTTTGGCCTGCTGCATGGCGATGTGCGCGTGCCACATCAGCGGGTCGGCCCCGGCGCGGGCACGGGCGTGTGCCACGCCCAGGCTGCAGCCGATCAGCAGGCTTTCGCCATCCACCCAATACGGCTCGGCCATGGCTTCGGTAATGCGCTCGGCCATCCACTCGGCGCGCTGGGGCGCACGGCGGGTGTCGATCAACAGGGCGAATTCGTCGCTGCCCAGGCGCGCCAGTTGGTCGCCGGCTTCGAGCTGGCTCTTGAGCCGCGAGACCACTTGCAGGATCAAGCGATCGCCGGCCTGATGGCCCAAGGCGTCGTTGGCGTGACGGAAGTTATCGAGGTCCAGATGGCCGAGGGCAAGGCCACGGCCTTCGTTTTCGGCCAGACGCGCTGCCAGCAAGGTCTGGAAACCCTGGCGGTTGGCGATACCGGTGAGCGGGTCCTGTTCGGCCAGGCGCTGCAGGGTGTTTTCCAGCACGCCGCGCTCACGCACGTGGCGCAGGCAGCGGCGCAAGGTATCGGTGCCCAATGCACCAAGGACCAGCCAATCGCTCACGCCCAGCGGTGAAACCAGCGGTTCCTGCTCCAGCAGCAATATGCACGGCAGGCTGCAACGGCCTGGGCCGGGTTGCAGGCTGGGTGTGGTCAATAACACGGCACTGTGGTCGTCATCGAACAGACGGCTCACCGAGTCCCAGTTGGGCGCGCTGACCAGCACAGCCCCATCGCCCATCGGCGCCAGGCACTCGCGCAACAACGCTGCCCACGCTGGCTCATCGGCCAGTAGCAGCAAACGCAAGGGTTCGACAGGCGTAGACAAGCTAGCTCCCTAGACTCTGCAAAATTTTTGGCGGCGGGCATTATGACGCGCGGCCTGATAATCACCAATGATAGGGGTTATCAAATACGACAGCTGCAAGCATTCGTCGTACAAGTGCCCACATCCTGCGGCAAAGTATCAAAACCGGCAAATTTAGATCGAGTGGTACGTCACACCGTCGTTCTAAAGCAGCAGAATCTTGCCAGCCTGTTAAAATGCCCGCCCTTTTGAACAACGACTCCTGAATTTTCTGTATGTCCCGACTCAATCCCCGGCAGCAAGAAGCCGTGAACTACGTCGGCGGCCCTCTATTGGTGCTCGCCGGTGCTGGCTCCGGCAAGACCAGCGTGATCACCCGCAAGATCGCGCACCTGATCCAGAACTGCGGCATCCGTGCCCAGTACATCGTCGCCATGACCTTTACCAACAAGGCCGCGCGCGAAATGAAGGAGCGTGTCGGCACGCTGCTCAAGGGCGGCGAAGGCCGTGGCCTCACGGTGTGTACCTTCCACAACCTGGGCTTGAACATTATCCGCAAGGAGCATGCGCGGCTGGGCTACAAGCCGGGTTTCTCGATCTTCGACGAGACCGATGTGAAGTCGCTGATGACTGACATCATGCAAAAGGAGTACGCAGGCGACGACGGCGTGGATGAGATCAAGAACATGATCGGCGCCTGGAAAAACGACCTGATCCTGCCGCCCCAGGCCCTGGAAAACGCGCGCAACCCCAAGGAACAGACCGCCGCCATCGTCTACACCCACTACCAGCGCACGCTCAAGGCGTTCAACGCGGTGGACTTCGACGACCTGATCCTGTTGCCGGTAAAGCTGTTCGAGGAACACGCCGACATCCTCGAAAAATGGCAGAACAAGGTGCGCTACCTGCTGGTGGACGAATACCAGGACACCAACGCCAGCCAATACCTGCTGGTGAAGATGCTGATCGGCACGCGCAACCAGTTCACCGTGGTAGGCGACGACGACCAGTCGATCTACGCCTGGCGTGGCGCGCGCCCGGAAAACCTGATGTTGCTCAAGGACGACTACCCGTCCCTGAAAGTGGTGATGCTGGAGCAGAACTACCGCTCCACCAGCCGTATCCTGCGTTGCGCCAACGTGCTTATTTCCAACAACCCCCACGAGTTTGAAAAACAACTGTGGAGTGAGATGGGTCACGGCGACGAGATCCGCGTGATCCGCTGCCGCAACGAAGACGCCGAAGCCGAGCGCGTGGCCGTGGAAATCCTCAGCCTGCACCTGCGTACCGACCGGCCCTACAGCGATTTTGCGATCCTGTATCGCGGCAACTACCAGGCCAAACTGATCGAGCTGAAGTTGCAGCACCACCAGGTGCCGTATCGCCTTTCAGGCGGCAACAGCTTTTTCGGACGCCAGGAAGTAAAAGACCTGATGGCCTACTTCCGGCTGATCGTGAACCCGGATGACGACAACGCCTTCCTGCGCGTAATCAACGTGCCGCGTCGGGAAATCGGTTCGACCACCCTGGAAAAGCTCGGTAACTACGCCACCGAACGCAAGATTTCAATGTACGCCGCCACCGACGAAATCGGTCTGGGCGAGCACCTGGACACGCGCTTTACCGATCGCCTGTCGCGCTTCAAGCGCTTCATGGACAAGGTGCGCGAGCAATGCGCCGGCGAAGACCCGATCAGCGCCCTGCGCAGCATGGTCATGGACATCGACTATGAAAACTGGTTGCGCACCAACAGTTCCAGCGACAAGGCTGCGGATTACCGCATGGGCAACGTCTGGTTCCTGATCGAAGCGTTGAAAAACACGCTGGAGAAGGACGAAGAAGGCGAGATGACCGTCGAGGACGCCATCGGCAAGCTGGTGTTGCGCGACATGCTTGAGCGCCAACAGGAAGAAGAAGACGGCGCCGAAGGCGTGCAGATGATGACCCTGCACGCGTCCAAAGGCTTGGAATTCCCTTACGTGTTCATCATGGGCATGGAAGAGGAAATCCTCCCGCACCGTTCCAGCATTGAAGCCGACACCATCGAGGAGGAACGGCGCCTGGCCTACGTGGGCATTACCCGCGCACGTCAGACATTGGCCTTCACCTTCGCCGCCAAGCGCAAGCAATACGGCGAGATCATCGATTGTGCGCCCAGCCGGTTCCTGGATGAACTGCCGCCGGACGATCTGGCCTGGGAAGGCAATGACGACACCCCGACTGAGGTGAAGGCCGTTCGCGGCAACACCGCCCTGGCGGACATACGCGCGATGTTAAAGCGCTAGAATCGACTACTTTTTAATCTACTTTCGGCGCACACCGCGCCATTAGAGGAAGCTTTCCGTGGAAGCACTGCACAAGAAAATTCGCGAAGAAGGCATCGTGCTTTCCGATCAGGTCCTCAAGGTTGACGCCTTTTTGAACCACCAGATCGACCCGGCGCTGATGAAGTTGATCGGCGACGAATTCGCTGAGCGGTTCAAGGACTCGGGCATCACCAAGATCGTCACCATCGAAGCGTCGGGCATCGCCCCGGCGATCATGACCGGTCTGAACCTGGGTGTACCGGTGATCTTCGCCCGCAAGCAACAGTCCCTCACGCTGACCGAAAACCTGCTGTCGGCGACCGTGTATTCCTTCACCAAGAAGGTCGAAAGCACCGTGGCGATTTCCCCACGGCACCTGACCAGCAGCGACCGCGTGCTGGTGATCGATGACTTTTTGGCCAACGGCAAGGCGTCCCAGGCGCTGATTTCGATCATCAAGCAAGCCGGCGCGACCGTTGCAGGCTTGGGGATTGTGATCGAGAAGTCGTTCCAGGGTGGCCGTGCGGAGTTGGATGCGCAGGGTTATCGGGTTGAGTCGCTGGCTCGGGTGAAGTCGTTGGCCGGTGGCGTCGTCACCTTCATCGAGTAATCACTGCCTGAACTCGATTAAAAATGGGGGAGCTGGCTTGCCAGCTCCCCCATTTGATTTTTGGTGCCTGTCAGTGCGCGGTGGCCTGCAGGCCGGCGAGCAATAAGCGCTGGTACAGATCCTCTTTCAACCCCTCCGGCTGATCCAGCCGCATGCGCTTCAAATGCTCGGGAAACGCCTCCGGCTCCGGCGCATCCAGTGCCGCCCGGCCCAATTCCAGAATCTCCGTCAGCTTGAATTTGCTCTTGAGCCAGTTAAGGGCGCGCAACAGGTCCCGTTCCTCATCGGTAAAATCAGTGCCCAACGGATATTCCGGGAACAACCGGCGATGCCGCGCCTGAATGCCCTTGAGCCGCTCCGGCGTATTGTCGGAAAAGCGTGGGTCCAGTTCGAAGTCCTTGGGCAGTTTGCCGGCCTTTTGCGCCTGTTCGATCAGGTCGGTCTGGAAGCGTGAGTCGGTGACCTGAAGCAGCGCCTCGATCACCTTGGCATCCGTCTGACCACGCAAATCGGCAATGCCGTATTCGGTGATGACGATATCCCGCAGGTGCCGTGGGATGGTGCAGTGCCCGTACTCCCAGACGATATTGGAACTGACCTCCCCCGCCGACTCGCGCCAGCTGCGCAGAATCAGGATCGAACGCGCACCTTCCAGCGCATGGCCTTGCGCAACAAAGTTGTACTGCCCGCCTACGCCGCTGAGTACGCGGCCGTCTTCAAGCTGGTCGGCCACGCCTGCGCCGAGCAACGTCACCATGATCGCGCTGTTGATAAAGCGCGCATCCAGGCGTTGCAGACGCTTGAGTTCCTCCTGCCCGTACAGCTCGTTGATGTAGCTGATGCCGGTCATGTTGAATTCGAGGCGTTTGGCGTGAGTCATTTCCTGCAAACGCTGGTAAAAGCTGCGCGGCCCGAGGAAGAAACCGCCGTGAATGGAAACACCGTCGGGCTGCGCGGCGTCATCCAGGGTGCCGGCGTTGGCCTGCTGCTGGGTCGTCACATCCGGGTAGACTTTGCGCCGAATAATCCCGGCATCGGCCAGCACCAGCAGGCCGTTGACGAACATTTCACTGCACCCATAAAGGCCGCGGGCAAAGGGCTCGACACCGCCTTCGCGGCTGATTAACGGCGCCCACTGATACACATCCAAGTCAGTCAGCAATAAGCGATAGGCTTCGTTATCGGCCTGGCGCGCCAGCAAGGCGGCGGTCAGCGCATCGCCCATCGAGCCAATGCCAATCTGCAACGTGCCGCCATCGCGCACCAGGGTGCTGGCATGCAAGCCGATAAAGTGGTCTTGAAAGCCGACCGGCATATTCGGTGTGGAGAACAGCGTGGTGCTGTCCTTCTCGTCGATCAGGTAATCGAAGGCGTCCATACCCAGTTCGGCATCGCCGGGCATATAGGGCAAATCGCTGTGAACCTGGCCGACGACAAGGATGGTGTCGCCTGCTTCGCGGCGCTTGGCAATCATCGGCAGCAGGTCGAGGGTGATATCGGGGTTGCAGCTCAGGCTCAGCCGGTCGGGGTGCTCGGCGCTGCTGGCGACCAATTGCGCCACCAGGTTCAAGCCGGCGGCGTTGATATCGCGGGCGGCGTGGCTGTAGTTGCTGCTGACGTAGTCCTGCTGCGCCGACGTACTGTGCAGCAGGCTGCCGGGCTGCATGAAGAACTGCTGCACGCGGATGTTCCTTGGCAGGCTGTCCTTGTGCAAATCCGCTAGAAAGTCCAGCTCGGGATAATCACCAAATACCCGCTCGATAAAGGGTTCGAGAAAGCGCTTCTGCAACCCGTCACCCAGGGTCGGGCGGCCTAGGGCCAGCGCGGTGTAAATCGTCAGCTCGCGCTCCGGCAGCTTGGCGATACGCCGGTACAGCGCGTTGACGAACAGGTTGGGCTTGCCCAAACCGAGCGGCATGCCCATGTGGATATGCGCCGGCAAGCGCGCCAGTACGTCGTCAACTGCTTGCTCGATTGAACACAACTGCACCATCCGACCCTCCTGAACATTCCGTGATTAGGGGTTGGACCGAGCTTGCCGGGTCTTTGCTGCAATGAACAGCGCAGAAGTACAAATCGCAGGCACAAAAAAGCCGCTGGTCAGCGGCTTTTTGGCGAAGATCGGTTTATTTCAAACCCGACATCTTCTCGATTGCACCCTTGAGTTCGGCATCCGAGCAATCGGCGCAGGTACCTTTAGGCGGCATGGCATTCAGGCCGGTGATGGCCTTGGCCAACAGGCCATCGAGGCCGCCTTGATGATCGGCGCGGTCTTTCCAGGCTGCGGTGTCACCGATTTTTGGTGCACCCAGCAAACCGGTGCCGTGGCATGCATTGCAGTGCTTGGCAATCACGTCATCCGGTGTCTTCGCGCCACCGCCGCCGCCCGCAGCCACGGCAACTTCCATCCCTTTACATTCCTGGCCCTGGACACACACCTGGCCGACAGGCTCCAGGCGCTTGGCAATTTCATCATTGGTCGCAGCTTGAGCGCTGACAGCCCATAGGGCCAGTACGGTTGCTGGTGCAGCCAGCATTTTCATAATTAGGTTCACGCGTTCACCCTCAATGGTGGCTATTCACGCCTGCGGCCACGGTTTCGCAGGCGGCGAAAGTATAACGGTTAGCCCGTCAGGCCGAAACAACCCTATTAAATAAAGGGAGATTCGGCCCCACGGTTACAGCGACGGGTATGTCTGCAACGCTGGCAGCACGCCTCTTCTGTCAAAAGTTCGCAGGTGTGGCTGCGCTGATTAGTCGCGCCGGCACATCGAACGGGTTGCGAAAACGATGCGGCTTGGTGCTTTCAAAGTAGTAGCTATCGCCGGCTTCGAGCACAAAAGTTTCAAGACCGACCACCAACTCCAAACGACCTTCCACCAGAATCCCGGTTTCTTCGCCTTCGTGGGTGAGCATTTCTTCGCCCGTGTCGGCGCCCGGCGGGTAGATCTCGTTAAGAAACGCAATCGCCCGGCTGGGGTGCGCGCGCCCCACGAGTTTCATGGTGACGGCACCGTCCGAGATGTCGATCAGCTCATTGGCTTTATAGACGATCTGCGTCGGTTTTTCCTGGAGGATCTCCTCGGAAAAGAACTCGACCATGGACATGGGGATGCCGCCCAGCACCTTGCGCAAGGAGCTGATCGAGGGGCTGACACTGTTTTTTTCGATCATCGAAATGGTGCTGTTGGTGACACCCGCGCGCTTGGCGAGCTCACGCTGGGAAAGACCTTTGAGTTTACGGATGGATTGCAGTCGTTCGCCGACGTCCAATGCAGGAGCCTCCTAGGATTCAGGCTTTGTTGTAGTTGAGCGTTATCATGGCGACAGCGTTCAGTATTTACAACACTTGGGCCTAAATCCCGGCAGGCTCTGCTCGTAGGCGCGGCTTAAGCCCCGCAATAGAGCCTTGGCACGCGGCGCAGGTTACAGAAAATCTGGTAGGGGATAGTCTCGGCAGCCGCCGCGACGTCACTGGCAAGGATATTTTTGCCCCACAGCTCCACGCTGGAACCGAGCCCGGCCTGGGGCACGTCGGTGAGGTCAACGCAGAGCATGTCCATGGACACACGGCCCAGCAACTGGCTGCGCTGGCCTGCCACCAGCACTGGCGTGCCGGTCGGTGCATGGCGCGGGTAGCCGTCGGCATAGCCCATGGCAACCACGCCGACGCGCATCGGTTTTGGCGTGATGAACTTGGCGCCGTAACCGATCGGCTCACCGGCCGGCAGTTCACGCACGCAGATGACTTTCGATTCCAGGGTCATCACCGGCTGCAAACGTGCGGCAATGGCCTGGTCCTCACCAAACGGCGTGGCACCGTAGAGCATGATGCCAGGGCGCACCCAGTCGCTGGACATAGTCGGCCAGCCCATCACCGACGGCGAATTGCGCAGGCTCACTTCGGCCGACAACCCTTGGCGTGCCGCTTCAAACACCGCCACTTGCTCATCACTGCGCACGCAATCGAGCTCATCGGCGCGGGCGAAGTGGCTCATGAGTACGATCTTGGCCACTTTGCCGCTGGCCAGCAGGCGCTGGTACGCCTCGTGGTAATCCTTGGGGTGCAGGCCCACGCGGTGCATGCCCGAGTCGAGCTTGAGCCAAATGGTCAGCGGTTTGCTCAGCCGGGCTTGCTCGATGGCTTCCAACTGCCACAACGAATGCACCACGCACCAAAAATCATGCTCGATGATCAGCGGTAATTCGTCAGCTTCGAAAAAACCTTCCAGCAGCAATACCGGCGCACGAATCCCCGCAGCCCGCAGCTCCAATGCCTCCTCGATGCACGCCACCGCAAAGCCATCCGCCTCGGCTTCCAGCGCCTGGGCCACACGTACGGCACCATGGCCATAGGCATCCGCTTTGACCACCGCGAGGGCCTTGGCCCCCGTGACTTCACGGGCCAGTTGGTAGTTATGGCGCAGGGCTTGGAGGTCGATCAGGGCACGGGCAGGACGCATGGCGGCAGGCTTCTAGGCGGTAAAGTGAAGAAAAACCGGCGCCGACTATCAGCCACGGCACCGGGGGAAAAAGCTACGTTTAAGGCAGCGCCGCCACCACGGACAGCTCTACCAGAATTTCCGGTTCGCACAGCTTGGCCTCAACCGTCGCACGGGCCGGAGCCACGCCTTTAGGCAGCCACTTGTCCCACACTGCGTTCATGCCGGCGAAATCGGCGTCGATGTCTTTGAGGTAGATCGTCACCGACAGCAACTTGGTTTTGTCGGTGCCGGCCAGGTCCAGCAAGCGCTCGATATTGGCCAGAGTTTCGCGGGTCTGCTGTTCAATCCCGGCATTCATGTCGTCGCCGACTTGCCCTGCCAGATACACGGTACCGCTGTGAACAACGACCTGGCTCATGCGCTCATTGGTGAGCTGGCGCTGGATTGACATGTTTTGCGGACTCCTGGTGGTTGCTGCCGTAACGGGAAATATCGAGACCTTCGGCGCTGATCTGCGGCGTTTTTTTCGCCATCAGGTCAGCCAGCAAGCGGCCAGAGCCGCACGCCATGGTCCAGCCAAGGGTGCCGTGGCCGGTGTTCAGGAACAGGTTCTTGAACGGGGTGGCGCCGACAATCGGCGTGCCGTCGGGTGTGGTCGGGCGCAGGCCGGTCCAGAAAGTGGCCTCGGTCAAATCGCCGCCCTGAGGATAAAGGTCGTTGACGATCATCTCCAGGGTTTCACGTCGACGAGGGTTCAGCGACAGGTCAAAACCGGCTATTTCAGCCATGCCGCCGACGCGAATGCGGTTGTCGAAGCGGGTGATCGCGACCTTGTAGGTTTCATCCAGAATGGTCGAAGTCGGCGCCATCGCCGGGTTGGTGATCGGCACGGTCAGCGAGTAGCCCTTGAGCGGATACACCGGCGCCTTGATCCCCAGCGGCTTGAGCAGCTTGGGCGAGTAACTGCCCAGGGCCAGTACGTAGCGGTCGGCGGTTTCCAGCTTGCCATCGATCCACACGCCATTGACGCGATCACCGGCGTAGTCGAGGCGCTGGATGTCCTGCTCGAAACGGAATTCCACGCCCAACTGCTTGCACATGTCCACCAGACGCGTGGTGAACATCTGGCAGTCGCCGGTCTGGTCGTTGGGCAGGCGCAAGGCGCCGGCGAGGATATCGGTGACGCTGGCCAGGGCTGGCTCAACGCGGGCAATGCCGGCGCGGTCGAGCAGCTCGAACGGCACGCCGGATTCTTTCAATACGGCGATGTCTTTGGCCGCGCCATCCAACTGAGCCTGGGTGCGAAACAACTGGGTAGTGCCGAGGCTGCGGCCTTCGTAGGCAATACCGGTTTCTGCACGCAATTCGTCGAGGCAATCACGGCTGTACTCGGACAGGCGCACCATGCGCTCTTTGTTCACCGCGTAACGGCTCTGGGTGCAGTTGCGCAGCATCTGCGCCATCCACAGGTACTGATCGATATCGGCGGTGGCCTTGATCGCCAGTGGCGCGTGGCGTTGCAGCAACCACTTGATGGCCTTGAGCGGCACGCCTGGCGCGGCCCATGGCGAGGCATAACCCGGTGACACCTGGCCTGCGTTGGCGAAACTGGTTTCCATGGCAGCGGCGGGCTGACGGTCGACCACAACCACTTCAAAGCCGGCCCGCGCCAAATAGTAGGCACTGGTCACCCCAATGACGCCGCTACCCAAGACCAGAACGCGCATTTTTATATCCTCATCACGGGCTTAGCCGCTGACGTGTGTTATTCGAGCAATGATGGGCGCAGTGTAAAAAACAATGACCAGTGCATTTCACTATATAAATGCCTATATTTGGCGACAATTCTCGGCAAAAACCCTTTTCACAGAGGCGTATCCCCTATGCGTACCAACACCCAGACCAAGCGGGAGCTGGACAAGATCGACCGCAATATCCTGCGCATCCTGCAAACCGATGGGCGTATTTCGTTCACGGAGCTGGGGGAAAAGGTCGGGCTGTCGACCACGCCGTGCACCGAGCGGGTCCGCCGCCTGGAGCGCGAAGGGATCATCATGGGCTACAACGCGCGGCTCAACCCGCAGCATTTGAAGGGGAGTTTGCTGGTATTTGTCGAGATCAGCCTGGATTACAAGTCGGGCGACACCTTTGAGGAATTCCGCCGCGCCGTGCTGAAGCTGCCCCATGTGCTGGAGTGCCACTTGGTGTCAGGCGACTTCGACTACCTGGTGAAGGCGCGGATTTCCGAGATGGCCTCGTACCGCAAATTGCTCGGCGATATCTTGCTCAAACTGCCGCATGTGCGCGAATCCAAGAGCTATATCGTGATGGAAGAGGTGAAAGAGAGCCTTAACCTGCCGATCCCGGATTAACTGACACGATGTGGTCAATGTGGAAGCTGGCTTGCCTGCGATAGCGGTGTGCCAGGAAACATCATTCTGACTGAACCACCGCTATCGCAGGCAAGCCAGCTCCCACATTTTGAGCGAGTACTTATGCTAGACCAGTACTTGCCGGGTGCTCGCCATGTATTCATGAATCTGTTTTTCCACCCGAGGATGAATCAACTCCACCGGCCGCCGCCCATTCGGGCACGGCAACGTCTTGGTAGTGCCAAACAACCGGCAAATCAGCGGCCGCTCGTCATACACGGTGCAGCCGTTCGGCCCCAGGTGCACGCAGTTCAGCTCGTCCATGGCCGCCTCCTGCTCGGCGGCAGTCTTGCGGGGCAGGCGCGACATTTCCTCGGGCGAGGTGGTCACCGGCCCACAGCAGTCGTGGCAGCCGGGGACACACTCGAACGAAGGGATCTGCCTGCGCAGCGCGCTGATTTTCTGGCTGTTGCAACTCATCGAAACACTTACCGAACGGCGAATAGGCGTGGATTCTGACGCAAAACGTGCTGCGCAGACAGCTTCGTCCGACCGCTGTATCCTGCGTCAAATTTTCCAAACAGGGATGCTCCCCATGACCGCCAGCGCCCGGCACACCGCTTCCTACTACGCCGCCAGCAGCGTTTCACAGCCAGACTACCCGGCGTTGATGGGCGAAGTGCGCGCCGATGTGTGCGTGATTGGCGGCGGCTATTCCGGCATAAACACAGCGCTTGAGCTGGCCGAACGCGGCTTTAGCGTGGTGCTGCTGGAAGCGCGCAAGCTCGGCTGGGGTGCCAGCGGCCGCAACGGCGGGCAGTTGATTCGCGGCGTCGGCCACGGCCTGGACCAGTTCAGCAACGTGATCGGCAGCGACGGCGTGCGCCAGATGAAGCTGATGGGCCTGGAAGCCGTCGAGATCGTGCGCGAGCGGGTCGAGCGCTATCAGATCCCCTGCGACCTGACCTGGGGTTACTGCGACCTCGCCAACAAACCCCGCGATTTGATCGGCCTGGCCGAAGACGCCGAAGAACTGCGCAACCTCGGTTATCGCCATGAAGTGCGTCTGCTGCAAGCCAACGAGATGAGCAGCGTGATCGGCTCCGAGCGCTATGTGGGCGGCATGATCGACATGGGTTCCGGCCATTTGCACCCGCTGAACCTGGCCCTCGGCGAAGCTGCCGCCGCGCAGCAGCTGGGCGTGAAGTTGTTTGAGCAGTCCGAAGTGACGCGCATCGACTACGGCCCCGAGGTCAAGGTGCACACCGCCAAAGGCAACGTGCGCGCCAACACCCTGGTGCTGGCCTGCAACGCTTATCTCAACGGCCTGAACCCGCATTTAAGCGGCAAGGTGCTGCCCGCCGGCAGCTACATCATCGCCACCGAATCCTTGAGTGAAGCCCAGGCCGCCAGCCTGCTGCCGCAGAACATGGCGGTGTGCGATCAACGCGTGACCGTGGATTACTTCCGCCTGTCCGCCGACCGCCGCCTGCTGTTCGGCGGAGCCTGCCACTATTCCGGCCGCGACCCGCAGGACATCGGCGCCTATATGCGCCCCAAAATGCTCAAGGTGTTCCCGCAACTGGCGGACGTGAAGATCGACTACCAATGGGGCGGCATGATCGGCATCGGCGCCAACCGCCTGCCGCAGATCGGCCGGCTGGCCGAACATCCCAATGTGTATTACGCCCAGGCATACGCCGGCCACGGCCTCAACGCCACCCACCTGGCAGGCAAGCTGCTGGCCGAAGCCATCAGCGGCCAACAGCAGGGGCGTTTTGATTTGTTCGCCCAAGTGCCGCACATCACCTTCCCCGGCGGCCAACATCTGCGCTCGCCGCTGTTGGCGCTGGGGATGCTCTGGCACCGCTTCAAAGAGCTGCTCTGATCAGTCGCGCCAGAACGGCTTCATGCCCTCCTGGCGCGCCTGTTCGGCGGTCAACCCGACGTCACGCAGTTGCTCACCGGTCAGGTGCAGCAAGGCTTTGCGCGTGCGGCGGCGGTGCCAGAACAGACTCCAGCGGCTGATATCGCGCGGCGCCTTCGCCCGCTCCTGCCCTGCCTGCAATTGCTGACTGTGTAACATCAGCCGCACATCGCTCATGCCGTTCATCGTGTTGCCCCTCATTTGCCTGTTGCCATGAGTGACTAGGATGGGCGTGCAGGCAAAACCATTACAGATTCAACTCACCTTTATTAAATCCATACAGATACTGCCCATGAAGGGCTGAATCCTGTATTTTGCGCCTATCTGTACTGGTCCCATCGGAGCGATCACCATGACCCTCTACGTCAACCTCGCCGAATTACTGGGCACGCGCATCGAACAGGGCTTCTATCGCCCCGGCGATCGCTTGCCGTCCGTGCGGGCCTTGAGTGTGGAACACGGGGTGAGCCTGAGCACCGTGCAACAAGCCTATCGCTTGCTGGAAGACAACGGCCTGGCGATGCCAAAGCCCAAGTCTGGCTACTTTGTGCCGGTCGGACGCGAGTTGCCGGCGCTGCCGGAAATCGGCCGCCCGGCACAGCGCCCGGTGGAAATTTCGCAGTGGGACCAGGTGCTGGAACTGATTCGCGCCGTGCCGCGCAAAGACGTCATACAGATGGGCCGTGGCATGCCGGACGTATTGTCGCCGACCATGAAGCCCCTGCTGCGCAGCCTGGCCCGCGTGAGCCGACGCCAGGACCTGCCGGGGCTGTATTACGACAATATCCTTGGCTGTATGGAGTTGCGTGAGCAGATCGCCCGACTGTCTCTGGATTCCGGCTGCCAGCTGACTGCCGAAGATATCGTGATCACCACCGGCTGCCATGAGGCGCTGTCTGCCAGCATTCACGCGATTTGCGAGCCTGGGGATATTGTCGCAGTCGACTCGCCAAGCTTTCACGGCGCCATGCAGACCCTCAAAGGCCTGGGCATGAAGGCGCTGGAAATCCCCACCGACCCCATCACCGGTATCAGCCTCGAAGCACTGGAGCTGGCGTTGGAACAGTGGCCGATCAAGGTCATCCAGCTGACGCCCAACTGCAATAACCCGCTGGGCTACATCATGCCCGAGGCACGCAAACGCGCGCTGCTGACCCTGGCCCAGCGTTTTGACGTGGCGATTATTGAAGACGATGTGTATGGCGAATTGGCCTACAGCTACCCGCGCCCACGCACGATCAAATCCTTCGACGAAGATGGCCGCGTGCTGCTGTGCAGCTCGTTCTCGAAAACCCTGGCACCCGGCCTGCGCATCGGCTGGGTGGCGCCGGGGCGTTATCTGGAGCGGGTGCTGCACATGAAATACATCAGCACCGGTTCCACGGCGACGCAACCGCAGATCGCCATCGCCGAGTTTCTCAAAAACGGCCACTTCGAACCGCATTTGCGGCGCATGCGCACCCAATACCAGCGTAATCGCGACTTGATGCTCGATTGGGTCAGCCGTTATTTCCCCGCAGGCACCCGTGCCAGCCGGCCCCAAGGCAGCTTCATGCTGTGGGTGGAGCTGCCGGAAGGCTTTGATACCTTGAAACTCAACCGCGTGCTGGTGGAACAAGGCGTACAGGTGGCAGTGGGCAGCATCTTTTCCGCCTCCGGCAAATACCGTAATTGCCTGCGCATGAACTACGCTGCCAAGCCAACGCCGCAGATCGAAGAGGCAGTGCGCAAGGTCGGCGCCGCCGCGATGAAGATGCTCGCCGAGGTGACCGACTGACCTTTCCCCGCAATCTGCCGTCATATCCCACAACCGCCCCGACCTGGAAGCAGTGCCCTTGATGATTCGACGGCTTTTACCGTTTTTGCTGCTGAGCGCCCTGGCCCTGGCCGGCTGCGCCACGGTCGATGCACCGCGCATCTCCAGCGACGCCCTGCCTGCGGCGCAATCCTCATTCGGCCGCTCGATCCAGGCCCAGGCGGCGCCGTACCAGGGTCGTTCGGGCTTTCGATTGCTGCCCAATAGCAGCGAAGCCTTCATGGCCCGTGCCGAGCTGATCCGCAATGCCCAGAGCAGCCTCGACCTGCAGTACTACATCGTGCACGACGGCATCAGCACGCGCATGCTCGTGGATGAACTGCTCAAAGCCGCCGACCGTGGCGTGCGCATCCGCATCCTGCTGGACGACACCACCAGCGACGGCCTCGATCAGGTTATTGCCACCCTCGCCGCCCACCCGCAGATCCAGATTCGCCTGTTCAACCCGCTGCACCTGGGCCGCAGCACCGGCGTGACACGGGCGATGGGCCGGCTGTTCAACCTGTCGCTGCAACACCGGCGCATGCACAACAAGCTGTGGCTGGCGGATAACAGCGTGGCCATTGTCGGCGGGCGCAACCTGGGCGATGAGTATTTCGATGCCGAGCCCAACCTCAACTTCACCGATATCGACATGCTCAGCGTCGGCCCGGTGGCCGAGCAGCTCGGGCATAGCTTTGATCAGTACTGGAACAGCGCGCTGAGCAAGCCCATCGACGATTTCGTCTCAAGCACCCCATCCAGGGGCGACCTGAACGCCGCACGCGCACGCCTGCAAGATTCGCTGGCCGAGTCGCGTCAGCAGAATCACGCCCTCTACAACCGCTTGCGCACTTACCAGACACAACCGCGCATGGACATCTGGCGCCGCGAGCTGATCTGGGCCTGGAACCAGGCGCTGTGGGATGCGCCGAGCAAAGTGCTGGCCAAGGCCGACCCCGATCCACGCTTGCTGTTGACCACGCAACTGGCACCGGAGCTGGAGGGCGTCAGCCATGAGCTGATGATGATTTCGGCGTATTTCGTACCGGGGCAACCCGGGCTGGTGTACCTGACCGGGCGCGCCGATGCGGGTGTATCAGTCAGCCTGCTGACCAATTCCCTCGAAGCCACCGACGTACCCGCCGTGCACGGCGGCTATGCACCCTATCGCAAGGCGTTGCTGGAACACGGCGTGAAACTCTACGAGCTGCGCCGCCAACCGGGCGATCCAAGTTCAGGCAGCGGACCGCACCTGTTTCGCCGCGGCACCTTTCGCGGCTCGGACTCCAGCCTGCACAGCAAGTCGATGATCTTTGATCGGCAAAAGTCGTTTATCGGCTCGTTCAACTTCGACCCGCGCTCGGTGCTGTGGAACACCGAAGTCGGGGTGCTGGTGGACAGCCCCGAGCTGGCGGAACACGTGCGCAACCTGGCGCTGCAAGGCATGGCGCCGGCGTTGAGCTATGAGGCGAAACTGCAAAATGGCCAGGTGGTGTGGGTGACCGAGGATAACGGCCAATTGCACACCCTGACACGGGAGCCGGGCAGTTGGTGGCGCCGGTTTAATGCGTGGTTCGCCACCAGTGTTGGCCTGGAGCGCATGCTGTAAGAAAGGTGCAGCTCAACTGTGGGAGCCGGGCTTGCCCGCCATGGCGGAGTGTCAGGTACTTATGGGCAAGCTGGCACACCGCTATCGCAGGCAAGCCAGCTCCCACAGTTGATTGCATTTCAAGGTTTAAGCAGGCTGTGCGCCGCCGAATGCGCCTTGGCGCAGCAGCAACACCACCAGCCCCAGCGCCCCGGCCGCCATCAGCAACGGCAGCGCATGCCCGCTGATCCATTGGCTGCCCGCCCCGGCTACCAGCGGGCCGATCAGGCAACCAATGCCCCACAGCTGCGCCACGTGGGCATTGGCGCGCACCAGCGCGTCGTCGCGATAACGCTCACCGATCAGGATCAGCGACAAGGTGAACAACCCACCGGCGCTGGCGCCAAAGATCACCCACACCGGCCATATCAATTGCGTATGCAGCAGCAATGGAATCGCCAGGCTTGAGGCCAGCAACAACACCGCGCAGCTCAAGAACAAGGTGCGGCGCGGCAGGTAGTCGGCCAAAGCACCAATGGGCAATTGCAACAGCGCATCACCGACCACCACGGTGCTGACCATGGCCAAGGCAATCTCGGCAGTGAAGCCCTGCTGCAGGCAATACACCGGCAGCAGCGTCAGAATCATCGCCTCGAACGCGGCGAACAAGGCCACCGCCCAGGCAATTGCCGGCAAAGTCAGGCAGAAGCGCCACAGGTCACTGAAGGTCACGCTGAAGGACTCGGCGGTGGGAGCGCCGGAACGCCCCAGCAGCAACAGCGGCGCAACCACCAACAAGCCAACGCCCACCCAGAAGCCATAGTCATGGTCAGTGCCGAGTACGCCCAGCAGCAGCGGGCCCGACAATTGGCTCAAGGCATAGCTGCAGCCGTACAGCGCCACCAGGCGGCCACGCCATTGCTCAACCACCAACTGGTTGATCCAGCTTTCACCCAGGATAAACACGATGGTCAGGATCACGCCGATCATCAGCCGCAGCACCAGCCACACCGGGTAGCTGGGCAGGATCGCCAATAAGCCTATGGAGATGGCACCGGCCCACAAGCACAGGCGCATCAGGTTGGCGGTGCCCAGCCACGAGGCCATCCGGCTGGAGACCTTCGCGCCGAGCAGTACGCCAAAAGCCGGCATGGCGGCCATCACGCCAATGGCGAAGCTGCCATAGCCCCAGCCTTCGAGACGCAGGGACACCAGCGGCATGCTGACGCCCAGGGCCAGGCCGACGCTGAGGACAGAGGCCAGCACGGCGAAATAAGTCGCCCAACGCATTTCCACGCTCCTGTGGATAATTATCAAGATCACACAAAACAGTGTGGGAGCGGGCTTGTGTGGGAGCCGGGCTTGCCCGCGATGCAGGCACCTCGGTGTGTCAGTTACACCTTGGTGATGCTATCGCAGGCAAGCCAGCTCCCACACAAGCCGGCTCCCACATTTGACCTGCGGTGTTGCTTACAGCTTGATCCAGGTCGATTTCAGCTCGGTGTACTTGTCGAACGCATGCAGCGACTTGTCGCGACCGTTACCCGACTGTTTGAAACCACCAAACGGCGCGGTCATGTCGCCGCCATCGTATTGGTTGACCCACACGCTACCGGCGCGCAAAGCCTTGGCAGTCAGGTGTGCCTTGGAGATATCGGCGGTCCACACGGCTGCGGCCAGGCCATAAACGGTGTCGTTGGCAATGGCGACCGCTTCTTCGGCGCTGTCGAAAGTGATCACCGACAGCACTGGGCCGAAGATTTCTTCCTGGGCGATCTTCATGGCGTTGGTCACGCCGTCGAAAATCGTCGGCTCCACATAGGTGCCACCGGTTTCTTGCAGGGTGCGCTTGCCGCCCGCCACCAGCTTGGCGCCGTCGGCATGGCCTGCTTCGATGTATGACAGCACGGTGTTCATCTGCTGGGTGTCCACCAGGGCACCGACGTTGGTCGCCGGGTCCAGCGGGTTGCCTGGCTTCCAGCCCTTGAGAGCCTCGATCACCAGCGGCAGGAATTTATCCTTGATGGAGCGCTCGACCAGCAGGCGCGAGCCGGCGGTGCAGACTTCGCCCTGGTTGAAGGCGATGGCACCCGCGGCAGATTCGGCGGCGGCTTGCAGGTCCGGCGCATCGGCAAACACGATGTTCGGGCTCTTGCCGCCCGCTTCAAGCCACACGCGCTTCATGTTCGACTCGCCGGAGCGGATCAACAGTTGCTTGGCGATTTTTGTGGAACCGGTAAACACCAGGGTGTCGACGTCCATGTGCAGCGCCAGCGCGTTGCCGACGGTGTGACCGTAGCCCGGCAGCACGTTCAACACGCCTTTTGGAATGCCGGCTTCAACCGCCAGGGCCGCGATGCGGATAGCCGTCAGCGGGGATTTTTCGGACGGCTTGAGGATCACCGAGTTACCGGTGGACAGCGCAGGGCCGAGTTTCCAGCACGCCATCATCAGCGGGAAGTTCCACGGCACGATGGCACCCACTACGCCGACCGGCTCGCGGGTCACCAGGCCCAACTGGTTGTGCGGGGTGGCGGCGACTTCGTCGTAAATCTTGTCGATCGCCTCGCCGCTCCAGCTAAGGGCGTTGGCGGCGCCAGGCACGTCAATTCCCAGGGAGTCGGAAATCGGCTTGCCCATGTCCAGGGTTTCGAGCAGCGCCAGCTCTTCGGCATTGGCGTTGAGCAGCGCCGCGAAACGGATCATGACGGCTTTGCGCTTGGCCGGCGCCAGGCGCGACCAGACACCGGAATTGAACGTCGCGCGGGCGTTTTCGACAGCACGCTGGGCGTCGGCGGCGTCACAGCTGGCAACGGTGGTCAGCAAGCGGCCATCGACCGGGCTGATGCATTCGAACGTGTCACCGGAAACAGCAGCGGTGTACTCACCATTGATGTAGGCGCGGCCTTCGATCTTCAGATCCTTGGCGCGTTGTTCCCAATCGGCACGGGTCAGGGTGGTCATGCGAGTGTCCTCCTCTTATTGAATACAAGGGCCAGGTGATGTCCCCCGGCAGCCTCAAAGAATTCTTGCCCGGCCAGCCTGCTGTTCGGCTCAAGGCAGCTGCCACCCTAAACCAGCGGCTGGGGGTGTTTCAATATATTTGACATAACGGCGGTAAACGCCCTTGCGATGTTCATTTTAATAAACATAGACTTTGGGCTCTCCAACCGCAGGCCAGACGGGACACGCACATGAGCATCCAGGATATCGTCGACTTCAGCCAAGCCAACACCACCCCGGAACGCTATCGCCCGGCCGCCGAAAAAATCCTCAAGGGCGACCCCGAGCAGACCCTTTATAACCACTACAACAGCCCGTGCGGTCAGATGAGCGCAGGCGTGTGGGAAGGTGAAGTCGGGCAGTGGAAGGTCAATTACAGCGAGCATGAGTATTGCGAGATTGTGCAGGGGGTTTCGGTACTGCGTGATGCCGATGGCAACGCCAAGACCTTGCGTGCCGGCGACCGTTTCGTGATCCCTGCCGGGTTCAGCGGCACCTGGGAAGTGCTGGAGCCGTGCCGCAAGATCTACGTAGTGTTCGAGCAGAAAGCCTGATCAGCACATTTCAGGCAAAAAAAAGCCCGTCTCGTGAGAGACGGGCTTTTTTTCACAAGGAAGAAAATCAATTACTTGATTTTGCCTTCTTTGTAGATCACGTGCTTGCGAACGCGCGGGTCGAACATTTTCTTTTCGAGCTTGTCCGGGGTAGTACGCTTGTTCTTGTCGGTAGTGTAGAAGTGACCAGTACCGGCGCTAGAGATCATTCGAATCAATTCACGCATGATAAAGCTCCTTAAATCTTGCCAGCGGCGCGGATTTCGGCCAGCACGACAGTGATGCCACGCTTGTCGATGATACGCATGCCTTTGGCAGATACACGCAGGCGAACAAAACGTTTCTCTTCTTCAACCCAGAAGCGGTGATGCTGCAGGTTCGGCAGGAAACGACGACGGGTTTTGTTATTTGCGTGGGAAATGTTATTCCCAGTCACCGGACCCTTACCGGTAACTTGACAGACTCTCGACATGCCTCAGCCCTCTAAAACCACATGCCCAACCCGGCATGGGTTGGCCGCTTAATCTCTCAGTCATTTGGCGCCAGGCGCCGCGTTTCTTTAAGGGTCTTACCGGCTACACCTACAGTGAAGGAACCGGGCCCCTAGAAAAGAGCGCTGCTTTATACCAGAAAGACCCTGATGCAACAACAGCCCGTGTGTTTTTACCGGCGTAAATCTTGGCAATAGATGCCCGAACCGTTGCCAGGAGGGGCCGCTGCAACAGCCGACCACTCGTCGCACAGAATGATTTACCGCGCCCGCCGGCACACAAAAGTGCAAGACGAAACGCGCTGAGGCGCCATCAAAACAGCATTCGCGCCAAAAGCACAGGCAAAAATGGGCTAGTCATTTATCAATCAGACCACTACGGTAGGCTTTTTCCAGACTGCACTCGCAGATGGGCCTTCGATCTGCAAAGGAAACCGAATATGCGCCTCGCTGCCCTACCCCTATTGCTCGCCCCTCTATTTATCGCGCCGCTGGCCTCTGCGGCCACTAATTTGAGCGTTTGCACCGAGGCCAGCCCCGAAGGGTTCGATGTGGTGCAGTACAACTCGCTGACCACCACCAATGCCTCGGCCGACGTGCTGATGAACCGCCTGGTGGACTACGACGCCACCGCCGGCAAACTGGTGCCGAGCCTGGCGGACAGCTGGGAAGTGTCGCCGGACGGGCTGGTGTACACCTTCAAGCTGCACCCTGACGTGAAATTCCACCGCACCGAGTATTTCACCCCAAGCCGCACCCTGACGGCCGAAGACGTGCGCTTCAGTTTTGAGCGCATGCTCGACCCGGCCAACCCATGGCACAAGATCGCCCAGAGCGGCTTCCCCCATGCGCAGTCGCTGCAATTGCCCACACTGGTCAAGAAGATCGACGCCCTGGACCCATTGACCGTGCGCTTCACCCTGGATCACGCCGATTCCACTTTCCTCGCCGCGTTGAGCATGGGTTTTGCCTCGATTTACCCGGCCGAATACGCCGACAAGCTGCTCAAGGCCGGCACGCCCGAAAAACTCAACAGCCAGCCAATCGGCACCGGCCCGTTCGTGTTTGTACGGTTCCAGAAAGACGCCGTGGTCCGCTATAAAGCCAACCCGGATTACTTTGCCGGCAAACCGGCTGTGGATAACTTGATCTTCGCCATCACCCCGGATGCCAACGTGCGCCTGCAAAAGCTGCACCGCGATGAATGCCAGATCGCCCTGTCACCCAAGCCACTGGATGTGGGTGAGGCCGAAAAAGATCCCGCGCTCAAAGTAGAAAAAACCCCGGCTTTCATGACCGCATTCGTCGCGATCAACAGCCAGCACCCGCCGCTGGACAAACCCGAAGTGCGCCAGGCGATCAACCTGGCTTTCGACAAAGGCAGCTACCTCAAGGCCGTATTTGAAGGCACCGCCGAAGCGGCCAATGGCATTTACCCACCCAATACCTGGAGCTACGCCAAGGACTTGCCGGGTTATCCACAGGACATCGCCAAGGCCAAAACGCTGCTGGAAAGAGCCGGACTCAAGAATGGCTTCAAGACCACCATCTGGACTCGCCCCACCGGCAGCCTGCTGAACCCCAACCCCAACCTAGGCGCTCAGTTGCTGCAAGCGGACCTGGCCAAGGTCGGCATCCAGGCCGAGATTCGCGTGATCGAGTGGGGTGAACTGATCCGCCGCGCCAAAGCCGGCGAACATGACCTGTTGTTCATGGGCTGGGCCGGTGACAATGGCGACCCGGATAACTTCCTCACCCCGCAGTTCTCGTGCGCAGCGGTAAAATCCGGCACCAACTTCGCCCGCTACTGCGACCCGACCCTGGACAAGCTGATCAGCGCCGGCAAGACCACCAGTGAACAAGGTGTGCGCAGCAAGCTCTACCAACAGGCCCAGGCACAGATTCAGCAGCAGGCGCTGTGGCTGCCATTGGCGCACCCCACTGCGTTCGCTCTGGCACGCAAGAATATCAATGGCTATCAGGTGAGCCCATTTGGGCGCCAGGACTTCTCCAAGGTCAGCGTCAAGCCTTGAGAGCCGGCCCCGTACCAATGGGCGGGGCTATAACCACCCGTATTCCGCCATCGACAGCGGGTCGCCATCGCCCACGATGATGTGGTCGAGCACCCGCACATCCACCGACTCCAAGGCCTTCTGCAATATCTTGGTTAATTTTCGATCAGCCGCACTCGGTTCGACGCTCCCGGACGGATGGTTATGGCACAGGATCAGCGCCGCCGCGTTGTAAGCGAGCGCGCGCTTGACCACTTGTCGCGGATAAACGATGGCCGTGTCGATGGTGCCCTCAAACAGCGCCTCAAAGCCCAGCACCCGGTGCTTTGAGTCAAGAAACAGGCAGCCGAATATCTCGTGGGGCTCGTGGCGCAGCAACGCCTTAAGGTACTCACGTACGGCCAGCGGGCTTTCCAGTACCGAGTCGTCACGCAAGCGTTCGGCCATATGCCGCCGAGACATTTCCAGCACCGCCTGCAACTGGGCAAATTTCGCCGGCCCCAGCCCCAAGTGCTGGCTGAACAGGGTCTGGCTGGCCTCCAACAGCGGGCGCAGACCACCGAATTGCGCCAATAGATGGCGCGCCAGGTCGACTGCGCTTCTGCCGGAAACCCCGGTACGCAGGAAGATCGCCAACAACTCGGCATCCGACAGACTCGCCGCGCCCCATTCCAAAAGCTTCTCCCGTGGGCGTTCCGCCACAGGCCAATCGCGAATACTCATCCCACCTCCCTCTGCACGCGCGCCGCTGTTGCCTGGCGGTCGCTGTGTTATCTTAAGCCCTCTTTTTTGCATGTGATTTCCCCTGGGGAGGGGGCATCGCAGGCGTCACTGAACCGGCATCACTGAACTGGAAAGGCAAACCAATGCAGCGTCTGTATCGGAAACGCATCGTTCTCGGCGTCGGCGGCGGCATTGCCGCCTACAAGAGCGCAGAACTGGTTCGCAGGCTCCTGGACCAGGGCGCCGAAGTGCGCGTGGTCATGACCCGTGGTGGCAGTGAGTTCATCACCCCGCTGACCATGCAGGCCCTGTCTGGCCACCCGGTTCACCTGGACCTGTTGGACCCGGCGGCCGAAGCCGCCATGGGCCACATCGAGCTGGCCAAATGGGCCGACCTGGTGTTGATCGCCCCGGCCACCGCCGACCTGATCGCCCGCCTGGCCCAGGGCATCGCCGATGACCTGCTGACCACTCTGGTACTGGCCACCGACGCCACCGTCGCCATCGCACCGGCCATGAACCAGGCCATGTGGCGCGACCCGGCCACCCAGGCCAACACCCAACTCCTGCAAAGTCGCGGCCTCAAAGTGTTTGGCCCGGCTTCGGGCAGCCAGGCCTGTGGCGACGTGGGCATGGGCCGCATGCTTGAGGCCACCGACCTCGCGCTGTGCGCCGCCGAGTGCTTTCAGCACCTGGCTCTCACGGGCAAACATGTGCTGATTACCGCCGGCCCGACCCAGGAAAACATCGACCCGGTGCGTTACATCACCAACCATAGCTCAGGAAAAATGGGCTTTGCCTTGGCCGAAGCTGCGGTCGAGGCAGGCGCACGCGTCACCCTGATCACCGGCCCGGTGCACTTGCCAACACCCGATCGCGTCACGCGAATCGACGTAGTCAGCGCCCGGGACATGCTGGCGGCCTGTGAAGCGGCCATTCCCTGCGACCTGTTTATCGCCTCGGCAGCGGTTGCAGACTACCGCCCGGAGGTTGTCGCCCCGCAAAAGCTTAAGAAAGACCCTACAAGCGGTGACGGCCTGCTCCTGCAAATGGTGCGCAACCCGGACATCCTGGCCACCATCGCCACACGCCCGGACCGTCCATTCAGCGTCGGTTTCGCCGCCGAAACCGAGCACTTGCTGGACTACGCCGCACGCAAGTTGAAAGACAAAAACCTCGACTTGATCGTTGCCAATGATGTCGCCAACCCGAGCATCGGCTTCAACAGCGAGGAAAATGCTTGCAGCGTGATCGACCGCGAGCTGCACGCCACCCTTTTCGCCCAGACCAGCAAGGGCAAGATTGCCCGTCAACTGATCTCATTTATCGCCCAACGGCTGAACCAGGTTTAATTTACATGCACGCTTTGCAAGCCAAGATCCTCGACCCTCGCATCGGCAACGAATTTCCTCTGCCGGCCTACGCCACTCCAGGCTCCGCCGGCCTGGACCTGCGCGCCATGCTCAAGCAAGACACCGTGCTTGAGCCGGGCCAGACAATCCTGATTCCTACCGGCCTGTCGATCTACGTCGGCGACCCAGGCCTGGCGGCATTGATCCTGCCGCGCTCCGGCCTGGGCCACAAACATGGCATCGTGCTGGGCAACCTCGTAGGCCTGATCGATTCGGACTATCAGGGCGAATTGATGGTGTCGTGCTGGAACCGTGGCAACACCGCGTTCAACATCGCTGTCGGCGAGCGCATCGCCCAGTTGGTGCTGGTACCGGTGGTACAGGCACACTTCGAACTGGTGCAGGAGTTCGACGAAACTCAGCGCGGCGCAGGTGGTTTTGGGCATTCCGGCAGCCACTGACTAAGCTGAACCTTGCCGGACGCATTTGTCCGGCAAGACGCCACCGCATGGCTATTCAGGATGAAGAATGTGCGGATTTATTCAGCGAGATTTCCATAACGAAATCAATGCATTACGCATTTTCCGAAAGTGCATCGACACGCCGATGGCATTTTTGCACCACGAACTCTCTGCCGAAAACACCGTCATACCCTTCAGTTTGAGCCTGCCGGTCAGCCACTTTAAGGCCAGCTTTGCCCCCTTCAGATGGAGTTCACCCCCGCGATGAGTACCGCAGCCCGAGTAGCCCCGACATTCCCCGACAGCATCTTCCGCGCCTACGACATTCGTGGCGTCGTGCCCAAGACCCTGACCGCCGAAACCGCCTACTGGATCGGCCGCGCCATCGGTGCCCAGAGCCTGGCCCAGGGCGAGCCCAATGTCTCGGTAGGCCGTGATGGCCGCTTGTCCGGCCCGGAGTTGGTGGAACAACTGATCCAGGGCCTCGCCGACAGCGGTTGCCACGTCAGCGACGTCGGCCTGGTGCCGACACCGGCGCTGTACTACGCGGCCAACGTACTGGCCGGCAAGTCAGGGGTGATGCTCACCGGCAGCCATAACCCGTCGGACTACAACGGCTTCAAGATCGTGATCGCCGGTGACACCCTGGCCAACGAACAGATCCAGGCCCTGCACGATCGCCTCAAGACCAACGACCTGACCAGCGGCAAAGGCAGTGTCACCAAAGTCGACATCCTGCAACGCTACTCTGACCAGATCACCGGCGACGTCAAACTCGCGCGCCGCCTGAAAGTGGTGGTGGACTGCGGCAACGGCGCGGCTGGCGTGATCGCTCCGCAACTGCTCGAAGCCCTCAACTGTGAAGTGATCCCGCTGTTCTGCGACGTCGACGGCAACTTCCCCAACCATCACCCGGACCCAGGCAAGCCTGAAAACCTGGTGGACTTGATCGCCAAAGTCAAGGAAACCGGCGCCGACGTGGGCCTGGCTTTCGACGGTGACGGCGACCGAGTTGGCGTGGTGACCAACACCGGCGAAAACGTGTTCGCCGACCGCCTGCTGATGCTGTTTGCCCGTGACGTGGTGGCGCGCAACGCCAACGCCGAAATCATCTTCGACGTGAAGTGCACCCGCCGCCTCACGCCGTTGATCAAGGAATATGGCGGTCGCCCGCTAATGTGGAAGACCGGTCATTCGTTGATCAAAAAGAAAATGAAGGAAACCGGCGCGCTGTTGGCCGGTGAAATGAGCGGCCACGTGTTCTTCAAAGAGCGCTGGTTCGGTTTCGACGACGGCATTTACAGCGCCGCCCGTCTGCTGGAGATCCTCAGCAAGGAAAAATCCACGGCGCAAGAGCTGTTTCAGACCTTCCCGAACGATATTTCTACGCCAGAGATCAATATACATGTGACCGAGGAGAGCAAATTCAGCATCATTGACGCACTGCACGATGCGCAATGGGGCGAAGGCGCCAACCTGACCACCATTGATGGTGTGCGAGTCGATTACGCCAAAGGCTGGGGCCTGGTTCGCGCGTCCAACACCACGCCGGTGCTGGTCCTGCGCTTCGAGGCGGATACCGAGGCGCAGTTGCAGCGCATCAAGGACGTGTTCCACGCCCAGTTGAAACGTGTTGCCCCTGATCTCCAATTACCGTTCTGATTTTTTACCGGAGCCCTGAATGACCCTCGAACGCGAAGCCGCTGCCAATACTGCCAAGGTCCTGTCCGAAGCGTTGCCTTACATTCGACGCTACGTCGGCAAGACGCTGGTGATCAAGTACGGCGGCAATGCCATGGAAAGCGACGAGCTGAAAACCGGTTTTGCCCGCGACATCGTGTTGATGAAAGCCGTGGGGATCAACCCGGTGGTCGTCCATGGTGGCGGCCCGCAAATCGGCGACCTGCTCAAGCGCTTGTCGATCGAGAGCCACTTCATCGATGGCATGCGCGTCACTGACGCGCAAACCATGGACGTGGTGGAAATGGTCCTGGGTGGCCAGGTCAACAAGGACATCGTCAACCTGATCAACCGCCACGGCGGCAGCGCCATCGGCCTGACCGGCAAGGACGCGGAGCTGATCCGCGCGAAAAAACTGACGGTGACCCGCCAGACGCCGGAAATGACCCAGCCGGAAATCATCGACATCGGCCAGGTAGGCGAAGTGATCGGCATCAACACCGACTTGCTCAACCTGTTGGTCAAGGGCGATTTCATTCCGGTGATCGCGCCAATCGGCGTGGGCGCCAACGGTGAGTCCTACAATATCAACGCCGATCTGGTGGCCGGTAAGGTGGCTGAAGCACTGAAAGCCGAGAAGCTGATGCTGCTGACCAACATCGCCGGCCTGATGGATAAGGAAGGCAAGGTGTTGACCGGTTTGACCACTCAACAAGTGGACGAACTGATCGCCGATGGCACCATCTACGGCGGCATGCTGCCGAAGATCCGCTGCGCGCTGGAAGCCGTGCAAGGCGGCGTGGGCAGCTCGCTGATCCTGGATGGCCGCGTGCCGAATGCGATCCTGCTGGAAATTTTCACCGATACCGGTGTGGGCACGCTGATCAGTAACCGCAAGCGTCCTTAAACGGCGAAAACAAAAGGCCCCGCTCAATCCAGTTGAGCGGGGCCTTTTGTGGGTACTCGGTCCAAATGTGGGAGCGGGCTTGCTCGCGAAAGCGGTGGGTCAGTCACCGGATATGTTTCTGACCCACCGTATTCGCGAGCAAGCCCGCTCCCACAGGTGTTCCGTGTCAGACGCCGAATTGCTCGCGATACGCACGCACCGCCGGCAAATGCTGCTTGAGCTGCGCGTCATCTTCCAGGTATTGCAGCACCTGGTTCAGCGACACGATGCTCACCACCGGAATACCGAAATCACGCTCCACTTCCTGGATTGCCGACAGCTCACCGTTGCCGCGCTCCTGGCGGTTCAGCGCGATCAGCACGCCGGCGGCCTTGGCGCCTTCCTGGGACGCGATGATCTGCATCACTTCACGGATGGCGGTACCGGCGGTGATCACGTCATCGATGATCAGCACGTCGCCCTTGAGCGGGGCACCGACCAGGCTGCCGCCTTCGCCATGGGCCTTTGCCTCTTTGCGGTTGAAGCACCATGGCAAATCCAGCTCATGATGTTCAGCCAAAGCCACCGCCGTAGCGGCCGCCAAAGGGATGCCCTTGTAGGCTGGGCCGAACAGCACGTCGAAGGAAATACCGCTGTCGACGATGGCGGCCGCGTAGAAACGACCCAGCTGAGCGAGGGCCGAACCCGAGTTGAACAAGCCTGCATTGAAGAAGTAAGGGCTGGTGCGCCCGGACTTCAACGTGAACTCACCGAAGCGTAAAACGCCGCGATCGATGGCAAAACGAATGAAATCGCGTTGATACGCCTGCATGAAAAAAGCCTCAGATACCACGGATTTAGCTAATTAGGTAGACGGCGTGTATCATACACGCACGCGATTTTTGGGGCCATTTATGCGGATCATCAGTGTGAACGTCAATGGTATTCAGGCTGCAGTCGAGCGTGGTTTGCTCAGTTGGCTGCAAGCACAGAATGCCGACGTCATCTGCCTGCAGGACACCCGCGCCTCCGCCTTTGAACTGGACGACCCAGCCTTCCAACTGGATGGCTACTTCCTTTATGCCTGTGATGCCGAAGTCCCTGCCCAAGGTGGCGTGGCTCTGTACTCACGGTTGCAACCCAAGGCGGTCATCAGCGGCCTCGGCTTCGAGACAGCCGACCGCTACGGGCGCTACCTGCAAGCCGATTTCGACAAGGTCAGCATCGCGACCTTGCTGCTTCCTTCGGGGCAGAACGGCGATGAAGACTTGAACCAGAAGTTCAAGCTAATGGACGATTTCGCCCGTTATCTGGATAAACAGCGACGCAAACGTCGCGAGTACATTTACTGTGGCTCGCTGTACGTGGCGCAACAGAAGCTGGATATCAAGAACTGGCGCGACAGCCAGCAATCCCCGGGTTTCCTGGCGCCTGAACGGGCCTGGATGGACGAGATTGTCGGCAACATGGGCTATGTGGATGCCCTGCGCGAAGTCAGCCGTGAAGGCGACCAGTACAGCTGGTGGCCGGATAACGAACAGGCTGAGATGCTCAACCTGGGCTGGCGTTTCGACTACCAGTTGCTGACCCCGGGTCTGCGCCGGTTCGTTCGCAGCGCACGCCTGCCGCGCCAGCCGCGCTTCTCGCAGCATGCGCCGCTGATCGTGGACTACGACTGGACACTGACCATCTAAGGTCTTTTTCCAGGCACAAAAAAACCGACATCGCTGTCGGTTTTTTTGTGCCTGCTCATTATTTGACCACTCGCCAGGTCAAGGGGTAGCGATAGGCAATCCCCTTGTTGGCCTTGATGCTGCCGATGATCGTCAGCACCACCGTGGCAATGGCCAGGGCGACCATCAGGAAAAACCCGATTACCGCGAAGGCCAGCACGATGCACACCATCCAGGCGATGGCCACGGTGATCTGGAAGTTCAGGGCTTCCTTGCCCTGATCATCAATGAACGGGTCCACTTCCTTCTTCATCTGCCACAGGATCAGCGGCCCCACGACACTGCCGAAGGGGAACACAAACCCCAGAAACGCCGCGAGATGACACAACATGGCTCCCTGGCGCACTTCGTAGGAAGGCGTAGGTGCGGGCAACTGGCTGTCATTCATGGCGCTTCTCCTTGAGGCGGGCTCAGTCGGCCAGGGCGGCGTTCTGCAGTTCGAAGATTTCGGTCATGCCTTTCTGGGCCAGGGCGAGCATGGCGTTCAGGTCGGCCGGCTGGAATGGCGCGCCTTCGGCGGTGCCCTGCACTTCGATGAAACCACCGGTGCTGGTCATCACCACGTTCAGGTCGGTCTCGGCAGCCGAGTCTTCCAGGTAGTCCAGGTCCAGCACAGGCTCGCCCTGATACATGCCAACCGACACGGCAGCGATCATCTGCTTGAGCGGGTCGCCGCCTTTGAGGCCGCCGCGCTTCTTGATCACTTTAAGCGCATCAACCAGGGCCACCATGGCGCCAGTGATGGAGGCGGTGCGGGTGCCCCCGTCCGCCTGGATGACGTCGCAGTCGACGTACAGGGTCACGTCGCCCAGCTTGGACATGTCCAGGGCGGCGCGCAGCGAGCGGCCGATAAGGCGCTGGATTTCGAGGGTGCGGCCGCCTTGCTTGCCACGGCTGGCTTCACGCTGGTTACGCTCGCCGGTGGCGCGCGGCAGCATGCCGTACTCGGCAGTCAACCAACCCTGACCCTGGCCTTTAAGGAAACGCGGCACGCCGTTTTCGACGCTGACGGTGCAAATCACCTTGGTATCGCCAAACTCGACCAGTACAGATCCCTCGGCGTGTTTGGTGTAGTTGCGGGTGATGCGGATCGAGCGGAGCTGATCGGCAGCGCGACCACTTGGACGTTTCATAGGGGATACCTGTACGAAGGACGAAAAACTGCCGAGCATTATAGAGCCGCGAACCGTTTCGGGGCACTTCTAAAAAATTCGGTTACGAATGTTCAGACTAATGCCCATTGTTTGGGCGCACTCACCCCACTGCGCTACAATCCTGCGCCTTCGCAGCCTGTCGGCTTCAAATTTACTCATCAGCCCGCATTTGCGGGTCTGCATCGCGAGGTACTTCCATGGTGCACAGCATGACCGCCTTCGCCCGCGTCGAAAAAGCCGGCGTCCAGGGCACCCTGAGCTGGGAACTGCGCTCGGTCAACAGCCGTTACCTGGAGCCGCACCTGCGCCTGCCGGAGTCGTTCCGCGACCTCGAAGGCGCCGTGCGTGAAGCGTTGCGCCAGGGTATCTCGCGGGGCAAGCTGGAATGCACCCTGCGGTTTACCGAAGAAACCACCGGCAAGCCGCTGCAGGTCGACCGTGACCGCGCCGCGCAGCTGGTAGCCGCCGCCGAAACCATCGCCGGCCTGATCAAACAGCCTGCTGCGCTGAACCCGCTGGAAGTGCTGGCCTGGCCCGGCGTGCTGGTGGCTGACGCCACCGACCCGCAAGCCCTGAACGCCGAAGCCCTCGCGCTGTTCACCCAGGGATTGAAAGAGCTCAAGGCCGGCCGCGAGCGCGAAGGCGCCGAACTGGCCCGCCTGATCAATGAGCGCCTGACTTCGATCGAAGAAGACGTGGTCACCCTGCGCGAGCTGGTGCCGCAGATGCTCGCTACCCAGCGTCAAAAGGTTCTGGACCGCTTCACCGACATGAAGGCCGACCTCGACCCCGTGCGCCTGGAGCAGGAAATGGTGCTGCTGGCGCAAAAAAGCGACGTGGCCGAAGAACTCGACCGCCTTAGCACCCACATCCTTGAAGTGCGCCGCGTGCTCAAATCAGCGGGTGCCGCCGGTCGGCGCCTGGACTTCCTGATGCAGGAACTCAACCGCGAAGCCAATACACTGGGCTCCAAGGCGTTTGATCCGCGCAGTACCACGGCTGCGGTCAACCTCAAAGTGTTGATCGAGCAGATGCGCGAACAAGTACAGAATATTGAGTAAGGCAACTTCCATGACCCACAGCACCGGCACCCTTTACATCATTTCCGCCCCTTCGGGCGCGGGCAAGAGCAGCCTGGTCAAAGCCTTGACCGACGCCGACGAACACATCCGCATCTCGGTCTCGCACACCACCCGCGCCATGCGCCCCGGTGAAGTGAACGGCGTGCACTATCACTTCGTCGAGCGCACCGAATTCGTCAAGATGATCGAACACGGCGACTTCCTGGAACGCGCCGAAGTGTTCGGCAACCTCTATGGCACCTCGCAAAGCCACCTGCAGCAGACGCTGGACGAAGGCCACGATCTGATCCTGGAAATCGACTGGCAGGGCGCCGAACAAGTGCGCCAGCTGATGCCCAAAGCGCGTTCGATCTTCATCCTGCCGCCGTCTTTGGAGGCGTTGCACCAGCGTCTGACCAACCGTGGCCAGGACAGCGACGAGATCATCGAAGGCCGCATGCGCGAAGCTGTCAGCGAAATGAGCCACTACGTCGACTACGACTACCTGATCATCAACGACGATTTTGCCCACGCACTGGATGATTTGAAGGCGATTTTCCGCACCAATCAGCTCCAGCAAAAGCGTCAACAGCAGCGTTTTGGCAAATTACTGGCTGAACTGCTCGGTTGATTGGCTCTTCCCAAAACCGCTGCGAGGGCTTTACATTGGCACTTGTAGCGGTTTTGCGAGGGCGCGGGAAAAATCAGCGCTTCCCTAAACGCTGGTGATTTTTTAAACTGTTTAGTCCGCTCGCCCAACCGGGCAGCGCGCATCTTGCATTCGCTCCGAGGAATACCATGGCCCGCGTAACCGTTGAAGACTGCCTAGAACACGTGGATAACCGCTTTGAGCTGGTCATGCTCTCTACCAAGCGTGCCCGTCAACTGGCCACCGGCGGCAAAGAGCCCCTGGTCCAGTGGGAAAACGACAAGCCTACCGTTGTAGCCCTGCGTGAAATCGCTGAAGGCCTGATGAGCTACGAGTTCATCGCCAACGCTGAAATCGTTGAAGACGAACCGCTGTTTGCAGCGTTCGAGGACGAGTCCAACGAGGCCGTCTAAGCCTATGCCTGGTCGACGTAGCACGGCGCGGGGTCACAGCCAACGGCAGGAGTTCATACTTTGCCGAGCATAGACGCCCTCGCCGATCGCTTATCGGCCTACCTCGGCCCAGACCAGGTCAACCTGGTCCGCCGAGCGTATTTCTACGCCGAACAAGCCCACGACGGCCAACGCCGCCGAAGCGGTGAGGCGTATGTCACCCATCCTCTTGCGGTGGCAAATATTCTTGCCGACATGCACATGGACCATCAGAGCCTGATGGCCGCGATGCTGCATGACGTGATCGAAGACACCGGCATCGCCAAGGAAGCGCTCAGCGCGCAATTTGGTGAAACCGTGGCCGAACTGGTCGACGGGGTCAGCAAACTGACCCAGATGAACTTCGAGACCAAGGCCGAAGCCCAGGCAGAAAACTTCCAGAAAATGGCCATGGCCATGGCGCGGGATATCCGTGTGATTCTGGTCAAGCTGGCCGACCGGCTGCACAACATGCGCACGCTGGAAGTGCTGTCCGGTGAAAAACGCCGGCGCATCGCCAAGGAAACCCTGGAAATCTACGCGCCCATCGCCAATCGGCTGGGCATGCATGCCATTCGTATCGAATTCGAAGACCTCGGCTTCAAGGCCATGCACCCAATGCGCTCGGCGCGCATCTACCAGGCGGTCAAGCGCGCACGGGGCAACCGCAAGGAAATCGTCAACAAGATCGAAGAGTCGCTGAGCCACTGCCTGGCGATCGACGAGATTGAAGGCGAAGTCAGCGGCCGGCAGAAGCACATCTACGGTATCTACAAGAAGATGCGCGGCAAGCGCCGGGCCTTCAACGAGATCATGGACGTGTACGCGTTCCGGATCATCGTCGACAAGGTAGACACCTGCTACCGCGTGCTGGGCGCTGTACATAATCTGTACAAACCCTTGCCGGGGCGCTTCAAGGACTACATCGCCATTCCCAAGGCCAACGGCTATCAGTCGTTGCATACCACGTTGTTCGGTATGCACGGGGTGCCGATCGAGATACAGATCCGTACGCGGGAAATGGAAGAGATGGCCAACAATGGCATCGCCGCCCACTGGCTGTACAAGTCCAGCGGTGACGAACAGCCAAAGGGCACTCACGCCCGTGCTCGCCAGTGGGTCAAAGGCGTGCTGGAAATGCAGCAACGTGCCGGCAACTCCCTGGAATTTATCGAAAGCGTGAAGATCGACCTGTTCCCGGACGAGGTCTACGTGTTCACGCCCAAAGGCCGAATCATGGAGCTGCCCAAAGGCTCCACGGCGGTCGACTTTGCCTACGCGGTGCACACCGACGTCGGTAACAGCTGCATTGCCTGCCGGATCAACCGTCGCCTCGCACCGCTGTCCGAACCGCTGCAAAGCGGCTCCACGGTCGAGATTGTCAGTGCACCCGGCGCGCGCCCGAACCCGGCCTGGCTCAACTTCGTGGTTACCGGTAAAGCGCGGACACACATCCGCCACGCCCTGAAGTTGCAACGCCGCTCCGAATCCATCAGCCTCGGCGAACGCCTGCTGAACAAGGTCCTCAACGGTTTTGACAGCGCCCTGGACAAGATCCCGGCCGAGCGCGTGCAAGCGATGCTCCACGAGTACCGCCAGGAAACCATCGAGGACCTGCTGGAAGATATCGGCTTGGGCAACCGCATGGCCTATGTAGTCGCACGCCGCTTGCTCGGCGAAGGCGAACAGTTGCCAAGCCCGGAAGGCCCGCTGGCGATTCGCGGCACCGAAGGCCTGGTACTCAGCTACGCCAAATGCTGTACGCCGATCCCGGGCGACCCGATTGTCGGCCACCTGTCGGCGGGCAAAGGCATGGTGGTGCACCTGGACAACTGCCGCAATATCACCGAAATCCGCCACAACCCGGAGAAATGCATCCAGCTTTCCTGGGCCAAGGATGTCACCGGCGAATTCAACGTCGAGCTGCGTGTAGAGCTGGAGCATCAGCGCGGCCTGATCGCCTTGCTGGCCAGCAGCGTCAACGCGGCCGACGGCAATATCGAAAAAATCAGTATGGATGAACGCGATGGCCGCATCAGCGTAGTCCAGCTGGTGGTCAGCGTGCACGACCGCGTGCACCTGGCCCGCGTGATCAAGAAACTGCGCGCCCTGACCGGAGTGATCCGCATCACCCGCATGCGTGCATAGCCCCTCTCTTACAAGGAGCAACTCATGACCAAGACTGTTATCACCAGCGACAAGGCCCCGGCCGCCATCGGCACTTACTCCCAGGCGATCAAGGCGGGTAACACCGTCTACATGTCCGGCCAGATTCCGCTGGACCCAAAGACCATGGAACTGGTTGAAGGCTTTGAAGCGCAAACCGTACAAGTCTTCGAAAACCTGAAATCCGTAGCCGAAGCCGCCGGTGGTTCGTTCAAGGACATCGTCAAGCTGAACATCTTCCTCACCGACCTGAGCCACTTCGCCAAGGTCAACGAGATCATGGGCAAGTACTTCGAACAGCCGTACCCAGCCCGCGCCGCCATCGGCGTTGCCGCCCTGCCAAAGGGCGCACAGGTTGAGATGGACGCGATCCTGGTCATCGAATAAAACACCCGGCGCAGCCTCTACAGGCTGCGCCGACTTTGTTTCAGAAGGATTTCATGATGCGCAAAGCGCTTGTAGCCACTTCGTTGCTCGCCCTGTTGCTCGGCGGCTGCGCCAGCAACCCCGCCGACCTGGATGTGAGTGGCACCTGGATCAACCAGGCCGCCATCAGCGCGGCAGCCAAGGGCGGCCCTTTGCGTGAAGCGCTGCAGAGTTTTGGCCCGAACCTCGAATGGGAGGTCAACACCAAGGCTTTGCAGGCGCGCTACTACAACGGCTTTGAAGTCGTTGAAGGCAAATTGCTCGGCGATAAATCCGGCGCCTGGAGCGTCGAGTTCTACGGCAGCTCCGCCACCGAACTCAAGCGCAAAGGCAAACAACTGCTGCAAGTGGCCAACGATAACGAGCCTGAGCAACTGTTCGCCCGTGCCAAGGATCCCGCTCCGGAAGGTGCGCCACTGGGTGCCAACTTCGAGCGGGCGCTATATGCAGCCTACATGGGCGGCGACTGGAAAATTACCGACGGCAACGGCAGCGGCTCCACGGTGCAGTTCCAGGCCGACGGCAAGGTCGCCGGCCTGCCAGGCGTCGACCGCTACTCGCTGTGCCTGGCTGGCGACTGCGCCTCCATGAGCGGCGGCTACGACAGTATCTGGCTGCAATTGAACGGCCAGGGCAACCCGTGGATCTTCGCGCGCAAAGGCAAGCAGCTGGAAATCTTCCAGGCGATCAACACCGCCCTGGCCGACGAAGTGCCGCAGTTCACACCCGGCCCGCGCCAATGGCTGCTTGAGAAGAAATAGAACCAAATGTGGGAGCCGGCTTGCCTGCGATGACGGTGGTTCAGTCGAGATAGATGTCGACTGATACTTCGCTATCGCAGGCAAGCCAGCTCCCGCATTTTTTTGTTTCAGCCCTTGAGAATCGCAGCATAGCCTTCGCGATAAGTCGGGTAGGTCGGCATCCAGCCCAACGCCTTGGCCCGGGCGTTGCTGCATTGCTTGCTGCCTGCACGTCTTACACTGGCGTCATCCGCCCACTCCGTCACGCCCAGGTATTCGCGCAACCAGCCCACCACCTCCGCCAAGGGCGCTGGGGCATCGTCGACACCGATGTAGATTTTTTCCAGCGAGCCGCCCTGCTCAATATGGCGTAGCAAAAAGGCCAGCAAACCTGCCGCATCATCGGCGTGAATCCGGTTGCCATATAAAGGTGGATCGATTGCCACACGATAGCCTTGGCGCACCTGGGTCAGCAGCCATTCACGGCCAGGACCGTAAATACCGGTCAAGCGCACGATGCTCGACGGGATACCGCTGTTGAGAGCCACTTGCTCGGCTTCCAACATGACCTGGCCGGAATAGCCTTTCGCTTGGGTCTCGGAGGTTTCGTCGACCCACTCACCATTCTGCTGGCCATACACGCTGCTGCTGGACACAAACAGCAAATGTTTGGGCGTTTGGCCGTAGTCGTTCAGCCACTCCAGCACATGCTGCAACCCTTGCACGTATGCCGCACGATACCCGGCCTCATCGTGGTCGGTGGCGGCTGCGCAATACACCAGGTAATCCACTGCACCGATCGGCCAGGTCTCAGGGCAATCCTTTTTGAACAGGTCGCCGGCAATACCGATCACGCCATCGGGGAGCTTTGAAATATCACGGCGCAGGCCGTGAACCTCCCATTCCGAGGCCAGCAATTGGCTAGCCAGCCGACTACCCACATCGCCGCAACCGGCAATCACAACAGAAGGCGCAGACATCATAAAACTCCGTTCTTAAAGGTCTAGATTAGCCTTCGCAGATGACGAGCGGCCAGAAAAAGGAGAAATAAAGTAACTGTATTACTTCTGTTAACAAGAATTACTTGCAATAATAACCGCCCATTTGTCCTCGACCCCCAAGGGTCTGGCAGGACGATCACTCCATTTTTTCTCTCAGGTCCGGCCAGCATGACACGTAATACAAACCCCGCTTCGCCAACCAAGCTTCACAGCCCATCCCGCGCCTGGCGTGCGATTGCTGCGCTGCTGTTCAGCGTACTGCTGGCACCGACCGCCGCCTTCGCTGATGCCACCGCCCCAACCGCACCGGCTGCTGCCGAGCACACTGGCGCCACGCCTGCCGCTCCTGTGGCTGCGCCGGTTGCCACCGACCCGGCCCAGGCTGCAGGCGACGCAGCACCTGCCGACCAAACCGGTGTAGTGCTGGAAGAAGACAACAGCCTGGGCATGGCCCATGACCTGTCGCCTTGGGGCATGTACCAGAACGCTGACGTGGTGGTAAAAGCCGTGATGATCGGCCTGGCCATCGCCTCGATCATCACCTGGACCATCTGGATCGCCAAGGGCTTCGAGCTGCTGGGGGCCAAGCGCCGCCTGCGCACTGAAATCGTCCACCTGAAAAAAGCCACCACCCTCAAGGAAGCCAGCGACAGTGCGACCAAGAAGGGCACCCTGGCCAACCTGCTGGTACACGACGCGCTGGAAGAAATGCGCCTGTCGGTCAATACCCGCGAAAAAGAAGGGATCAAGGAGCGCGTCAGCTTCCGCCTCGAACGCCTGGTTGCAGCCTGTGGCCGTAACATGAGCAGCGGCACCGGCGTACTCGCCACCATCGGTTCCACCGCACCGTTTGTCGGCCTGTTCGGCACCGTGTGGGGCATCATGAACAGCTTTATCGGCATCGCCAAAACCCAGACCACCAACCTCGCCGTCGTCGCCCCCGGCATTGCCGAAGCCCTGCTGGCAACCGCCCTGGGCCTGGTTGCCGCGATTCCTGCGGTGGTGATCTACAACGTCTTCGCCCGTTCGATTGCCGGCTACAAGGCCCAGGTATCGGACGCGTCGGCAGAAGTCCTGCTGCTGGTCAGCCGCGACCTCGATCACCTGCCTACCGAGCGCAGCTCGCAACCGCACATGGTGAAAGTGGGGTAATCGGCCATGGGCCTGCATTTGAATCAAGGCGACGACGAACTCGTCGAGAACCACGAGATCAACGTCACGCCGTTTATCGACGTAATGCTCGTGCTGCTGATTATCTTCATGGTGGCCGCGCCGCTGGCGACCGTGGATATCAAGGTCGACCTGCCCGCGTCCAGCGCCAAGCCTGCGCCGCGGCCAGAGAAGCCGATTTTCCTCAGCGTCAAGGCAGACCAACGTCTGTTCCTGGGCGAAGAAGAAGTCAAAGCTGAAACCCTGGGCCCGGTGCTCGACGCCAAGACCCAGGGCAAGAAAGACACGACGATCTTCTTCCAGGCCGACAAAGGCGTGGACTACGGCGACCTGATGAGCGTGATGGATGCGCTGCGCGCAGCCGGCTACCTCAAGGTAGGCCTGGTCGGACTTGAGACGGCAGCCAAGAAATGATCACGACGCGCCACAAACTGACGCGTTATGGCACCAGCCTCGCCGTCGTGCTGGGCGTGCATGCCGTCGCGATCATCATCGCGCTCCAGTGGTCCGCGCCGCATCCGGTAACGTTGCCACCGGCGGCCATGGTCATCGACCTGGCGCCGATGCCTGCACCGCCACCGCCGGCGCCGCCCAAGGTTGTCACGCTGCCACAGCCGCCTGCCCCCGTGGAAGAGCTGCCCCTGCCAAAACTGGCCGAGGCGCCGAAGCCAACGATCCAGGTGCCCAAGCCGGTCAAGCCAAAACCCAAACCTCAGCCGCCCAAGCCGGTGGAGAAGAAGCCCGAGCCGCCCAAGGAAAAACCCTCCGAAGAGCCGCCGAGCGAATCGCCACAAAACAATGCGCCGGCTGAAAAGTCCGCCCAGCCGGTTCCGGGCCCTTCGCCACAACAGATCGCAGCCAAAGCGTCCTGGGAAGGCACCCTGCTGGCGCACTTGCAGAAGTACAAGAAGTACCCGCCAGGCGCCCAACAGCGCGGCAAGGAAGGCTTGAACCGCCTGCGCTTTGTGGTCGATGCTGAAGGCAACGTGCTGTCCTACGAATTGGTGGGCCGCTCCGGCAACGCCGATCTGGACCGTGCGACTCTGGACATGATCCGTCGTGCCCAGCCCTTGCCCAAGCCACCGGCCGACATGCTGAAAGGCGGCAGCGTCGAAATCGTCGCGCCGTTTGTTTACAACATCGAAAAACGTCGTCGTTAACCCTCTGCGTGGGCACCTGTCGGGTGCCCACGGTTGCTGCTCCCTCCTCTCTCACACCCGCCAACCTGAACCTGGATTGAACAGGCTTCGCGTCGGCGCAATCTTCACTTGTAACATTTAATTACAATGCCAATCATCCGCGAATAGTTCTCATTAGTGGATATCCGGTGTGCCCAACCTCGCCCGATTGACCCTCGCCCTGCTCGCGTTTCCGCTCGCCGCCCATGCGGATCGCCTGGTCACGCTAAACATTCAAAACCACACCTTCACCCCTTCAAGTTTCGAAGTGCCGGCGGGCGAACGCTTTCGTATTCAACTCACCAGCCATGACGAGAGCGTGGATGAGTTCGAAAGCTATGACATGAAGTTCGAGAAAATCATCGTCCCCGGCAACACCATCACGGTTTTCGCCGGCCCGCTGCACCCTGGCACCTACACCTTTTTCGATGACTACCACCCAGACCAGGCCAAAGGCACGGTCACCGCCGTCGCGCCGAAGGAGTAGCCCATGCTCGCGTGTCTATTGATCGTGTTTCGTGAAGTGCTGGAAGCCGGGATTGTGGTCGGGATCATCATGGCCGCCACTCAGGGCCTGGCACGCCGCGGCCTGTTTATTGGCGGCGGAGTCGCAGCCGGCGTACTCGGGGCCGGCCTGCTTGCGCTGTTCACTGGTGCAATCACCCAAGCGCTGCAAGGGTTTGGTCAGGAAATCTTCAACGCAGCGATTTTGATCGTGGCGGTCCTCATGCTCGGTTGGCACAACCTGTGGATGGCCACCCATGGGCGCGAACTGGCGACGCAATTGCGCAGCGCCGGCAATGCGGTGCTGCGCGGGGAGAAATCGCTCTGGGCATTAGCCGTGGTGATCACCGTGGCAGTGTTGCGCGAAGGCTCGGAAATAGTGCTGTTCCTTTACGGCATTGCCGCCTCGACCCAGACCGACCCGCTGACGATGCTGGTCGGCGGCGTGCTCGGCATCATTGCCGGCGCGGCGCTGTCGTGGCTGCTGTATCGCGGCCTGGTCGCCATCAGCCTGAAACGCCTGTTCTCGATCACCTCCTGGATGATTGCCCTGCTCGCCGCCGGAATGGCCGGGCGCGCCGCCGCGATCCTTGCCGGCATCGACCTGATTCCTGCCTGGGGCTATCAGCTCTGGGATACCTCCTGGCTGGTGTCCGACGCCAGTCTCACCGGCAGGGCGCTGCAAGCGCTGGTGGGCTACACCGATCGACCGCTGGGTGTGCAGCTGGTTGCCTGGGTCGCCACGCTACTGCTCTTGGTGATGGGCAGCCGATTGATTCACTCACGTTCCACCTCCCAAGGAGCTACCCAATGAAACACCTGAGCAAACCCCTGGCTGCCGCGCTGCTATTGGCCGGCACCGTGGCCATGTCGACCCTGGCACAGGCACGCGAATATCCGATTGGCGGCCCGGTACAGGCCAACGACATGGAAATCGCATCCTCCTACCTGGTCGGCATCGAAATGGCGCCGATGCCGCCGGGCATGGTCATGAGCAAGGACTCGGTGCACCTGGAAACCGACGTCCACGCCACCGCCGACAACAAATACGGCCTGGCCAACGGTGAATGGGTGCCGTACCTGACCATCAGTTACTCGCTGGTCAAGCAAGGCGCGCCGGACTACAAGGAAATCGGCACCCTGCTGCCGATGGTCGCCAAAGACGGCGCCCACTACGCCAACAACGTGAAGATGGACGGCCCCGGCACCTACACCGTGGTACTGCGTTACGAGAGCCCGCAGATCAAAGGTTTCTTCCATCACGTCGACAAAGAAACCGGCGTACCGGAATGGTGGTCTCCCTTCACCGAAACCTTCACCTTCAAGTACCCACAGAATTAAGTGCTTACTTACGACACCCGATTACCGGGTGTCGTAAACACCACAGTGTCTGATAACGTGCGTCTATCGATTGCAGCCGGTATGCTTGGCCCGCAACCTCATGGACGCCCGCTATGACTCTTACAGAATTACGCTACATCGTGACCCTCGCCCAAGAACAGCACTTCGGCCACGCGGCCGAGCGTTGCCATGTCAGCCAGCCGACGCTGTCGGTGGGTGTGAAAAAGCTTGAAGACGAACTCGGTGTGCTGATTTTCGAGCGCAGCAAGAGCGCCGTGCGCCTCACGCCGGTGGGCGAAGGCATCGTTGCCCAGGCCCAAAAGGTACTGGAGCAAGCGCAAAGCATTCGCGAGCTGGCCCAGGCCGGCAAGAACCAGCTGACCGCACCGCTCAAAGTCGGCGCCATCTACACCGTCGGCCCATACCTGTTCCCGCATCTGATTCCGCAACTGCACCGCGTTGCGCCGCAGATGCCGCTGTATATCGAAGAAAACTTTACCCACGTACTGCGCGACAAACTGCGCAACGGTGAGCTGGACGCGATCATCATCGCCCTGCCGTTCAACGAAGCAGACGTGCTGACCCTGCCGCTCTACGACGAGCCGTTCTACGTGCTGATGCCGGCCTCCCACCCGTGGACGCAGAAAGACACCATCGACGCCGGCCTGCTCAACGACAAGAGCCTGTTGCTGCTGGGCGAAGGCCACTGCTTCCGCGACCAGGTACTGGAAGCCTGCCCGACCCTGACCAAAGGCAACGACGGCGCCAAGCACACCACCGTGGAATCCAGCTCCCTGGAAACCATCCGGCACATGGTCGCGTCCGGCCTGGGCATTTCGATTCTGCCGCTGTCGGCGGTGGACAGCCATCACTACGCTCCCGGCGTGATCGAAGTGCGCCCTCTCACGCCACCGGTGCCGTTCCGTACCGTGGCGATTGCCTGGCGCGCGAGCTTCCCACGCCCGAAAGCCATTGAGATCCTCGCCGACTCGATCCGCCTGTGTTCGGTGGCCAAACCGCCTGCTGCGAGCTAAGCAAACGTATGACTGAGCTGTCGCAGGTGTCGGTGACGGCACTTAAAGGTGTCGGTGACGCCATGGCCGAGAAGTTGGCCAAGGTCGGCCTGGAAAACCTCCAGGACGTGCTGTTCCACCTGCCCCTGCGTTATCAGGACCGCACACGCGTCGTGCCCATCGGCCACTTGCGCCCTGGGCAGGATGCGGTGGTCGAAGGCACGGTCAGCGGCGCCGACGTGGTCATGGGCAAGCGCCGCAGTTTAGTCGTGCGCCTGCAGGACGGCACGGGCGGCCTGAGCCTACGCTTCTACCATTTCAGCAACGCGCAAAAGGACGGCCTCAAGCGTGGTACCCGCGTGCGTTGCTATGGCGAAGCGCGCCCCGGCGCATCGGGCCTGGAGATCTATCACCCGGAATACCGAGCCATCACCGGTGACGAACCGCCGCCGGTCGACACCACGCTCACACCGATCTACCCGCTCACTGAAGGCCTGACCCAGCAACGCCTGCGCCAGCTGTGTATGCAAACGCTGACGATGCTCGGCCCCAAAAGCCTGCCCGATTGGCTACCTCTGGAGCTGGCGCGCGACTATCAACTGGCGCCGCTGGACGATGCGATTCGCTACCTGCATAACCCACCCGCCGACGCTGACGTCGACGAACTTGCACTGGGCCATCACTGGGCTCAGCATCGCCTGGCCTTCGAAGAACTGCTGACCCACCAACTGTCCCAGCAGCGCCTGCGCGAAAGCATGCGCTCCCTGCGCGCGCCGGCGATGCCCAAGGCCACGCGCCTGCCCGCCCAATACCTGGCCAACCTTGGCTTTGCGCCGACGGGCGCCCAGCAACGGGTAGGTAATGAAATCGCCTACGATCTCAGCCAGCATGAACCGATGCTGCGCCTGATCCAGGGCGACGTGGGCGCGGGCAAGACCGTGGTTGCCGCCCTCGCCGCCTTGCAGGCATTGGAAGCCGGTTACCAGGTGGCGCTGATGGCGCCTACCGAAATCCTCGCTGAACAGCACTTCATCACCTTCAAGCGCTGGCTCGAACCCTTGGGCCTGGAAGTGGCGTGGCTGGCCGGCAAGCTCAAGGGCAAGGTGCGTGCCGCCGCCCTGGAGCAGATCGCCGGTGGCGCACCGATGGTGGTGGGCACTCACGCCTTGTTCCAGGACGAAGTGCAGTTCAAGAACCTGGCGCTGGTGATCATCGACGAACAGCACCGCTTCGGCGTGCAGCAGCGTCTCGCGTTACGCCAGAAAGGCGTGGGCGGGCGCATGAACCCGCACCAGTTGATCATGACCGCCACGCCGATCCCGCGCACCCTGGCGATGAGCGCCTACGCCGACCTCGACACCTCGATCCTCGATGAGCTGCCGCCCGGCCGCACCCCGGTCAACACCGTGCTGGTCACCGACACGCGCCGCGTCGAAGTGATCGAGCGCGTGCGCGGCGCCTGCGCCGAAGGCCGTCAGGCGTACTGGGTGTGTACGCTGATCGAAGAGTCCGAAGAACTGACCTGCCAGGCCGCCGAAACCACCTTTGAAGACCTCACCAGCGCTCTGGGCGAACTTAAGGTCGGGCTGATCCACGGGCGCATGAAGCCTGCGGAAAAAGCCGCGGTGATGGCCGAGTTCAAAGCTGGCAACCTGCAACTGTTGGTGGCCACCACGGTGATTGAGGTCGGCGTGGACGTGCCCAACGCCAGCCTGATGATCATCGAAAACCCCGAACGCCTGGGCCTGGCCCAACTGCACCAACTGCGCGGCCGTGTCGGCCGGGGCAGCGCCGCCAGCCACTGCGTGCTGCTGTACCACCCGCCGCTGTCACAGATTGGCCGTCAGCGCCTGGGCATCATGCGCGAAACCAACGACGGTTTTATCATCGCCGAAAAAGACCTCGAACTGCGCGGCCCCGGTGAAATGCTCGGCACCCGCCAGACCGGCCTGTTGCAATTCAAGGTCGCCGACCTGATGCGCGATGCCGACCTGCTGCCTGCCGTGCGTGATGCGGCGCAAGCGCTGCTGGAGCGTTGGCCGGAGCATGTCAGCCCTTTGCTGGATCGCTGGCTCAGGCACGGGCAGCAATACGGCCAAGTGTGACGCCTGACTCACTTATCCAACCAACAGGTGTATCAAGCTGGTTATACTCCAATGACTGTAAGAAATTGGATCAGGCCATGTCAGAAGTCGCCCTCGCCACAGCCCCACTGACCGCCCCGCCGGTCATTCGGGCTCTGCTCGCAAAGCTCGCCATCCCTTACACGGAAGTGACCGAACACGCCGGCCTGAATCCCGCACAAAAGGTCCAGGCGGTACTGCTGGAAGATGCCGTGGGCGCACTCATGGTGCTGTTCCCCCAGAGCCAGTTACTCGACCTCAACCGCTTGGCAGAACTCACCGGCCGTCGCCTCACGGCCGTGTCGCCGGACCGCATCGAACGCATGCTGGCCAAGCACGACTTGAGCCTGTTGCCGGGCTTGCCGGCGCTGACCAGCTCGCCATGCCTGTACGAAGGCAGCCTGCTCAGCGAGCCAAGCTTGTTGGTGCACTCCGGTGAAGCCGGGCTGCTGCTGGAAATCGCCAGCAGCGATTTCAAGAGCATGCTCACCAAGGCCAGTGCCGGGCACTTCGGCGAACCGCTGAGCAACATCCGCCCCAACCTCGACCGCCCCAATGATGACCGCGAGGAAATCACCCAGGCGATGCAAGCGTTCACCGCACGTCGTATCCAGCAGCGTCTGGAAGCGACTATCGAGATTCCACCACTGGCCGACACCGCACAGAAAATCATCAAGCTGCGCGTCGACCCCAACGCCACCATCGATGACATTACCAGCGTCGTCGAAACCGACCCGGCCCTTGCGGCCCAAGTGGTGAGCTGGGCCGCGTCGCCGTACTACGCCTCGCCGGGCAAGATCCGTTCAGTCGAAGACGCCATCGTGCGCGTGTTGGGCTTTGACCTGGTGATCAACCTGGCGCTGGGCCTGGCCCTGGGCAAAACCCTGAGCCTGCCCAAGGACCATCCGCACCAGTCCACGCCGTACTGGCACCAGTCGATCTACACCGCCGCCGTGATCGAAGGCCTGACCCGCGCTATGCCCCGCGCCCAGCGCCCGGAAGCCGGCCTGACGTACCTCGCCGGCCTGCTGCACAACTTCGGCTACTTGCTGCTGGCCCATGTATTCCCGCCACACTTCTCGCTGATCTGCCGTCACCTGGAGGTCAACCCGCACCTGTGTCACAGCTATGTCGAACAGCATCTGCTGGGCATCAGCCGCGAGCAGATCGGCGCCTGGCTGATGCGCTACTGGGATATGCCGGACGAACTGTCCACCGCCCTGCGCTTCCAGCACGACCCGACCTATGACGGGCAATATGCCGAATACCCGAATCTGGTGTGCCTGGCGGTACGCCTGCTGCGCAGCCGTGGGATTGGTTCCGGGCCGGATGAAGCCATCCCGGACGCCCTGCTGGAACGCCTGGGCCTGAGCCGGGAAAAGGCTGAAGAAGTGGTCGGTAAAGTGCTGGATGCCGAAGTGCTGTTGCGCGAGCTGGCATCCCAGTTCAGCCAGGGATAAGTCTGCCGCCTGCTGCATAGCTTTCGCAGGCAAGCCAGCTCCCACACCTGACCGCGTTCCAGCGTTGGAATGCAGTCAACTGTGGGAGCTGGCTTGCCTGCGATGAATACAACTCGGTCTGCCTGAAAGACTCGCGTTAGCAGGACACCGCAGACGATATGCCATTGATATCGCCTTCGCACAGGGTTCGACCCTGAAATAAACATGAGATCGACCCCCTCTCGATATGATTTTTCAATGCAAGAAAAGCGAACAATAGTTTTATATTCTAAACACGCGCCTCACCGTAACAACTTGAAGTTAATATATGCAGCAACATATAACGTTGAACTGATCGCCCCTTCCGACCCACATAGCGAATGTGCCCAATCCATACCTGGAGTTTCTTATGAACGTCACTTCGCCCTTTTCATTTACGCCTTCTCCTCCACTATCTCAACAGCCCAAACCCCCGCAAGAAAATTTTGTAAAAATCGTACATGATCGAGATTCAAGCGGTCACATCGTCTCTATTAGCGTCACTGAAAACCAGGCCGACATCAGAATTAAAAAAGAACTCGACGGAAGACTGGTTGCCTTTATAAATGGAAGACCACATGCGCTGGACGTTCCAAACTCTGGCAGCAGCACCCTCAACATCACCACAGGCCACTACAAAGATCGTATAACGATCGACGACGACGTTAGGGTCACCGCTAACGTAAAATCCGGAGCCGGCGACGACTTTGTACAAACAGGTGGTGGCTTTGCCAGCGTGGACACAGCAGACGGCGATGATCACGTACAACTCAGCACCGGGGGAGGTTATGTAAAGGGCGGAAACGGCAATGATAGACTGTTTGCGGGCAGTGGCAAAAGCGAACTTCACGGTGAAGGCGGAGAAAACTTTTTTACCACCGATATACCCACGCACAACGCAGGAATCACTCACATACGCTCATCGGGACTCCGTGACACGATATTCGCTCGCGCAGGCGAAGTAGACATTGAGGTTCGGGCAGGAAACGCTAAAATCCAAGTAAACAAAGAAGCAAGTGTTAAGATCAATCTTTATTCAGATAGTATCGGTAGCGAGATTACCCTCAAGGGTCGAGATACTATAGCGCAAATTTCCAAGCGAACTAAAACAAAACTTATTCGTGAATAAAAATACTTTTCCTGGAAAACAAGCGTTCGGGGCAATCGCTGCCCTGAACACCGACAAGAACTAACGTATTGTCTTTTTACGCGGCTTCAAATACTTGGTCAGCCCCTGGAACCAAATCACCAGCGCCGGGTTGCCCTTGATCTGGATCGACTTGTCCTGAATCCCCGTCATGAACGCCAGTTGCTTGTTTTTCGCCTGCATCGTGGCGAAGCCGTAGGCGGCATCTTTAAAGGCAATGGCAAACGCGGGCGACGGGTGAACACCTGAACGGCTGGTGATGCGCTGGTCTTTGACGATGAAGTGACGGGCAACCTTGCCGTCGAGGGTCTGCAACTGGAACGCCAGGTCTTTGTCACCCAGCTGTTGCTGAAAGGCAGGATTGGTGCGGCTGGCTTTGCCCATCATCAGGCCCAGCACCCACAGCAGAAGACGAAATTTCATGCACACAGCCTCAGTGTATTTATTAAGTGGCCGCAGCAGTGTAACGATTTACCGGCAGAACGCCACCGATCTCGCGCTTTAGCAGGAGATCGGCAGGCGTTTAACGCTTATAGCAACAATATTACTTAAACGTTAGGGCACGGCACTGGCGCCCAGTCGGCCAGGTTCGGATCGCGGCAGGTGCCTTCGATCTGCGCCTTACCGGCGCTGGCGACCTGCTTGCTTTCAGCCTGCTTGGTTTGCACGGTCTGAATGCTCTTCTCGGTGGTCACCGCTTCTTTCGGCACGGTTGGCAGCACCGGTTTTTTGGCGACTTTGGCAGGGGTCTTGCCCTTCTTCGCCGGCACCACCTGCGGCGTCGTGTCGGCCTGGGCCACGGTCACCACGTCAGCACGCTGCACACCCACTTGTTTCAGGTCTTGCTCGTAAGCCTGGGTGTAGTTGTTCAAGTCTTCGCTGGCCTTGCCGTTCACGGCAACGATCAGGTCATTGGACTCTTTCAAGCCCGCCACGATTTCCGCCAGGCGTTTGCGGCCTTCAGTGTCGTTGACGGTCTTGGCCTTGCGATCATTCACCAGCTTGGTGAACGCGCTCTGGTAGCACTGCTGGGATGCCTTGGCATACGCGGTGCTGCGGTCGATGTCAGAGGCGCTCTTGTTGAAGTCGGTGGAGTACGACGCGATGCGCTGGTTGTCATCGGTGATCTGCTTCTGACGCTCGGTGTAATAACCTGCTGCGCCACCCGCCAGGGCACCGCCCGCTGCACCGATGGCGGCATTACGGCCGCGCTTTTCGGAGTCGCCGGTCAATGCCCCCAGCAATGCACCGCCGGCTGCGCCCAGGGCGGCACCCGTCACGACCGACTTGGTCATGTTCGAATCGGTTGCACGCAGGTGCTGCACCGGCTCGTAGCAGTTAGGGTAGTACTCGACCTTGGTGCTCGACGCGACCTTGGAGGCCGGCGACGTGGCGCAACCGGTCAACACGGTGCTGAAACCGGCTGCGATCAGCAGCAGGTGACGCTTGGAAACCGCCTTACGGGAAAAAAGCATAGGTATGTTCTCTGTTAAGTTTGACTTGCCCAGCACGGCCCACCGCCGACTGAGTCCCTTCCAAGCTCGCCGCACAACCAACGGTCAAGACCTCTGACCGCTCGCTGCGAGCAGTTCCTTCAAGATCGTTGCCGGGTCGGCCCGCTGTTGCTTGCGGTAGTTGCCGACATGGCGAACGAACAGTGTCGCGCGCGTCACCAGGCTCTTGCCGAGCACTGGCTTGCGATCCAACTCTTCCTTGATCCTTTGAAACTGGGCCTGGATCACCGCATCGGTGTAACGCGTGCCGGTGGCCAGGTTGTCGATGTAAATCGCCACCGCGCCGTCGAGGGCGCTGCGGCCATTGGTGATGGCCATGTCGAACAGTTGCGCGCTGGCCTCATCCTTATTGTCTTTGGCCTGTTGGCGGCTCTTCTGCAGGTTGGCCAGGCGGATGTTGTAATTGCTGATGGTCTCGGCCACCAACGCGGCCGACTGGATCAGGTTGCCCGCGGCTTCTTCGCGCTGCTGGGCGATCAACGAGACGTTGCGTTTGAGCTCTTCGTTGACCAGGCCGAGTTCGGCTTGCAGTTTTGGGTCGACACTGGCGGCGATGATGCTGTCCAGGCGCTTGGTCGGGTCTTGGGCGTCATCGATGGCGTCAGTCAGCGAAGCCAGGCGGCCTTCTTTCTGCCACTGGGCGAACAGCTCCTTGTAGCGCGAACGCGGCGCCGACAGCGCGCCGATCGCTACGCGAAAACCGGTGGTTTCGTTGCTTTGCTCGGTGCCGTCAGCGGCGAATAACGGGTACTCGCGGCGCATACCGGTAAACAGCGTGCCCTCGCCTTCCAGGTAGTTGCCGCCCTTGACCACGAAGCCACCGTAGGTGCCCTGACGACGCCCGGCGTGCACGAGTTGGAAGGATTCCTGGACCATTTCCGCCGCGTTGCCGATCACATCGAACAGGCCGATAGGGTTGGGCAATTTGGTGCCGATGGGCATCAAGCGCGCTGCCTGGCCAGTGCCGCCAGCGACCTGGTTGAACACTGCGTAGTCACCCAGCGGGCCATCGCTTTCGCTGCCTTCGACGCGGCGCGGGAACAACCGCCCTTCCAGTTCCTGACGGCTCACCGCCTGGCCACCGCGTGCGGCGTATTCCCATTCCACTTCGGTAGGCAGGCGCACAAAACCCAGGCCGCCGTCGTCGGCCGAAGAGCCGCGGCCACTCACCGGCAGCAGCTCACGGTGGTACTTCATCAGCCAGGCGCTGTACACCGCCGAAAAACGCTCCGCTTCAAAGCGCGACAACTTCACCTTGGGCAGGCGCGCAGCCATGCCAGTCGGTGCATCACACGCAGGTGCCGGCTCGCCGCTGGCCAGCGACTGTGCCTGGGACATCACCTGCGCATACTGGCGGGCGGTCACTTCGTACTTACCGATGAAATACAGCATCGGCTTGAGCGGCGTCTTGGCGTCGGTTTTCGGCATCAACGGCGCAATGACTGTGTTCCAGCCCTTGGGCAAATCCTTGAGCGTGAACTGGCCGTTGATAAAGTCGCGACGGTAGCCGGAAATAAACGACTGCTGATAACCCGCTTCGCCTTCGGCAAAGGGATAGCCGAGGCTGATTTCGCGGTCATCCAGCGTGCCTTGGGCCAACACGTAGGCGTAGCGGAACACCATGTTGCCTTCGCAGGGCAGCGGCAGGCTCACGTCATCCGGCAAAGGTTTAGGGTTATCGAGTTTGTCACTCGCTTCATCGGCCCAGGCCAACGAGGCCAGGCTCAGCGCCACACAGGCGCCCAGTAACTTATACATCTCTGATTCCTTCAGAAGCCTGGATACGCGCCACTCGCCAACCGCCGCAGGCCGCCGCCACGGCGCTGACGCCGAGGATTGCGACCAGGGCCAGGGCGTAGTGACGCGCCAACAGGTGACTGGCGTACTCGCCCGCCCCCTGCACAAATAGTTTATTCAAAGCTACCTCGGCCAGGCCATACAGCCCGGCGCTCAGCACGGCGGCATACCCTGCGCTGTACAGCGCCTGCAACACCACAAACAACAACAGTGCGCCGGTGGAAAACCCCAACAGGCGCAGCACCGACAATTCCCGCCGCTTGCGTGCAACCGCCGCCAACGCCCCGGCGAAGATCGCTGCAAACGCCCCAACCAAGGCCAGCCCGGCAATAATCCAGAATACCAACGACAGGTTGCGGCTCAACGACTGCACCTGGGCGATGGTCTGTGCCTGGGTCGACACCAACAGATTCTGCCCGGCGAAATACACCCGCAGCGGCTCCACATCAGTCAGGGTGCGCGCGTATAGACGAAACGCCGGGTACACACGCTGCTCGCTCACCCCGACCGCATTCCCGTCCCAGCCCAACGCCGGTACGGCACGGCCATCGCGGTAATCTTCCGCTGCCTCCAGCAAACCCAAATCAGCAAACAAACCGTCACGGGCGAAGGCTTCCAACGGCAACACCGCCAGCACTTGCAAGCGGGTGCGCTGGGCCTCGACACGCCCCGCCACTTGCCGCGCAAAGCGGGTTTCCAGCCAATCCCCAGGCCGCGCCGCAAGCTTTTCGGCTGCGGTGTGGCTCAGCACGATCTGGTCCAGGCCCTTGGGCATCGGCAAACCACTGAGCAACGGGTCACCCGCCGCCGTCGGCAGCATTTCCAACGCCAGTGTGCCCACCTGCGCGGTCGCCGCAATTTGCCGGGTACGCGGCACGGCAAAGGCCACATCGCTGCGCCGACCCAGCTGCCGAATAAATTCGCTGCTGAATCGCCCACCGCCCAATGGGATAATTTCACGGGTGGCCGGATCGGTCTCCAAGCGTTCGGTCAAACTGCCAACCAGTCCAAATTTCAGGCCGAATAACACCAGCAGCGGCGCGATCACCGCCACCAGCGCCAGCACCGAACAGGCCGACAGCCAGGCATCATTGCGGAAATCCCGCCAGGCCAGCGAGGCCACCACGCCGATGCGCATCAGCACACCTCCCCGAGCGTGGCCGTGACGCCGCCGTCAGGGTCGCGGCGGCAACCGATGCGCCGTACCTGCAAGCCGCTGGCGCGGGCCAGGGGTTCGTCATGGGTGGCGATCACGCAGGCGGCACGGTGTTCGCGGGCCTGGGCCAGCAGCGCCTGCATCACGCGCTCGGCATTCAGCGGGTCCAGCGACGCGGTCGGCTCATCCGCCAGCACCAGCTGCGGCGCATGGGCCAGGGCACGGGCGCAACTCACGCGCTGGCGCTGGCCTACCGACAGGTCTGCCGGTTTCTTCGCCAACTGGTCACTGATCTCCAACTGCCCCGCCAGGCGCGTCACGCTGCCGTCATCTTTCAAACCCAGCAATTGCCGCGACAAGGCGATATTGCTGCGCACATCGAGAAAACCCAGCAGGCCACCGGTTTGCAGCACATAACCCAAGTGCCGGCTGCGCAGCGCAGCCAGGGTAGATTGCTGATCGGCACGCCATAGCCCGCCGATATCGGTGTTGTCGAATTCAAACTGACCGGCCTGATCCGGCGCCAACACCAGCGCGAGCAAATCCAGCAACGTGCTTTTGCCGCAGCCACTGGGCCCGACAATCGCCAATTGCTCACCGGCACGCAGCTGCAAAGCCGGAATCACCAGGCTGTAACGCTGGCTCCCCGTGCCCCGGCTTTTGTGTACCGCGCTCAAGTTCAGCATTACGGCAGCGTCGACAACGGCACGCGGTACAACGCATCGCCCGGCTCGGCATCGCCGAAACGGACCCAGTTGGCCACATCATTGTGAAAGGTTTCATACAGGCGGATTTTCGAATCCAGTTCGTCGATAAAGTCTTCCTGCTCGGCCACACTCAGCGACAACCACAAGTCCTGGGTCATGTTCAGCGACTTGCTGCGGTACGGCAGGCCTTCCAGGTACTCACCGAGCAGGCCGCCATCGGCCAGGTTACCGCCCTTGCGCAGAGCCTGTGGGTCGCGACTCATATAGGCCGAAGCGCTGGCAATTTCCTGGAAGAAATCCTTGGGCGAGGTTTGGGTTTTGCGCGCGGCATCCACGATCAGTTTCAGCGATTGCTGCAGGTCGTTGAGCTGCAATTTGGTGAGCATCACGCACACCTGGAACGCCGGCAGCGCCGGGTTGGTCAGGTCGCGATCGGCGGTCCAGGCGCTGACCAGTTGCGGCGCCTGGCTCGCGGTTTTACGGCCAAGGAAGTCCATGTGCATGGCGTAGCCGACTGCTGCGGATTTGTCCGCCAGGCTCGGCGCGCTGCTCAGCAGCGGCACCGGTTGCGGTGTGTCGCTGCGAACCTGGTGCACCAGGTTGGCGAACACTGTACCAATCTCATCAACCCGCTCGCCCAGCTTGTGTACATCACCACCGGGTACCGGCGTGTAAAGGTCGCCGATCTGCGGGTTGGCGTCGGCGGTGAGCACGCGGTACTGGGTTTCGGCACCGGCGTGGGTTTTCTTGCCGGCATCGGTGCGCAGGTGCAGGGCGTAAATCTTGATCTGCTTGCCGAGTGCCGCCTGACGCACTTCGGCTTCGTTCATCTGGGTGGCGGCAAAGGGGTCGTTCTTGCGCAGCGCGCCGGCATCGGTGACCAGAAAAATGATGCCCCCGCCGTAACCGGACCAGTCCATGCCATCGACCGCCTGCATCACCCCGGCAAATGCATCTTCGTTGAACGAATGGCTGGACACCGTTGACGCTTTGACCTGGCGCGCCATGTCGAGGAAACGTTGCGGGTCGCGCCCCTGATCAAGGGTAATAAGCGTCTTGGCGACGTATTCCAAACCGGGGGTTTTCTTGATGCTGTTGCGAAACCCCACCAGCCCGAAGCTCACGCTATCAAGCTCGCCGCGCTCGGCAATGCGGGTTTGCAACTCATGCACCACATCGCGAACCTGGTCGATGTAAGGCTGCATCGAAACCGTCGTGTCGACCACCAACACCACCGCCGTGCGGAAAGCGTCTGCAGCGATCGCTTTGGTAGCCGGCTTGGCCGCCGCGCTGCCCGGGTCGATGGACGCCACATTGAGCAACTGCACCGGCTGGCCGTTTTCGTCGAAGCTCTCTTTGGAGTCAAAAATCGGCAGCAGGTAAAACTGGTTTTGCGGCACGGCGCTGGCCATCGGCTCAAGCGCCAGCACCTGTTGATTGTCTTCGCGGTTCTTCTGCGCCTTGGCCAACACGTTTTTGGCGGCGGCGGGATCAGCCAACAGCTTTTCCACCTCAGCCGGTTGGCGCAGGAACATCACCGGCGCGCGGCCCGAGCGCTCGGTGAACTTGAGCACCAGGCTTTGCTTCCAGTCGCTGACTTGAGCGGCGGGCAACCACCCATCGCTGCGCCCATCGGTAGCCGCGCCGACGCGAACCCACGGGCTGCCGTCGATGTCTTTGCGCTGGTAAACATAGAGCACCGAAAACGCCGGCAGAGCTTCGCCTGCTGCACCACCGGCATCATGGGAAAGCTTGGCGCCCGGCTTGCTGAGCACGCGCTGGAACAAGGTCTTTTTGCCCGCCATCAGCAACGGCCGCTGGCCGCCATCCGCCTCAGCCACTGCCGGCTTTACCTGCGGCGGTGGTGAGGTTTTGGGCACCACGGCAACAGGCGGTTTGGCAGGTTCATCGCTGCCGCTCAGCCACCAGTAACTGGCGCCACCAATTGCCAGTGCCACCGCCACGGCCACGGCGGCCAGGGCCAGCACCGGGCCACGGCGCTGTTCGGACACGGCGCGGTGTTGCGTCGGCGTCACCACCGGCTGACGCACCGGTTGCGGCTGGGGTTTGTCGGTCGGAATGTCGATGGACACCGGCGTCATTCCGGCCAAGTCAAAACTCAGCGGAATCGGTAACGGCCGTACCAACGTGGCTTCCGGCGAGTCTGCGGGCAGTTGGTCCAGCGCACGCAGCAACGCCGCCGCATCCGGAAAACGCTCGGCGGGGTCTTTGGCCAACAGCTTGCGCAGCACGTCCTGATAACGGCCATGGTGCACCGGCAGTTCCGGCAGCGGCTCGGTCAGATGTGCCAGCGCAGTGGACAGCGCATCAGTGCCGTTATACGGCAGCTTGCCGACGAGAATTTCGTAGAGCACCACGCCCAACGCATACAGGTCGGCGCGGCCATCAATTTCCTGGCCTCGCGCCTGCTCCGGGCTCATGTAGCTCGGCGTGCCCACGGCAAAGCCGGCTTGAGTGAACTGGGTGCGATCGTCCAGGGACTTGGCGATGCCGAAGTCCGACAGTACGGCGGTGCCGTCAGCGCGAAACAGAATGTTCGCCGGTTTGACGTCGCGGTGCACCAAACCCTGCGCATGCGCATAGCCCAACGCCGAAGCGATCTGGCGAATCAGCGTCACGCCCTGCTCCGGCGTCAGGCCGGCGGCGATGCGCTCTTTGAGTGTGCCGTTGGGCAGGTATTCCATGGCCATGTAGTACAGCTCACCGACGTTGCCGATGTCATGGATGGTCACCGTGTGCGGATGCGACAGGCGCGCCAGGGTCTTGCCCTCGCGCAGGAAGCGCTCGCAGAAGCTCGGGTCGGCCGCCAGCGCCGCGGCCATCACCTTCAAGGCCACCTTGCGCTCCAGCGAGCGCTGGGTCGCCAGGTACACGCTGGCCATGGCGCCTTCGCCGATCTCGCCTTCGATGTCGTAGCCCGGGATCACAATGTTCATGGCGAGACCTTCACGACAATGGCAGTGATATTGTCCGGCGCGCCGCGATTGAGCCCCAGGTGCACCAGGCTGCGCACGATTTCATCCGGCGCATCATGGCCCAGCACTTCGCGGATCTCATGGTCTTCAACGGTCTTGTTAAGGCCATCGCTGCACAGCAGGTAGCTGTCGCCGGGGGAAATCAACAGGTCAGCCACCGCCACTTCCAGCTGGGCCTCCACGCCCACCGCGCGGGTGACAATATTGGCACGGGGATGCACGCGCGCGTCGGCTTCGCTGAGCAGGCCGCTGTCTTGCAGGTCCTGCACGTAGCTGTGGTCACGGGAAATGCTCTCCAGCTGCCCCTCGCGCAGGCGGTACAGGCGACTGTCGCCGGCCCATAAACACACGCCACGCAGGCCACGTGCGGCAAGCACCACCACAGTGCTGCCCATCATGCTCACGCCACGGTTAGCGGTTTCTTCGCGCACCGTGGCGTTGATGCGAATCAGGTCATTGCGCAAGGCAGCCGAGTATTCATCCAGTGAGCGCCCCACCGACACATTGCGCAGGCTGTCGACGATCAGGCTGCTGACGTAATCACCGGCCGCATGCCCGCCCATGCCATCGGCCACGACCCACAGGCGGTTTTCCGGCAGGTCCAGGCACGCGTCTTCATTAACCTGACGCACCATGCCCACATGGCTTTTGCTCGCGGATTTAAACGTCGCCCCCATCTACACCACACCTTCTTGTCCGAGCAAAAACTGCGCAAAATCGCCGGCAGCCGGCAAACCCTGGCACCGCAATAAACCGGGTGAAATACGTTGTGAGCCACGGCCCCACCACAGGCTGGCACCTTCACAGGCCTGCTCGGCCAGTGCGGTCATGCGGCTGTGGGGCACAGTGGCGGCGACCCGTTGCAGGCCCGCGAAGCGACTGTCGACCGCGCGTTGCTCACTGGCCGGAAGGCCCAGGCTGTCGACACCATCGTTGAAACGTTCGAACGTGGCGCCAGTATCCAGGGTGCTGAGCAACAGCTCTTCAGCCTGCTCAAACCACGTATCCGGACCGCCCACCAATGACGCCGGGTTAGTGTCGTGATCAAGCAACGCCACCACGGCCAACGGGAAATAGCGCCCGACCCGATCAATGCTCGGCATCACCACGCCTGTCGCAGCGTCCGGCCCGCACACGCCCGGTGCCAGCACAAAACGCCACAACGGGCTGACCAGATAGACGTTGAGCCAATCGCCGCCCAGGCTGTTCTGGCTGGCGAGCAAACCGGCGGCCAGCCAGCTGTCCCACGGGCCGATAAAACTCTGGGGCAAGGCACGGCTGACAAAGTCGCCGCGGCTGGCCAACTTGCCGTAGAAGCCCAGCGTGGTCATAGCCGCTCCGGCAGGCTGAAGCCACTGAGTACGCGGCTTTTGAACGGGTTGAAGGCGCTGTTGGCGCGCAACTCGTAGGCGATGCTCGCGCCATCAACCCGCAAACGCAGGTTGAAACGGTCCGGTGAGTTGCCGGCACTCAGGTCCGATTGTTCCAGCAGGCGGAACCACGCCCACGGGCCGTCCAGGGTCACGCCGGAACGGCCACTGGCTGACGGAGGCATGATCGAAATACGCACCACGCCAATGCTGCCGGGGTTGGGCCATTGCATCGCCACCGGGCGGCTTGGGCCGTGGTCGTAGCTCAGTTGCTGGCCGTCGAGGTCGAGCAGGAACTGGGTGATGGTCGGGTCCATCGACACCGGCTTGAGCTCGAAACGCACGATCGGCTGGGTGCCCCCCGATCTGAAGAACGCGTCACGAATAGCCGCCGCACGCTGGAAGGTTTGCAGCACGCCCGGTGCAATCCCGAGCTTTTGCGCCGCGCCCGGCTGCCAGCGCCAGGTCTGCGTGGATGTATCCACGTAAGGCTGCAGGTATTTGCGGAAGTAGTTATCCATCACCCCGCCCACGCCGAAGAACTGGCCGAAGTCATCCAGCGTGGCGTCCCGCGCGCTGCCCGGCGACATCGGATAACGGCCCGCCAGAGACTGGCGATACACGTTGACCACTTCACTCACCCACGCCGCATTCAGCTGGTTACGCACCCCGCCCATCATGCTGTTGGTGGTGGAGTTGACCACCGACTTGACCATGCCCTGCACCAGCGGGGGCTGGCGTTCGGCATTCAAGCTGACCCGCGTGGCCGCAGCCGCCGCCTGGTTCTTGGCCTCGCCGAGCAGGGCGTCGCCACTGGCGCCGACCATGGCGCTGACTTGCACATACAGCGCATTCATGTCCGCCAGCAGGCCGTCGATGGCCGCCGGTTCGCCTTCGTTTTTGCTGACGATGCTATTGAGTTCGGCAAAGTGCGCGGTCACCGGATCGTCCGCCGCTTGCGGTGCATTAGCGCTTGGTTGCTCCTGGCCGAGCAGGCTGCCGAGGCGCTCCTTGAGCTTGTCGACGCCGCCTTCCACCGGCACGCCTTTGGCGGCCAATTGGCGCTCTTCAGCTTGCAGGTCGGTCTCTTTGGCCACGGCCACCAGCAGCTTTTTCAGCGGCGAAGTGGGGCCGGAAATCACCCGCAGCACATCGGCCGCCTGGGCCACGCTGGTGATCGGCACAAAGTCGATATCCACGAGCAAAGCGTCCCATTGGCGCTGGTAGTCCTGGAAGTACAGGCGGCGCACGTCGGCGGCCAGGCTCACCACGTTCTGTTGATCGGCCTGTTCACGGCCCAGTACCCATTGCTCTTCGGCCAGGGTGCCGGTCTGGTTCAGGCTGCTGAGCAGGAAGGCCTGACGATAGCCTTTGGCAGTAAAGAACCCACTCAACGGCTCGCCCAACGGCTTGCCGCTTTTACGGCTGAACACCAGCGCGGCATCGCGGCCGGCGGCTTCGTTGAGGCGAAAGTCGGGGATGCCCTCGGGCAGCTTCTGGCGCTTGACCCGGTCGTACACACGTTGCGCCACCGGCAGCTGTTGCAGTTGGCGACGCAGGTCATCGATCAGGCGTGGGTCCAGCCGCGCATTCGGCGGGTGGCGGTCGAATAGCGCCTGCAAGTGCCCGGTCAACGCCTGGCGCTGATCGGCCGGCAGGTCACGCGGCAGGTTGCGGTCCCAATCCAGGGCGACCCAGGCTTTGATGAAGTCCGGGTCGTAGTGCTCGTTGTCGGCGAGCATCAGGTAGGCCTTGAGGCCTTCATAAAGGAAGTCGGAATTGCCGCCGCCATGCAGTTGCTCTTCGATGCGCGTGACCAGGCGTGGCGCGAATACCGCGATCAACAGCTTGCGGTAGACGCTGGCAGATTCGGCTTCAAGCATATCGCCCTGATACAGGCCCAGGCCTTCGGACCAGCTCGGCGAATCGCCCGCGAGGTTCTTCACCGCATTGAGCAGCGGCAACACTGCCAGCACTTCACGCTGCGCCGGGCTGAGGTTCTGTACCGTCTGGCCCAGCGGCGCGACCTTCTGGTCAACCTGGGCGATATACGCCTGATTGGCGCGATAACTTACCCACCACAGGCCACTGACCACCACCACCAAGGCGACGGTAGCTGCCAGCACACCGCGTGCAATCCACTTGCGGCGGCGCTCGACTTTCGGGTTTACACCCACCAACCCACGCTCGGCAAACGCCACGGCGGTGAATAATTTTTCGATAAAATAACTGCGCCCGGTGCCGCTCTGTCGCGCCAGGTGCTGGCGGTCCAAGTTCATGCTCTGGGCCATGGCGCCGATCAGGCGATCAATCGGGCTGCCTTCCTGGGTGCCGCTGGTGAAGTACACACCGCGCAGCAACACACGCTCTTCGAAGGCGTTGGGTTTGAACACGCCTTCGAGGAAGCTTTGCAGGCAATCTTTCAACGCGCCGAACTGCTGCGGGAAACCGTAGATCAGGTCACGCCGCGCCGGGTCACGCTCCTGTTGCAGGCGCTCCACCAGCCGTTCATTCAGGCGCTGCTCAAGACCGGCAAACTCGCTTTGCAGATGGGCCAGTGGGCTGTCACTGTTTTTGCCGTCGTCCAGGGCGAAGGTCATGCCCCACACCTGGGCGCGGTCTTCCTTGCTCAGGTTGTCGAAGAACTCCATAAAGCCCGGCACCAGGTCGAGCTTGGTCAGCATCAGGTAGATCGGGAATCGCACGCCCAGTTGGGTGTAAAGCTCCTGGATCCGCAGGCGAATTGCGGCCGCATGGGCGGCGCGTTCGGCATCCGTACCGAGCAGCAGATCCGAGAGGCTGATGGCGATAAACGCACCATCAATCGGGCGACGCGAACGCTGCTTTTTCAGCAGATCGAGAAAGCCCAACCACGCAGCTTTATCCACTGTGGAGTTACTGTCCTGGGTGGTGTAGCGGCCGGCGGTATCGAGCAAAACGGCCTGGTCGGTAAACCACCAATCACAGTTACGCGTGCCGCCAACACCGCGCACCGCACCGGCGCCCAACTGTGCAGCGAGTGGAAAGTGCAGGCCCGAATTGACCAGCGCGGTGGTCTTGCCCGAACCCGGCGGGCCGATGATCACGTACCACGGCAGCTCATAGAGATTGCGGCGCTCATCACCACCGAGCTTGGCCTTTTTCAGCAATGCCAGGGCTTCGTCCATGCGCTGGCGCAAGGTCGACAACTCTTCGGCGGTGGCGACGCTGTTGGGGTCGGCCGGGGTTTCGGCGGCGAGGCTGCGCATCACTTCGGCGGCCTGGCGGCGCGCCTGAATAATGCGCACTACGCGGTAGGCGATCCACAGCGCAAACACCAGGATGATCAGCGCCCAGCGCCGCCCTTCCGGCATCAGCACATCGAGCAACGGCCCCACAAACCAGATGATCAGGCTCAAGGCGATCAGGCCCAGCACGGGGATCACCCAGCGAATCATAAAACTGAAAAACGCCTTCACTCGACGCCCTCCGCCAATACGGTGATTTCAACCCGACGATTACGGGCACGGCCTTCGGCAGTAGCGTTGGTCGCCACCGGCTCGGTGTCGCTGCGGCCTTCGGCACTGAAGCGATCCGCCTGGCCGGTTTTGGCCGCCAGAATCTCCAGCACCGATTTGGCACGTGCTTCGGACAAAGCCCAGTTGGACGGGAAGCGCAACGTGGCAATCGGGCGGTTGTCGCTGTGGCCGGTCACGCGGACCTGGCCCTTGACCTTGCGGATGGCGTCAGCGATGCGCAGCATCAGCGGCTCGAAGTCATCGCGGATGCTGGAGCTGGCAGATGCGAACAGCTCATCGCCGCGAATCGTCACCACGGAACGGTCGACCTTGTCTTCCACCGCCACGCGGCCCGCCTTGATGTCTTCCACCAGGAAGCCGGCCAGGCGCGGCCGTTCGATGACTTTAGGTTGCGCCACCGGGCGGTCGATGGCCTGCACGGGAATCTCGCCCAGGGCATGGATATTCTTGAACACCGGTTCCGCATCCGACGCCAGCTTCATGCGCAACCCAAACAGTAACGCCAGCAGCAACGCCAGGCCGATGGCCACGGCGATCCACGGCGGCATGAATTGCGCCAGGCGATCACGCGCCACGGTTACGCCGCGCCAATGCGGCGAGAGTTCGCGTTCGTGCTCGCCACGCGCACTGCGAATCGCTGCGGCGGTGCGTTCACGCAAGGCTTCCAACTGGCTGCGACCGTCATTCATCACGCGGTAGCGGCCTTCAAAACCCAGGCACATGCACAGGTACAACAGCTCCAGCAGGTACAACCGCTCGCGTGGGCTTTGCAGGCAATGGTCGAGCAACTGGAAGACCTTTTCGCCGCCCCAGGCTTCGTTGTGCACGGTGATCAACAAACTCTGCTTGCCCCAGTCACTGGTACTGCCCCAGGGCGTGCTGAGCACGGCTTCATCGAGCGCCGTACACAGCGCGTAACGCGCCAGCAGCACTTCGTTGCGCGCCACACCGGCGGCTTCGGCGCGTTCTTCGAACTGGCGCAGGTAGGCCAGCAACTGCGCACGCAGGCTGGCCGGCGCTGGGTGGGCGATGGTGTTGCGCAGGCGCGTCAACAACGCCAGCAGCGGCCCGGCCGCGCTTTCCAACGGGTTCAGGCCCTGGCTTTTACCGGTGAGGATCGGCGCGGCCGGCATCGACAAAGGCGCAGGTTCAGCACGTGCAGGTTCCGGTGCACGACCACCTGGGCGAGGCATGAACTGCGTGCGGTCATCATCATTGGGATGCATCGCCAATTATCCTCGGATCGCCCAGAAGGCCAGGTTCAAGCCCGGGAACTGCCCGGCGATATGGAAGGCAAACCCGCCGGAGTTGTTCAGTTGCTGCCAGTGCTCGCTGCCACGGTCCAACTCGTAATAGGTGGAGCCTGCGTGGTAGGGGATCTGGCGTGGCGCCACCGGCAACGGCAACAGGCCGATGCCCGGCAGTTGCAGGTTGACCATGTCGCGGATGTGCTCCACCGAGCCGACTTTGCTCTGCTGGCCGAAGCGTGCGCGCAGGGTTTCGCCGGGCACGTCGGCGCGGACCACGAGGATGAAACTGGCACTGTCGAGCAGGGTTTTGTCGGCGAGCATGGCCACGTGGATGCCGTAGGCTTTTTCCACAATAGGGATCGGCGTGGCTTTGCTGTCGATCAGCATCGACAAGGCTTCACGCAATGCTGCCATCACCGGGGCAAAGCTCAGGGCCAGGTCATCATGTTGGTATTGCGGGTATTCCTGCGGGCGCCGGCCCGTGGTGGAAAACGTGGCGAACTCACCCGCCAGGCTCACCAACTCGCTGAAAAGCCGCTCAGGGTGCAGCGGGCTCAACTGGCTCAAATGCTGGATCAGCGGCTGCGCCCGGTTGACCAATTGCAGCAGCATGAAGTCGGCAATTTCCGAAGCACCACCCGCACCCGAGGCGACCACGCGGCCCGCCAGGGCTTCGCCGCGCTGGTGCAGCAGGCCGAGCAGTTCGCTGCGAAAGGCAGTCAGTGGTTTGCTCGCGGCCACGTCCAAAACCGGTGGGATATACGTGTCGTCGAGCACCAATGCACGATCGGCGCGCTTTTCCTTGATGCGCACCAGGCCAATGGCGGCGTAGTCACTGATGCCATCCTGCGCGGTCAACAGGCGCAGCGCTCGGGAGCCCACGGCCACTGGTGCGCGGTTTTCAAACGGCGCGTTATCGTCGCGCACTTCGCGCACCTGGCTTACGTAGCGCGCCGCTTCCAGCGCTTCACCTTCATCCACCGTGTCTCGCGCACCGGCGCGCTTGAGCGGCAAGGCCAGGTACACCAGGCCGTCGCGCAGGTTGTCGTCGATATTCAGCGGGCTCGGCGCCAAGTCGTCCTGGGGAATATTGAACGGCGTGCCGTCGGGCAACAGCCCACGCGCCGACACGATCGCCAGCTTGCCCTGGGCCAGCAGGCCCTGGTCAATAAGCAACTCGGAAAAGCCCCAGGCACCGGCGGACAACGGGCGGCTGCGCGCGTCGATGAGGTTTTCCAGGTAACGGTCATGCTGCTGGAAGTGCTGCGTTCCGATGAACATGCCTTCCGACCAGACCACGCGATTGTTCCAGGACATGGGGGCTCCGAGGGTTTCTTATTGGGCAGGGCTGGATGGGGGAACCACGACGTCGGCGCGTACGGCACGCACATCGAGGCTGATCTGATATTCGGTGTATTGGCGCGCCGGTACAGTGAGCACCGTGCGCCATTGCGCGCGGTCCAGCTCGCGATAGCCCACCAACAAGCCGATCTGGCGTGTGGCGGGGTCAAGGTCGCGCTGTATGCTCAGTTGCTGGCCGGGCTGGATCATCACTTCATCCTGGTCCAGCAGGTCCAGGCCAAGGGTGGATTGCGCGCGATCGGCCAAGGCGAAGTAGTCGGAGCGACTGAAGGTGGCGGCGTTTTTCAGTTCGAAAATGCGCACCCGTACCGGAGCGGCCTGGCCGTTGGCGCCGGGGTTTAGCCCGGCAATGGCGTGAAAGTGCAGCTCGACGGCGGCAGTGCCCGCCTCGGCTTCAGTGGCAGCCTCGGGTTTGACCGCGTCCTTGGCACACGCCGTCAGCAGCAGTGCGGTGGCGGCTGCGAGTAAAAACCTGGGAATCATCCTGCGTCCTCAATGACGTACTTAGCTATCCGTTTTATCCATTATTGCGGCGCGTTTTAGCGTCGCTGTCGTGCGCTGTGTTCTTCATATGCACGGCTGAATTCGCGACCGAACAGGACCTGGAAATCTTCCTGGGCCTCACGGGAAATATTGCTGTAGAGCTCGGTGAACTGCTGCCAGTACTGCGCCTGGCGCGAACCGTTGAACAGGCTCGACAGCCCGGCGGGCTTGCCCATGCGCTCTTCCAGCTGTGCCGGTTCAAAACGCGTGAGCAGGTGTTTGATCGCCGCTTCCACACCGGCCATCACCGCCAGTTGGTGGGCGCGCAGGTCGTCGAAACTGTCGCGCACGGCAACGTCCGGCGCCATAAACGCTTGGTTGCCATGACGAAGCAGCAGCAACAAGGCTTCGTCAGCATTCGGCGCAAATTTCAACGGGTTGTTTTCAGCCGGCTGGATCATCGTCTGCTGCATGCGGAACTCGCCCTTGAGGCTGGCGCGGGCACGCAACACGTCGATCAGGCCTTCGACCATCAGGCGGTAGCTGCGGCCGATGCTTTCCATTTGTGCTTCGGCTTGAGCCTTGTCGAGACGCAATTGGTCCAGCCCGGCGCCGCGCAGGAAAGCCTGGAGCAGGTCGGGCGGCGAGGAAATGTCCGGGGCGGCCGCGGCCGGCTGCATGATTGACGCGGGGGATGGTTCAACGGGTGCAACCGGCTGGGGAGTTGCTACGACGGGCGCTGGCGTGTCGCCGAACAAGTCCCAATCTTCGGGAATCACCGAGCCTGACACTGCGGGCTTTTCGACCACAGGCACCGCGACCGGCGTTGGCGGACGAAAATCGTGCTGCTCGCTGGGTACGTGGTCCGCCACAGTTGGCGGCGGCACGGTGGTCGGGGTGAGGAAGTCGAACAGGTCCGGCAGCGTGTCCATCGACGAGGCGCCCTGGAACTGCGGCGCGATCACAGGCGCAGGTACAGGTGCAGGCTTGTTCGCCACCGCGCCCATCAGCGCTTCAAAACTGTTCGCCGAATCGCCGCTGAACGGCTGGCTATCAAGCGCCTGCACGTTGAAGTCGATACGCGCCTGGATCTCGTAATCGCCGATGCGGATCAACTCGCCATCTTGCAACGGCTCGCTGTTCCCTCTACGCATCCGGATGCCGGCGTTAACCAGCTCGACTCCGTTTGTGCTGTTATCGGTCAGATAGTAACGGCCATCTTTGTATTGAATAACGCAATGTTGCGAGGAGACTAACCGCTCTGGATCAGGCAATACCCAGTCATTGTCGGAATTGCGGCCAATAGCCATCACGCCCTGATCCATGGACTTTTCAGAGCATTGCCCAGGGGTAATCTTGTGATAACTAGTGATAGTCAAACACAGCGACATCTTGCCTCCTTGCTGATACATCGCGCGCGGTCTATTCCAAGGGAGGGCGTTTCCCGTAAACGCCCTGCCAAGTCGTGCAACCGACCGTAAAATCTGCTTTTGTCAGCATGATCGCTGATCTTAACCGGCTTCCGTGACAAAAATCCTGTCTTGGGCCGCCGTCAGACCCATCAGTCGCGCAGTGTGTTAAACACCGCACATCTGTCACAGAGGGCGAGTAGCTTACCTTGACAACGCGTAACTACTACACCAAAAATGCACAACTTCTTGAACATAAGTGATGGCACTATAGTGGCACGCTGACTATATGACCAAGAAAACATGCAAAGTTCATAGCGTAACTAATGCATGCATTGCCCGCCGTCTAACGGGCTGATAAGGAGATCGAATCAAGTGGATGTGCCGTTGCTGCTCGCCGCCGTTTCCGCGACTTCGCCCTGTGGTGAAGACCTGGAATATGACGCGCAATTCCTTCAACTGGAACGTGACGCCAAGGGCCAACCCGAGCGCAGCATGGGCGACTCGATCCTGCCCGCCGAACCACCGCAATGGCGCAGCATCCAGCAGCAAAGCCTCGATTTGTTGCAACGCAGCAAAGACCTGCGCATCACCCATTTCCTGTTGCAAAGCTCCCTCGCCCTCCAGGGTGTGGCCGGGCTTGCCGAAGTCCTTACGTTGATCAACGCGCTGCTGCGCGAATACTGGGCCGACCTGTACCCGCGCCTGGATGCCGACGACGATAACGACCCCACCGTACGCATCAACGCCCTGTCCGGCTTGACCAGCGACGCGACCATTCGCCTGCTGCGCGAGAGCATCCTCACGCGCTCGCGCACGTTCGGGCCGGTGAGCCTGCGCGCGGCGCTCAACGCCAGCGGCCTGTCGAACTTCCCGGATGAGCAACTCGGCGCGCAGCAACTCAATGCCGCGTTCCTCGACAGCGACGCCGAACACCTGCAAGCCACGCGCGACGCCTTGAGTGCCGCGCGTGCCGCCTGCGAGGCCATCGAACAACAGGTCAGCGACCAGGTCGGCTCGGCCCAGGGCGTAGACCTGAGTCTGTTGAAGCAGCCGCTCAAGCAGGCGCTGCAGATCCTCAATCAAGCCGTACCCGACCCTGCAGGCAGCAGCGAACCCGAGGCCGTCAGTGAAGACAATGCCCCCTCGGTCGATTTCGCCGCCGCCCCCGCAGCACCGCGCCCCACGGGCGACATCGCCACCCGCGATGACGTGCTGCGCAGCCTCGACAAGATCCTTGCGTACTACACCCGGCACGAGCCTTCGAGCCCGCTGCCGGTGTTGTTGAACCGGGCGAAGCATCTGGTGCACGCCGACTTTGCGGCCATCGTGCGCAATCTGATCCCCGACGGCATGTCCCAATTTGAAAACCTGCGCGGCCCGGAAAGCGAGTAAGCCGCCGGACTGTGCAGTAACAACACCGTCGCTCAAGCGACCAGGAGCAGCAACGTGGCGAAGCAAAGTTCTCAGAAATTCATCGCGCGCAACCGTGCGCCTCGAGTGCAGATCGAGTACGACGTCGAGCTTTACGGCGCCGAGAAAAAGGTCCAGCTGCCCTTCGTAATGGGCGTGATGGCCGACCTCGCCGGCAAGCCTGCCGAGCCGCTGGCGCCTGTGGCTGATCGCAAGTTCCTTGAGGTAGACGTCGACAACTTCGACTCGCGCCTCAAGGCCATGCAGCCACGCGTAGCCTTCCACGTACCGAATGAGCTGACCGGCGAAGGCAACCTGAGCCTGGACATCACCTTCGAAAGCATGGACGACTTCAGCCCGGCCGCCGTGGCCCGCAAGGTCGATTCGCTCAAGCAGTTGCTCGAAGCCCGCACCCAACTGGCCAACCTGCTGACCTACATGGACGGCAAGACTGGCGCTGAAGAAATCATCATGAAGGCGATCAAGGACCCGGCACTGCTTCAGGCACTTGCCAGCGCGCCTAAGCCAGCAGGGGATCAGTAATCATGACCGACAATACCGCCCGCGAAGGCTCCCAGATTCTGGGGGCTACCGAAGAAGCCAGCGAGTTCGCCAACCTGCTGCTGCAAGAATTCAAGCCCAAGACCGAGCGTGCCCGCGAAGCCGTGGAAACCGCCGTGCGCACCCTGGCCGAGCAGGCTCTGGCGCAGACGGACCTGGTTTCCAATGACGCGATCAAGTCGATTGAATCGATTATCGCGGCCATCGACGCCAAGCTCACCGCCCAGGTCAACCAGATCATCCACCACCCGGATTTCCAGCAGCTCGAAAGCGCCTGGCGCGGCCTGCACTACCTGGTCAACAACACCGAGAGCGATGAGCAGCTGAAGATTCGCGTGCTCAATATCGCCAAACCTGAACTGCACAAGACCCTGAAAAAATTCAAGGGCACGGCGTGGGACCAGAGCCCGCTCTTCAAGAAGATGTACGAAGAAGAATACGGCCAGTTCGGCGGCGAACCGTACGGTTGCCTGGTGGGCGACTACTACTTTGACCAGTCGCCTCCGGATGTCGAATTGCTGGGCGAGTTGTCGAAAGTCTGCGCCGCCATGCACGCGCCATTCATCGCGGCCGCTTCGCCGACCGTGATGGGCATGGGCTCGTGGCAGGAACTGTCGAACCCGCGCGACCTGACCAAGATCTTCACCACGCCGGAATACGCCGGCTGGCGCTCGCTGCGTGAATCGGAAGACTCGCGCTACATCGGCCTGACCATGCCGCGCTTCCTGGCGCGCCTGCCGTATGGTGCCAAGACCGACCCGGTGGAAGCCTTCGCCTTCGAAGAAAACACCGACGGCGCCGACAGTTCCAAGTACACCTGGGCCAACGCCGCTTACGCGATGGCGGTGAACATCAACCGTTCGTTCAAACACTACGGCTGGTGCTCGCGCATCCGTGGCGTGGAGTCCGGCGGTGAAGTGGAAAACCTCCCGGCCCACACGTTCCCTACCGATGACGGTGGCGTGGACATGAAGTGCCCGACCGAAATCGCCATCAGCGACCGCCGTGAAGCGGAGCTGGCCAAAAACGGTTTCATGCCGCTGCTGCACAAGAAAAACACCGACTTCGCCGCGTTCATCGGCGCCCAGTCGTTGCAGAAACCGGCCGAATACGACGACCCGGACGCCACCGCCAACGCCAACCTGGCTGCGCGCCTGCCGTACCTGTTCGCCACCTGCCGCTTCGCCCACTACTTGAAGTGCATCGTGCGCGACAAGATCGGTTCCTTCAAAGAGAAGGACGAGATGCAGCGTTGGTTGCAGGACTGGATCCTCAACTACGTCGACGGCGACCCTGCACACTCCACCGAAACCACCAAGGCCCAGCACCCGTTGGCCGCCGCCGAAGTGATCGTGGAAGACGTCGAAGGCAACCCGGGTTACTACAACTCCAAGTTCTACCTGCGCCCGCACTACCAGCTCGAAGGGCTGACGGTGTCGTTGCGCCTGGTATCGAAACTGCCATCGGCAAAAAGCGCGTAACTAACGGTTGAACCGGCTCTTCTGTGGGAGCCGGGCTTGCCCGCGATGCAGGCACCTCGGTTTGTCAGTCAGGCCGCGGTGATGCAATCGCAGGCAAGCCAGCTCCCACAGAACAGCATTGCCCCTTTGGGCATCACCAAATTCAGTGGCCCGTGCCACACAGGGAGAAAACATGGCTGTTGATATTTTCATCAAAATCGGCGACATCAAGGGCGAGTCCATGGACAAGGCCCACAAGGACGAAATCGACGTGCTGAACTGGAGCTGGGGCATGGCCCAGTCCGGCAACATGCATGTGGGCGGTGGCGGCGGCGCGGGCAAGGTGAATATCCAGGACCTGTCGCTGACCAAGTACGTCGACAAGGCTTCACCTAACCTGATGATGCACTGCGCCAGCGGCAAGCACATCGACAAGGTCAAGCTGACCGTGCGCAAGGCCGGTGGCGAAAGCCAGGTCGAGTACATGGTGATCAACCTGGAAGAAGTGCTGGTCACGTCCCTGAGCACCGGCGGCTCGGGCACCGATGATCGCCTGACCGAAAACGTCACCCTGAACTTCGCTCAAGTGATGGTCGACTACCAGCCGCAGAAAGCCGACGGCACCAAAGACGGCGGCGCAATCAAGTTTGGCTGGAACATCCGTTCCAACACCAAGCGCTGATAGCCCTGGCGGCCGCAGCACCTCGCTGCGGCCCCTGGCACCTTGTCCCTCTCTTAGCCCGTCCGTGGAGCTGCTTTGGTGGTAACTGAAATCGCTTCCCGCGACCGTCTGCAACCGTCCCTGCTGGACCGGCTGACCGACGACGACCCGACCAACCCCAAGGAAAGCGCCGATAAACGCGTGCTGTCCCTGACCCAATTGAAAGCCTCGGTGCTGCGCGACCTGGCGTGGCTGCTTAATACCACGTCGCTCCTCGACGCCGATGCCACGTTGCACACCCCGGCTGGCACATCGGTGGTCAATTACGGCCTGCCGGCGCTGGCGGGCAATAGTGTTTCCAGTGTGGATATCAAAGCCCTGGAAGCCCTGATCTATCAGGCGATTGCCACCTTTGAACCCCGAATTCTGCGCCACACGTTGCGCGTCAAAGCCCGCGTGGGCCATGGCGAGATGAACCACAACGCATTGAGTTTCGAGATCGAAGGCGACCTGTGGGCGCAGCCGGTGCCGTTGCGCCTGCTGCTGCAAACCGACCTGGACCTGGAATCCGGGCATGTGCGTGTCGTCAATGCCGACCAACGGAGGCGCCCATGAACCCGCGCCTGCTGGAGTTGTACAACCAGGAACTGCACCACGTGCGCGAAAGCGCCGCCGAGTTCGCCAAGGAATACCCGAAGATCGCCAGTCGGCTGACGTTGTCCGGCATGGACTGCGCCGACCCGTACGTCGAACGCTTGCTCGAAGGCTTTGCCTACCTCACGGCCCGGGTGCAGCTCAAGCTCGACGCCGAGTACCCGACCTTCACCCATAACCTGCTGGAAATCGCCTACCCGCACTACCTCGCGCCCACGCCGTCGATGACCGTGGTGCAATTGCAGACCGACCCCGACGAAGGCTCGCTGGCCAGTGGTTTCCCGCTGCCACGCGACACCGTGTTGCGCGCAGCACTGGGCCGCGAAACCCAGACTTGCTGCGAGTACCGCACCGCGCACCCGGTGACGCTGTGGCCGTTGCAGGTCAGTGGCGCCGAGTACTTCGGCAACCCCGCTGCCGTACTGGGTCGCCTGGCGGCCAGCGAACCCAAGGCCAAAGCCGGCCTGCGCCTGACTCTGCGCACCGGCGCCGAATTACCCTTCAACAGCCTCGACCTCGATAGCCTGCCGCTGTACCTCAGTGGCGCCGATGAGCAGCCGTTCCGCCTTTACGAACAACTGCTGGGCAATGCGTGCGCGGTGTTCGCCCGCAAACCCGGTGGCGATTGGGTCGAGCGCCTGCCGCCAGACGCGCTGCGCTCCCGGGGTTTTGACGACGCCGATGCGGCCATGCCGGTGGTGGCGCGGGCGTTTCAGGGCTACCGGCTATTGCAGGAATACTTCGCCCTGCCCCACCGTTTCCTGTTCGTCGAATTTGCGCAGCTGAGCCGTGCGGTCAAACGCTGCGACGGCCAGGAGCTGGAGCTGATCGTGCTGTTCGACCGTCACGAGCCGAGCCTGGAAGGCAGTGTCGGCGCCGCGCAGTTCCTGCCGTTCTGCACCCCGGCGATCAACTTGTTTCCCAAACGCGTCGACCGTATCCACCTGTCGGACCGTGTTAACGAACACCATGTGATCGCCGATCGCACGCGGCCGATGGATTTCGAGATTCACTCACTGAGTGGCATCACCGGCCATGGCACTGGGCCGGAGCAGCCGTTCCTGCCGTTCTATGCGGTGCGCGATCCGTCCCGCTACGGCCGCGATCAGGCTTACTACACGCTGCGCCGCGAGCCACGCGTGTTGTCCAGTGACCAACGCCGTAACGGCCCGCGCTCCACCTATGTGGGCAGCGAAACCTTTGTCAGCCTGGTCGACAGTCAGCAAGCGCCCTACCGCCATGACCTGCGCCAGCTCGGCGTGACCGCGCTGTGTACCAACCGCGATCTGCCGCTGTTCATGAGCGTGGGCAACGGCAAGACCGACTTCACCCTGGCCGACAGCGCGCCCGTGTTGTCTGTGCGCTGCGTCGCCGGGCCAAGTCGCCCGCGTGCCAGCCATGCCCATGACGCCAAAGCGTGGCGCCTGATCAGCCAGCTGTCGCTCAACTACCTGTCGCTGAGCGAACAAGGCCAGGGCGCCGGCGCCTTGCGTGAACTGCTGCGCCTGTACGGCGACAGCAATGACGCGGCCCTGCAATTGCAGATCGAAGGCTTGCGCGAAGTCAGCAGCAAAGCCGTGACCCGGCGCCTGCCAATGCCCGGCCCGATCGTGTTTGGGCGCGGCCTGGAAATCACCCTGGAATTCGATGAAAACGCGTTTCGCGGCACCGGCGTGTTCCTGCTCGGTGCGGTGCTGGAGCGCTTCCTGGCACGTTATGTGTCGATCAACAGCTTTACCGAGACGGTGATCCGTACCACCGAACGCGGCGAGATCATGCGATGGAAAGCCAAGCCCGGGCGACGTCCGACCCTGTGAACACACTGGATGCGATGCATCAGGAGCCCTGGGAATACGATTTCTTTCAGGCGTTGCGGCGTATCGAGTGCGAATCGCCCGAGCTGCCGCGCCTGGGCCATTCCCTGCGCCTGGCCGATGACCCACTGCGCCTCGGGCAACAAGCCGATTGCACCTTCGCACCGGCCACATTGGCCTCGGTCGACCCCGCCGGCAATGGCAAACCGGCACGGCTGGAGCAGTTCTTTTTCGGCCTCGGCGGCCCCAACGGCCCCTTGCCGCTGCATATCACCGAGTACGTGCGCGAACGCCAGCGCAACAACGCCGACAGCACCAGCAAACAGTTTTTGGATGTGTTCCACCATCGCCTGCTCAGCCTGTTTTACCGAGCCTGGGCCGAGGCACGGCCGACCGTCAGCCACGACCGCCCGGATGATGACTACTGGTCCGCACGCCTCGCGGCGCTGAGTGGTCGAGGCATGCCGAGCCTGCTGAATCAGGGGCTGATTCCGGATACCGCGAAGCTGCACTACAGCGGCCACCTGTCGGCGCAAACCCGCTACCCGGACGGTTTGAAAGCCATTCTCAGCGAGTACTTCGGCCTGCCGGTAACCATCGAAGAATACGTCGGCCAATGGCTGGAACTGCCGGAGCGCAGCCGCGTGAGTGTCAGCGCCAACCAGTTGGGCGTGGACTTTTGCCTGGGCAGCCATGTGTGGGATCTCCAGCATAAATTCCGCATCCGCTTGGGCCCGCTCAAGCTGGACGATTACATGGGCATGCTGCCCGGCAGCCAGCCGTTCAACGAGCTGGTGGCGTGGGTGGCCGAGTACCTGGGCCATGAACTGGACTGGGACTTGAACCTGGTTTTGCAACAACCTGAAGTCCCGAAGCTGCAACTCAATGGCCAATTCCGCCTGGGCTTCAACACCTGGCTCGGCCAACCCGAGCATGACGCCAACGACCTAATCCTGGCCCGGCATTACGCCGATCACGCCACCACCTCAAGGAATCCAGAGCATGGGTGAAATCAGTCGCGCCGCACTGTTCGGCAAACTCAACAGCGTGGCCTACAAGGCCATCGAAGCCGCCACCGTGTTCTGCAAATTGCGGGGCAACCCGTATGTGGAACTGGCCCACTGGTTTCACCAGATGCTGCAACTGCAGGACTCGGACCTGCACCGCATCATCCGTCAGTTCAACGTGGAGCCGGCACGCCTGGCCCGTGACCTGACCGAAGCGCTGGACCGCCTGCCGCGTGGTTCGACGTCGATCACCGACTTGTCCTCCCACGTGGAAGAAGCCGTAGAGCGCGGTTGGGTCTACGGCAGCCTGATGTTCGGCGAAAGCCAGGTGCGTACCGGCTACCTGGTGCTGGGCATTCTGAAGACACCGAGCCTGCGCCATGCGCTGCTGGGCTTGTCATCTGAGTTCGACAAGATCAAGGCCGAGGCCCTGAGCGAGCGGTTTGACGAATACGTCGGCGATTCGCCGGAGAATGCGCTGAGTGCCAGCGATGGCTTCAGTGCCGGTGCCGTACCGGGCGAAGCCAGCGGTGCCATGGCGCCAAGTGCGATGGGCAAGCAGGAAGCGCTCAAGCGCTTTACCGTCGACCTGACCGAGCAGGCGCGCAGCGGCAAACTCGACCCGATCGTGGGGCGTGATGAAGAGATCCGCCAACTGGTGGACATCCTGATGCGTCGGCGCCAGAACAACCCGATCCTCACCGGTGAAGCGGGTGTGGGCAAGACCGCCGTGGTTGAAGGGTTCGCCCTGCGCATCGTCGCCGGTGACGTGCCGCCTGCGCTCAAGGATGTGGAGCTGCGCAGCCTCGACGTCGGCCTGCTGCAAGCCGGTGCCAGCATGAAGGGCGAGTTCGAACAGCGCCTGCGCCAGGTTATCGAAGACGTGCAGGCCTCGCCCAAGCCGATCATTCTGTTTATCGACGAAGCTCACACCCTGGTAGGTGCCGGTGGCGCCGCCGGGACTGGCGATGCCGCCAACCTGCTCAAGCCTGCACTGGCCCGTGGCACCTTGCGTACCGTAGCCGCCACGACCTGGGCCGAGTACAAAAAACACATCGAGAAAGACCCGGCCCTGACTCGCCGCTTCCAAGTGGTGCAGGTAGCCGAACCGTCGGAAGACAAAGCGCTGCTGATGATGCGCGGCGTGGCCTCGACCATGGAAAAACACCATCAGGTGCAGATCCTTGATGAAGCCCTGGAAGCCTCGGTGAAACTGTCGCACCGCTACATCCCGGCACGACAGTTGCCGGACAAGTCCGTCAGTTTGCTCGATACCGCCTGTGCGCGCGTCGCCATCAGCCTGCACGCCGTGCCGGCCGAAGTGGACGACAGCCGCCGTCGCATCGAAGCGCTGGAAACCGAGCTGCAAATCATCGCCCGCGAGCATGCCATCGGCATCGCCATTGGTGCGCGTCAAACCCATAGCGAAGCCTTGCTGAGCGCCGAACGCGAACGCCTGGCGACGCTGGAAAGCCGCTGGGCCGAAGAAAAAACCCTGGTTGATGAGCTATTGGCCACTCGCGCGACCTTACGCGAAAAGGCGGGCGTGGTAGACAGCGGCAACGATGAGTTGCGCGCCCAACTGGTCGACCTGCAACAACGCCTCACTGCGCTGCAAGGCGAAACCCCGCTGATCCTGCCGACCGTGGACTACCAGGCCGTGGCCTCGGTGGTCGCCGACTGGACCGGCATCCCGGTGGGCCGCATGGCACGCAACGAGCTGGAGACGGTGCTCAACCTCGACCAGCATCTGAAAAAACGCATCATCGGCCAGGACCATGCCTTGCAGATGATCGCCAAGCGCATCCAGACCTCCCGCGCCGGGCTCGATAACCCAAGCAAACCGATAGGCGTGTTCATGCTCGCCGGCACCTCGGGTGTGGGCAAGACCGAAACCGCCCTGGCCCTGGCCGAAGCCATGTACGGCGGTGAGCAGAACGTCATCACCATCAACATGAGCGAGTTCCAGGAAGCCCACACCGTGTCCACACTCAAGGGTGCGCCGCCGGGTTATATCGGCTACGGCGAAGGCGGCGTGCTGACCGAAGCGGTACGGCGCAAACCCTACAGCGTGGTGCTGCTGGACGAGGTGGAAAAAGCCCACCCGGACGTGCACGAAATCTTCTTCCAGGTGTTCGACAAGGGCGTGATGGAGGACGGCGAAGGCCGGGTAATCGACTTCAAGAACACCCTGATCCTGCTGACCACCAACGCCGGCACTGAACTGATTTCCCAGGTGTGCAAAGACCCGGCGAACATCCCCGAGCCGGAAGAAATCGCCAAGGCCCTGCGCCAACCGCTGCTGGAGATTTTCCCGCCGGCTCTGCTGGGCCGTTTGGTGACGATTCCGTATTACCCGTTGAGCGATGAGATGCTCAAGGCGATCACCCGCCTGCAGCTCAATCGCATCAAAAAGCGCGTGGAGAACACCCACAAAGTCGCCTTCGATTACGACGACGCGGTGGTCGATTTGATCGTCTCGCGCTGCACCGAAACCGAAAGCGGCGGGCGCATGATCGACACCATCCTGACCAACAGCCTGCTGCCGGACATGAGCCGTGAATTCCTCACGCGCATGCTCCAAGGCAAGGCGCTGGCGGGTGTGCGTATCAGCAGCCGGGATAATGAATTGCACTACGACTTCAGCGATTGACCTGACGGAACGCAATTCAAATGTGGGAGTGGGCTTGTGTGGGAGCTGGCTTGCCTGCGATAGCATCACCTCAGTGCGCCTGCCACACCGAGGTGCCTGCATCGCGGGCAAGCCCGGCTCCCACACAAGCCAGCTCTCACAGTTGGATTCGGTTTCTTCAGTTTTATTTAGGTATTTACGGGACTACCGATGCTATTCAACCAAGCCTCACGCCTGGCCAAGATCACCAGCCCTCTGGGGCCGGATGTGCTGCTGCTCAATGAAATGGGCGGCGGCGAAGAGCTGGGCAGGTTGTTCAACTATGAGCTGCGACTGACCTCGCTGGACGCCAACATCGACCTTAACCAGTTGCTGGGCAAGCCGATGAGTGTCGGCGTGCAGTTGGCGGACGGTGGCGAGCGGCACTTCCACGGCATCGTCGCGCGTTGCAGCCAGAATATCGACCAGGGCCAGTTCGCCAGTTATCAGGTGACCCTGCGCCCTTGGTTCTGGCTGCTCAGCCGCACCTCGGACTGCCGGATTTTTCAGAACCTGAGCATCCCGCAGATCATCAAGCAGGTGTTCCGCGACCTGGGTTTTTCCGACTTCGAGGACGCGCTGAGCCGCCCGTATCGCGAGTGGGAATATTGCGTGCAGTATCGCGAGACCAGCTTCGATTTCGTCAGCCGCCTGATGGAGCAGGAAGGTATTTACTACTTCTTCCGCCATGAGCAGGACCGTCATGTGCTGGTGCTGGCCGATGCTTATGGCGCCCACACCACGGTGCCGGGCTACGCATCGATCCCGTACTACCCCAAGGACGAGCAGCAGCGCGAACGCGACCATATGCACAACTGGCACCTGGCGCAGGAAGTGCAGCCTGGGTCGCTTGAGCTTAACGACTACGACTTCCAGCGCCCGAGCGCCAGCATCGACGTACGCTCGGCCATGCCGCGCCCGCACACCGCCGGCGACTACCCGCTGTACGACTACCCCGGCACCTACGTGCAAAGCGCCGACGGCGAACACTACGCGCGCACCCGCATTGAAGCCCTGCAAACCCTGCATGAGCAGATCGAGTTCAGCGGTAATGCGCGGGGCTTGGGCTCGGGCCATTTGTTCAGCCTCACCGGCTTCAGCCGCCAGGACCAGAACCGCGAATACCTGATCGTCGGCTGCCGCTATGCCATCGTCCAGGAAAGCCTGGAAACCGGCGGCGGCTCAGGGTCGGCGCAGTTCGAAAGCAGCCTCACCTGTATTGACGCCCAGCAAAGCTTCCGACCGTTGGCCAGCACCTATCGGCCCATCGTCAAAGGCCCGCAGACTGCGCTGGTGGTCGGCCCCAAAGGCGAAGAAATCTGGACCGACCAGTACGGCCGCGTGAAGGTGCACTTCTACTGGGACCGTCACGACCAGTCCAACGAAAACAGCTCGTGCTGGATTCGTGTGTCGCAGTCCTGGGCCGGTAAAAACTGGGGTTCGATGCAAATCCCACGGATCGGCCAGGAAGTGATTGTGAGCTTTCTGGAAGGCGACCCGGACCGGCCGATCATCACCGGCCGCGTCTACAACGCCGAGCAGACCGTGCCTTACGACCTGCCGGAAAACGCCACCCAGAGCGGCATGAAAAGCCGTTCCAGCAAAGGCGGCACGCCGGCCAACTTCAATGAAATCCGCATGGAGGACAAGAAGGGGCTGGAGCAGTTGTATATCCACGCCGAGCGCAATCAGGACATCGTGGTGGAAGTGGATGAAAGCCACTCGGTGGGGCATGACCGTAACAAGAGCATTGGGCATAACGAGACGGTGACGATTGGTAATAACCGCCTGCGAGTTGTGCGAAACAACGACACCGTTCTAGTGGGTGGGGCCAAGTCTGACAGCGCTGCTACGAATTACACCATTGAGGCAGGTGAGAGTATTCGCCTGGTGTGCGGTGACAGTGTTATCGAGCTTAAGGCAGGCGGAGACATCAACCTCACCTGTGGCTCGTTCAATCTGTTTTCCACCGGCAGTAGCAAGATCCAGACAAAGGGCAAGCTGGATATCAACCTGGGCAGTGACAAGGGCACCTTGCCTGGCGCACAGGGCAAGCAAGGCACGATCAAATCCGCCGTCGAATCAAAATTTCCCGGCAAGCCCGGCGCTGGTCAATAACGAGATTTCTTCACCATGAATTACCTGATCAACGAAGCCCAGTTCACCCTGCCCGATGCTGAGGTACAGGACACTTCGATCAACATTCTCAAGTTCGCCAAGTTAGGCACCACGCTGGTGGTCAGCCGCAGCCCGCTGGCCGACGGCGAGAGCCTGCAAAGCAATTTCGAAGGCCAATTGAAGAAGCTCGAACAGCAAGTCAAAGACCTTCGTTATTCGCCGGCGCAAGCTGTCAAGGTCGGGCCGGCGCAGGATATCGATGCCTTTGAGGTACAAAACCGCTTTAACAAAGGCAGCGACAATATTTACCAATATCAGCTGGCGATGCAGATACCCGGCACACGCCAACTGATCGCCCTGAGTTACGTCAAGACCCAGCCTCTGGGCCCTGCCGAAGCGGCGCACTGGGCAACGCTGAAAAACACACTCAACTTTCTCGCCACACCCTGAGTTGAGCCTGAGCCATGAGTGAAGACCTCTGGGCCGCACGGCAAGGTGACGCGCTGCTGCACACCTCGGTGATGGCCGATATTCTCGGCGGTGTTCTGGAAGTAGCCGCCTATGCGGCGATCACTACCGTGGGCTGCCTGGCCGTTGCGGGGGCGGTGTTCCTGGCGACCGGTGCAACCATCGCCACAGGTGGCGTGGCCTTGGTGCTGGTGGTGGGGGCGGTCGTCGGGATCACCGCAGGGCTCACGGGGGCTGATCTGAAGATATCCAGTTGGTGCGAGTCCGCCGCCAACTGGGTGTTTCCGCCGGTGATCGATGCCTTCATCACCAGCGGCTCGGACGACGTCTTCATCAATGGCAAAAAGGCCGCCCGGGCCGCTGGCAAGATGCTGGCTGTGCCGGTCGCGCCCAGCGAACCGCCGCAGCCCAGTTTCCTGGACATGGCCGGCGAGTTTTTCTCGCAGATGTGGCGCCCGACCGTGGCCTCCCCCGCGGCCGGCACAGTGCCTTGCCTGCTGGATACCGTCGGGTGTACCAAACACCCACCCATGCCCCTGCAATTTATTGCCGAAGGCTCCAGTTCGGTGTTCATCAATGGGCAGCCTGCGGCGCGCAGCGGTGATCGCAGTACCTGTGATGCCAAGATCGGCACGGCCAAGGGACTGATCTCGCCAGATGTGCGCATCGGTGGCGAGACCATCGTGGTGCAGGAAATTCGCAGCGGGAAAACACCAGGCGTAGGCCTGGCGATTGCCGTGGTGATGGCGTTGCGGGGCAATGTGAAGTGCTTTTGGACCAAGCTGCCATGCCTGGCCGGCAGTTTGCTGGTGGGGGGTGCTGTCTCTTACGCAACCAGCAAGGTCACCTCTGCGCTCAAGAGCGCCATAAATGGCTCGCCCAATCCGGTGCACAGTGCGACTGGCGCCAAGATCCTGGGTGATGAGCAGGAGCTGGATTTTGTGCTGCCAGGCTTGCTCCCCATCGATTGGCAACGCTTCTACAGCAGCCTCGACACTCGCCAGGATGGCCTCTTTGGCGCTGGCTGGAATGTTGCGTATGAGGTGTCGGTCGAGACAGACCCAGACGAAAACCTGTTCTACATCGATGAACAAGGCCGTCGCCTGGAGATCGGTTATATCCCCTTGTCCGGCGGAGCATTCGACCCGGGCGAAGGCCTTGCGGTCAGACGCAGTGGCGACGGCGCGGTATTGATCGAGAGCATCGACGGCCTGTATCGGCTGTTCGAGCCCGACCCGCTGAACAGCTCGCGGATGCGCTTGCAGCTGCTGGGTGATCGTAATGAAGGGCGGATCTTCCTCGATTACGATGCCCAGGGACGGCTGTATCGCCTGCGCGACACACATGATTTGATGCATGTGGACCTTAGTTATTCGACAGAACATCCACGGCGTGTGAGCCACATCGAACGGCGCTACCTGCGCCAGGATCATTTCGATGCGCGCAGCGACGTGCTCGTCAGTTATCGCTATGACAGCAACGGCGATCTTGCCGAGGTCCTGGACGCACAAGGCACGACCCAACGGCGCTTTGCCTACGACAGTGGCAGGCGCATGGCCGAGCACCAATTGCCGAGTGGCCTGCGCTGCTTCTACCAATGGGCTGAACTCGCAGGACCAGACGGCGCGGAGTGGCGCGTCAATCGGCACTGGACAGATGCAGGCGATGAATACACCTTCGACTACGACCTGGACGCCGGCATTACCCGTGTAACCGATGGCCTGATGCGCGTCAGCACCCGGCATTGGAACCCGCAGTATCAGATCACTCGCTACGTCGATCACCTGGGCCATACGTGGCAGTTTGAGTGGAGCGAAGATCGCCAGTTGCTCGGCGCGATTGATCCGAAAAATGGCCAGTGGCGCTTCAGTTACGATGAATCCGGCAATTTGAGTGCAGTGACCGATCCACTGGCCAGAAGCAGCGGCACACAGTGGCTGGCCCATTGGGCTTTGCCCGTGGTGGAAACCGACACCGCCGGCCACAGTTGGCATTATCGCTACGACCAGCGCGGCAACTGCATCGAAGAAATCGACCCTCTGGGCAACCGGACGCGTTACGTCTATGACGGTTTCGGTCAGCCGGTGCAGATCATCGACGCCGCAGAAAAGACCAGGAAACTGCATTGGAACGAGTGGAGCCAACTTGTCGAAGATGTGGATTGTTCCGGTTATCCCACCCGCTATGAGTACGACGCGTTCGGCAATCAAGTGAGGCAAATTAATGCCGAAGGGGAATCGCTGCACTATCGATACAGTCCTGAGGGCTTGCTTCTGGAGTGCCAACTCCCCGATGGTCGGCTCGAACAGTTTCAGCGCAGTACCGGTGGTTACCTGACCGCCTACATTGATCCCGCCGGCAACATTTCGCGATATGCCTATGACCTTCGCGGCCAAGTCATACAACGCTGGGATGCGCATAACCGTACCGTGATATTCGATCATGATGCCTACGGGCGGCTGTCGACGCTGACCAATGAAAACGGTGAAAGCTATCGTTTCGAGTGGGATGCAGCCGACCGACTGGTGCAAGAGCAAGGGATTGACAAGAGCCTGCGGCGTTATACCTACGACCCTTTGGATGACGTTATAGCCGTGGACCATCTACCCGGTATAGATGGAGAGCCGGTAGCTCCGCTTAGGCACCAATTCCAGCGGGATCCGCTCGGGCGCCTGATCAGCAAAGTCACTGCAGACGGCACCACATGTTATTGGCATGATCTGAACGATCGACTGACCGGTGCCTCCTTCACCGCCCCCGATGGTCGCCAGCAAGTACTTGGCTTGCGCTATGACGCATTGGGGCAACTGCTTGAAGAACAAACTTCCACCGGGTCTGTGCAGCATCGCTACGACGAACTTGGAAACCTGATCCAAACCGGCCTGCCCGATGGTCGGTGGCTGAATCGCTTGTATTACGGCAGCGGCCACCTGCATCAGTTGAATATCGACGGACAGGTTATCAGTGACTTTGAACGTGACCGTCTGCATCGCGAACTGCAGCGCACTCAAGGCAAACTCAAGACAAATACTGCATACGACCGTAGTGGAAGGGTGCGCTCACGACAGCGTCGCAGCATTGACCAACCGTGGCAGTTGCCTCCATCCGCTGAGAACAACTATAGCTACGACCATGGCAACAACCTGATCGGACGTCGTCGTACCGAACGCCAGCACGACCGTCAAGAGCACCTGGGATACGACAGTACCGGTCGTATCCTTGTCAGCCACCAAGGGGGACGGAGCGAAACCTATGCATACGATGCTGCAGCCAACCTACTCGACAGCCCACTCCAAGGTGGCCTGGTAAGGCATAACCGACTGCTCACTTATCAAGATAAGCGTTATCGATACGATGCGCTGGGCCGAATGATTGAAAAGCGCAGCACCGCACATGGTGTGCAGCGTTTTGTCTACGATGCCGAAAGCCGACTGGTTGAAGTGCACAATGAAAACCGCAGCGTCGTCAGGATGGCCTACGACCCGTTAGGCCGCCGTATCGAAAAAACCGAACATGCCAGCAATGGTTATTCGCTGGTCGTGACGCGCTTCACCTGGGATGGCCTGCGTCTGCTGCAGGAGCATAGACATAACCAAACCAGCCTTTACGTCTACGAGGGCGAAGACGACGGCTATCAACCGTTAGCCCGTGTCGATGGCACAGGACAACTGCAAAAAATTCGCTACTACCACAACGATCTTAATGGACTTCCGGAACAACTGACCGAGGCCGATGGGCGCAACATCTGGCAGGCGACCTATCGAGTATGGGGCAACACGCTTGAGGAGGTGCGTGAGCCCTATTACATTGAGGAGCAGAACCTGCGGTTTCAGGGGCAGTACCTGGACCGGGAGACAGGACTGCATTTCAATACATTCCGATTTTATGACCCGGATGTAGGACGATTTACAACACCGGATCCGATTGGTCTAGCGGGCGGATTTAATCTGTATGTCTACGCTCCTAACCCCTTTACCTGGATAGACCCACTCGGGCTGGCTTGTGGCCTGGCAACCCGACAGAATTCAAAAGGAAGATGGATCGATGCCAGGGGCAGATTTGCCAATAAACCCAGTGTCGCCAAGTTGCCGTCGTTTAAAGGAAAATCCGTGCGCCAAGTGGAGAAAATCCTACGCAAAAACGGCTACACCCGAACGAATCCTGCGAATACCAAAAATCAGCGCTGGGTACACCCCGATGGTTCAGAAGTCCAAATCCATGCCTACGGGAATGGCAACCCGACACCATTCAAAGGCTCGAATAACGCTCACAGCCACAAATCGGTAGGAAGACATGGAAACTCCAACACCACGGAATTAGCTAACGACGGAAAAACAGTCGTCAGTACCCACTCTGCGGAAGCGCACATCGGAATGAAAAATCCGCCAGACTACCCTACGGTATCGGGCCGACCTCACGGCAGTTAAAAGGTAATGATGATGTCAGCAGAATTCATTCTGTCCTTTGAGGACAATAATTGGTACGCGGCTCATCTCGACGAGATAACGCAGAACATCACCCGCCTTGAGACTTTTTCCGAGCTTTTTGAAGGCCGAGAGTTTCGGTTGGCAGGCACTGAACCCAGAAGCCCAAGTGATTGGAGCTACGACGTGCGTATTTTTTTAGAACAAGAGCGTATTTTCCTGGAAATCAGCGCCCATCCGAAAAGCATCGAGCATGATCTGTCTGTACTTTTTGAATGGATCAGGTCCTGTACTCGTATTTCAATAAATGATGAAGATGGCGAACCATCAAATTGGTAGGCCTGTTTACGTCGAACAAGAATAATAAAAAATAGAAAACATGGGGATGAAAAAATGGCGACGCGGAAGATGCATTGAAAGCTGTGATTACACAGCCCAACAAAAAATGGGCACCCAACCCAGTCGGCGTGCCCATTTTCTTACCCACCCGCCTCCCTTCAGACGGTCCTGCTATTACGGGTTGACGCTGTCTTTGAGCGACTTGCCCGGCTTGAATGCAACGGTGTTGCTCGCCTTGATTTTCACTGGCTCGCCGGTTTGCGGGTTTTTGCCGGTGCGGGCGCCGCGGTGGCGTTGCAGGAAGGTGCCGAAGCCCACTAGGGTGACGCTGTCTTTGCGGTGCAGGGCGCCGGTGATTTCTTCGAGAACGGCGTTGAGGACGCGGTTGGCCTGCTCTTTGGTCAGGTCTGCTTTTTCTGCAATAGCGGCTGCGAGTTCTGGTTTACGCATAAGTGAAGCCTCTTTGACGGTTTTTTGTTGTTATGTCCGTGCTGCTCTCTGGTGGAGCAGCGCCCAAGGCGCCGCAGGCTCTACTCTGCGGCAGACGGGAGTGAGGATGGCATGCCCTCGCACGCTCCGCCAGTCTCGCGGCGACCTTTCTGGGGCTAAGAAGGTGCTGATTCCGACAGAACGACCGGTATTTACGCCAGCAATGGCGGAAGTTCTTTGTTAAGGGCGAGTTTTTCCATGACGGCGCTGCCGGTCAGCGCATAACCCAGCAAGCGGCCGCTGGCATCGCGGCACAAGGCCTTGATGTCGGCGCCCTGCCCTTCGACGCTCCACACGCCTTCGGTGCCGCGTGGCGGTGGCGATACCACCAGCGGGCAGATCGGAGTTTTCACGGTGATCGGCATCGGCCCATAGCTGACGGCCGTGGCGTTGCCGGCCAAGGTTTGGGCCAGGGCGCGGGCGCAGCTCATCAATGGCATCACGTAGAGCAGGTTGAGGCCATCGACCTCGGCGCAGTCGCCCAGGGCGTAGATGTTGGCGTGGGAGGTCTTGAGGTGGCGGTCCACCATGATTCCACGGTTGATCTGCAGGCCGGCGGCAGCGGCGAGGTCTACGCGCGGGCGCAGGCCGATGGCCGAGACCACCAGGTCGCAGTGGATCACTTCACCATCGGACAGGTGCGCTTCCAGGCCATCCGCGCTGCGCTGCAAGCGATTGAGTACCGGGCCCAGGTGGAAGCGCGCGCCCAGGCCTTCCAGACCGGCCTGTACAGCGGCAGCTGCTGCCGGGTGCAGCAGGGTCGGCATGACTTGCTCGCACGGTGCAACCAAGTCGATTTCGTAGCCGCCAAGAATAAGGTCGTTGGCGAACTCGCAGCCGATCAGGCCCGCGCCGAGCAGCAGCACACGGCGCTTCCCGGCCGCGGCGGCACGAAAGCGTGCGTAATCTTCAAGATCGTTGATGGGGAAAATCAGCTCTGCCGCATCGCCCTCGACCGGCACGCGCACGGTTTCTGCGCCCCAGGCCAGGATCAGATCGCGGTAAGCCACCGCTTCCTCGCCGATCCACAGGCGTTTGTGGCCCGGATCGATGCCGCTGATGCGCGTATGGGTACGCACTTCGGCCTTGAGCTGCTCGGCCATGGCGCCCGGCTCAGCCATGCTCAGGCCATCGGCTTCCTTGTTCTTGCCAAAGCCGGTGGAGAGCATGGGCTTGGAGTAGGAGCGCCCGTCATCCGCGGTGATCAGCAGCAACGGGGTCTCGCTGTCGAGCTTGCGAAACTCCCGAGCCACGTTGTATCCGGCCAATCCTGTGCCGATGATCACGACAGGTGCGTTCATTCCTTTCTCCTTGTAGTACGTTTCTTAAACCGATGATTAGCCGATTTCGATCATTTCGAAATCCATTTTGCCTACGCCGCAGTCCGGGCACAGCCAGTCTTCCGGGACGTCCTGCCACAGGGTGCCCGGTGCGATACCGTCATCCGGCCAGCCGTCTTTTTCGTCATAGATCAAGCCACAGACTACACATTGCCACTTCTTCATTACTTGCTTCCTCAGGGTCCAGGCATCTTGGCCAACGGTCGATAGACCAACGTTGCCGTACGGCTCAGGGCGTTTTGTACTGATCGGGGCCGGCAGATGCAAGCATGTTCGGCGCAAACGGCCGGTTCAGCCCGGCAAAAGCTCAGGACGCCATGGTAAGCTCGCCGCCTCTTTTGCTGCCAAAACAGACTCACCGTGCCGCACTCAATCGCCCGTCCCGATGCTTGCCAATGGCTGACCCAGAGCCTTCTAAACCCAATGCCTGGGCCTTTGACCCTCAACTGGTTATTCGACGAAGGCTCGCTGACGCGCAGGCTCACGTGGCTGTCCAACGACGGCTTCAGCGTGACGCCACTGTTCGAAGGCTGGCAGCCACTGCGCGAGGATGAATGCGTGGCGCTGGGTATGGCCCCGGCCACGGTCGGCTGGGTACGCGAAGTGTATTTGCGCGGGCATGGCCAACCGTGGGTGTTTGCCCGCAGCGTGGCGGCCCGCAGTGCCTTGCAGGGCGATGGCTTACACATGGACGAACTGGGCAGCCGCTCGCTGGGCGAATTGCTGTTCTGCGACCATGCGTTCACCCGCCAGGCAATCGAGGTATGCCATTACCCACGGCAATGGCTGCCGACCGCAGACCAGGCCGATGGCCTGTGGGCGCGCCGCTCACGCTTTGATCGCGGGCCGCTGAGCGTGCTGGTCGCGGAGATTTTCCTGCCCAGCTTCTGGCATGCGCTGCATGACCATCCGGAGAACTGCTGATGTATCAACGTCTGCTCAAGTCCTTGAACCGCCTGAACCCCAGGGCGTGGGATTTCATTCAGTTGACTCGCATGGACAAACCCATCGGCATTTACCTGCTGTTGTGGCCGACGCTGTGGGCGCTATGGATTGCGGGCAAGGGCTCGCCGTCGTTGCTCAATATCGTGATTTTCGTGCTCGGTGTGGTGCTGACCCGTGCCGGCGGCTGTGTGATCAATGACTGGGCCGACCGCAAGGTCGACGGCCATGTGAAGCGTACCGAGCAACGGCCGCTGGTGAGCGGCAAGATCAGCGCCAAAGAGGCCTTGGTATTTTTTGCGGTGTTGATGGGTATCAGTTTTCTGCTGGTGCTGCTGACCAACGCGACCACCATCCTGCTGTCCCTGGGCGGCCTGGCGCTGGCGGCGAGCTACCCGTTCATGAAGCGCTACACCTACTACCCGCAGGTGGTGCTGGGCGCGGCGTTTTCATGGGGCATGCCGATGGCGTTCACTGCCGAGACCGGGCATTTGCCGGCCACGGCGTGGCTGCTGTACATCGCCAATTTGCTGTGGACAGTGGGTTACGACACGTATTACGCGATGACCGACCGCGATGACGACTTGAAGATCGGGGTGAAATCCACCGCTATTCTGTTCGGCGATGCGGACCGCGTGATCATTCTGACCCTGCAAGGTTTGTCACTGGTGTGCCTGCTATTGGCGGGGCAGCGGTTTGAGCTGGGTGGCTGGTTCCACTTGGGGTTGCTGGCGGCGGCGGGCTGTTTTGCCTGGGAGTTCTGGTACACCCGGGACAAGGATCGGATGAAATGCTTCAAGGCGTTTTTGCACAACCACTGGGCGGGGTTGGCGATATTTGTGGGGATTGTGGCGGATTACGGGTTTCGGTAAGTCAGTGCTGACGCCATCGCGGGCAAGCCCGCTCCCACATTTGGAACGCATTCCCCTGTGGGAGCGGGCTTGCCCGCGATGGTTTCAGCCGCACCGTGTGGTCAGGGCTTGATTACATGCCATGCCCCACCCTTACCATCACCGGTTTTGTCACCAGCCTTGTGGTCATCCTTGTAGGTGTAGACCGGCTTGCCTTTGTAAGCCCACTGACTGGTCTGGTCGTCGCGGGTAATGACTGTCCAATCACCCATCGACTTGTCAGTAGACTCAGCCTTCAGCGGCGGCCAGTTGGTCGCACACTGGTCTTTGCACACCGACTTGCCGTCGGCATCCTTGTCAAAGGTGTAGAGGGTCAGCCCCTTGTGATCCACCAACATTCCGTCGTGAGTCATCGCCGGCTCCGCCGCAAACGCCAGGCCCGGCAGGGTCAACGCCGCCATTGCCAACAGGGCTTTCCAGGAAAAAGTACTTTGAGTCATCGGAACCTTCCTTTTGTGGTTGTCAGGATTCGGACCCAAAGGGTAGTCCAGAGTGCCGTGAATTGCCCGATCGACTAAATTACTGTCACACGACTGCAATAATTCCGTTATCTAATGCGGCGCAAGACAGTTAAATGACAAGAGGATTTTGAGCATGGTTGGCAGGAGCATTCTGATCGTTGACGACGAAGCGCCCATTCGCGAGATGATCGCCGTTGCGTTGGAAATGGCCGGCTATGACTGCCTGGAGGCGGAGAACTCCCAGCAGGCCCATGCCATTATCGTCGACCGCAAGCCGGACCTGATCCTGCTGGACTGGATGCTGCCCGGCACCTCCGGCATCGAACTGGCCCGCCGCCTCAAGCGGGATGAGCTGACCGGGGATATCCCGATCATCATGCTCACCGCCAAGGGTGAAGAGGACAACAAGATCCAGGGCCTGGAGGTCGGCGCTGATGACTACATCACCAAGCCGTTTTCCCCACGTGAGCTGGTAGCGCGCCTGAAGGCCGTACTGCGCCGTGCCGGCCCGACTGATGGCGAAGCACCGATCGAAGTCGACGGGCTGATCCTGGACCCGATCAGCCACCGCGTGACCATCGACGGCAAGCCGGCCGAGATGGGCCCGACCGAATACCGCCTGCTGCAATTTTTCATGACCCACCAGGAGCGCGCCTACACCCGTGGCCAATTGCTCGACCAGGTGTGGGGCGGCAACGTGTATGTGGAGGAGCGCACGGTTGATGTGCATATCCGCCGCCTGCGCAAAGCCTTGGGCGATGCCTACGAGAATCTGGTACAAACCGTGCGCGGCACCGGCTATCGCTTTTCCACCAAAGGCTGAGCCGGCCCCTCCCTTCCTTAACCGCTGACAAGGACGCATGTTTAAGTGAACCAGAACTGGCATGGCACCCTGATCCGCCACATGCTGCTGTTGATCACGGGTTGTTTGGTGGTGGGCTTGATCAGCGGTTATTACGGTTGGAGCCTGGCCGTCGGTATCGGCCTGTATCTGGGCTGGACCCTCAAACAATTGCTGCGCCTGCATGAATGGCTGCGCCAGCACAAACCCGACGAAGCACCACCCGACGGCTATGGCCTGTGGGGCGAGGTGTTCGACAGCATCTACCACCTGCAACGCCGCGACCAACGGGTTCGCGGGCGCCTGCAGGCGGTGATCGACCGGGTACAGGAATCCACCGCCGCGCTCAAAGACGCGGTGATCATGCTCGACAGCGACGGCAACCTGGAATGGTGGAACCGCGCCGCCGAGACCCTGCTGGGCCTAAAGACGCCCCAGGACAGCGGCCAGCCGGTGACCAACCTGGTGCGCCACCCGCGCTTCAAGGAGTACTTCGAGCAGGACAACTACGAAGAAGCGCTGGAAATCCCTTCGCCCACCAATGACCGCGTGCGCATCCAGCTGTACCTGACGCGTTACGGCAACAACGAACACCTGATGCTGGTGCGCGACGTAACCCGCATTCATCAGCTGGAACAGATGCGCAAAGACTTCGTCGCCAACGTCTCCCACGAGCTGCGCACGCCGCTGACGGTGATCTGCGGCTACCTGGAGACGCTGCTGGACAACGTCGACGAGATCAACCCGCGCTGGAGCCGTGCCCTGCAGCAGATGCAGCAGCAGGGTTCACGCATGCAAACCCTGCTCAACGACCTGCTGTTGCTGGCCAAGCTGGAAGCCACTGATTACCCCTCGGACAACCACCCGGTGGCGGTGCAAAGCCTGCTGCAGACCATCAAGAATGACGCCCAGGCGCTGTCCGGCGAGCGCGGGCAACAGATCACCCTGGAAGCTGACCCGCAGGTATTGCTCAAAGGCAGCGAAGGTGAGTTGCGCAGCGCGTTTTCCAACCTGGTGTTCAACGCTGTTAAGTACACCCAGGACAAGGGCAATATCCGCATCCGCTGGTGGAGCGACGAGCACGGCGCGCACTTGAGCGTGCAAGACTCCGGCATCGGTATCGACGCCAAGCACCTGCCGCGCCTGACCGAACGCTTCTACCGCGTCGATTCCAGCCGCAACTCCAACACCGGCGGCACCGGGCTGGGCCTGGCGATCGTCAAACACGTGCTGTTGCGCCACCGCGCCCGGTTGGAGATCAGCAGCGTGCTGGGGCATGGCAGTACCTTTACCTGCCATTTTCCACCGGCGCAGGTGACCCGTTCGCGGGTAATCGGGAATGATGAATAATCTGAAAACAACCTAAATCCAAGTGTGGGAGCTGGCTTGCCTGCGATAGCGGTGGGTCAGCTGAAAATACGTCAACTGACAGTCCGCTATCGCAGGCAAGCCAGCTCCCACATGGGATTTGTGTGGTTTGGTAGAAGGCATTAGAGGCCCCGCCCGGCAGCGGGCACTAGGCAAGCGCCCCGTCAGCCGCTACATTGGCCGACTTGCGCCTGCCTTTCAGGCCTGTCTGTCACCCCTTATTGAACACACGGAACCTGCAAAACCCCATCATGGACCCTTCCCCTGGTATCACCCTCGCTACGCTCTTCGCCGATTTCGGCATGATTCTTTTTGCACTGATCCTGGTACTGCTCAACGGTTTCTTCGTTGCGGCGGAATTTGCCATGGTCAAACTGCGTGCCACTCGGGTCGAGGCCATCGCCCACAAGAACGGCTGGCGCGGGCAGATCCTGCGCACCGTCCACAGCCAGCTCGACGCCTACCTGTCGGCCTGCCAATTGGGTATCACCCTCGCTTCCCTGGGCCTGGGCTGGGTCGGTGAACCGGCCTTCGCGCATATCCTTGAGCCATTGCTGGGCGCCATCGGCGTGCAATCGCCTGAAGTGATCAAGGGCGTGTCGTTCTTTGCCGCCTTCTTCGTGATTTCCTACCTGCACATCGTGGTCGGTGAGTTGGCCCCCAAATCGTGGGCAATTCGCAAACCCGAGCTGCTGTCGCTGTGGACGGCGGTGCCGCTGTACCTGTTCTACTGGGCCATGTACCCGGCGATCTACCTGCTCAACGCCAGCGCCAACGCCATCTTGCGTATCGCCGGCCAAGGCGAGCCTGGCCCGCATCACGAACACCATTACAGCCGCGAAGAACTCAAGCTGATCCTGCACTCCAGCCGTGGCCAGGACCCAAGCGACCAAGGCATGCGCGTACTGGCTTCGGCCGTGGAAATGGGCGAGCTGGAAGTGGTGGACTGGGCCAACTCCCGCGAAGACCTGGTCACCCTGGACTTCAACGCCCCGCTCAAGGAAATCCTCGCGCTGTTCCGCCGCCACAAATTCAGCCGTTACCCGGTGTATGACGCCGATCGCAATGAGTTTGTCGGCCTGCTGCACATCAAGGACCTGCTGCTGGAACTGGCAGCCCTGGACCACATTCCCGAGTCGTTCAACCTGGCCGAGCTGACCCGCCCGCTTGAGCGCGTCTCGCGGCACATGCCGTTGTCGCAGCTGCTGGAGCAGTTCCGCAAAGGCGGTGCGCACTTCGCCCTGGTGGAAGAAGCCGACGGCAAAGTCATCGGCTACCTGACCATGGAGGACGTGCTGGAAGTGCTGGTCGGTGATATTCAGGACGAACACCGCAAGGCCGAGCGCGGCATCCTCGCCTACCAGCCAGGCAAACTGCTGGTGCGTGGCGACACGCCGCTGTTCAAGGTGGAGCGCCTGCTGGGCGTGGACCTGGACCACATCGAAGCCGAAACCCTGGCGGGCTTGATCTACGACACGCTCAAACGCGTGCCGGAAGAGGAAGAAGTACTGGAAGTTGAAGGCTTGCGCATCATCATCAAGAAGATGAAAGGGCCGAAGATTGTACTGGCCAAGGTGTTGTTGCTGGATTGACGCCTCAATTGCCCAACGCAAAGTTGGGCAATTTGCCAAGCGGCTGGTTGAACTCATAGGGAATCGAAACCAGCCCGACCTCGGAAGCCTCCACCACCGTACCGCTGCGTGCCGCAATGATCGGCGTGCCCTCGGGCATGGCGATGTCCATGGCGTACCTGCCGGGATGGCTGAGCGGCAGGCTCGCCAGGGTTGATGACAACACTGCGTGAAGCACAGAAGATCAACTGTGGGAGCGGGCTTGCCCGCGATGACGGTGTGTCAGGCGCAGATCAAGTGGCTGATGTATCGCTATCGCGGGCAAGCCCGCTCCCACATGGGTTAAGTGTTTCTCCGTAGATCACGCACCCGGCACGAAGTGCTTCTGCGCCGTACCGCGCGCGATCAGGCGGGAGATATAGTCGAGCTTCTGCGCATCCTGATCGATAAACCGGAAGGTCAGTTGCAGCCAGTCGCTGTCAGGCCGTGGCTCATAGGCGACGATGGCGTGCAGGTAGCCGTTGAGGCGCGCGACTTCGGCGTTCTCGCCTTGCTCAAGGTCGAGCACGGCGCTTTCCAGCACCTGGGGCAGCACTTCACCGCGACGGACCACCAGCAGCGCTTCCTTGATGCTCAGCGCCTTGATCACGCATTGCTGGTTGCCGCTGGACAGCCGCAGTTGGCCCTGGCCGCGACCGCCGGCAGGCGAGGCTGCAGGCGCTTGCACCGGTTGGCTGTTGAGCAGGCCTTTGCTCGGCGCAGCTACCGGCGCCGGTTTGGCCGCCTCGGGTTTGCCGCCGGTCAGGGCATTGAGGGAGTCGTTGCCGAAGGCCGAGTTCATCTTGGTCGGCGCGCTGGCGATCAGGGCATCGAGGCGGCCGATCTTGTGCAAAGCCTGTTTGACCTTGTTCAGCAACTGCTCGTTGGTGAATGGCTTGCTGACATAACCGGAAACCCCGGCCTGAATCGCCTGCACCACGTTTTCCTTGTCGCCACGGCTGGTCACCATCACGAACGGCATGGCCTTCAGGTGCGCCTGCTCACGGCACCAGGTCAACAGCTCAAGGCCGGACATTTCGGGCATTTCCCAGTCGCACAGCACCAGGTCGAAGGTCTCGCGCATCAGGATGGATTGCGCCTTTTTGCCGTTCACCGCGTCTTCAATCTTGATGCCTGGGAAGTAGTTGCGCAGGCACTTTTTCACCAAATCACGGATAAACGAGGCGTCGTCCACCACCAATACACTGACTTTACTCATCGACCCTTCATCCTATTAACACTTCGGCATGCAAAACGCCTGACTGATGGCATTTTGCCAAAACTCACGGGTCACAGAAGGACTTTATTGCTCCTGCTGCGCAAAAAATTCAGATGCCGCAAACGAAAACGCCCGACCAAAGGCCGGGCGTTAATGTCTCGGGCAACCTTACTTATCGTCAGATTCGCCCGGAACATTAGGGATTTGATCAGCCGTGCCTTCAACTTCGGCTTTCATGCGCTTGAGGCCCATGTGCCGCACGTCGGTGCCGCGCACCAGATAAATCACCAGTTCCGAGATATTACGGGCGTGGTCGCCGATGCGTTCCAGGGAACGCAACACCCAGATGATGTTCAAGACCCGCGAGATAGAGCGCGGGTCTTCCATCATGTAGGTGGCCAGCTCGCGCAGTGCGGTCTTGTATTCGCGGTCGATGGTCTTGTCGTATTGCGCCACCGACAACGCCAATTCGGCGTCGAAGCGGGCGAACGCATCCAGCGCATCGCGCACCATGTTGCGCACCTGGTCGCCGATGTGGCGCACTTCCACGTAACCCCGTGGCGCTTCACCTTCTTCGCACAGCTGGATAGCGCGGCGGGCGATTTTGGTGGCTTCGTCGCCGATGCGCTCCAGGTCGATCACCGACTTGGAGATGCTGATGATCAAACGCAGGTCGGAGGCCGCAGGTTGGCGTCGGGCCAGAATGCGCAGGCATTCTTCGTCGATGTTGCGTTCCATCTGGTTGATCTGGTCATCGATCTCGCGCACTTGCTGGGCCAGGCCCGAGTCGGCCTCGATCAGCGCGGTGACCGCATCGTTGACTTGCTTCTCCACCAGCCCGCCCATCGCCAGGAGGTGGCTGCGCACTTCCTCAAGCTCGGCGTTGAACTGCGCGGAGATGTGGTGGGTAAGGCCTTCTTTGCTAATCATGTTGGCGTCCTTGGAACGTCCGGTAAGGTGCGGAGAACCGCAGCATTCAGTGCAATCAGAACCACCGCGTACTAGCCGTAACGACCGGTGATGTAGTCTTCGGTCTGCTTCTTCGCCGGGTTGGTGAACAAGGTGTCGGTGTCGCCGAACTCCACCAGCTTGCCCATGTACATGAACGCGGTGTAGTCCGAAACCCGCGCCGCCTGTTGCATGTTGTGGGTCACGATGACGATGGTGAACTTGGATTTCAGCTCGTAGATCAGCTCTTCAACCTTAAGAGTCGAGATCGGGTCGAGTGCCGAGCAGGGTTCGTCGAGCAGCAACACTTCCGGCTCCACGGCGATGGTGCGGGCGATCACCAGACGCTGCTGCTGGCCGCCGGACAGGCCGAGTGCCGATTCATGCAGGCGGTCTTTGACCTCGTCCCACAGCGCCGCGCCTTTCAAGGCCCACTCAACGGCTTCGTCGAGAATGCGTTTTTTGTTGATGCCCTGGATGCGCAGGCCGTAGACCACGTTTTCGTAGATGGTCTTGGGAAACGGGTTGGGCTTCTGGAACACCATGCCCACGCGGCGACGCAGCTCGGCCACGTCCTCGCCTTTGCGATAGATGTTGCTGCCGTACAGGTTGATCGCGCCTTCTACGCGGCAACCGTCAACCAGGTCGTTCATGCGGTTGAAGGTGCGCAGCAGTGTGGACTTGCCGCAGCCGGACGGGCCGATAAAGGCGGTCACGCGCTGCTTGGGGATGTTCATGCTGACATCGAACAACGCCTGCTTTTCACCGTAGTACAGGCTCAGGCCGGGCACTTCGATGGCCACGGTTTCCTGGGCCAGGCTCAGGCTCTGCTTGTCGCGACCCAGGGCCGACATGTTGATGCCGTGGGTGTGGGTTTCATGTTGCATGGGATGCTCCCTGTGCTACCAATTCGTTTGGTTGAACCGCCGGGGCGGTTTACTCAAAAATCTGTGTGTTACGCGGTCCAGTGTGGGAGCGGGCTTGCTCGCGAAAGCGGTGGTTCAGCCAGCAAATATGTTTCTGATACACCGCATTCGCGAGCAAGCCCGCTCCCACATTTAGTCCGCGTTCACTTCAATTAGCTGTCCAGCGCCTTGTATTTTTCGCGCAGGTGGTTACGGATCCACACGGCCGACAAGTTCAGCGTGGCGATCACCAGCACCAGCAGCAGTGCGGTGGCGTACACCAGCGGGCGTGCCGCTTCGACGTTGGGGCTCTGGAAACCGACGTCATAAATATGGAAGCCCAAGTGCATAATCTTCTGGTCCAGGTGCAAGTACGGGTAGTTGCCGTCCAGCGGCAGCGACGGTGCCAGCTTGACCACACCCACCAGCATCAGCGGCGCCACTTCACCGGCGGCGCGGGCCACGGCGAGGATCATGCCGGTCATCATCGCCGGGCTGGCCATCGGCAGCACGATCTTCCACAGCGTTTCCGCCTTGGTTGCGCCGAGTGCCAGGGAACCTTCACGCACGGTACGAGGAATCCGCGCCAAGCCTTCTTCGGTGGCCACGATCACCACCGGCACCGCCAGCAGCGCCAGGGTCAGCGAGGCCCACAACAGGCCCGGTGTACCGAAGGTCGGCGCCGGCAGGGCTTCGGCGAAGAACAGGCGGTCAACCGAGCCACCCAGTACATACACAAAGAAGCCCAGGCCGAACACGCCGTAAACGATAGCCGGCACACCGGCCAGGTTGTTCACCGCGATCCGGATAATGCGGGTCAGGGTGTTCTGCTTGGCGTATTCACGCAGGTACACCGCCGCCAGCACGCCGAACGGGGTCACGATCATCGCCATGATCAGGGTCATCATCACGGTGCCGAAAATAGCCGGGAAAATCCCGCCTTCAGTGTTGGCTTCCCGTGGGTCGTCGCTCAAGAACTCCCAGACCTTGCTGAAGTAGAAACCCACCTTGGTCAGGGTGCCCATGGCGTTCGGCTGGTAGGCGTGCACCACTTTGCCGATACCGATTTCGATTTCTTTGCCGTTGCCGTCGCGGGCCGTGAGGCTATCGCGGTTGAACTGGGTGTGCAGGTCGGCCAGGCGTGCTTCGATGTCCTGGTAACGGGCATTCAATTCGGCGCGGCCGGAGTCCATGTCGGCCTGGGCGGCAGCGTCGAGCTTGCCTTCCAGCTCCAGCTTGCGGCCGTGCAGGCGGATGCGTTCCAGGCCTGCGTTGATCGCGCCGATGTCGGTTTTCTCAAGGCTCTTGAGCTGGGCCGCCAACTTATTCACACGGTCGACGCGGGCTTGCAGCTCCGGCCATGCGGCTTCGCCTTCGGCGATCACCTTGCCGTCCTGCTTGACGTTGACCAGGGTGCCGTAGAAGTTGCCCCACTCACGACGTTCGATCGCCATCAGGTTCTTCGGTGTGGTCTGGTCTTTCAACCACTCGCCGACGATCCAGGTGAAGTCGTTGCCATTCAAGTCGCGGTTACCGACCTTGATCAGCTCGCGGGTCATGAATTCCGGGCCTTGGTCCGGCACCGGCAGGCCCGCGCTTTTGAGGCGCTCGCGCGGCACTTCTTCCTTCTGCACCACTTCGCCGATGACAATATGGTTTTCCTGGCCAGGCACGCTGTAGTTGGCCTGGATCAGGTCGGCCGGCCAGAAGTGGCCCAGACCACGCACGGCAATCACGGCCAGCAAACCAATGGTCATGATGACCGCGATGGACACCGCGCCACCGCTGATCCAGACGCCAGGGGCGCCGCTCTTGAACCATCCATTCAGGGAGTTCTGTTTCACAGACTTCTACCTTTCTTAAAGCGACGAGTATTTCTTGCGCAGACGCTGACGGATCAGCTCGGCGAGGGTGTTCATGATGAAGGTGAACAGCAGCAGCACCAGCGCCGAGAGGAACAGCACGCGGTAGTGACTGCCACCGACTTCCGACTCAGGCATCTCCACCGCAACGTTGGCCGCCAAGGTGCGCAGGCCTTCGAACAGGTTCATCTCCATCACCGGCGTGTTACCGGTGGCCATCAGCACGATCATGGTTTCACCCACTGCGCGGCCCATGCCGATCATCAGTGCGGAGAAGATGCCTGGGCTGGCGGTCAGGATCACCACGCGGGTCATGGTCTGCCACGGCGTGGCACCCAGGGCCAACGAGCCCAGGGTGAGGCCGCGCGGCACGCTGAACACGGCGTCTTCGGCGATGGAGTAGATGTTCGGGATTACCGCAAAACCCATGGCCAGACCGACTACCAGTGCGTTGCGCTGGTCGTAAGTGATGCCCAGATCGTGGGAGATCCACATGCGCATGTCGCCGCCGAAGAACCAGGTTTCCAGGTACGGGCTCATGTACAGCGAGAGCCAGCCCACAAACAGGATCACCGGAATCAGGATCGCGCTTTCCCAGCCATCCGGTACACGCAGGCGGATCGACTCAGGCAAACGGCTGAAGACAAAACCGGCGACCAGGATGCCAATCGGCAGCAACATCAGTAGGCTGAAAATCCCCGGTAGGTGCCCTTCTACATACGGCGCCAGGAACAGGCCGGCGAAGAAGCCGAGGATCACCGTCGGCATCGCTTCCATCAGTTCGATCACCGGCTTGACCTTGCGGCGCAGGCTCGGGGCCATGAAGTAAGCGGTGTAGATGGCCGCAGCCACCGCCAGTGGCGCCGCCAGCAACATGGCGTAGAACGCAGCCTTCAGGGTACCGAAGGTCAGCGGGGCCAAACTCATTTTGGGTTCGAAGTCGGTGTTGGCGGCGGTCGATTGCCAGACGTACTTAGGCTCGTCGTAGTTTTCGTACCAGACCTTGCTCCACAGCGCGCTCCAGGAAACTTCCGGGTGGGGGTTGTCGAGCAGCAGCGGTTGCAGCTTGCCGCCGGCTTCGACGATCACGCGGTTGGCGCGTGGCGACATGCCGAACAGACCTTGGCCATCCACCACAGGGTCGACCAGCAGGGTGCGATGCGCGGTACTGTGGAACACGCCGAACTTGCCGGACGCGTCCAGGGCGGTGAAGCCTTTGCGACGTTCCTCGGCGGTGATTTCCACGATAGGCGCAGTGCCCATCTGGAAGGTGCGGATTTGCTTCAGGCGTTGCTCGCCGTCCGGGTCACGGGCCATGAACCACTGGGCCAGGCCGCCCTTGGAGTTACCGACGATCAGCGAGATACCGCCCACCAACTGAGTGCTGGCAGTGATTTCGGCGTTGCCGTCTTCCAGCAGTTTGTAGCGACCGTTGAGGCTGTTATCGCGCAAGTTGAAGACGTCGGCGAGGGCGCGGCCGTTGACCACATACAGCCACTGCTGGCGTGGGTCGACGAAAATCGCCTTCACCGGTTCGGTCATTTGCGGCAGCTCGATACGCTTCTGCTCGCTGGTGACTTCACCGGTCATCATGTTTTCTTCGCGGCTCAGGCTCAGTACGTTCAAGAACGAACCCGCGGAGCCTGCAACCACCAGCGATGAATCGGTGGCGTTGAGCGCGACGTGCTCCAGCGGGCGGCCCTGCTCGTCAAGGACGATGGGCGTTTCGCCGTAAGGGTATTCAATGGCCGGCGTAATGGTCTTTTTGCCGTCCGGGTACGACACTTTATAAGTGTGGCGGAACACCAGGGACTGGCCATTCGACAAACCGAGGATCACCAACGGGCTGCCGGGCTGGTCTTTGCCGATCGAGGCCACAGTGGCGCCCGCAGGCAATGGCAGGTCGACGCGCTTGAGCTCGGCACCGGTGCTCACATCAAAGAACAGCGCCTGGCCCTTGTCGGAAACCCGCATGGCGACTTGGTTCTGTTCTTCGAGGGAGATCATCAACGGTTTGCCGGCGTCCTGCATCCAGGCGGGTGTCAGCGCGTCTTCCTTGGTCAGCGAGGCACCCTGGAACAAAGGCGCAACTACGTAAGCCAGGAAGAAGAAGATCAGGGTGATAGCGCCGAGCACGGCGAGGCCGCCGATCAACACGTACCAGCGGGTCAGGCGATCCTTGAGCGCGCGAATGCGGCGCTTGCGTTGCAGCTCAGGCGTATTGAAATCAATACGCTTGGGGGGAGAAGTCGTCGTCATGGTGGAATTGGCCAGATCATTCATGCGCACACCCTAGCGATCCTGTATGACAGAAAGATGACAATGCAGTGACGCAAGAAATCCGCCGCGTAGCAGGGCTGGCAGCGGATTAAAAAATTAGGGGTGTAGACGGGCTGTGTGGGAGCGGGCTTGCCCGCGATGGCATCAATACGGTTGCAACTCTAAACCGCGTCGCCAGCATCGCGGGCAAGCCCGCTCCCACAGAAAAGCATGTGTCTACACCAGGTATTGCAGGCTTAGTTGCCTTCTTTCAAACCCAGGTCAGCCAGGGCCTTGGCGGCCACTTTAGCCGGCAGCGGGATGTAGCCGTCTTTGACGACCACTTCCTGGCCCTGTTTGGACAGAACCAGCTTCACGAACTCAGCTTCCAGCGGGGCCAGAGGCTTGTTCGGGGCTTTGTTGACGTACACGTAGAGGAAACGCGACAGCGGGTATTTGCCGTTCAGGGCGTTTTCTTCGCTGTCTTCGATGAAGTCAGTGCTGCCTTTTTTGGCCAGAGCCACGGTCTTCACGCTAGCGGTTTTGTAGCCGATGCCCGAGTAACCGATGCCGTTCAGCGAGGAGCTGATCGACTGCACGACCGAAGCCGAGCCGGGTTGTTCGTTGACGTTTGGCTTGTAGTCGCCTTTGCACAGGGCTTCTTCTTTGAAGTAGCCGTAGGTGCCGGACACCGAGTTACGACCAAACAGCTGAACCGGCTTGTTGGCCAGGTCGCCGGTCACGCCCAGGTCGCCCCAGGTTTTAACGTCGGCTTTAGCACCGCACAGACGCGTCGAGGAGAAGATCGCGTCGACTTGTTCCATGGTCAGGTGCTGGATCGGGTTGTCCTTGTGCACGAACACGGCCAGGGCATCCACGGCAACCGGGATAGCGGTTGGCTTGTAACCGTACTTCTGCTCGAAGGCCGCCAGTTCGGTGTCCTTCATCTTGCGGCTCATCGGGCCCAGGTTGGAGGTGCCTTCAGTCAGCGCAGGAGGTGCAGTGGCGGAGCCGGCAGCCTGAATCTGGATGTTGACGTTCGGGTATTCCTTTTTGTAACCCTCAGCCCACAGGGTCATCAGGTTAGCCAGGGTATCGGAACCGACGCTGGACAAGTTGCCCGACACACCAGTGGTCTTAACGTAAGCCGGGATTGCCGGATCAACACCAGCGGCCACCGCGTTGGCGGTCGCAACGCCAGCAGCGACAAAAGTCATTGCCGCCATCAAACGTTTCAGTTTCATGCCTTGCTCCTAGCAGATAGGGATAGTTGGATCGGGGCCAAGTATCGGTAGGCCGTGTGAACACTCTATGTCTGGAATATGACAATTAGATGAAAGGCCAGTATTTATGAAAAACCTGACAGGAAGGGGAAAGTGCAATAAATCCGGGGCTTGCGAGGACGTTTGACGGCTGAAGCGATGTTTTGGAAACACTCTGTAATCGTTGCTGGCATTGATCGTTCCCACGCTCTGCGTGGGAACGCATCCAGTGACGCTCTGCGTCACGACCTTAAAAAGCGGACGCAGAGCGTCCAGGCCGGGGCGTTCCCACGCAGAGCGTGGGAACGATCAATCAGCGCCCGCGCTTCCACAGGTAGCCACCGACCGCTATCCCCATCACGCACAGGACAGCCACGTAGTAAGCAGGCCCCATCGGGCTCTCCTTCATGAGAAGCGACACCGCCAGCGGCGTCAGACCACCAAATACGGCGTAGGCAACGTTGTAGGAAAACGACAAACCACTGAAGCGCACCACCGGCGGGAACGCTTTCACCATTACGTAAGGCACTACACCGATGGTGCCCACAAACAGGCCGGTCAACGCGTACAACGGGAACAGCCAGTCCGGGTGGGCCATCAGGCTGTGATACAGCGTCCAGGAGGTGGCCAGCAACAACGCGCAACCGGTGACCAAAACGCGACCGGCACCAAAACGGTCAGCCAGCGCGCCGGAAGCGATACAGCCCAGGCTCAGCGTAACGATCGCCAGGCTGTTGGCTTGCAGCGCTACCGTCGGGCTGAAGTGGTAAACGGTTTGCAGCACGGTCGGGGTCATCAGGATGACCACAACCACACCCGCCGACAGCAACCACGTCAGCAGCATCGACAGCACAATGGCACTGCGGTGGTCACGCAATACCGCGCGCAACGGCAGCTCGGCAGCCAGGGTTTTGCGCAGCTGCATCTCAGCGAAGATCGGTGTTTCATGCAGCCAACGGCGCAAGTACACCGACAGCAGGCCGAACACACCGCCCAGCAGGAACGGGATACGCCACGCGTAATCCGAGACCTGCTCCGGGGTATAAAGGGAGTTGATGGCGGTCGCCACCAGAGAACCCAGCAAAATACCGGCGGTGAGGCCGCTGGTCAGAGTGCCGCAGGCATAGCCGATGTGGCGCGGCGGCACGTGTTCGGAAACAAACACCCAGGCGCCCGGTACTTCGCCGCCAATGGCGGCGCCCTGGATGACGCGCATCAGCAGCAACAATAGCGGCGCCCACAGGCCGATCTGTGCGTAGGTCGGCAACAGGCCCATGATCAGGGTCGGCACGGCCATCATGAAGATGCTCAGGGTGAACATTTTTTTGCGGCCCAGCAGGTCACCGAAGTGCGCCATGATGATACCGCCCAGCGGGCGTGCCAGGTAGCCGGCGGCGAAGATACCGAAGGTCTGCATCATGCGCAGCCATTCGGGCATGTCGACGGGGAAAAACAGCTTCCCGACCACGGTGGCGAAAAATACAAAGATAATGAAATCGTAGAATTCCAGCGCCCCGCCCAAGGCAGACAGCGACAGGGTTTTGTAGTCGTTGCGGGTCAGCGGGCGCGAAGGTTGCGCGCTGCTTGCAGGCACGGAGGACATGGCAAGGCTTCTCTTATTGTCAGGACGGCGAACGCGAGACCCCGGCAGGCGCCGGGGTCGGTTCGGCACGATAACAAATCGCCCGCAAAAGCACAGCGTTGCTTGACGCCCGCGTTTCCAAAGGCAGTCCCCGATAGCAGGCCGTGCCAGCGTGCACGGCGCTCGCGGGAACGGTGGGCATGTCGGGCTTCTCTACCAAAGGTGCTGACCCGACTAACAGCCCGGACGCTGTAAATAATCCCGGCGATAGGCACAGTTTCTGCAAAAAGCCGCGATACAGCGCAGATTTGCCGACCAAATGAGCTTGCGGAGGTCGTCGTCGCCACAGGGTCTCGATATACTCGGCCCGTGCGAGCGCCAAACCCTCTGTCTTGAGGGGCTGCTGTGCCAAAACGTTGTTGGATGACCCTCAGGTTAGGTTCCAGCCGCTTTGGCAGAGTTTCCCTTTAGTGCGCCTTACGAGAAACGTATCGAGCGGTGTAGGTTGGTGCTGAAACGTTTTTCCAGAAGACGGCTATCCACTTGAAACACCCATGAAGCGTTACGGGTCAGAGGCACCCTCGGCATGATTGAACTCGAACAAGAAGATCCTATCCCGCAAGGCGATCTCGCCTTGCAAATCACCGCGCTGCCGCGTGAAACAAACGGTTTTGGCGATATCTTCGGCGGCTGGCTGGTCGCGCAGATGGACCTGGCCGGCACGGCCATGGCCAGCAAGGTCGCCGGCGGCCGCGTGGCCACCGTAGCGATTGATCGCATGGCGTTCCTGGTGCCGGTGGCCGTCGGCGCGCAGTTGTCTTTCTACACGCAGGCCCTGGAAATCGGCCGCAGCTCGATCCAGATGATGGTCGAAGTGTGGAGCGACGACCCGCTGTCGAGCGAATGGCGCAAAGTCACCGAGGCGGTGTTTGTGTTCGTCGCCATCGATGGCAGCGGCCGCACACGTTCGGTACCGTCGCGCGCGCGTTAAACCTCACCGGGTTTTGACGGTCAATTGCCCCATTGCCTGCCATAAAGAGTGCTTTGTATGCCTGTGCCCCACGTTGAAACTGTGAAAATCGACGAGCTGGACTGCTGGCGCATTCGCCACAATGGCGCTGAATTGATGGTGGCCCAACAGGGCGCGCACATCTTCAGTTACCAGCGCCAGGGCGAACAGCCGCTGATCTGGCCGAACCCTGCGGCGGTGTACAAGCAAGGCAAGGGCATCCGTACCGGCGTGCCGGTGTGCTGGCCATGGTTTGGTGTGTTTGACCGCAACCCGCAGAGCGTCAAGGCGATGCGCCAGAGCGAGCAACCGGCCGGCGCCCATGGTTTTGTGCGCACGGCGCAGTGGGAGCTGGCTGCGAGCGAACTCGAAGGCCAAGCGCTGCGGGTGGATTTGGTGCTGCCGGTACCCGAGAGCGGCTTCCCAGGCTGGCCGCATCAGGTCGACCTGACACTGAGCCTGCTGTTGGACGATCAACTGCACATCCACCTGACCAGTCACAACCGTGGCACCGACACCGTGACACTCAGCCAGGCGCTGCACACGTACTTCGCCGTGAGTGACGTGCGCAAGGTGCAGGTCGAAGGGCTGGATGGGCTGGCGTATATCGACACTGCCGATGGCTGGGCCGAGAAGAAGCAGTCCGGCCTGCTGCACTTCAGTGCCGAGACTGACCGTATCTACCTGGATACTCCGGCGCAGGTGGATATCGTCGATACAGATTGGCAGCGTCGCATCCAACTGACCGCCGAGGGTTCGAACTCCACCGTGATCTGGAACCCATGGACCGAACGCGCCAAGGCGTTTGACGACATGGCCGATGATGGCTGGCAGGGCATGCTGTGCATCGAGACGGCCAATGTGCTGGATGATGTGGTGAGCTTGACGCCGGGTCAAAGCCATACTTTGGGCGTAAGCATCACCAGTATCGGCCTGTAAACCCAATCAAAAATGTGGGGCTTGTGTGGGAGCTGGCTTGCCTGCGATAGCATCACCTCGGTTTCACTGATACACCGAGGTGCCTGAATCGCAGGCAAGCCAGCTCCCACACAAGCCCGCTCCCACATTGGGTTCTGCGTCATGATCTAGAGATCGGATTCTTTTACGACTCTGACCTTCCCCGCATCCAGCGCATACGCCGCATCTGCCAGGTCATTGTTGACCTTCTCCACCTTCAACGTGCCCGTCACCCACAGCGGCGTGTAGATATCATCCAGCTTCAGCCCCTTGGGATAACGCACCAGCACCAACTGGTTAGGCGGCGGTGGCGGCACGTGGATGCAGGCGCCTGGGTACGGCACCAGGAAAAACAGGGTGCTGCGGCCCTTCGCGTCGGTTTCCAACGGTACCGGGTAACCGCCGATGCGGATGTTCTTGCCGTTCATGGCGGCCACGGTCTTGGTCGAGTACATCACCGCCGGCAGGCCTTTGCTCTGCTTCAAGCCACCTTTGTCGGTGAACGTGCCTTGGGCTTCGGGGGAGTTGTGGTCGATCTCGGGCATGGCTTCGAGGGCTTTCTGGTCTGAAAGCGGCATCAGGTCGAGCCAGTCGGTTTCCGGCAGTTCACCGGCGTGCGCCAGGCCTGAGCCCAGCAGGAGGAGTGTGAATAAAAGACGGCGCATGAATAAGCTCGGCAAGTTCAGATGCCGAGCATTCTAGCCCTCTGCGCCTGCGCAGCGCAGAGGGCTTTGTCGCTTAGATCATTTCTTTCTCAGCAGGCCGTAGATCACCAGCAACACGATGGCGCCGATCAGCGCGCCGAGGAAGCCCGCGCCTTGACCCGCCTGGTAGATGCCCAGGGCCTGACCACCGTAGGTGGCGACCAGGGAACCTGCAATACCCAGCAGGATGGTCATGATCCAGCCCATGCTGTCGTCGCCAGGCTTGAGGAAACGCGCCAGCAGGCCGACGATCAAGCCGATAAAGATGGTTCCAATGATACCCATGGCATTTCCCTCTGAATGAAGTGAACTACACGAAAGCCTAGTCAGACTTTAGCGTCCTGCAATCAGAGAGGCGGCGATAACCAATGGTTCCCGCCGCCCTCAAGGTTATTGCTCGGCGATCAGCGCTTCGACCTTGAGAATCTGCGCCTCAAGGGTCGCACGGTCCTTGCAGCGCAGGTTGGCGTGGCCAACTTTACGCCCGACTTTGAAAGCCTTGCCGTAGTGGTGCAGGTGGCAGTCATCAATGGCGATGACTTTTTCTACCGGTGGCACTGCACCGATAAAGTTGAGCATGGCGCTCTCGCCGACCTTGGCCGTGGAACCCAACGGCAAGCCCGCCACCGCCCGCAAGTGGTTTTCGAACTGGCTGCACTCGGCGCCTTCGGTGGTCCAGTGCCCGGAGTTGTGCACGCGCGGGGCGATTTCGTTGGCCTTGAGGCCGCCGTCGACTTCAAAGAACTCGAACGCCATCACGCCGACGTAATCCAGCTGCTTGAGTACGCGGCTGGAATAGTCTTCGGCCAAGGCCTGCAACGGGTGGTCGGTGCTGGCCACGGACAGCTTGAGGATGCCGCTGTCGTGGGTGTTGTGCACCAACGGGTAAAAGCGGGTCTCGCCGTCACGGGCACGCACGGCGATCAGCGACACTTCACCGGTGAACGGCACAAAGCCTTCCAGCAGGCAGGCGACACTGCCCAGTTCGGCAAAGGTGCCAACCACATCGGCAGCGGTGCGCAGGACTTTCTGGCCCTTGCCGTCATAACCCAGGGTGCGGGTCTTGAGCACGGCTGGCAGGCCGATGCTGGCGACGGCGGCGTCCAGGTCCGCCTGGGACTGGATATCGGCGAAGGCCGGGGTCGGGATGCCCAGGTCCTTGAACATGCTCTTCTCGAACCAGCGGTCGCGAGCGATGCGCAAGGCTTCGGCGCTCGGGTACACCGGCACGAACTGCGACAGGAAGGCCACGGTTTCGGCCGGGACGCTTTCGAATTCGAAGGTCACCAGGTCGACTTCATCGGCCAGTTGGCGCAGATGGTCCGGGTCGCTGTAGTCAGCGCGCAGGTGTTCACCCAGGGCCGCCGCGCAGGCGTCCGGCGCCGGGTCCAGGAAAGCGAAGTTCATCCCCAGCGGGGTGCCCGCCAAGGCCAGCATGCGACCCAGTTGGCCGCCACCGATTACACCGATTTTCATCAATCAATACCTTCAGGCGATACGTGGGTCTGGGTTGTCCAACACGCTGTCTGTCTGCTCAGCACGGAATTTTTTCAGCACCGCATGGAACTGCGGGTGCTTGGCGCCCAGGATGCTGGCGGACAGCAACGCGGCGTTGATCGCGCCGGCCTTGCCGATTGCCAGGGTGGCCACCGGAATACCGGCCGGCATCTGCACGATGGACAGCAGCGAATCCACGCCCGAGAGCATCGACGACTGCACCGGCACGCCGAGCACTGGCAGGTGGGTCTTGGCCGCACACATGCCTGGCAGGTGCGCCGCACCGCCGGCACCGGCGATGATCACCTCGATGCCACGGGATTCTGCTTCATCGGCATACTGGAACAGCAAATCCGGGGTGCGGTGGGCAGAGACCACCTTCACTTCATACGGAATGCCGAGTTTTTCCAGCATATCGGCGGTGTGGCTAAGGGTGGACCAATCGGACTTGGAGCCCATGATCACGCCAACCAATGCACTCATCGTCGTGCCTCTTCTCTCTGGGCGCCCGCAGGCGCGTCAAAAAACAACAAGCCACGCGGGAAATCCGGCGTGGCTTGGTGTACGAATTAAGGCCGGTTAGACCGGCCGAAGGCCGCGCAGTATACCGTAATAATCCAGATAAACAGCCCCTTGGAAGACCGCCCGTCACAGGCCTGATCAATCGCACAAACTGACTTAAAAGTCAGGCAGGCGCTGACGACGCTCCGAATGTGCTTGAAAGATCGAACAGAGTTATTGAGCAACACTTTGTAGGAAATAAACACTTGAACACAGATGTTAACAAGTAAGCGTTTTACATGCCCGGCGTGATTGCTTTATTAAATAAGCCTTTAAGCCGATAGAGAGCGCTAGTCATGCAATCCATTAACAGATCACCCTTTGACTTCTGGCACGTTGCAAAACCCGGCGGCCCCCTACTTGCCAGCACTGAAAAAAAACCTGTTGAAATACAAGTTATCTTGCATGAGAGCATCAGGCTCACTCAGTCGCAGAAAGACCGAATGCAAAAAAACTTCAACCTGATCCAGTCTGAATTTAAAAAATATGCCGGGCGCGAGGTCAAGTTCAACGTCGATCATTACTCACATCTGCGTGGCTTCAGCAAAGGCGGCGACAAGCTCAGCGACCTGAACTCACAGGTCGACTATTTGAAGCGCCAACAGAAGCAACAGGCCACCGACAACTCGGAAGGACTCAAAAAATATTTGTTTATTACGCCAAAAAGTGAAGACGGTCACCCTGGATCAGGCGCTCCGGGCTTGGACGCCGGCATTGCTGCATTGAATGACGACAGGGGAATTGCCCACGCCGTAGGGCTTATGTTCGGCGCCAAACCAAGCGACGCCGAAGTTAACTATCATTTCCCTTGGTGGTACGAAACTGTTATGAACGATAGTAGCGTTTCAACAATGCACGCAAACGATTACCGCTTCAGCGATAAGAACCGAACAAACATCCGCACCTATCTAAACAAGTTCAGCTGACACACCATATTTACATCAGACGTCGGCGACTTCACTTGCTCATCCAGAAGTCGCCCCCGCGGCACCACCTTCAAGTTTACGCCACAACAACCGCACGTTCGCCTTGCGCACCAACGCGCAGCGATACAGGCGAATCTCCAGCGGCACGTGCCACTGCGGGCCGCCGCACACCACCAGTTCGCCCCGCGCCAGTTCGGCACGCACGCTCAACTGCGGCACCCAGGCAATACCCAAGCCTTCAAGGGCCATGCTCTTGAGACTGTCTGCCATGGCAGTTTCGTAAATGGTGGTGAAACGCAGGGCGCGCTGACGCAGCAGCAAATTTACCGAGCGACCGAGAAAGGCGCCGGCACTGTAGGCCAGCAACGGCACACTGCCCTCACCTTCCAGGTCGAACATCGGTTTGCCGTCGGCGTCGGCGGCGCACACCGGGAGCATTTCGGTGTTACCCAGGTGCAGCGACGGGAAGATTTCCGCGTCCATCTGCATGGCCGCATCCGGGTCGTAGAACGCCAGCATCAAGTCGCAGCCGCCTTCGCGCAGGGCGTGCACCGCATCGCCAACGTTGGTGGCGACCAGCCGGGTGGCGATATTCAAGCCCTCATTGCGCAGTTGCGCGATCCAGCGCGGGAAGAAACCCAATGCCAGGGAGTGGGCAGCGGCCACTTGCATGACTTCGCCCTGCCCGCCTTCCAGATGATGCAAATGGCGCAGCACTTCACCGAGCTGCTCGACCACGGTACGCGCCGTCACCAGGAACAACTGCCCCGCCGCCGTCAGCTCGACGGGCGTGCGCGAACGGTTGACCAGCGTCAGGCCCAACGCAGCTTCAAGGCTGCGGATCCGTCGGCTGAACGCCGGCTGGGTAACAAAGCGCCGCTCCGCCGCCTGGGAAAAGCTGCGGGTGGCCGCCAGGGCGCTGAAGTCTTCCAGCCATTTGCTCTCAAGGTTCATCACTTCCTCCCACGGGTATGCACCATTTTGGCACACACGCCCGCCATGATAACCGGGTCACACCTACATTATGCCGTTTGTGCATAGGCCAGTGCTTAACAGCATTGGCCCAAAAACTTCTACAAGCCTAGCATTCGCAGCGTTCCGGCCTGTTCCGGGTCCCTATCGAGATGATTTCCGTCATGTCCTCCGCTGCATCTTTCCGTACCGAAAAAGACCTGCTTGGCGTACTCGAAGTACCGGCTCAAGCGTATTACGGCATCCAGACCCTGCGAGCGGTGAACAACTTCCGCCTCTCGGGCGTTCCGATTTCGCATTACCCGAAATTGGTGGTCGGCCTGGCAATGGTCAAGCAAGCAGCCGCTGACGCCAACCGCGAGTTGGGCCAGCTCAGCGAAGCCAAGCACGCTGCCATCAGCGAAGCTTGTGCCCGTCTGATCCGCGGCGATTTCCACGAAGAGTTCGTGGTGGACATGATTCAAGGCGGCGCCGGCACTTCAACCAATATGAATGCCAACGAGGTCATCGCCAACATCGCGTTGGAGGCCATGGGCCACAACAAGGGCGAGTACCAGTACCTGCACCCTAACAACGACGTGAACATGGCGCAGTCGACCAACGACGCCTACCCAACCGCGATCCGCCTGGGTCTGCTGCTGGGCCATGACGCGCTGCTGGCCAGCCTCGACAGCCTGATCCAGGCATTCGCCGCCAAAGGTGTCGAGTTCGGCCACGTGCTGAAAATGGGCCGCACCCAATTGCAAGACGCCGTGCCGATGACCCTCGGCCAGGAATTCCGCGCCTTCGCCACCACCCTGGGTGAAGACCTGGCACGCCTGAAAACCCTGGCGCCAGAGCTGCTGACCGAAGTGAACCTGGGCGGCACCGCCATCGGCACCGGCATCAACGCCGACCCACGTTACCAAGCCCTGGCCGTACAACGCCTGGCGCTGATCAGCGGCCAGCCGCTGGTTCCGGCTGCCGACTTGATCGAAGCCACCTCCGACATGGGCGCTTTCGTGCTCTTCTCCGGCATGCTCAAGCGTACTGCGGTGAAGCTGTCGAAGATCTGCAACGACCTGCGCCTGCTGTCCAGCGGCCCACGCACCGGCATCAACGAGATCAACCTGCCGGCACGCCAGCCAGGCAGCTCGATCATGCCCGGCAAGGTTAACCCGGTGATCCCGGAAGCCGTGAACCAGGTAGCGTTCCAGGTTATCGGTAACGACCTGGCGCTGACCATGGCAGCCGAAGGCGGCCAACTGCAGTTGAACGTGATGGAGCCGCTGATCGCTTTCAAGATCTTCGACTCGATCCGCCTGCTGCAACGCGCCATGGACATGCTGCGCGAGCACTGCATCGTCGGCATCACCGCCAACGAAGCCCGTTGCCGCGAGCTGGTGGAACACTCCATCGGCCTGGTCACCGCGCTGAACCCGTACATCGGCTATGAAAACGCCACCCGCATTGCGCGTATCGCCCTCGAAAGCGGCCGCGGCGTGCTGGAACTGGTGCGCGAAGAAGGTTTGCTCGACGACGCCATGCTCGACGACATCCTGCGCCCCGAAAACATGATTGCCCCACGTTTGGTCCCGTTGAAGGCCTAAGCGTTTGTTGCACCGCTCACCAGGTTGAGGGACTAGACACCTCTCACCTTTTGAGGGCCTGAAGGCTCGTTCTTCAGGCCCTTTTTTTTGCCTCGAGGTTGTGAAATGACGCCCATAAAAACTCCAATATCGCCCTGCAAACCCTCATTGCCTGCAACCGCCTGGCTGAAACCTTTAATCGCCCCGTGCAGACGGATCACGCTCGCCTAGGTATAGTGCCGCCCCTCTTCGCGTCTGCGGCCGTCGGTAACGAGGCCCGGATACAACGCGAAAGCGCATGAATAACAACACCCGCAAAAGGATTGGGGTCGAACCGTCGCGCACTGCCTGGTGCTATGCGAGGGCTCGCACCGTCCTGCGTTTGCCATTAGAAAAATCAGCGAGGAACACTCCATGCTCGAAGTCATCAACGACTTCCTCTCAGGGAAAGTACTGATCGTGCTCATTGTCGGGCTCGGCGGTTATTTCACGATCCGCTCGCGTTTCGTACAGTTGCGTCACTTTTTCCACATGTTCTCGGTGTTCAAAGACAGCCTGAAGAGCAGCTCCGGCCAGCTCAGTTCCTTCCAGGCATTGATGCTCAGCCTGGCCGGCCGCGTGGGTGCCGGTAACATCGCCGGTGTCGGCATTGCCGTCACCCTGGGTGGCCCGGGCGCCGTGTTCTGGATGTGGGTCACCGCGCTGGTGGGCATGTCCTCGAGCTTTATCGAGTGCTCCCTCGGCCAGTTGTACAAGCGCACCGATGCCGAAGGCACCTACCGTGGCGGCCCGGCGTATTACATCCAGCACGGTTTGCAGAAGCGCTGGCTGGGTATGGTCATGGCGTTCCTGTTGCTGGTGACTTTCGGTTTCGCCTTCAACGGCCTGCAAGCCCACGCCGTGACTCACTCGCTGAACAACGCCTTCGGCCTGGACACCACCTACACCGGCCTGGCGCTGGCGGTATTGCTGGGCCTGGTATTCATCGGCGGGATCAAGCGCATCGCTTCGATTGCCGACCTGCTGGTGCCGGTCAAGACTCTGGTCTACATCGCTGTGACCCTGTACGTGATCGTGCTGCAATTCGACCACGTACCGGCCATGCTCGCGACCATCGTCAAAAGCGCGTTCGGCCTCGACCAAGCCTTCGGTGGCCTGGTGGGCAGCGCGATCATCATGGGTGTGAAGCGCGGCGTGTTCGCCAACGAAGCAGGTTTAGGCAGTGCGCCTAACGTGGCCGCGGTGGCCTCGGTAGAACACCCGATCGCCCAAGGCGTGGTCCAGGCGTTCAGCGTGTTCCTCGACACGTTCGTGATCTGCACCTGCACCGCGTTGCTGATCCTGCTCTCCGGCTTCTACACCCCAGGCTTTGAAGGCGACGGCATTGCCCTGACCCAGAACTCCCTGGCGGCGGTAGTCGGTGACTGGGGCCGCATGTTCATCTCGGTGGCCCTGGCGTTGTTCGTGTTCACCTCGATCATGTACAACTACTACCTGGGCGAGAGCAACCTGCGCTTCCTGGTGGGCAACAACCGCAAGGTGCTGATGGGCTACCGCGCGCTGGTGCTGGTGCTGATTTTCTGGGGTTCGATCGAGAACCTGAGCACCGTGTTCGCCTTCGCCGACATCACCATGACCCTGCTCGCGTTCGTGAACCTGTTCGCCCTGGCGTTCCTGTTCAAGATTGCCATGCGCATCCTCAATGACTACGACAACCAGCGCGCAGCGGGCATCAAGACGCCGGTGTTCGACTCCAGCCAGTTCCCCGACCTGGACCTGGACCGCAAGGCCTGGCCGGCCAACCCGGCAAAGCCGGAAGCAGTCGCCTCGGCTGAACTGAGCGCTCAAGCGCAACGTTAATCACCGCTAGATGACACGCCGCCCGGCCTTGGGCATGCTCTGGGCCCGGCGGCGTTTTTCGTTCAGGAGATTTTTCATGCAACCAGCTAACAACGTGATGGTGCTCTATACCGGCGGCACCATTGGCATGCAGGCCAGCGCCAACGGCCTGGCGCCGGCGTCGGGTTTTGAGGCGCGCATGCGCGAACAGCTCGCCGATGCAGCAGTGCCCACCTGGCGCTTTCAAGAGATGTCGCCGCTGATCGACAGCGCCAACATGACGCCCACCTATTGGCAGCATCTGCGCAGCGCCGTGGTTGAAGCCGTGGACGCAGGCTGCGATGCGGTGCTGATCCTGCACGGCACCGACACCCTGGCCTACAGCGCGGCAGCCATGAGCTTTCAACTGCTGGGCCTGCCGGCGCCGGTAGTCTTCACCGGCTCCATGTTGCCGGCCGGCGTGCCCGACAGCGATGCCTGGGAAAACGTCAGCGGTGCATTGACGGCCTTGGGCGAAGGCCTGGCGCCGGGTGTGCAGCTGTACTTCCACGGCGCGCTGATGGCACCGACCCGTTGCGCGAAAATCCGCAGTTTCGGTCGCCACCCGTTCGCAGCCTTGCAGCGCAATGGCGGCGTCGCCCAGGCCGACATGATCCCGGCCGCCCTGCATTACCGCCAGCCCAAAGCCTTGGCCAATGTCGGCGTGTTGCCGCTGGTGCCGGGCATCGCCGCCGCGCAACTGGATGCGTTGATCGACAGCGGCATCCAGGCGCTGGTGCTGGAATGCTTCGGCAGCGGCACCGGGCCGAGCGATAACCCTGCGTTTCTCGCCAGCCTCAAACGAGCGCAGGCGCTGGGCGTAACCGTCGTGGCAATCACCCAATGCCATGAAGGCGGCGTGGAGCTGGACGTATACGAAGCCGGCAGCCGCTTGCGTGGCGTGGGCGTGCTGTCCGGTGGCGGCATGACCCGCGAAGCGGCGTTCGGCAAGCTCAATGCCCTGCTCGGCGCCGGGCTTGAGGCCAGCGAAGTGCGCCGTCTGGTGGAACTGGACCTGTGCGGCGAACTGAGCTGACCGGCATGTAACTTGCTGCCCTTCCAGCCATCCCCTGGCTGGAAGTTCCCATGCTGCACTCCCACCTCACCACCCTCAATGCTGTTTCGCTGGTGCTCAATACCTTCAAAGGTTTGCCCCATGAGGCACTGCTGGCCGGCAGCGGCATCTGTGCGGCGGACTTGAGCCGGGCCGACACGCGCATCACCACCAATCAGGAAATGCGCGTGTGCGCCAATGCCGTGGCCCTGCGACGCGATGTCGGCCTGGAGCTGGGCGCACAAATGCATGTGTCGGCCTACGGCATGCTCGGTTACGCCCTGCTCACCAGTGCCACCTTTGGTGACGCGTTACGCTTGGCCCTGCGGTATCCGGCGCTGTTGGGAACACTGTTCGAGCTGAGCCTTGAAGAGGACGGCGAGCGCATCTGGTTCACCGCCGGCGACTACCGGGAAACCCCCAGCCTGGAAATGTTCAACGTCGAGCTGTGCCTGGCGTCATTGAAAGTGATCTGCGACGACCTGCTCGGCCAGCCTTTGCCCTTACTGGCTGCGCGCTTTGAACATGACGCCCCCGACTACCGCACGCGCTACGCCGAACGTTTCCCCTGCACGCTGCAATTTCAGGCCACCGCCAATGCCTTTGCCTTCGACAAACACTGGCTGGACCAACCTCTGCCCCTGGCCGACGCCATCACCCACCAGGCCATGGCCGAGCGTTGCCGTAAACAAAACCTGGAGTTCACCGGGCGCCAGGCCTGGCTCGGCAGAATTCGCCAACTGCTCATCGCACAGCTCAACGCCGCGCCCGGCCTGGAGGGTTTGGCCGAGCAGATGAACTGTTCAGCGCGCACCCTGCGCCGACACCTGCATGACCTGGGCTGCAGCTACCAGGAGCTGCTGGACGAGTTGCGCTTCGAACGCGCCAAGCAACTGCTGGCTGAGGACCAGTGGCCGATCTACCGGATTGCCGAGGCACTGGGCTTCAGCGAAACGGCAAGTTTCAGGCATGCCTTTGTGCGTTGGAGTGGCGTGGCACCGAGCCAGTTTCGCGCATGATGCTTCATTGAGGGGCGAATTCAGGACAGATAATTTGGCCATAATTATCCCCTTTTGGCCGCTCCTGCCGTTCTCTTAAAGCACGCCCGCCGCAAGACTGGATCCACCGATACAGCCTGCGGAGAACAACAAATGCTGACGATCTACTCGGACGATCACCACCTGCACCATGGCCGCTGTGAGTTGATGGACGGGCAACTGATGCCCTGCTTTGAAATGCCCTCGCGCGCCGACCACGTGTTGCAACGGGTCAAAGACCGCGAACTGGGCCCGGTGCACGCACCGCAGGATTTCGGCCTGGCGCCGCTGCAGCGTATCCATAGCCATGACTACCTCGACTTCTTCCAGGGCGCCTGGCAGCGCTGGGCCGAATTCGGCCAGGACGGCGATTTGCTGCCCTACACCTGGCCCGCGCGCACGCTGCGCCGGGTGATCCCCACAAGCCTGCATGGCCAGCTCGGCTATTACAGTTTCGACGGCGGCGCGCCGATTACTGCCGGCACCTGGCAAGCGGCCTACAGCGCGGCGCAAGTCGCCCTCACGGCGCAACAGGCCATCCAGAACGGCGCCCACAGTGCCTTCGCCCTGTGCCGCCCGCCCGGGCACCACGCCGCTGGCGACTTGATGGGCGGCTATTGCTACCTCAACAACGCCGCCATTGCCGCCCAGGCCTTCCTCGACCAGGGCCACAAACGCGTCGCGATCCTGGATGTGGATTACCACCACGGCAACGGCACCCAGTCGATTTTTTACGCCCGCAGCGACGTGTTGTTCACCTCGATTCATGGCCACCCGGAAGCGGAGTTTCCGTTTTTCCTCGGCTATGCCGACGAGCTGGGCGAAGGTGACGGCGAGGGCTTCAATTTCAACTACCCACTGCCGGCCGGTTCCGGTTGGGCAGCCTGGAGTGCTGCACTGGAAGAAGCCTGCACCGAGATCCAACGCTATGGCGCCGACATCATCGTCGTGTCCCTGGGCGTGGACACGTTCAAGGACGACCCTATCTCGCAGTTCAAGCTCGACAGCCCGGACTACCTGGCCATGGGCGCGCGCATTGCCCGGTTGGGCAAGCCCACGCTGTTTGTGATGGAAGGCGGCTACGCGGTGGAAGAAATCGGCATCAACGCCGTCAACGTCCTCGAAGGTTTTGAAGGAGCAGCCCAATGAACAAGCTCAAGTCGCTCGTCCTCTGTGCCGCCGTCCTCAGCGGCGCGGCTCACGCCGAAGAGAAAACCCTCAAGGTCTACAACTGGTTCGACTACATCACGCCCAAAGCCCTGGAAGACTTCAAGGCGCAGAACCCCGCTATCAAATTGGTCTACGACATCTTCGACACCAACGAAGCGCTGGAAGCCAAGCTGCTCACCGGCAATTCCGGCTATGACGTGGTGGTACCGTCCAATGTGTTCCTGGCCAAGCAGATCGAAGCCGGCGTGTTCCAGCCGCTGGACCGCAGCAAGCTGCCAAACTGGAACCACCTCGATCCCAAGCTGATGAAGTTGATTGAGGCTAACGATCCGGGCAACAAGTTCGCGGTGCCCTACATGTACGGCACCATCCTCATTGGCTTCAACCCGGCCAAGGTCAAGGCGGCGCTGGGTGACAATGCGCCGGTGGACAGCTGGGATCTGATCTTCAAGGAAGAGAACATCAGCAAGCTCAAGCAGTGCGGCGTGGCGTTGCTGGACTCGCCATCAGAAATCCTGCCGCTGGCTTTGCAGCACCTGGGCCTGGACCCCAACAGCAGCAACCCCAAGGATTATGACAAAGCCGAAGCGCTGCTGATGAAGATCCGCCCGTACATCACCTACTTTCACTCCTCCAAATACATGGCCGACATCGCCAACGGTGATATCTGCGTGGCCGTGGGCTATTCCGGCAGCTTCTCCCAGGCCGCCAACCGCGCCAAAGAAGCCAAGAATGGCGTGACGGTGGACATGCGCCTGCCCAAAGAAGGCGCGCCGATCTGGTTCGACATGCTGGCCATCCCCAAAGGCGCAAAAAACCCGGACGACGCCTACACCTTTATCAACTACCTGCTGCAACCCAATGTGATCGCGCCGGTCAGCGATTTTGTCGGCTACCCCAACCCGAACAAGGACGCCACCGAGCTGGTCGACCCGGCCATTCGCCACAACCCCAACCTGTACCCGACCGAGGCGGCGATGACGACGCTCTATACCCTCAAACCCCTGGACAGCAAAGCCGAACGCGCCAGGACAAGGGCCTGGACCAAGATAAAGTCCGGAAGGTAAAGCGCTCTACAGGCGCACCTGCCTTTAACAGCAGGCCTATGTAAGCACCGCCTCCCTGGCTGGCCGAGCCCTAGCATGGAAATCCCGAGCCTGTATCTCGGGCTATCTCCATCAACCGGCCAGACAGGGAAACCACACCATGACCTCACCCGCTGCAAATAACCACACGAACGCTAAACGGCTGGATGAGCGCTCAGCGCTGTTCACCCAACTCTATGTCGGCCCTTCATTCAGGGAAACCGCATCGGCCTTGTTGCGCCAGTCACTGCGGGAACTGTACCCAACGCTGGATATCGACCCGGACATCGCCATGGTCGGTACGCCGACCTGGCAACTGATTGACGACGAGATTGTCGCCGGGCCCACGGAGTACAAGGCCCTCAGCGACATCCTCGCCAAACAGGCAGTTCTGTCAGTGCCGGCTTTGTACATCGAGGGCGAACATTTTCTCACCCAGCAACCGATCGTCGAGCCGACAGTTCACTTGCCCGTGCGTATCTGTGAAATCGCCAAAACCCTCAACCTGCTGGCCCCCGTCATGCTGCGGGCCTTCCAGCAACAGTTGGTCGCCTACTGGAATCAAACCAACAGTAGCGGCCCCCATTGGCACGAGTTGTCGAGCATGTTGCGGGAGGTCTGGAATGTCGAGACTGCAGACGACTGGAGCACCACCGAGTGCGCCATGGCGCGCACCCTGTTCACCCACCCCGATAAAGCCGACAGGAAGGGCAAAGACCCATACAACCTCAAGGCCTGCCTGATCGATATCGACCGCGTCGACGCTGACCACATGACCCACCAGAATGAAGTCGTGATCGCGGTACTGCTCGGCGAACATGAAGGGCAGCAGTCGATCCTCATGTATTCACTGCTCAAGGGCTATGAAAAATTTCCCTCGCTGGAGCACCTGGGCAATTCATTGTCATTGCACCTGCCAGCCTCTGCCTCGAACCAGGAAATTCATTGGCGTCTGTTCGAGCCTGATGGCGACTTTTTCGATCATCAGGCCTGCGCGATGGTGTCCGTGCTGATCGAGGCCGTGGGTGCAATCGACTTCTCGGACCTGCGCCAAACCCATAACGCCGATGTCGTCCTCGGCACGCCGCCAGCGATCGCCCCCCTTGCCCCTGAAAAAGGCCCGGGGCTTGCCTGGTATCAGAACCAGTTGCCCGAGTGGCTGACCAAGGCGTCCATCGCCGACCAGAACTTCTTTGCTCGGCACTTGAAGGACCTCGCCGCCCTGCACAACCAGAACGCCGGCCGTTCCTACCTCGACGACGTCCCTTCCATCGGGGACTACGCATTGAAGGTGATCAAGGCGCAAATGATCAAGGATCATCCCGCCAGCGCCAACGTTCCCTTGGATAGAATCCGCCTGACGGTGAAAAGCCCGGTCATCTGGGGCACCTTTGTGGTGCCGGGGCAGTTCGAAACCACCTCTTTGAGCGTGGTAGAACTGGCCTTGCAAAACCTGATTGCGCTGCCGACCGGCAGCCGATCCGTCGAGACCGATAATGGTTTCAAACTGCCTGGGTGGATGAACTCCAGCTATTTTGTAGACTTGGTCACCCAAGCCGATATCGGCAGTGCCTATCCCGCGTTGATCAAACAAAAACTGCTGGACGACCCGCAGGAATCGCTACGCCGTAAAAACCTCTATAGCCAACACCTGCGTATCCAACTGCCTATGCAGGCCTTGCAAGCCAAGATTCGCCAGCAAGAAGGCATTGACGAGCGAGGCTACCGTTATGTGGCGGCGGTGTTACAAGACCAGGCCACTGACCGCCAGGTTGACGGGCAAACCATTGTGCTCAGGCCACTGGCGTTCCGGCCCCTGCGGCGCGCGAAAGCGACATTGGACACCGTTGCCAACATGTACGTGATCGGCCCCGAGGACCAGACGGCCGGCCCATGCCTGTTGTATCGACCGATGTTCACACCGCCCCTGATACAGTTCCCGACCCCGGCCAATCTGATCTATGGGATTTCGCAATCGAGCACCCTGCGCGAGTCGGTACTGGCCTGGCTACCGGATGCGGTGCGTAACGATTACGCCAATTACGTATTCCCCGGCGCACTGCCTACGCCCTGGCAAGTGGCCGACTACCTGATCGAACCCGACAAACTATGGACCATGAGCGGCCCCATGGAGTTGGGTGAACAAGTGCTTAACGGCGATCGTTTTTCCACACTGTTCAAAGCCAACGCCGATGCCTTGATCGAACTGTCGGATCGGCAATCGGTTTCCAATGCCGAAAACCGTTGGGCCACGTTCAAGCAAGCCGGCTGGCTGATGTTCAATGCCGTGCTGCCCTTTCTCGGCCGTACCGTGGGCACGGCGGCGTGGATCTGGCAGGTGGTCGATCAACTGCAGAACTTTATCGAGGCCCGGGAGCACGGTGAGCAGCAAGCCGAGTGGTCGGCGCTCACCGATGTTCTGCTCAACCTGGGGATGGCCATCACCTTGCACGTCGCCAGCCGCAGCGACCGTCCCGGCTACCCACGCAAGGCCCAGCCAACCCTGCCGCAGCCGACAAGCGCCACAGACGTCACCGTTAAACAACAACCGTCCCTGACCCAGGCGTTGGCGTCCAAACATTCACCTCACTTGCACATCAGTGGCGCAATCAAGCGCGCCCCTGGTGAACTCGCCAGCCTGCTCGACAGCTTCAAAGTCACTAAGCCCGAGGGCCTGGGCACCGCTGAAAGCGCGGCAGGCCAGCACCAGCATCTATTCCGGCACGCACAGCACTACTACGCCCCCGTGGGGGAGCGCTGGTTTGAGGTGAACACGGATGAAGATGAAACGGTGGTCATCATCGACCCCAGGCAACCGGAGCGCACGGGCCCGACGTTGATTCACAACGCCCAGGGCCAATGGTTCATCGACACGCGCCTGCGTCTGCGCGGCGGCGGCCCGAAAAAACAACAGGAAAGGTCCAGATCCGAAGTGGATGTCAAGGCGGTGGAAGCCCAGCGGCGGTTGTCAGCATTTGAGCAAGACAAGAGCACCACGCAATTCGAGATACAGGCGGCCCGCGCTGAGATGGAGGATCCCGAGGCCAGCACTTCGGCCGATGCCCGCCGTGAGATCTACCTGCAAAAGCTCGAGGCCCAGCGAAATAACTACGAAACGGCGCTGCAACAACTCAAGGTCTTGAATGTTTTTGCCCCGACTGCGAACTATCAAGAGCAAGTCGTGCGCTACGTCGGCGCCCAGTTGGACCTGACGGAAACCGGCATACGCGAAGCTCAAGTCACGTTCACGCCGAAGCTTAAAACCGTGCTGGACCAGATTGAGCGCCAGGCCAGCCATCCCGAGGAGCGCCATATCGAGGACGCCCAAACCCTGACCGAGATGAGCCAGGACATGATCGAACGCCTGAACTACACAGAATCGCGGTTCGCTCAGCTTAGGGCGATGGGGCGATCCGGCTTCAAGGCGATGAGCCAACATCGCAAAAGCTTGCCGATTTACACGGCTCGCGACCTCAGGTTCCTGCAAGTGACCCTGGCGCGCAATCTGTGCGTGGACGAAAACAGCATAACCACGGCTCCGGATGCCTGGAACGCCATCGACCGTATTGTCGACAGCGCCAATCTGTCGATTCAGACCTTGCGTGAAACCCTGTTCGAACGCAGCGAGTCGCGCCTGGACGAACGCATCGAAACCTTGGGCAGCCTGGTCGAACAGTTCAATGTCCTCGATGAACGCCTGCAGGACTTTCCGGCTGAATTTACCAACGTTGCACTGACCACTCCCCTAACGCGCCTGCGTGAGAAAATCCGCAGTTTCTACAACGAAACCGTTGGCCACCTGGAGCTGCTGCACAATGAACGCGAGGCCCTCAGAAACCGACCAACCCCGCCCCCAACCCCGCCAAAAGCCCGGAAGAAAGTCATTTATACGCGTTACAACGGTGTGCTCGTAGGTGACCCACGCCTATCGGCGATGGGCGAGGAAACCGGGCTGGTGGATATCAGGTCTCCGCTTACCCAGGAGGTCATGGCGACCTTCCACGAAAAGCCCGCAGGCGTCTGGGTGCAGCGCGTGAACCCGGTCGAAACAACGTCCAGCACCGCCGTCGATATCGCCACCCGCATCCATCAAGCCCAGGACCTGTTGGACGCACTGGAGGCTTTCAAGCAGCGTGCTACCGAACAAGCTGCCAAGCCGGAGCGCACTGCTACCGGCATAGAAGCGCTGTATCACCAGCACGCACTGGAACTGGAACAGGCGTCTTCGAATATTGAAGAGGCCCTTACCCAAGGCAATGCAACCGAAAGTCACCAAACCTCGGCGGCCCTTGTCGACAAAAAACTCAACGAGGCGGCCCAAGCCCTCTACAAGGAGGCTTCACGCTGCAAGTCGTTGTTGTTTAAAAAACATCCACCCACGGTGCATGCCCTGGAATGGCTGCTGAAACACCAGGAAATCGTCATCAAAAAAACCGTCACGCGTCGCCGGCTCAAAGGCCCGGAGAGGGACTATCTGGACGAGTACACCATCCACAACCGTGAAGACCATAGCGTGCTGTGGTATGCGCACTTTCATTATTCAACCGACTGGGTGCCCGCCAAGGCATTCCTGCGGGCGCGCCTGAAAACCCCGCAGGAGCACGCCCGTGGCGCGCAATCCGACACCCTCAACGGCCTTGGCGAGAAGCATAAAACCGCGGTGTATCTCAGCGAAATCAATCTGGACCAGGCCCGGCGGTTGTTTTTCACGGTGAAATAACCCCTGAGGCGAGGGCGTTCGCGCCCTCGATTCATGATCGCAGCCAGCCGCAGCGCGACGTATCTACCGCCCCTGCGGTAACGTCGCTCGCTACCTTGCGCGTTCCTTAAAGCCCGTACGGGCCATTGAATGCAACGGAGCTGCGCATGCCCAATGACACTGTCAACAATCACCGCCCACCTACTACCTATGAACTGCTGACCCAGTTAACCAGTGGCCCCACTATCCGCGAAGTGGCCGCAACGGCATTGCGCTCAGCCATCAAAGCGTTATATCCCACGCTGGATATCGAACCCGACCTGGCCATGGTCGTCAGCCCTCAATGGGAGGTGGTCGGCAACGACGTCGTGCGTGCGCCGGCCACTGTCGAACCGCTCACGTCCGTGCTGGCCCGGCAGGCACTGTCCAGCGAGAGAGTGACCTATATCGACGGCCAACATTTCCTCACCTTGCAGCCATACGCTCTGATTCCTGTGCACTTGGCAGTGAAAATCGATGCTATCGCACGCTTGATCAACGAGCTGTCCGACCTGCTGTTCACTGCGTTCCAGGAACAGCAACTGGACTTCTGGAACGCGTCCAATGGCGCCACCGGTCCGCGCTGGCAAGCCTTTTCCAGCACACTGAGGAAGGTGTGGAACATCACCGAAGAGCAAGGTCTGAGTGAGCACGAAAGCGCGATGGCACGTGGATTTTTCCAGGAACCCGACCTGGCCAGACGTTCGCTGAAAGACCCTTACAAGACCCACGCGTACCTGGTCGACGTGGACATTCTTGACGCCGGCCTGTCCACCCATGTCAGCTTCCTGGATATCACCGTATTGGTGGGCGAGCACGCCAATTGCCCGATGATCCTGACGCACTCGTTGCTGAGCGGGTATGAGACGTTCGAGTCACTGGCACAATTTGGTGCCGCGCTGCCTGCACGAATGAGTGCGTCCGACAGGGACGCCACCTTGCAATGGCGCTTGTATGAACCCGACAGCAACTTCTTCGATACGCTGGCCTGCAATCTGATCTCGTTGCAAATCGACGCCATAGGCAGTTACGGCGAATCCGGCCTGGAGGACCCGGTCGAAGCACAGGCGCCCGCGACAACGGTCGCCCGCATCGTGCCCAGTATCGAAGAAATGAGCGATCACCAACTGTCGAATATCCGCGATATTCACCGACAACTTCCAGGCTGGCTGGCGTCGGCAACGGACTCCGATATCGCCGCCTACGGCCGCTATATGATCAACCTGGCCCAACTGCACAGCCATTACCACGGCGAAACGTTTCAGGACGGCATTCCAGCCATTCGTGACTACGCACGGACGCAGCTGCAAAACCTTATCCGCTCCCCCGAAGAGGGCGCGCGCCTGAACCTGGACAACATCGAGATCGTCATTGAGAGCCCAGTGCTGTGGGGCACGTTTATCGTCCCCGGAGCCGTGGACACCACACGCCGCAGCCTGATCGACCTGGCCTTGGAAAACCTCACCGGCCTGCCCACCGGCAACGTGACAGTGCACTACAACGGCAGGGGCAGTGACACCCCCGCCTGGCTGACCTACAGCTACCTGAAAGACGTGATCGAGGACATCGATATCGGTCAGCGCTACCCCGCACTGGTCAAACAGCAACTGCTCGATGACCCTACCCAATCGAGTCACCGACAACAGCTCTACATCGGCCACCTGCAGATTCAACTGCCGTTGCTGGCCCTGCAGATGAAAATCCGAAGCCAGAGCGGCTTCGATGAGCTGGGTTATCGCTACGTCGCCGCCGTTATGCATACCGATGAACATGCGCGCCATGTAGACGGGCACCCTATCGTCATGCGTTGCCTGGCCTTCGTGCCCAGCCTGCGCCCCGGGCCTGAGCATGACGTGGTCACCAATATGTTCGTGATTGGCCCGAAGCATTCCGACAACGGTCCCTGCGTACTCTATCGGCCGTTGCTGGAGCCGGCCCTGATGCAATTTGCGTCGCGGCAAAACCTGCTCTATGCCATCAAACATGACCGCTCCTTGCGCGAGTCGGTGTTGGCCTGGCTACCTGAAGCGCAAAGATTCAACTACGCCCAATACGTTTTCCCCGACACCCTTCCTTCGCCCTGGACCGTGGTGCGCGCACTGGTCGAACCGCTGACCGTGCTGTACATGAGCGGCCCGGTGACGTTGAGCGATGAAGAAATGGGCAATGACATCTTTGCCACGCTGTTCAAGGCCAACGCCAATGCCATGGTCGAGTTGGCGACACGCCAGTCGGTGTCCAACGTGCAGAAACGCTGGGCGACCTTTCGGCAGGCCGGCTGGCAAATTTTCAACGCCGCCCTGCCCTTCATGGGCCGCACCCTTGGCATCGCCGCCTGGGTCTGGCAAATCATGGACGACCTGCAGGCCGCCGAGGAGGCCGTGAACAAGAGTGATCAACCTGCCTCCTGGACAGCGTTGGTGGATGTCTTTCTCAACCTCGGCATGGCGCTGACGCTGCACATCGCCCTGCGCCACCCTGGAGCGCCCAAGCGATCCGCTCCCCCCAGAGTCCGAACTGAACCAAAGAAAACGACGATTGAAACGGTAGACAGGCCGTCCGTTAACGAGAAGACACTTACCTCAGTGCAACAGGCCACTATTTCCGACAGCCAACTTTCAGCCAAGCATCAAGGCCCCGTGCACACTCGCGGAGCCCTCAGTCACAGCCGCCTCGGACTGGCCAAGACGCTCGACAGTTTCAAGGTCGCCAAGCCCGAAAAACTCGGTGAACAAAATAAAAACCCCGGTCACCACCTCAATCTCTATCCGCTTGCAGACAAGTGGTACGCACCGGTCAGCGAGCGTTGGTTCGAGGTCACGGTGGATGACAACGACAGCGTCGTCATCATCGACCCGAAAGAACCTTCGCGTACCGGCCCCCCGCTGATCGGCAACCTCGCGGGGCAATGGTTTGTCGATGTCCGTTTGCGGCTACGCGGCGGCGGTCTTCGAAACCGGCGGCGTGCGGTCAAGATCGATCAGCCGGCGCGCATTGCGGCACTTATGACTCAACTCAACGCCTTCGACGCGGTCGCCGCCCGCCAACAGCTGGACGTGCTTGAGGCAGAGCCTGCGCTGGACGCTGCCCCCGGACCTTCCACAGACCTGCGGCGTACAACGTTCATCAGTAAAGTCGACGGCCGGCTGGCGGCGTACGACGAAGCGATCAGCCAACTGAAGTCCTTGAGCATCATCGACACGGTGCCCACCTACCAGAGCAATATGAGCGGTTACCTGAAACAGCAATTGCAACTGACTCAGATCGCTTTGGATCAACAAGTGGTGAGTTATAGGGAGGCCCTGAAGTCGTCGGCCCCAATCCTCGATGCCGAGGTTGACATCGACTATAAAAACCAGGTTCGCAGCGCCCAGGACCTGTCCACCCTGAACCAGGCAATCATCAAGCGCCTGCAGTTCATCAACGACCGTTTCAACGATCTCAGAGCATTGGGAGATGAGGGTGCAGCCGTCATTCGTAAAACCATCGGGGAGTTGCCACAGCTAACCCTCACTGAACTCAAATCCCTGGAGATCATCCTGGGCCGCTACTTGTGTATCGATGAAGAGCAACGCCAGATCCCCGCCACGCTGCGCGAGCGGATGGGCCAGATCGTCGATAGCGCCGAACTGAACGTCGAGAGTTTCAATGAGATTGTGGAACGCGGTAATGGCGCATCGCTGGATGAGCGCATCGATGTACTCAACAGCCTGGTAGAGCAATTTTCCAGTGCCGACCAGCGCCTGCTCGATCTTCACGCCGATTACCCGCAACACTTGCACAAAAGCCGCCTGGAAAGTTTCCGCCAACAGATTGGCGAATTCAGCCAGCGGGCTGTGCGCGACCTGGCGCAATTGCTGCGCGCGAAGAAAGCCCTGGAGCCCAAGCCCGGCGGCTCGAAGACCGAGCCCCGCCCGCGGCGCAAAGTGATCAAAACACGTCATCACGGCTTGGTCATGGGTGAGCTGCGAGAAACCGACAGTTCCCTGGTCGATGTCAAGGCCAGCATGACCGGCAAGGTGATCGCCACATTCCATGAAAAGTCACCAGGCGTCTGGGTCACACGGCACAGAACTCCACTGAATCCACCCGCCCCTGTTTCCGTGGACCTGGACACCAGCATCAACGCCGGGAAAACGCTGTTAGAGGCCGAGAGGGCTGAAGTTCGCAAATACGAGGGCTTCTCAAGGAAGCCCTGGCACGCACCGCAAGATATTCGAGATATGTACGATGACTATGCAAAGGTTCTGGAAGACGCGTCAAAGAACATCGAAGAAGCGCTGACCCAGCGCAATCTCACGGAAAGCGATCATGTTTCCGCCGCAGTGACCAACCGCAATCTCAACGACGCGGCACAGCGTTTCTACCGGTTGGGTAAAAAAACCTATATCGACATGATCAAGCGTCAGCTCCCCACCGCCGAACGGGTGAATTGGCTGCACAGCGAAGGGCTGATCACCATTGCCAGGGTCGGCAAGCGCCGCCCCCTCAAGGGGCCCTGGAAGGACTACCTGGACGAATACGAGATTCGCGATAAGGAGAACGGCGCTGTGCTGTGGTTCGCGCACTTCCATTATGAAACCAAGGATGCCGAGCCGGAGAATTTCACCAAGGGCCATCTCAAGACCCGCGAACAACAACGGCTCGGTGGGTCCCACCAACGCACCGGACCCAGTGATTGGGAGTTGATAGAGATCCATCGCAGCAGGATCAGCGAGCAACTGGCCGAGTCACTGTTCTTCAACCGCAGAGCAGCTATGCCTTCCACGCCTGGCGCAAGCGCATCAGCGCCTTCGCGATAGCTGCCTCGGGCACGGCGGCAAACCCCATTACCAGACCAGCATGCTGGTCCGGTGGCGGGCGTGTGCCAGCCAGCCAATAGCTACTCAAGCCATTGATCTCGACATCCACTGCATGGGCCTGAGCCAGCAATACCTGCTCGCGGGCCAGGCTGTCCACCCGCACCGTGATGTGCAACCCCGCCGCGACATTGGGCAAAGCACCGACCCCGGGCAACCCGGCGGGCCATCCGGCCAACAACGCATTGCGTCGGCTGAGCGCGGCGCGACGCATCCGGCGGATGTGCCGCTGGAAATGCCCGGCCGCCATGAATTCGGCCATCACCGCCTGGGTACTGACTTCGGAATGGCGCATATCCACCGCGCGGCGGCGAGTGAAGGCTTGCACCAGCCCCGGTGGCAACACCAGGTAACCCAGGCGCAACGCCGGGAACGCCACCTTGCCGAAGGTGCCGACATACAACACGCGCCCACTGCGATCCAGGGCCGCCAACGGCGACAGGGGCGCGCCGCTGTAGCGATACTCTCCGTCGTAGTCGTCCTCGATGACCCAACCGCCGCTACGCTCGGCCCAGGCCAGCAGCTCCAGGCGCCGCGCCAGGCTCATCACCACGCCCAACGGGTATTGGTGGGACGGCGTGACATAGGCCACACGACAGTCATCCAGGGTGTTAAGCACCTGGCTATCCATGCCCTCGCTGTCTACCGGCACGCCATGCAATCGCGCGCCGGCCAGGGCGAACGCGTGGCCGGCGGCGCGGTAACCGGGATTTTCCACCGCCACGCCGTCCCCAGGCTCTACCAGCAACTGTGCACAAAGGCTAATTGCTTGCTGTGCGCCACTGGTGATCACAATTTGTTCAGCCGTGCATTGCATGCCACGTGAACTGCGCAAATACGCAGCGATCAGACCGCGCAAACGATCGTCGCCGGCCGGGTCGCCATAGCACAGCAGTTCCAGGTTCGGCTTGCGCCAGAACGCCCCATTCAGCTTGGCCCATATATCAAACGGGAACAGGTCGAAGGCCGGCACACCCACACGAAAGGCCCGCGGCGGCCCGGCTGGAGGGTGAGCCAGGTGGTTGTTTTTTACCCGTGTCAGGCCCGCGCTGTGGATAACTTCATTGTCCAGATCTTCCGGCAAATCCGCCCATTTTGTGGATAAGGCTGGGGGTAACCCTGTTGAAAACCCTGTGGATACTTTTGTGGATAGTTTTTTTGCCGTAGGCAGTTGGGCCACATAGGTGCCGTCACCCACTCGGCTTTCGATAAACCCTTCTGCGTACAGCTGATCGTAGGCGCGCACTACGCTGTTGCGCGAGATCGACAGGGCCGCCGCCAGATCACGCGTGGCGGGTAATCGCGTGCCGCTCACCAGCCGCCCGTCCAGCACCCGCTGGCGCAGCGCTTCATAGAGCTGCCGAGTAAGCCCCTGGCGACGATCCAACTCGATACCCGCGGGGTTGAACGACAGCGGCGGCGTGATGGGTGACATATTGGACCTATGAAATTGGTGCCAGATGGCTCTTACAACGAACCATTAGCCTGCCTAGGATGCAGGCATTCGCCAAGGAAAATTTCCATGTATACACCGCGCGCCTTTGCCCTCAATGATTTGCCTGAACTGCAGCAACTGATCCAGCACACCCGCCTGGCGCAGTTGGTGACCGTTGGTGAGCAAGGCCTGCAGGCCAGCCATTTGCCGCTGCTGCTTAATCCCGATGAAGGCCCCAATGGCACGCTGTACGGGCACTTGGCCAAGGCCAATCCACAATGGCGTGACCTGCAAAATGGCAGCGAAGCACTGGTGATCTTTGCCGGTGCCGACGCTTATATCAGCCCGGCGTTTTACCCGGCCAAGGCCGAGCACGGCAAAGTGGTGCCCACCTGGAATTACATCGCCGTGCATGCCTACGGCAAGGCTGAGGTATTTACCGACGCCGAGCGGCTGCTCGCGGTGGTTACCGCCCTCACCGATCGCCACGAAGGCAACCGCGCCCAGCCGTGGAAAGTCAGCGACGCCCCGACCGACTACATTGACGGCATGCTCAAGGCCATCGTCGGCTTCGCCCTGCCCATCGAGCGCCTGATCGGCAAGCGCAAACTCAGCCAGAACCGCAGCGCAGCCGATATTGCCGGCGTGCGCGAAGGCCTGGCTGCCAGCATTGATGTACGCGACCAGACCCTCGCGCGCTTTATTCCCCAAGGAGTTTCCGAATGAGTCAGATCGACATCCGCCAGGTCACGGCCGCCGACCACGCCGCGTGGCTGCCGCTGTGGCAGGCGTACTTGAAGTTCTACGAAACCGAACTGCCGGACGCCGTCAGCCAAAGCACCTGGCAACGCCTGATCGATGCCAACGAGCCGACCCATTCGGCGCTCGCCTGGCAGGACGGCAAAGCGGTGGGCCTGGTCAACTTTATCTACCATCGCTCCAACTGGAGCATCGAGAATGCCTGCTACCTGCAGGACCTGCTGGTGGATCCGGCCCAACGCGGCACCGGCGTGGGCCGCAAATTGATCGAATTCGTCTACGCCACCGCCAAGGCCGATAACTGTGCCAAGGTGCACTGGTTGACCCACGAGACCAACGCCACCGCGATTGCGCTGTACGAACGCATCGCCGAACGCCCAGGTTTTATTCAATTTCGCAAAGGTCTTTAAGGAGCGCAGCATGCCTATCTCACCCGCCGACTGGAAAGGCGTCCCGGCGCCCAAGGCTCAACTGCTGGAAGGGCGTTTTATCCGTCTGGAAAAACTCGACCCGGCGCGGCATGCCGACGGCCTGTTCCGCGCCCTCGAAGGCCCGGGCGCCGACCCGAAACTCTGGGACTATTTGCCTTACGGCCCCTTCCCCGAGCGCGCCGCGTTCGATGCCTGGCTCAACAACCATGCCACCAACAGCGACCCTTATTTCTTCAGCGTGATCGACCGCGCCAGCGGCGATGTGCAAGGCATCCTCAGCCTGATGTCCATCGTCCCGGCCCAGGGCCGCATTGAAATCGGCCACGTCACCTTCGGCGCCCCGATGCAACGCTCGCCGAAAAGCACCGAGGCCGTGTACCTGCTGGCCAAATACGCGTTTGAGCAGGGCTACCGCCGTCTGGAATGGAAGTGCAACAACGGCAACGCCCGCTCAAAATACGCGGCCGAACGCCTGGGCTTCAGCTTTGAAGGGGTGTTCCGCCAGCATATGGTGGTGAAGGGGCAGAATCGCGATACCGCGTGGTATTCGATTCTGGATTCGGAATGGCCCACCGTGGGCGCAGGCTTTGAAGAGTGGCTGTGCGAAGCGAACCAGACCGGTTCTGGTCAGCTCAAAAGCCTGGCGGAGTGTCGCCGCCAGGCGATCTAAGCCTTAGGCCAGCTTCTGGGCGAGCACGGCAATGTGTTCCGGCCCAATCCCGCAGCAACCGCCCAAATGGCTGGCACCGCGTGCCTGCCAGTCGGCGGCCCAGTGCAAGTAGCCGGGCGGGTCGAGATCGTCACGCAGGGGGTCGAGGCCATCGTTCGCGGTGGCCTCCTTGGGTTGCGGCGGGAAGGCGTTAGCGTACGCGCCGATCTGAATGCTCACCCCCAGGCGCTCAAACGTTTGGCGCGCGGTATCAATGGCTGCACCAATCACCTCCGGCTGGCTGCAATTGAACAGCAGCACCGCCACACCCAGTTGCGCGGCCGCTTCAGCCGCGTCTGCCACCGGTTCGCCAGAACGCAGGCGTGGCACCTCATCGGTGTCTTCATCCTTCAAGGTAAACGACAGCCAGAACGGTTTTCCGTCCTGCGGCAGGCAGGCATGAATAGCCCGGGCCTCAACGATCGAACTCTGGGTTTCCGCCAGCCATAGGTCGACATGGGGCGCCAGGCCATTCACCAGTGGCGTCAGCAGTTCGCTGACTCGGCCGGCCTCGAACAAATCAGGCCGGTAGGAGCCGAACAGCGGCGGCAATGAGCCTGCCACGCGCACCGTCTGGCCTGAAGCCTGTACCGCACGTCGGGCCAATTCACCGGCCAACGCCGCAAGGGCCTGGCCTTCGGCAGCAAACCGCGCTTCGCCAATATGAAACGGCACAACCGCGTAGCTGTTGGTGGTGATCACGTTGGCACCGCTCTGGATATAAGCCGTGTGCACCGCCTCAACGGCCTGCGGCGCTTCGCTCAACGCCAATGCCGACCACTCCGGCTGCCGAAACGGCGCGCCCCGGCGTTGCAGTTCACGGCCCATGCCACCATCGAGAATTATTGCGTTTGCTGCGCCCATATGCTTTTTACTCATATGCTTATGAAAATAACTCACTATGAGAGTCGTTCTTATAACTATTTAATGCGTACCGTCCGGTTAATAACAACCCTTTTCTTATTCAGGTGTCGATTGTGAAACTTAAACCGCTGTTGGCCCTGGGCCTGACGATGCTGGCTGCCTCTACCCAAGCCTTTGGCGGTGCAACCCTTGACCGGGTTGAGCAGAAAAAAGAACTGGTGGGCGTGCTGATGGAAAGCTACCCACCGTTCTCGTTTCTCAACGAGCAGAACCAACTGGATGGTTTTGACGTCGACGTGGCCAAGGCAGTGGCGCAGAAATTAGGCGTGAAGCTGCGTCTGGAAACGCCGTCCTGGGATGTGATTGCCGCAGGTCGATGGGGCGGGCGCTACGATATTTGCATCTGCTCCATGACCCCGAGCAAGGCCCGCGCCGAGGTGTTTGATTTCCCGGTGGAGTACTACGCCTCGCCTGCGGTGATCGTTGTCAATGCCAAGGATGAGCGCATCCACGGCGCCAAAGACCTCAGCGGCAAGAAAGTCGGCCTCACCAGCGCGTCCAGCTATGAAAGCTACCTGAACAAGAACCTGGTGATCGAAGGCGCCGAAGAAACGCAACTTCAGTACCCGTTCGAGGATGTGCAGATCGCCCCGTACGACACCGATAACGTCGCCTTCCAGGACCTGGGTCTGGGCGCCGGTGTGCGCCTGGATGCGATCCTCACCAACCTGGTCACGGCCCAACCGCGCCTGAACCAGGACAAGCGCTTCAAGCTCGCCGGTGAATCGCTGTATGCCGAGCCCAATTCGGTGGCCATCGAGAAAGGTGACCCGCAGTGGGACGCCAAGGTGCGCGAAGTGTTCGCACAGTTGAAACAGGACGGCACCTTGAGCAAGCTGTCGCAAAAATGGATCGGTGCCGATATCAGCAAATGACCGCCTTCCCGACACCCCCCAAGCCGCCGGTGAACGCATCGCGGCTACAGCGACTCTTTGGCTTTCGTACGCGGTTGTACCTGACGTGGGCAGCGCTGTTTTGCCTGTTCGCCAGCTTCTTCCTGAGCTTTGACCTGAAGTTCTCGATCATCCTCGACAAGCTGCCCAACCTGGTCGGCGTGCACCTGGCGCCCAACGGGTTTTTGCAAGGCGCAGCGCTGACGCTGTTTCTGTGCCTATGCTCGATAGTCGCCTCGTCGGTGCTGGGTTTTATCACCGCGCTGGGGCGCCTGTCGAAAAGCGCCGTGGCCTTTGGCATTGCGAGTTTTTACGCATCGTTCTTTCGCGGCACGCCGCTGTTGATCCAGATCCTGCTGATTTATCTGGGCCTGCCCCAACTGGGCCTGGTGCCAGGCGCCCTCGTCGCCGGGATCATCGCGCTCTCGCTGAATTACGGCGCTTACCTGAGCGAAATATTCCGCGCCGGCATCCTCGGTGTTCCCCACGGCCAACGGGAAGCCGCCCTGGCCCTGGGCATGCGTGACAGCGCGATCTTCTGGCACGTCACCCTGCCCCAGGCCATGCGCACCATCGTGCCGCCCGCCACCAACCAGTTCATCTCCATGCTCAAGGACTCGTCCCTGATCTCGGTGATGGGCGTGTGGGAAGTGATGTTCCTGGCGCAGTCTTACGGGCGATCAAGCTATCGATACATCGAAATGCTCACGACCGCCGCAATCATTTACTGGGTGATGTCCCTCGGGCTGGAACTGATCCAGGCGCGCCTGGAGCGGCACTACGGCAAAGGCTATGTGCGGCGGGGGTGACGCTCAAGGCAACAGCCACAACCACACGCTGACAAGCCAAAGGCAAATACGGTTTTAATCGCACCGCAGTAGAGACAACTCCCGCAAGCCAGGGGTCGATAGCCCGACAGTTATCACCTCGCGATCTCGCTAAATTCCCGGCCTCATTCATCAGAGGTCACGACTTCATGCCCTTTTCCGCCCTGAACCTTGCACGCGCTATTGCCCTTGCTGTTGGCGTAGCCAGTTCGCCCTTTACCTTGGCAGCCACTCCCTTCAAGTTCGAACTCGACGCGGCCAATGACCCGTGGCATTACGAGCCTCCGGCCGAGATCGTCCCCCTCGACAGCTACTTCAACCAGGCGACGACTCATAACGGCCAGCAACTGGCCGCGGTGCTTAAACCTGCATTGCAACGTGCACTGCAAGCCGGCGACCTGACCTCGGAAGAAATCAAAAGCCTGCAAAAAGCCGCTGACGCCCTGTCCCAACAACCAGGCGGCCTGGGTGCGGCGTTCGAGCAGTTGGCAGGCAGCCAGAATGCCAACTTGGCGGGCGCGACCCAAAACGCCACCGCGCACATCAGCCACTCATTGCTCTCAACCCTGCGCACGCTGCCCAACGATGGCGACGGCCACTTTTGGATGCAAGGCCTGGGCAACGGCGGCAAGCTCGATAAACAAGGCGGCGGTGACGGTCTCAAGCACGACACCAAAGGCTTGATGCTGGGCGCCGATTGGGCCGTGGGTGACGCCTGGCGAGTCGGTGTAATGGGTGCCAGGTCCACCAGCGAGCTGCAAGCTCAACGTTTCAAAGGCGAGCTCGACAGCTTGCACCTGGGCGGCTATGCCGTGCGTCAGGACGGCCCATTGGCCCTGCGGCTGGGGGCGTTCTACAGCGATCACGCGGGCAAGAACAAACGTGACGTCAACTTGCTCGGCTTCAAGGAGCAACTCCAGGGCAACTATAACGCTCAAAGCCAAACGGTGTTTTCAGAGCTGGGTTACCAATTGGGCAGTGCCGACCTACACGTAGAGCCCTTCGCAGGCCTGGGCTATCAGCGCTATCACCGCGACAGGTTCAAAGAAAAGGGCGGTTTGACCGCGCTGAACGTCGGCTCACAGACCCAGCAAAACCTGAACAGCACCGTTGGCCTGCGGCTGGCCACGGTGTACCGGTTCGACAATCGGATGAGCCTCACACCCCACCTGAGTACTCATTGGAAGCACCTCTACGGAGAAGTCGACAGCCAAGTGCGCCAATCCTCTCGCGCCGCACCGGGGGTCATCGACAGCTTCACCGTCACCGGCTCCTCGCTGGACCGCAATAGCCTCGGCATGCAAGCCGGCCTCGACCTCGCCTTGTCGACCGAACACAGTGTCGGCCTGACCTACAGCGCCCAAGCCGGTACCCAGAGCCGCAGCCAGGGCCTGACGGGCGAGTGGAAGATGAATTTTTAAACCGCGCTGATCGGTAAATTTCAGGCAAAAAAAAGGGGGGCACCTGCCCCCCCGAGGATTAAGCGGTAGTGTCGAAGGCTGTATCAGCCTTCGATTTCAATCAGGATTTCGCCAGGGTTGACCCGGTCGCCCTTGGCCACATGAACGGCGGTTACCTTGCCGGCAATCGCTGCCTGCACTTCGGTTTCCATCTTCATGGCCTCAGTAATCAGCACCGCCTGGCCGGCTTTGACCACGTCGCCTTCCTTGACCAACACGTCGACGATGTTGCCCGGCATCGCCGTGCTGACATGGCCCGGCTCGGTTGCATGCTTGCGCTTGCTGCCGCCGCTGCTGACAAACTCGTTGAGCGGTTCGAACACCACTTCTTCGGGCATGCCGTCGATGGACAGGTAGAAGTGGCGCTTGCCTTCGGCTTTCACGCCGACACCGGTGATGTCCACACGGTAGCTTTCGCCGTGCACATCGATGACGAACTCAGTCGGCACGCCTTCGCCACCGGCACGTGCTACACCGCCGGCTTCGGGGATCGGCAACAGCACTTCAGGCGTGAGGGTGCCGGCGTCACGTTCTTCGAGGAACTTGCGCCCGATGTCCGGGAACATGGCGTAGGTCAGCACGTCTTCTTCGGACTTGGCCAATGCGCCGATTTCGCCGCGCAGCTTGGTCATCTCCGGCTTGAGCAGGTCGGCCGGGCGATGGTCGATCACCTCTTCGCTACCAATAGCCTGGCGACGCAGCTTCTCGTTCACGGTGCCCGGCGCCTTGCCGTAGCCGCCTTGCAGGTAGAGCTTCACTTCGTTGGTGATGGTCTTGTAGCGCTCACCGGCCAGCACGTTGAAGAACGCCTGGGTGCCGACGATCTGCGAGGTCGGCGTGACCAGCGGCGGGAAGCCCAGGTCTTCACGCACCCGCGGGATTTCGGCCAGCACTTCGCTCATGCGGTTGAGAGCGCCCTGCTCTTTCAACTGGTTGGCCAGGTTGGAAATCATCCCACCCGGCACCTGGTTGACTTGCACGCGGGTGTCGACGGCGGTGAACTCGCTTTCGAACTGGTGGTACTTCTTGCGCACGGCGTAGAAGTACAGGCCAATTTCCTGCAGCAGTTCCAGGCTCAGGCCAGTGTCGAATTCGCTGCCTTTAAGGGCGGCAACCATCGACTCGGTGCCGGGGTGGCTAGTGCCCCAGGCGAAGCTGGAAATGGCGGTGTCGATATGCTCGGCACCGTTTTCGATCGCCTTGAGTTGGCACATCGCAGCCAGGCCAGCGGTGTCATGCGAATGGATGAAGATCGGCAGGCTTTGCTCTGCCTTCAACGCCTTGACCAGTTCGCCGGTGGCGTACGGGGTCAGCAAGCCGGCCATGTCCTTGATCGCCACCGAGTCACAACCCATGGCTTCCATTTGCTTGGCCTGGGCCACGAATGCCTCGATGGTGTGCACCGGGCTGGTGGTGTAGGCAATGGTGCCTTGGGCATGTTTGCCGGCAGCTTTGACCGCTTCGATAGCCACACGCAGGTTACGCACGTCATTCATGGCGTCGAAGATGCGGAACACGTCGATGCCATTCACAGCAGCCTTGGCGACGAAGGCTTTGACCACGTCGTCGCTGTAGTGGCGGTAGCCCAGCAGGTTCTGGCCACGCAGCAGCATTTGCAGGCGTGTGTTAGGCAGCGCGGCGCGCAGCTTGCGCAGGCGCTCCCACGGGTCTTCCTTGAGGAAACGCACGCAGGCATCGAAGGTCGCGCCGCCCCAGACTTCCAGGGACCAGTAGCCGACTTTGTCGAGCTTGTCGCAGATCGGCAGCATGTCATCGGTGCGCATGCGGGTCGCCAGCAGCGATTGGTGGGCGTCGCGCAGGATGGTATCGGTTACGAATATTTTCTTGGACATTGTTGTATTCCTCACAGGCCTGCGTGGGCGGCGATGGCGGCGGCGATGGCCAGGGCCAGCTCTTCGGGTTTGCGCTTGATCGAGTAGTTGGTCAGCTCAGGGTGGCTTTCCACGAAACTGGTGTTGAACTGGCCGCTGCGGAATTCCGGGTTGCGCAGGATTTCCTGGTAGTAGGCGGCCGTGGTCTTCACGCCTTGCAGGCGCATGTCGTCCAGGGCACGCAGGCCGCGGTCCATGGCTTCTTCCCAGGTCAACGCCCACACCACCAGTTTCAGGCACATGGAATCGTAGAACGGCGGGATGGTGTAGCCGGTGTAGATCGCCGTGTCGGTGCGCACGCCGGGACCGCCGGGCGCGTAGTAACGGGTGATCTTGCCGAAACTTGGCAGGAAGTTGTTCTTCGGGTCTTCGGCGTTGATGCGGAACTGCAACGCGAAACCACGGTGCTGAATGTCTTCCTGTTTCACCGACAGCGGCAGCCCCGATGCGATGCGGATCTGCTCCCGCACGATGTCGATGCCGGTGATTTCTTCGGTGATGGTGTGCTCTACCTGCACGCGGGTGTTCATCTCCATGAAGTACACCTCGCCCTCGGCGAGCAGGAACTCCACGGTGCCGGCGTTCTCGTAACCCACCGCCTTGGCGGCGCGCACCGACAGGTCACCGATGTAGGCGCGCTGTTCCGGGGTCAGTTGCGGGCTGGGAGCAATTTCAATCAGCTTCTGGTTACGCCGTTGGATCGAGCAATCGCGCTCGAACAGATGCACCACATTGCCAAAGCTGTCACCGAGGATCTGCGCCTCGATGTGCTTGGGATTGACGATGCATTTTTCCAGGAACACTTCCGCCGAACCGAACGCCTTGGTGGCCTCGGAAATAACACGAGGGAAGGCTTGTTCAAGTTCTTCGCGGCTGTTGCAGCGACGGATACCGCGGCCGCCACCACCGGAGGTAGCCTTGAGCATCACCGGGTAACCAATGCGGTCGCCTTCGGTGAGGGCTTCGGCGATATCGGCGACGTTGCCTTCGGTGCCCGGCGTGACCGGCACACCGGCCTTGATCATGCTACGGCGCGCTTCGGTCTTGTCGCCCATGCGGCGGATCACTTCGGCCGACGGGCCGATGAACTTGATCCCGCGCTCGGCGCAGATATCTGCCAATTCGGCGTTTTCCGACAGGAAACCATAGCCTGGGTGCAAGGCGTCACAACCGGTTTCCACGGCCAGGTTCACCAGCTTGCGCGGGTTCAGGTAACCGGCCAGCGGTTCGGCACCAATGCTGTGGGCTTCGTCGGCACGTTTAACGTGCAACGCGTGGCGGTCGGCGTCCGAGTAAACCGCGACCGAGCGAATGCCCATCTCGGCGCAGGCACGCACGATTCGTACGGCAATTTCACCACGGTTGGCGATCAGGATCTTTTTTATCACTTGGAAATTCCCTTGAGCCGATTGCTGCGTTCTACGACCCGTTGGATCCGAGTCGGCGCGTGACCAAATGTTTCATGACAGTCGCGAGACACACACTATGCGCACCGAAGGATTAACAAAAATCAATAATTATTGGGTTGTGTATAAGTAAAGACTTATAGTTGGCCGAGCGGCCCAGGGCGAGAGGATTTAAATAATGCGTAAGTCATTGATGCGTATGACATTGCGTCAATTGCAGATTTTCAATGAAGTGTGTGATTTACGGTCCTACAGCCGCGCAGCCGAGGAAATGTCTCTCACCCAACCCGCCGTAAGCCTGCAAATTCGCCAGCTTGAAGAGCTGATCGGCCAGCCGCTGTTCGATTACGTCGGCAAAAAGCTCTACATGACTGAAGCCGCCGAGGCCTTGCAGCGCGCCAGCCGGGATATTTTCGGGCGCCTGGAAAACCTCGATATGCAGCTGTCGGACATGCAGGGCTCACTGCAAGGCCAACTGAAACTGGCGGTGGAATCCAGCGCCAAGTACTTCGTGCCGCACCTGTTCGCAGCCTTTAAACGCCAGCACCCGGAGGTGCAGTTGCACCTCACGGTGGTTAACCGCACCCAGGTGATTCGCAGGCTTTCGGACAACCGTGATGACTTGGTGATCATGTCCATGGTGCCTCAGGACATGGGCCTGGAATTCCTGCCGTTCCTGAACAACCCGATTGTCGCCGTGGCACCGCTCGACCACCCGCTGAGCCTGAAAGGGCCGCTGCGCCTTCAAGACCTGGAACCCTACACGCTGCTCATCCGCGAACCAGGCTCCGGCACGCGGCTGGCCTGCGAGGAGTACTTCAAGGAAAAACGCGTGCACTTCACCCAGACGGTGGAAGTAGCCTCGGCCGAGGCGCAGCGCGAATGCGTCAGCGCAGGGTTGGGCGTGGCATTGCTGACGCGCCACGCAGTCAACCTGGAGCTGGCCACCGGCGGGCTCAAGGAGCTGCCGGTGGAAGAACTGCCGCTGTACCGCAGTTGGTGCCTGGTGCAGGCCAAAGCCAAACGCCTGTCACCGGTGGCCCATGCGTTCCTGGGCTTTATCCGCAGCGAACGCGTACAGATCAGCGCGCTGGCTGAGCGCTTCGCTGGGCAGCCGCGGGTGCCTGCCAGTGGAGTTCCGGGTAGTCACTGATGCTCTGGAGCAGTTGGCGCTCCTCACAGCGGTCTTCGATTGCGCGACGGAACGCCATGCGGCGCTGGTCTTCTTGCTGACGACGGGTTTTGACGGTGCTGCTGTCTTCGTAGTGCCGGGCCATTTCGAGTCTCCCAATGCGAGTACGGGGAGTACAGAATGGGGGCAAGGGATGACGTTTTGGCGGCGCGAGGGTTACAGGACGATGAATCTTCTGAACTGATCGTTCCCACGCTCTGCGTGGGAATGCAGCCTTGGACGCTCCGCGTCCCGCGACGCAGAGCGTCGCAAGAGACGCTCCCACGCAGAGCGTGGGAGCGATCAAACCCACTAATCGTCGAGGGCTTTGACGGACTTGGGCGACAACCGCAGGCTGCGCAAGCTGCGCTTCACGCTCTTGAGGTGGTTGACCAGGCTCGGCCCGCGCGCCATGGCCACGCCCATCGCCAGCACGTCGATCACCACCAGGTGGGCGATACGCGAGGTCAGCGGCGTGTAGATCTCGGTGTCTTCGTGCACGTCGATCGCCAGGTTGACCGTGGACAGCTCCGCCAACGGCGTCTGGCTCGGGCACAGAGTGATCAACGAAGCGCCGCTTTCACGCACCAGGTTGGCGGTGATCAGCAGGTCTTTGGAGCGCCCGGACTGGGAAATGCAGATGGCTACGTCGGTCGGCTTCAAGGTCACCGCCGACATCGCCTGCATGTGCGGGTCGCTATAGGCCGCAGCGGTGAGCAGCAGGCGGAAGAATTTGTGCTGGGCATCAGCGGCGACGGCACCCGAAGCACCAAAACCATAAAACTCTACGCGCTGGGCCTGGGACATGGCGGTCACGGCCTTTTGCAGCTCAACCGGATCGAGTTTCTCGCGCACTTCCATCAGCGTGTGCAAGGTGGTGTCGAAGATTTTCAGGCTGTAGTCGGCGACGGAGTCGTCTTCATGGATCGCAAACTGCCCGAAGCTCGCACCGGCCGCCAGGCTTTGCGCCAGCTTGAGTTTCAAGTCCTGGAACCCGGAACAACCGATGGCACGGCAAAAGCGCACGATGGTCGGCTCACTGATGCCCACGCTGTGGGCCAGGTCGGCCATGGAACTGTGCATCACGGCCGCAGGGTCAAGCAGCACGTGATCGGCAACCTTGAGTTCCGATTTGCGTAACAGGTGGCGCGACTGGGCGATATGTTGCAACAGGTTCAAAGGGCAGGACTCTTGTTATTGGCAGACGCCAGGGATGTAGCAAGCTTGTAGTTATACTACAAGAATTACCGTTTTGCCCGCCCGATGCATCACTAAATCGCCCTGATGCCCTTTGAATCAGCGGGCAGCCGCCTTGTAGCCACAGGGGCGGCGTGGCGGTCTTTAAGGAACGTCTGCATTTTTTCGTAATAAATCTGCCAACCCTTCAGCGGCCATCGGCCGGCTGATCAAGTAACCCTGTACTTCATCGCAGCGTTCGCCGCGCAGGAAATCCAGCTGCTGCTGGTCTTCCACACCTTCGGCCACCACCTTGAGCGCCAGCCCGTGGGCCATGGCGATGATTGCACGAGTGATGGCCGCATCTTCCCGGCCCTGGCCAAGCCCACGGATAAACGTCTGGTCGATCTTCACGTAATCCACGGGGATGCGCTTGAGGTAGCTGAGGGACGAATACCCGGTGCCGAAGTCATCGATGGCCAACTTCACGCCCAAATCGCGCAATTGCTGGAAGGTCGCAATGATGTGCTCAACGCTGTCGAGCAATTGGCTTTCGGTCAGCTCCAGCTCCAGGTATTGCGGGTCCAGGCCGGTTTCTTCGAGCACTTGGCGCACCAGGCTGACCAACTTGCCCTGGCGCAGTTGGTGCACGGAAAGGTTTACCGACACGCGGATCGGCGCCAGCCCCTGGCGCTGCCACTCGCACGCCTGCCAGCAAGCCTGGCGCAGCACGAATTCGCCCAGCGGCACGATCAGGCCGGTTTCCTCGGCCAAACCGATAAAGTCCCCCGGCGGCACCATGCCCCACTGCGGGTGCTCCCAACGCACCAGCGCCTCGGCGGCGTTCAGCTTGCCCGTGGCCAGGCACAGTTTCGGTTGGTAGAACACCGTGAGCTGGCGCTCGTCGATAGCCTTGCGCAGGTGGTTTTCCAGCTGCAAACGCTCCAGCGTGCTGGCTTGCAGGCTGTCGGTGTAGAACTGGAAATTGTTGCCGCCCAAATGCTTGGCGTGCTGCATGGCCATGTTGGATTGGCTGACCAGCGCAGAAATTTCCCGCGCATTGTCCGGCAGCAAGCTGACGCCCATTGAGGCGCTGACCACCAGCTCATGCCCCTCCACCGTCACCGGCACCCGCAACTTGGCGAGCAGCCGCGTGGCCACCCGTGCCAGGCTCGACAGGCTGCCGTAAGCATCGAACAGCACGGCAAACTCATCACCGGACAGGCGTGCGATGGTGTCGGCTTCGGGCAAGGCATTGATCAGACGGCGGGCCATTTTCTGCAACAGTTGGTCGGCGACTTCATGGCCGAGGCTGTCGTTGAGCAGCTTGAAGCGGTCCAGGTTGATATGCAGCAGCGCCAGGCTGCGCCCGCCCTGCCGCACCCGCGCATGCGCCTCACGCAGGCGTTCGCGAAACAGCGAACGGTTGGCCAGGCCCGTCAGCTCGTCATAGTGAGTGAGGTAGCGCATGCGCTCCTCGGATTCACGCCGCGCCGACAAATCGGCGAAGAAGCCCACAATATGGCTCACTTTTCCCCGAGCATCGCGCACTACATTCAATTGCAGCCACTGCGGGTACAGCTCGCCGTTCTTGCGCGTTTCCACCAACTCGCCCTGCCAGGTGCCATGGCTGAGCAGGGCCTGGCGGATCACCGGGAAGTGGCGGCGGGCGTCGCGGCTGCTGGGCAGTTCGACAACATTGCGGCCGATCATGTCGTCGATTTCAAAGCCGGTGACACGGCTGAAGGCCTGGTTGACGGCGATCAGCACGTACTCGGGGTCCAGAATTACGATGCCTTCGCTGGCCGCTTCGAACACCGTCGAGGCCAGGCGTTGCTGCTCCTCCAGGGCCTTGTCGGCGCTGATGTCGCGGCGCGTGCCGAGCATGCGCGTAACGCGGCCGCCGGGCGTGCGCTCCACGGCGCGGCCACGGTCTTCAATCCACACCCAATGGCCGTCGCCATGGCGCACGCGGTATTCCACCTGGTAATCCTCGCTGCGCCCCTTGAGATGCTCCACCAGCGCGCGCTTGAGCAGCGGCAGGTCTTCGGGGTGCAGGCGCGGCTTGAGGTGGCTGAGCATCGCCGTGACGTACTCGGGCTCCAGGCCGAACAACTCTTTGAGCTGAGTGTGATGCACCTCGTCGGTTTGCAGGTTCCAGTCCCACAGGCCCAACTCACTGGCTTGCAGGGCCATGGCCAGGCGCGCTTCACTTTTATTCAGGGCCAGGCTGGCGGCGTCCAGCTCCTGGCTGCGTTGCGTCACGCGGTCTTGCAGGCCGATTTGGGCGTCGCGTAATTCCTGTTCGGCCTGGCGACGTTGGCCGACTTCGCGCACCAGTTCCTGATTCAACTGCTCGCTGCGTTGCTGCGCCTGCTGAAGATGCTCGATCAGCGCCTGGTTCTGAAAACGTCGCAACAAGCCGCGCTGGATCAGGCGGTTGACCTGCCAGGCCACCAGGCTCAACGAGGCCAGCAGGATCAGGCCAAGCACGCCCCAGCCTTGTTGCTGCGCAGTGCCGTTCCAGAACAGATAGACAATCGCCGGCACCAGACACGGCACGGCAAAGGACAGGAACGCCGGCAAACTCACGGCATAGGCCACGCTGGCCGACAGCGTCGCGGCGCCGATCAGGCCGAACACCCAGGCCTGCTGCATAAAGCTGTCCGCCGGCACCAGGGCGATGGCGGCGGTGGCCAGGGTCAAGCCACTGACCGCCGAGCCGAGCATGAACATGCGCCGCCAGATCGGCAGGGCCTGGCGGCTGGGCATCGCCGAATCGAACGCCGCTACCTGGATCACACGCAGGGCCACCAGGGCGAGCAGCCAGACCAGCCAGATGCTGTCCAACAGGTATTGCTTGGGGTTCCACAGCAACCAGGCGCAGACCAGGCCGTTGACCAGCATCAATAACGTCGGCAGCAAGGAGCCTTGATACAACAGGCGAGTGCGTTCGACCGCCATCTCGGTTGCGTAATGTTTACGGATGACCTGCGCGGGCGCCACCGAGGGGCCAAACAGGTCGGGACTGAGGGTCATAGGCAGTGTTCTTATAATGGTGAGCCCGAAACGTGGACGGAGCATACACAAGCAAACGCTTGGGCCAAACTGCTCCAAGTCATAAAATCCCCACGGTTTTTACCCGCAAACTTCGCGGCCAAAGCGCTTGAGCTAGACAGTGCGCGGGCTGTGGGCCATGACCAACCGGTCATCACCGCCAGCAGAATGTTTGCGCGGCCAGGATCGCCCGGAATGTTTTGTATCGACCACCCGGCATTGGGATTTGCCCGACTCCCCGCAGCACCCTAGAATGCGCCGATGCGCGATGATCTCTCCCTTTTGCTGAACTCTCTCAACGATGCCCAACGCCAGGCTGTCGCAGCCCCCGTTGGCCGTCAGTTGGTCCTGGCCGGTGCTGGCTCCGGTAAAACCCGAGTGCTGGTGCACCGTATCGCCTGGTTGATCCAGGTCGAGAACGCGTCCCCGCATTCCATCTTGTCGGTGACCTTTACCAACAAGGCTGCTGCCGAGATGCGCCATCGCATCGAACAGTTGATGGGCATCAGCCCGGCCGGCATGTGGGTAGGCACCTTCCACGGCCTGGCGCATCGTCTGTTGCGGGCGCACTGGCAGGAAGCAGGCCTGGCCCAGACCTTCCAGATTCTCGACAGCGATGACCAGCAACGCCTGGTCAAGCGGGTGATCCGCGAGCTGGGCCTGGACGAGCAACGCTGGCCGGCGCGTCAGGCGCAATGGTTTATCAACGGCCAGAAAGACGAAGGCCTGCGCCCGCAACATATCCAGGCCAGCGGCGATTTGTTCCTGGCCACCATGCGCAGCATTTATGAAGCCTACGAGGCCGCCTGCGTGCGCGCCGGCGTGATCGACTTCTCCGAGCTGCTGCTGCGCGCCCTCGACCTGTGGCGCGACAACCCAGGCTTGCTGGCCCATTACCAGAAACGCTTCCGGCACATTCTGGTGGACGAGTTCCAGGACACCAACGCCGTGCAGTACGCCTGGTTGCGCCTGCTGGCCAAAGGCGGCGACAGCCTGATGGTCGTAGGCGACGACGACCAGTCGATCTACGGCTGGCGCGGCGCGAAAATCGAGAACATCTACCAGTATTCCGACGACTTCCCGGACGCGGTCACCATCCGTCTGGAACAGAACTATCGCTCCACCGCCGGCATCCTCAAGGCCGCCAACGCCTTGATCGCCAACAACACCGGGCGCATGGGCAAAGAACTGTGGACCGACGGCGGCGAAGGCGAAGCGATCAACCTGTACGCCGCGTTCAATGAACACGACGAAGCGCGCTACGTGGTGGAAACCATCGAAAGCGCGTTGAAAACCGGCCTGGCGCGCAGTGATATCGCGATTCTGTACCGCTCCAACGCCCAGTCGCGGGTACTGGAAGAAGCCTTGCTGCGCGAGCGCATTCCGTACCGCATCTATGGCGGCCAGCGCTTCTTCGAGCGTGCCGAAATCAAGAACGCCATGGCTTACCTGCGCTTGCTGGAAGGCCGTGGCAACGATGCGGCGCTGGAGCGCGTGATCAATATCCCGGCGCGTGGCATCGGTGAGAAAACCGTTGAAGCGATTCGCGACCACGCCCGCCACGCCGATGTGTCGATGTGGGAATCCATGCGCCTGCTGATCGCCAACAAGGGCCTGACCGGGCGTGCTGCCGGGGCGTTGGGTGTGTTTGTCGAGTTGATCGAGAACCTGGCGGCCAAGTGCGCAGAAATGCCGCTGCACTTGATGACCCAGACCGTCATCGAGCAGTCCGGCCTGATCGCCTATCACGAAGCGGAAAAAGGCGAAAAAGGCCAGGCCCGGGTAGAAAACCTTGAGGAACTGGTCAGCGCTGCCCGCGCCTTCGAAAACACCGAGGAAGATGAAGAGCTGACGCCGCTCGCCGCCTTCCTCGGCCATGCGTCGCTCGAAGCCGGTGATACCCAGGCTGATGAGCATGAAGACAGCATCCAGCTGATGACCTTGCACAGTGCCAAGGGCCTGGAATTTCCGTATGTGTTCCTGGTGGGCATGGAAGAAGGTCTGTTCCCGCACAAGATGAGCCTGGAAGAGCCCGGCCGCCTTGAGGAAGAACGCCGCCTGGCCTACGTGGGCATCACCCGCGCGATGCAGAACCTGGTGATGACCTACGCCGAGACCCGACGCCTGTACGGCAGCGAAACCTACAACAAGGTGTCGCGCTTCGTACGTGAAGTGCCGAAAGGTCTGATCCAGGAAGTGCGCTTGTCCAACAGCGTCAGCCGACCGTTCGGCGGCGGCCAGCAGCAGAACTCCAGCAGCATGTTCGCGGGTTCCGAGATACCGGAAACCCCGTTCAGCCTTGGCCAGCAGGTCAAGCATGCGATCTTCGGTGAAGGTGTAATCCTTAACTTCGAAGGCGCCGGCGCCCAGGCACGGGTGCAGGTGAACTTCGCCGAAGGCAGCAAGTGGCTGATGATGGGTTACGCGAAGCTCGAAGCAATCTGATACATCTTCCCTGCATTCATGATCGTTCCCACGCTCCGCGTGGGAATGCATCAAGTAACGCTCTGCGTCACACCTTCAAAGCGGGACGCGGAGCGTCGCAGGCGGCGTTCCCACGCAGAGCGTGGGAACGATCTGCGGTGGTGCCCTTGTTTTTAAGCAGCGCGGGCCAATATCTGAGATAAGTCCTACAGGCCATTCTGAATCGGTCTTACGCAAAAGCCCGAAACATTATGTCGCTAGCCACTGTCACGACACCTGTGCAACATGGCGCGCGTGCAATCCACAAATGGGAATTCCCTTTATGAAACGTTTTCTTAGCATCGCCATGGCGTTGTGCATCGGCCTGACGATGAGCCTCGACGCCAACGCCAAGCGCTTCGGTGGCGGCAAAAGCATGGGCTCGGCTCCGACTCACCAGACCAGCCAAATGGCTCCATCCGCAGGTGGCATGGGCGGCGCAGCGGCGACCGCTGGTGCAGCCGGTGCCGCTGGCGCTGCTGCCAAGGCCGGCGGTGCTTCGCGCTGGTTAGGCCCTCTGGCCGGTATCGCCGCCGGTGGCCTGCTCGCTTCCATGTTCATGGGCGGCGGCTTCCAGGGCATGCAGATCTTCGACATCCTGATCCTGGCGGTCATCGCCTTTGTGATCTTCCGCTTTATCGCCGCCCGTCGACGCAAGCAGCAGGAGCACCTGGCTCCCGCCGGCGCGCCGATGCAGCGTGAAGCGTTCGAGCAAAAACCCGCCATGGGCTCGATCTTCGGTGGTTCGGCAGCACCTGCCGCCGCCCGTCCGGTGATCAATGCACCGGCCTGGTTCAACGAAGAGCGTTTCGTCGAAGCGGCCCGCAGCCACTTCCAGTCCCTGCAGCAGCACTGGGACGCCAACGAAATGGACAAGATCGCCGAGTTCGTGACCCCGCAACTGCTGGAGTTCCTCAAGCGCGAACGCGCCGAAATCGGCGATGCGTTCCAGTCGACTTACATCGACGACCTGCGCGTGCAGTTGGACGGTGTGGATGATCGCGCCGACAAGACCATCGCCACCCTGACCTTCAGCGGTGTGTCGAAGACCTCGCGCTTCGACCAGGGCGAAGTGTTCAGCGAAAGCTGGAACATGGAACGCCCGCAAGGCGAGAACCAGCCTTGGCTGGTCGCCGGTATCCGCCAGAACGGCTGATAACCGCACGCTTGAGCACTTGGTAATAAAAACCCCGGACATGTTCCGGGGTTTTCTATTTCGCGGTTGCACTTATAGCGAGCTACTGTATAAAACGCCCTATTAACCGCGCCAACTAGCAAGAGGATCCCGGCCGTGGAAGAAATCATCGAACAATTGCGTGAAGCCAACGAACCGGTCCCGGTTCCTCTGGAGCTGCCTGACGAAGATCAGATTGTGGAAATCGAGGAACAACTGTTCATCGACATCCCGTTTGTCTTCCGTGAATTCCTGTTGACCGTCAGCGATGTGGTGTACGGCAGCCTGGAACCGGTGACCGTCACCGACCCACAGTCCCACACCTACCTGCCGGACGTTGCCGCCAACGCCTGGGACGCCGGTGTTGACCGCAGCATGATCCCGATCTGCCAGGACGGCGACGACTACTACTGCGTCGAAGAAGACGGCACCGTGGTGCTGTGGTCCGGCGAAGAAGAACTGGTCACCGAAGAAACCTGGGAATCGGTGTGGCACTGGGCGCGGGACGTCTGGCTGGAAAGCTGAGCTCCGCCAGACCTCTAGTGCTCCGGCGTATCTTTGTGGTTATCCAGGGTCTCCAGCAAGGCGACCTGCATCCGCGTATGCACGCGGATGAACCACCGCCAGAGCACCGCCGCCACCGCCGCCGTGACCACGGCAATCAGCACCAGCAGCTTGTTGGTCGGCAAAATACTCGCCGACAAGGCTGCCAATAGCAGGAAGATCACCAGCAGCGACAGGACCGGGATCACCTCGGCGATCACCCGTCGCACACGCTGGGTATGCCGCCCGGCCATCTCCGGTTTCACACTCATCTCCGCCAGCAACATCGACAGCGCCTTGAGCTTGCGGTACGCCGCAATCAGAAACGGCAGCGACAGCAGCAACGCCCCACCCCAGATCAATGCCTTCTGCCAGCTCGGATCATTGACCCAGCCTTCCAGATACCCGCCAATGCGCGCCGCGAAGAAGCCGCCGGCAAAGAAGATCGCGATCACCAATGCCAGGTTCACGCCCACTTGCAGGATGATCTTGCGAATCATCGACGCCAGCATCGCGCCCTCACCTTGAGGCTGGATACTGCGCAACCATTCGCCATACAGACCGAACACCCGGCTCATGCGCTTGGGCATTACCGCGGCAATCTTCAACGACAACGGGTCAGCGCCACGAATCAGGTACGGCGTGAGCAGTGTGGTAATCGCCGAAACCGCCACCGCCACCGGATAGAGAAAGTCGCTGGTCACCTGCAAGGTCATCCCCAGCGCTGCGATGATGAAGGAGAACTCGCCAATCTGTGACAGCCCCATGCCCACGCGCAGTGAGGTGCGGCCATCATTGCCGGCAATAAACGCCCCGAGGCCGCAGGACAGCATCTTGCCCAGCACTACCGCCACGGTAATCACCGCGATTGGCCAGGCGTACTGCAGCAGGATCTGCGGGTCGATCATCAAGCCGATGGCGACAAAGAAGATCGCGCTGAACATGTCGCGAACCGGCTCGATCAGGCGCTCAATTTTAATCAACTGGCGGGATTCGGCCATGATCGCGCCGATCAGGAACGCGCCCAGCACCATGCTGTATTCGAGCTTGACCACCAGCAGGCAGAAGCCGAAACACAGGCCCAACACGGTAATCAGCAGCATCTCGTTACTTTCAAACCTGGCCACATAGGCCAGCAGGCGCGGCACCAGCAAAATGCCGATCACCAACGCCACAATCATGAACAGCGACAGCTTGCCGACCGTGGAGAACACCTCGCCGGAACTCACCGTGCCGCTGACGGCGATGCTCGACAGCAGGGCAATGATGCCGATGCCCAGGATGTCCTCGACGATCAGCACACCAAAAATCAGCTGGGCAAAACGCTGGTTCTTCATCTTCAGGTCATTGAGTGCCTTGACGATGATGGTGGTCGAAGAAATCGCCAGGATCGCGCCGAGGAACAGCGAATCCATGGTGTTCCAGTCGAACCAGCGACCGATCTCGTAGCCGATCCAGATCATCAGGATGATTTCCAGGAAGGCCGCGATAAACGCCGTGGCGCCGACCTTGAACAACTTGCGCAGGCTGAACTCCAGGCCCAGGCAAAACATCAGGAAGATCACTCCGAGCTCAGCCAGGGTCTTGATGGTGTCTTCGTCGTGGATCAGGCCGAACGGTGGCGTGTGAGGACCGATGATGAACCCGGCGACGATATACCCCAGCACCACCGGCTGCTTGAGGCGGTGAAACAGGATGGTGACAACCCCTGCCACCAACATGATCACGGCCAAGTCCTGGATAAAGCTGATGGCGTGCATGGCGAGGGGCTCCTTGAGGGTACTGGCGCTTTTCCCACTTCCGCAGGCGCCCTTGGACAGTCGCGAAGCGCGGAAGGAAAAGTCTGCCTTGATCGTAAGAAATGCCCTGAGATGGGCTTTTGAAGGTTAACACCGCGACTTCCGGCAGAAAGCCGGTGCAATATATGGAAACAGATCGGCGTTCGCGTGACGGCAAGCCGCCCATCGGCGTCCCGTTAGGGAGAGCGCTGTAAAGATTCCAGCACCCGTAGAGGTGTCCCCCAACCAATGCCTACAACCCGTGAGTGTGCTATGGAACCCGGAAACGCCCAGCTGTCGATGACGGTATTGATGACCCCTGACATGGCCAACTTCTCAGGCAATGTGCACGGCGGCACCCTGCTCAAGTACCTCGACGAAGTGGCCTACGCCTGCGCGAGCCGTTACGCGGGCCGTTATGTGGTCACGCTGTCGGTCGACCAGGTGATTTTTCGCGAGCCGATTCATGTCGGCGAGCTGGTGACCTTCCTGGCGTCGGTCAACTACACCGGCAACACGTCGATGGAAGTGGGCATCAAGGTGGTGACCGAAAACATCCGCGAGCGCTCGGTGCGCCATACCAACAGCTGCTTCTTCACCATGGTGGCCGTGGACGACCAGCGCAAACCCGCCGCCGTACCGCCGCTGCAGCCGCAGAACAGCGAAGACAAGCGCCGGTTTGTACAGGCGCAGCAGCGTCGGCAGATCCGTCAGGAGCTGGAGAAGCGTTACCAGGAAATCAAGGCCGACGGGCCGTAAGTCTGGAATTGTAAACCGGGTCAAATGTGGGAGCGGGCTTGCCTGCGATGAGGGCCTGACAGTCGACATCTTTGTCGCCTGACACACCGCTATCGCAGGCAAGCCAGCTCCCACATTGGGGTTTTGTGTGCCTACAGGCCGATGGGTGTTGCTTCAAAGCGCACACGCGGATGCGCGATACGATCCTGAGCCCGCACCAGCTCCAGTTCGTAACTGGCGCAGGCCTGGGTTTCCAGCAGCACTTCATGCACCGCTGCGGCGGTGAATTCGAAGGCCGTCAGCAGGCTGTCGCCCAACAGCACACGCGCCAGGAACAACCCCGACGTCAGGTCGCCCACGCCCACCGGCTGACGCGGAAACGCCAGCAACGGCCGGCGCAAGTGCCAGCTGCCTTCTGCTGTGACCAGCAGCATTTCGAAACCCTCCGGCAGCTTGCCCGGATAATCCAGGTGTTTGACCAATACCGCCTTCGGCCCACGGGCCAGCAGCGCCTTGGCCATCGCCAGGCAATCGAACAGCGATTGCGGCTTGCGCCCGGCAAAGCTATCCAGCTCCAGTTGGTTGGGGCACAGGAAATCCGCCATGGCCGCCGCCTCGTCCAGCAGGAAATCGCTCACTTCCTGAGGCACGATGCAGCCCTTTTCCGGATGGCCCATGACGGGGTCGCACAGGTACAGGGCTTTAGGGTTAATGGCCTTGATACGTGCCACGCCGGTCAAAATCGCGCGGCCCTGATCGGCACTGCCCAAGTAGCCGGACAGCACCGCGTCGCAGTTACCCAGCTCGCCAATCGCGGCTATGCCTTCTACCAGCGCCGGAATTTGCTGCGGCGCCAGCACTTCGCCCGCCCACTGGCCATACTGAGTGTGATTGGAGAACTGCACGGTGTTCAGCGGCCAGACGTTCACCCCGACCCGCTGCATGGGGAACACGGCGGCGCTGTTTCCGGCGTGGCCAAAGACCACATGAGACTGGATCGCAAGCAGATGAGGTGTGCGTTTCATGCGGGAGATTTCCGTAAAGCCGTTAGAATTCTGGCCGCGCAGTATGCGACTAAACGCAGCCTGTACGACAGACCAACGACACAGTTAAGCTGCTCTCACTTTGTTGGAGTTCATCGCATGCTGACCCTGGGAAACATCTTCGTATTGATGCTGTTGGCGACCGGTGCCGCCTGGGTATGGCACAACCACGGCCTGCGCGAAAAGGCGCTGGAGCGGGTCAAGCAGCATTGCGCCAAGCTCGATATCGAACTGCTCGACGGTGCAGTGGCGCTCAAACGCATCGGTTTTGTGAAAGATGCCAATGGTCGGCGCCGCTTGGCGCGCATTTATAACTTTGAGTTCACTGTGACCGGCGAAGCCCGTCATCCTGGGACTATCACTCAGTTCGGCGCCCACAGCGCGCAGATCGAATTGGCGCCCTACCCGTTCGAAATCAAAACGCCGCTGCCCAGTGCCGAAGTCATCGAGCTGAGCCAATGGCGCCAGGACCACGCCAGCAAGACCCGTCACTGACGGCAGGCGGCCAGCGCGCTCTGTAGCCCAGCCACGTCCTGTGGCTGGCTGAAAATCAATTCGATACGTGAATCGCGGCGCCATTCGCTGGGTTGCCAGATGAGTGGACTATTATCCACAGCGTTAGCCGATACCCAGGTAGCGCCGCTGTGGATAACCAGCTTGGCACGGCGCCAATCAAGGCCTGACAGCCAGCTGTGCAGGCGCGCAATGTCGAACGACTGGCTCGGATGCCAGCGCCAACCGATACTCCAGCCACCTTCCTGGGCCTGGCTCAAGCAAATGGGCAACGCAGGCTCCGTCCAGATCGCCGGCATCTGTGCCAGGCCTTTGGGCACGTCGAAGTTATCCACCGCTGCGCCAGCCTGTGTATTCAGACCGGGCAATTGCGTCAGGGGCAATTGCGCCTGGCGGGTCCAGTAAATCGGGCAAGCAGGGAGTTGCTGTTTTATGGCCTGGCGCTGTGAGCCATCCAACGCTTCATCTTTGTTCAGTACCAGCAAACCGGCGCTGGCCAGCGCTTCCTGCTGTGCCTGCGGCAATGCTTTGCCCGCTGCCAACGCTTGGGCGTCCAATACCAACACACAGGGCTGAACTGCGAGCACGCCCTGCCATGGCGCCTCGCGCAACTGTTTGAGCAATTGCGCCGGGTGGCCCAGGCCCGAGGGCTCGATAAACAGCCGATCCGGCTTGGCCTTACGCAGCAGGCGGCCAAGCCCTACCTGGAACGGTGCACCATTTACACAGCACAAGCAGCCACCGGCCACTTCGCCCAGGGCAATGCCGTCGTCGTCCTGGGTGAGTAATGCGGCGTCCAGGCCGATTTGCCCGAACTCATTGATCAACACGGCCCAGCGCTCGTTGGCCGGGCGTTGGGCCAGCAGGTGTTTGATCAGGCTGGTCTTGCCGGCGCCCAAAGGCCCGGCAATCACGTGGGTGGGAATGTTCTGCAGCATGGGGCTTCATTCAGGCCGAGTAGAGCGCTTGATCCTACGCGGTTATGCGAGCCAATCCAGCGTCAGGATCAACCGGCGCTCGTCGGCCCTGAGCGCGGGTGAACGATGGATCAAGCCATGGTTCTCGTTGCCGTGCCATTTTGTGCCCTTGAGCAGGGCCACTTCACCGCAGTGGACCTGCTCGATACACTCGGTGGGTTCCGCGTCGGGCTGGCTGAGCTTACGACGGTCCATCACGCCTTCGCGCAGCCACTGGCTGCCGATCCCGGCGTAGGTGGTGATCAGTCGAACCGGCACATGGTCGACGTGAAAACGCGGGCACATGGCCTTGTCCAGCAGCCGCAAACGCACGCCAATCCTTTTGGCGCCGAGCAGGCAAGCAAACGCGCTGACCAGCCAGGACACATCGGCAATAAAGCCTTCGTAGCCTTCAAGATCGCGGCAGCTGGAGGCCAAACCCTGCAAATTCGGCACAGCGTCCTCATTCTCCAGTTCAATCACCATGGAATCGGCCAACGGCTCATTGAGCGCCACCAGCAAGGCGCCGAATTCGGCGATATGCAGGGGCAACTGGCGCTGCCACAGCGTCAGGTTGACGTCGTTTTCGAGGATGTCCGACAGCACCAGCGGGGTTTCACCACGGGTCTGCCGGATGAGCGGGCGTAAGGGAATTACCGGGGCCAGCATCAGGCTACCTGCTCATACCAAGGGCCAAAGGGGTCGGCCAACTGGCGCCAACCTTCGACGCCCTGGGCCATTTCTTCATCATTAAGCAAGCATGCGTCCAGCTCGGCACGCATCTGCGCGAAGTCGATGTTCTGCCCGATAAACACCAATTCCTGGCGGCAGTCGCCGGTGCTCAATTGCCAGTTGCCCATGATCGCCGCCACGCTTTCCTCATCCTGAGGCCACTGGCTTTTCGGCACAAACCGCCACCAGCGTCCGGCAAAGCCATGGCGCATCAAGCCGCCGGCCTGGGACCAACTGCCCGCATCCTGATGCTTGCTCGCCAGCCAGAAAAAGCCCTTGGAGCGCAGCAGTTTGCCGTTCACCCAAGGGCGGTCGATAAAGTCGAAGAAGCGTTGCGGATGAAACGGGCGACGCGCGCGGTAAGCGGTGGAGGCGATGCCATATTCTTCGGTTTCCGGCACGTGTTCACCGCGCAACTCCTGCAACCAGCCCGGCGCTTGCGCTGCGCGTTCGAAGTCGAAGCGGCCGGTGTTGAGAATCTTGTTCAGCGGCACTTCGCCCATCACCATCGGAATGATTTCCGCCTGCGCATTGAGGCGCTCAAGGATGGCCATCAACTCCTCGCGTTCGCGGCTGCTGATCAGGTCGATCTTGCTGATCAGAATCACGTCGGCAAATTCGATCTGCTCGATCAGCAGGTCAGTGATGGAACGCTCGTCGTCTTCGCCCAGGGTTTCACCCCGGGAAGCCAGGCTTTCGGCAGCTTGGTAATCGAGCAGGAAGTTCATGCCGTCGACCACGGTGACCATGGTGTCCAGGCGCGCGATGTCGGCCAGGCTTTGCTCGTTTTCATCACGAAACGTGAAGGTTTCGGCCACGGGCAGCGGCTCGGAAATACCGGTGGATTCGATCAACAGGTAATCGAAGCGACCTTCCTTGGCGAGCTTTGTGACTTCTTCCAGCAAGTCCTCACGCAAGGTGCAGCAGATGCAGCCGTTGCTCATCTCGACCAGTTTTTCTTCGGAGCGATTCAGGGTGACGTCGCGCTGCACCTCGCTGCCGTCGATATTGATTTCACTCATGTCGTTGACGATCACCGCCACCCGCAGGTTTTCGCGGTTGCGCAGAACGTAGTTGAGCAGCGTGCTTTTACCAGCGCCGAGGAAGCCGGACAGCACGGTAACGGGAAGGCGATTGGTCATCAGGTAGTCCTCATCAGGGTTGGCCGGTCAAATCGCCCGTTTATGGCGTTCGCGCAGCTCTTCACGTTCTTTGGCTTCGATACACAAGGTGGCGGTGGGACGCAGCAGCAGGCGTTGCAGGCCGATGGGCTCGCCGGTTTCGCGGCACCAGCCGTATTCGCCGCGGGCCAGCAGTTCGAGGGCATCGTCGATCTTGTCCAACAGCTTTTTTTCGCGCTCCAGCAGGCGCAGCTGCCATTGGCGCTGCTCTTCGGCGCTGCCGATGTCGGCCAGGTCGCTGTTGGTTTCCTGCTCGCGCAGCAGCAAAAACTCGGCCTCGATACGCGCCTGTAATTCGTCGCGCTGGGTCAGCAACAGTGCTCGGAAGAAACCTTGCTGAGCGTCATTCATGTAGTCGGCGGGCGGTTGGGCCAGAAGGTCTTGTTCAGTCATGGGAAGCGGTTCACGGGTCAGGCTGTTTTTTAATGTTATAGTATAACAATACAAATAAGCCAATCCCCGCTTGCTCGCCACGACGAAGGGCGCAATGCTGGAACACGTTCTTGCCCGAGAGGTGCTATGAAAACCCTGGTGTGTGCCCTGTTATTGGGCGTGGCAGGCACTGCCTGCGCGCAAACGCCGAGCCTGCTGGCGAACTGCACGCGCAGCGCCAACTTGCTGGCCTGTGTAGACCCGCTGGGCAACGCCTACAGCGTGGCGACGGCTGGCAGCACCACGTATTTGCGCGGCTTTGAAGTGATCGGCAAACGCTATTGGGCACAGACCAGCAGTCGCTACGGGCAGCTGACGTTCTTTACCGGGTTGGCGTCCGATGGTGAGGCGTGGGTCGGCTACACGCGCCGCGTGGGCTGGACCACCATCAACCGGTTTTCCAGTTCGGGTGGCGCCAGCGCCAAGTTCACCTGCAGCCGTATAGCCGGTTGTTAGACCTGGCCGCTCTTCTGTTCCTGAACCCAGGCCATGTAGCTGTTCATCGGCGGGTTCTTCTCGAAGTATTTTTTCAGGCCGTCGAACAGCCCATCCGCCACGGCTTGTTGATGACGCGCCGTCACCAGCCGCTGAGCGTCCTGGGTGTTGGAGATAAACCCGGTTTCCACCAGGATCGACGGCACGTCGGGTGATTTGAGCACCGCAAACCCGGCTTGCTCCACGCGCTTCTGGTGCAGCGTGGTGATGCTTTGCAGGCTGCCCAGCACCGAGCTGCCCAGTTGCAGGCTGGAGGCGATGGTGGCGTTCATCGACATATCGAGAATCACCCCGGCGAGCATCGGGTCCTTGTCCTTGAGGTTGAGCAAAGTGGTGGCGCCCAGCAGGTCGGCGCCGTTTTCGCGCTGCGCCATAAAGCGCGCGGTGGCGGAGGTGGCGCCGCCTTCCGACAACGCATACACCGAAGCGCCGGATGCGGTAAGGCGCGGCGCGGCGTCGGCATGCACCGAGATAAACATATCGGCCTTGTGCTGACGGGCGATATCCACGCGCTTGCGCAGCGGCACAAAGAAGTCATCGTTGCGCACCAGCTTCACGTCAAAGCCCTTCTCGCGCTTCAAGCGTTTGGCCAGCAGTTGGGCGATGGACAGCACCACGTCTTTTTCGCGCTGGCCCTTGGAGCCGATGGCGCCAGGGTCTTTGCCGCCGTGGCCGGGGTCGACCACCACAATGATGTCGCGCTTGGGGTGCGCTTTATCTACTGGAGCCACCAGCGGCGCCGGCTGCGCAGCAATCTGGCGCGGCGCGTGGGTGGCGCTGGTCAGGTCGAGCACCAGCCGATGGCCTTGGCCATCCTGCGGCGGCAATAGAAAGCTGTTGAGCTGCATCGGCGAGGCCAGGTCCAGCACGATGCGCGTATCGCTCTTGCCGAAATGCCCCGAACGAATCGAAGTAATCCCGCTGTTCTTCAACGCCAACTGAGAGAAGTCACCACTGAGCCCGGCGCCGCTCAGGTCGATGATCACACGCTCCGGCGACGTCAGGGAGAAGGTCTTGTATTGCACCGGGCCGCTGAGGTCGAACACCAGCCGCAGTTTGTCGTCGGAGCGCCACAAGCGCGCATTACGAATCTGTGTGGCAAACGCCCCCAATGGAAAGGTGAACAGAGGGCTGACCAGCAGCAGATTGAGAAGCTGACGTCTGTGCATGAAAAACACCGCAAATAAAGGAGCGTCCCTGCTCGACATGACTGAAGAAAGACTGGAGCAGAAAAATCATCGTCGCCTTAATGGTTATAATATAACATGTCTTTTTATTTCCAACGACGGACCTGCTCATGAATGCGCTGACTCTGCCGGATATCGCCGCGCAGGCTTCACGGCAAGCCTTGCCGCTCGACTGGGTGGGCATGTGCGGCATCGCCCTGCCAATCGTCATCGACGGCCAACGCCTGACTGCCACCGCCGATGCAGGCGTAAGCCTGGACGATGGCGAGGCCCGTGGCATTCATATGTCGCGCCTGTACCTGGCCTTGGAAATGCTCGACCAGCAGCTTCTTACACCTGCACTTCTGCGTAATGTACTGCAGCGCTTTCTTGAGAGTCATGAAGGATTATCTAAGAACGCCTACTTGCGCATTCATACGGATTTGTTACTCAAACGCCCGGCCTTGGTCAGCCCGCTGGCCGGTTGGAAAGGCTACCCGGTGTGCATCGAAGCGCGTCTGGAAAACCAGATGTTCCACGTGGAACTAAAAATTGACGTTACTTATTCTTCAACTTGCCCTTGCTCGGCAGCGCTCGCCAGGCAGTTGATTCAGCAGCAATTTCTCCAGGACTTTGCCAACACGCCGTTGCAGCATGAGGATGTTTTGACCTGGCTCGGCAGCGCCAACGGCATCGTCGCCACGCCTCACAGCCAGCGCAGCAGCGCCCAACTGTCGATCCAACTGGACGCCAGCCAGAACACCCTGCCGCTCACAGACCTGATCGACACCGTCGAAGCCGCCCTCGGCACCGCCGTGCAAACCGCTGTAAAACGTGCGGACGAACAAGCCTTCGCCTTGGCCAACGGGCAGAACCTGATGTTCTGCGAAGACGCCGCCCGCCGCCTGAACCTCGCCTTGAAACGCTCGGATGCCGTCAAAGCCTTCCACCTCAAAGTGATCCACGCCGAAAGCCTGCACGCGCACGATGCCGTGGCTGAAAGCCGCTGGACGAGAGACTCTGCATGATCACCTGCAACGCTTTGCGCTGGGGCGCCCCTGGGCAACCACTCACCCCTGCGCTGGATCTAAGCCTGGAAAAAGGCAGCCTCACCGGCATCATTGGCGCCAACGGTACGGGCAAGAGCAGCCTGCTCAAAGTTATTGCCGGGCTGCAAAAGCCATTGGCGGGCAACGTCAGCCTGGATGTTCCACGTCGTGGCGGCTTGTCGTTCCTGCCGCAGCAGCAACACCTGGACCGGCAGTTTCCGATCAGCCTGCAAGAGTTGGTCGCCGCCGGCTTCTGGGGCACCAAGCTCAGCCCGGAACAACGCAGCCAACGTCTGCAAGCTGTGTTGGAAGACTGGTGCCTCACCGGCCTGGAGCATCGACCGTTGATGGCGTTGTCTGGCGGCGAACTGCAACGCGCGCTGCTGGCGCGCATGAGCCTGGCTCAAGCACCGGTGTTGCTACTCGATGAACCTCACGCCGCCCTCGACGAAGAAGGCCAGGCGCTGTGCTGGAAACATGTGCACGCCTGGCACGATGAGGGCCGCACGGTGGTGATCGTTTGTCATGACCTCGCCTCCGTGCGCCACCACACTCAGGATGTGGTGCAGATCAGAAACACCGGCTGCGTGTTCGGCCCCAGCAAAGAGCTGATCCGCCCGCAACCGCATATGCAGGTGGCCTGATGCACTTCGCCGCCCACCTGTGGATGCCGTTTCAAGATTTCGTCTTCATGCGCCGCGCCCTGATTGGCGGGCTGGTGCTTGCGTGCAGCACTGCGCCGCTGGGTGTGTTCCTGATCCTGCGGCGCATGAGCCTGATCGGTGACGCCGTCGCCCACGGCATCCTGCCCGGCGCCGCGCTGGGCTTCTGGTTCGCCGGTATCAGCCTGCCGGCCCTGACCATCGGCGGCCTCGGCGCCGGCCTGGGCATGGCCGGTTTGTCGGCGTGGATCACCCGCCGCACCGGCCTGCGTGAAGACGCCAGCCTCGCCGCCGTCTACCCGATCTCGCTCGCCGCCGGCGTGCTGATCCTGGGCATCGCCGGCAAGCGCCTGGACCTTCTGCACCTGCTGTTCGGCTCTGCCCTGGCGGTGGATGAAACCACCCTCACCGGCATGCTCTGGGTCTCGGGTTTCAGCCTGATCGCCATGGCGCTGATCTACAAACCGCTGCTGCTGGACACCCTTGATCCGCTGTTCCTGCAAACCGTCAGCCGTCTCGGCCCACTCGCCCACGGTTTATTCCTGACCCTGGTGGTGCTGAACCTGGTGATCGGCTTCCAGGCTATCGGCGCGTTGATGGTGGTGGGTTTGATGATGTTGCCGGCGATTGCTTCACGCTTCTGGAGCCGACGCCTGCCGGTGTTGATTGCGGTATCGGCGGTGCTGGGATGCCTGTCGGTGTGGCTTGGTTTGCTGCTGTCGTTCTACTACTCACTGCCCAGCGGCCCGGCCATCGTGCTGGTGGCTGGCGGCGGGTATTTGCTGTCCGTGGTTTTCGGCCCGGTGCACGGCTTGCTGCGCCGCCCGCCCTCTCTTACATCCCAATGAGGTGTTTCCCGATGCGCGCTTTACTCGTGCTGTTCAGTCTTCTGCTGCCCTTGTCGATGGCCCAGGCCGCCGACAAACTCCAAGTGGTCACCAGCTTCAGCATTCTCGATGACATCACCCACCAGATCGGTGGCGACCACATCCAGATCAGCAACATGGTCGGCCCCGACTCCGATGCCCACACCTATGAGCCGACGCCGGACGATGCCAAGGCGCTGCTCAAGGCCAAGGTCATCATCAAGAACGGCCTGGGCTTCGAACCCTGGCTGGACCGCCTGGTTACCAGTACCGAAACCAAGGCCACCGTGGTCACCGCCAGCAAGGGCGTGATCTCCCACACCATGGAAGAAGACGGTGAAACCATTCCGGACCCACACGCCTGGCACAACCTGGCCAACGCCGAAATCTATGTGAACAACATCACCAAGGCACTGGTGGCAGCCGACCCGGCCAACAAGGCTGACTATCTGCGTAACAGCCAGACCTACCTGAAAGAAATCTACCGCTTGCTGGCCGAAGCCAAGACCAAGTTCGGCGCGCTGCCGGCCGGCAACCGCCGCATCGTCACCTCCCATGACGCCTTCGGCTACCTGGGCCAGGCCTATGGCATCCAGTTCCTGGCGCCACAAGGCCTGTCGACCGAACGCGAACCTTCGGCCGCTGAAGTCGCTGCGCTGATCACCCAGATCCGCAAGGACAAGGTCAAAGCCGTGTTCATGGAAAACATTAAGGACTCGCGCCTGCTCAAGCAGATCGCTGACGAAAGCGGCGCGCAGATCGGCGGCACGCTGTACTCCGACGCCCTCGCCGCCGAAGGCCCGGCGAGCACCTTCACCGGGCTGTTCGAGTACAACCTCAACACCTTGTGCGCCGCCCTGAGCAAGCCATGACCCTGAGCATGCTCGACCTGGAAGAGGCTGCCCTGGGCAGCCGCTTTCCACTCGAACCCGTACTCGACGCGCTGCCGTGGAACAGCGATGGCCTGATTGCCGCCATCGCCCAGCAACACGGCAGCGGCGTTGTGCTGATGCTGGCCTGGATGAATCGCCAGGCGCTCAGCGAAACCCTGGCCACTGGGCACGTCTGCTACTGGTCACGCTCGCGCCAGCAACTGTGGCGCAAAGGCGAAAGCTCCGGCCACTGGCAACAGTTGATCGAGGCGCGCCTGGATTGTGATGGCGACGCCGTGCTGCTGATCGTCGACCAGCAAGGCCCGGCCTGCCACACCGGGCGGCCGACCTGTTTCTACAACGCCATAGATGGCGATCACGTTCACATTATTACGGAGCCTGTTGCATGATTCGCAAGAACCCTTCCGGCGACTTGCCGGTGATTGCCGAGTCGGCCTACGTCGACAAGACCGCGATCATCTGCGGCAAGGTCATCATTGGCGAGAACGTGTTCGTCGGCCCCTACGCCGTGATCCGCGCCGACGAAGTCGACGCCACCGGCGACATGGACCCGATCACCATCGGCGCCAACTCCAACATCCAGGACGGCGTGGTGATCCACTCCAAATCCGGTGCGGCGGTGACGATTGGAGAGTTCACGTCTATCGCGCACCGCTCCATCGTCCACGGCCCGTGCACTGTCGGCGACCGCGTTTTCATCGGTTTCAACAGCGTGCTGTTCAACTGCGCCGTCGGCGACGGCTGCGTGGTGCGCCACAACTCGGTGGTCGATGGGCGCGACTTGCCCGCCGCCTTCTACGTGCCCTCCACCACCCGCATCGGCCCCAATACCGACTTGTCGCAATTCCCGCCGGTGAGCGTCAGCGCCTCGGAATTTTCCGAAGACGTCGCGCGTACCAACGTCGATCTGGTACGTGGTTACAAAGCCTTGCAAAACGAGTTCTGAACCATGAGCCGTCTGCTGATCCGCAACGCCCGCCTGGTCAATGAAGGCCAGGAATTCGACGCCGATGTGCTGGTCGCCAATGGCCGCATCGAGAAGATTGCCGCCAGCCTTGAAGGCTACAACGAGCCTGTGGAGATCGACGCCCAAGGCCAATGGCTGCTGCCGGGCATGATCGACGACCAGGTGCACTTTCGCGAACCCGGCGCGCCGGACAAAGGCAGTTTCTACAGCGAATCCCGCGCGGCGGTGGCCGGTGGCATTACCAGCTTCATGGACATGCCCAACACCAGCCCGGCCACGCTGAACCTAGAAGCACTGGCCGATAAAAAGCGCCGCGTCGCGTTGCACTCGGTGGCCAACTACGGCTTTCACTTCGGCGTGAGCAACGACAACCTCGACGTGGTTGCCGCCCTCGACCCGCGTGAAGTGGCCGGGGTTAAAGTGTTTATGGGCGCCTCCACCGGCAATATGCTGGTGGACGACCCACGGATTCTGGAGCGGCTGTTTGCGCAAGTGCCGACCCTCCTGCTGGCCCACTGCGAACACACGCCGAGCATCCTGGCCAACGAGCAACGCCTGCGCGAGCGTTTCGGCGAACAGATTCCTGCCGTCGCCCACCCGCTGATCCGCGATGCCGAAGCCTGTTATCGCTCGTCGTCCTTTGCCGTGGAATTGGCCAAGCGCCATGGCACGCGCCTGCATGTGCTGCACCTGACCAGCGCCCGCGAACTGGCATTGTTCGAAGACAAGCCTTTGGCCGAAAAGCACATCACCGCCGAAGTCTGCCTGCACCACCTGCTGTTCGATGACCGTGACTATCATCACCTCGGCCACCAGATCAAATGCAACCCGGCGATCAAGAGCCGCGCCGACCGCGACGCGTTGCGCCTGGCCTTGTTGAGTGATCGTCTGGATGTGATCGGCACCGACCATGCGCCGCATACCTGGGCGCAAAAACAGTTGGGCTACCGTGAAGCGCCGTCCGGGTTGCCGCTGGTGCAGCACGCGTTGCCGGCGTTATTGGAATTGGTCATGGACGGGCATTTGCCCCTGACCACGCTGGTGGCAAAAACCAGTCACCGGGTGGCCGATTTATTCGCCATCCCGGACCGTGGTTACTTGCGCGAAGGTTATTGGGCCGACTTGGTGCTGATCAAACCCGAGCCTGAAGGTAAACCCGTCAGTAGCCAGCCGATCCTCGCCCGCTGCGGCTGGACACCGTTCGCCGAACGCAGCTTTCGCCACAGCGTGAGCACCACGCTGGTGTCCGGCCACCTGGCGTGGCACAACGGCCAGGTGGTCGACAGCTGCCAGGGCTTGCCCCTGCATTTTTTGCGTTAGGCGCGGGGTTTTACCGTACCGCAATCGTTACCCAACCACTGGGCGTGGGTGTCCAGGCTGCCCTTCTGCTGGACACCGGTGGCATTGAAAGTACCGTTTACCCTGGTAGTGAATTCCTGCTGGCTCTGGAAGGTTGCAACGCCAGTGCCCTGGGCTTTCGGGCAGCTGAAACGGAATTTCCATTGGTTGCCGGTCTTGTCGGTCACTTCCTGCTTGCAGCCCGATTGCGGGTCGGTCAGCGGGATCGAATCAGAGGCGACCTGGGCGGGCGTCAAGCAAACCTGCACGCCTTTACCGGCCATGGTGATGCCTTGTTTTTCCAGCATCGCACGCTGCTCAGGGGTCATCTGTTGCTTGAGCTGACCGAGGATCAGCGAAAGGTCCGGCAAATCCTGGTTATCGACTTTCATATTGCTGGTGGTCAATTCCCACAAGCCCGGCGCCAGCATCTGCGCCTGAGCCGCCACGGGCAGCGTCAGTCCAACAACCATGGCCAAACCAAGCAGACGAGCATTCATCGGGTAACTCCTGGGTAATTGTGGGCGTTAGACGCCGCAAAGCCGCCAGTGTTGCACGGCAAATAAAATAGCGACATTCGCTGTGGAACATGGTCTGTTAGGCACTTGATTGCCTGGAGTCATGTCGTTCATGGATTTTTTTGGCCCGCACCTGCTCGCCTACTTCATTGCCACGCTGCACTTTCTCGGGACGCTGGCGGCGATCCACGCGGTACTGACGGTCAGGACCGCCCAAGGCTCGATCGCCTGGGCCTTGTCGTTGATGTTCATGCCTTACCTGACGCTGATCCCGTACCTGATCTTCGGCCGCAGCACCTTCGATGCGTACATCCAGGCCCGTCGCCAGGCCAACCAGGAAATGCACACCGCCATCACCGAGCTGAACTGGCGCCCATGGGTCGAAGAAGCCCTGGCCGCGCGCAACTCCAGCGCCTACGGCTCCTTGCGCGCCATGCCCAAACTGGGGCGCATGCCGTGCCTGGCCAATAATGAAGTGCGGTTGCTGATCAATGGTGAGGCCACATTCAGCGCGATTTTCGACGCCATTCGCAATGCCAAAACTGCAGTGCTGTTCCAGTTTTTCATCATTCATGACGACGAGCTTGGCAGACAGCTGCATGCGCTGCTGAAGGAAAAAGCTGCCGAAGGCGTAGATATTCATGTGCTCTACGACCGCATCGGCAGCCACGCCCTGCCCCACCGTTATGTGCAATCACTGCGCGACGCCGGGGTCAAAGTCAAAGCGTTCGCCACCCGCAGCGGCTGGCTCAACCGTTTCCAGGTCAACTTTCGCAACCATCGCAAAATCGTGGTGGTGGACGGCATTACCGGCTTTGTCGGCGGGCACAACGTCGGTGATGAATACCTGGGCAAAAAGCCGCCGCTGGCACCCTGGCGCGACACCCATGTGCAGGTCACAGGCCCGGTGGTGGCGTGCCTGCAGGAGTCATTTGCCGAAGACTGGTTCTGGGCGGCGCGCGAACTGCCGCCACTGATTTTGCCGGACACTTACCCCGAAGACGGCGTGCTCTGCCAATTGCTCGCCAGCGGCCCGGCCGACCCGTACGAAACCTGCTCGCTGTTTTTTGTCGAAGCCATACATGCCGCGACCGAACGCGTGTGGATCACCAGCCCGTATTTCGTCCCTGATGAAGCCGTGTTCTCGGCCTTGCGCCTGGCCGTGCTGCGCGGTGTTGACGTGCGCTTGCTGCTGCCGTCGCGCCCTGACCATCGCATCGTCTACGCCGCGTCCAGCCTTTACGCGATCGAAGCGGTACGCGCCGGCGTGCGGGTATTCCGCTACAAGCCAGGCTTTCTGCATCAAAAAGTCGTGTTGGTGGACAGCGAAATCAGCGCCATCGGCAGCGCGAACATGGACAACCGTTCGTTCAGGCTGAATTTTGAAGTGATGCTGCTGACGGTGGACGAGGCGTTTGCCAGCGAGGTGGAGCAGATGTTGCTGGATGACTTCGCCCTGGCCCATGAAGTCAGCCAGGAAGAAAGTCGCGAGACTCGGCGCCTGCAACAACTGGGCATGCGGGTGGCGCGGCTTATCTCACCCATTCTCTAAGCAGCAACACACTAAAACTGTGGGAGCTGGCAAGCCAGCTCCCACAGTTTTAGATCTTCAGTGCGTCTGAATCAGCGGTAGATATCTTCCCGCGTCCACGGCAATTCATGGCTGCCGTCGGCATGGGGTTTCACCGCCAATATCTGGTGCAAATTGATCCAGCCCCGCGCAAACGCATACGCGCAACCGGCCAGGTATAACCGCCAGATCCGCAGTGCCTGCTCCGGCACCATCTTCGCCGCCGCTTCGAGGTTGTCTTCCAGGCGCTCGCTCCAATGATCCAAGGTGCGCGCGTAGTGCAGGCGCAGGCTTTCGACGTCGACCACTTCCAGCCCGACTTCACTGATTTCGGCGGTCATCATCGCCAGGTGCGGCAGCTCGCCGTTGGGGAAGACATAACGCTCGATAAACTCTCCGGCGCCACGGCCCACGGGTCTGCCATCGGTGTGCTTGGCGGTAATGCCATGGTTCATCACCAGGCCGCCTTCGCGCACCGCGCCAAACAGCGTCTTGCAATACTCCGCCAGGTTGGCGTGGCCGACGTGCTCGAACATCCCCACGCTGACGACTTTGTCGAAACGACCGTCTTGCGGCAGGTCGCGATAGTCGAGCAGTTGCAGGTCGACCTGATCTTGCAGCCCTTCAGCTTTAACCCGCTCCCGAGCCAGCGCCAGCTGTTCCTTGCTCAGGGTAATGCCAAACACTTTGACCCCAAACTCACGCGCCGCAAACCGCGCCAGCCCGCCCCAACCACAGCCAACGTCGAGCAAATACTCACCCGGCTGCAGCCGCAATTTGCGGCACAGATGGCGAAATTTGTCTTGTTGGGCCTGGTCGATGGATTCGCTGCCGGTTTCAAAGTAACCGCAGGAATACGCCATGTCCTGGTCCAGCCATAGCTGGTAGAACTCGTTGGACAGGTCGTAATGGTAGGAAATAGCCGCTGCGTCAGTGGCTTTGTCGTGGATCGAGCGCACCGGACGATTCCCCTCGTCGTCGTCGATCAGGGCATGACTCAACTCGTCACATACCCGGATAACCTCGGAGATGGAGCCTTCCAGCTCCAACTTGCCCTCGACGAAGGCTTCGCCCAAAGCATCGAGCGTTGGATGGGTCAGCCTGGACACGACCGTGGGGTCCTTCACCACGATGGTCACACTGGGCTCGGGGCCCAAGTTGAATTCATGGCCGTCCCAGAGTCGAAGACGCAGCGGTAGCTGAAGATTCTGTAAGGCCGGTGGAAGTTGCGCGAGCATGAGTAGTCCCCCCCTTGTTTCAGACGTCTGGAGTGAGGGTAGACCATCCGAAGACAAAGTAGGAGGCTATCGATTTAATAGCCTTCTTCTATGGGGCTCGGCGCTCGAGCAACCCATCCTGGATCCACTGTTTCAGCCATGTCACTGCTTGCAGTGGTGCACCCTCTGCATAAGTGACTACCAGCGCTTCGCACAGTTCTGAAAAATTCCAGCCGGTGGTCACCATTCCCGCCAAGGCACAGGCTTCAGCGGGCTCCAGGCTGCGGTAATGGCACACGTTGTGGTGGCGCCATACCAGGCAAATCTGCGCCAGCTCCAGCGCATGACTGTCGGGAAACTCCGACTCATCCTTGCTCGCCCGCCAGATTGCCACGGTATTGAAGTGACAAAGCACCTGCTGCACCGACGACGCCAGGGTGACCTGCAACGCCGGCCACTCTTCGGGCGCCAGTTGCGCCATATCATCAAGGGCCAGCGGCTCACCCTGCGGCGCATCAAACGCCAGGGTAAACGCCCATTCCAACCGCGCCAGCTCAGCCAGCGGCACGCTCTGCTCAGCCACCAGATGCTCGACGATAAACGCCGGGAACCGCTCACCCAGCCAGCGCAGGCTGTAATGGGCGGACGGATAACGGCGCAAATAGGCTTGTGTGAGTGAGGCGAACTCATCATCGCCGAGCCAATACCAAACGGCACCGAAGTCATGGCGCAGCACCTCCTGCAAGCGCGACAGGTAGGCGTTGTGATAAATCGCCAGGCCCGTGTCCACATCCAGGGTCGGCCCGCCCAGCAAGGTAGCGGCGAAACCACTGTTGGCGGCTGAGTTTTCAGATAACAGGTGTTGCTCAAAGGCCAGCTGCCAATCGGTCAGGCGCATAACGATCTCCGGGCCAAGGCGGTCGCGCCCAATTCACGGGCCTTGCTCAACTCGGTGAGCAGTTCTTCGAACGGCGGGAAATGGTCATCGCGTTCCAGCAAGGTCGACACCGGCCCCAAGCGCTCAAGTGTCTGCTGATAAAGCGCCCAAACCGGGTCGCACACCGGATGGTCATGGGTATCGACCACATAGTCGCCGTAGTCCATATGCCCGGCCAGATGCAGCTGGCGGATACTGTCGGGCGGCAAACTACGGATAAAGGTCCAGGCATCAAAGCCGTGGTTGCGCGAGCTGACATACACGTTGTTCACGTCCAGCAGCAGCTGGCACCCGGTCAGATGAGCCAAGGCATTGAGGAATTCCCACTCGGTAAACTCATCGGCCTTGGAGCGCACATAGCTGGAGACGTTTTCCAGCACCAGTGGGCGTTGCAACACATCCTGCACTTGGCGCACGCGGCCGGCCACGTGGTAAAGGCTTTCTTCGGTGTAAGGCAGCGGCAGCAAGTCGTGCAACTGATGGGCACTGCCACGGCTCCAGCACAGGTGATCGGAGATCCACGCAGGCTGAATGCGCTCGGCAAGCTGTTTGATTTGTTTCAGGTAATCGGTATCGAGGGCATGCGGCCCGCCGATGGACAAGGACACACCGTGCATCACCAGGGGATAACGCTCGGCTATCGCGTCCAGGTAATACAAGGCTTTACCGCCCTGGACCAGATAATTCTCGGAGATCACTTCGAACCAATCCACGGCCGGCGATTGTTCAAGGATCTGCTGGTAGTACTCACTGCGTAAACCCAGGCCGTAACCCAGACTTGTAAGGGAAGCGGACATCACACACTCCTGGGCAAAGTGTCCGCAGCGGTGGGGGGCATCCGCTGCGGGAGCACTGAGTTGCCGGTTATTCGCCGACTTTGCCGCCAGCCTTGGTGCAAGCATCTGCACTGGCCATAGCCTTAAAGCCCTGACCTTTGCACGAACCTTGACCTTTGCAGGCGTGGTCCTTGGTTTTGCAATCGTTCTGGCCTTTGCACGCGTTGATGCCGTAGCAGTGCACAGCGGTGTCAGCGGCTTGAGCCTGAGTGACAACACCAGCAAACATGGTAGCGGCGGCCATTGCGAGGGCGGCACCAGCAGCAGCGGATTTGAAGTTCATTTTTGTATTCCTCATGATCGGTAGTGGAATCGGTCTGAACGGATTGTTCAGTCTCGACATACCACTAGAGTGAGGTCCCTCACCGGCGTTACAGCCGTGTGCAAATATTTCTGAAATTTATTCATCCAGCTTCAAAAGCGGCTCCTGGAAGCGCAGCAAACGCCCGGCATTGCCCAATACCAGCAGGGTGCTGAGGTTATGCAACACCGCCGCAATCATTGCCCCGGCAGCACCCAGCCAGCCAAACGCGGCGAACACCACGATGGCCAGCGTCCAGCCCAGGCCGATGATCACGTTGACCTGCAACGTGCGCCGGCACTGGCGGCTCAAGCGCACGCAGGTGCCGAGGCGGCGCAAATCGCTGCCGATCAGCACCACGTCCGCCGACGCCAGGGCGATGTCCGCACCGCCTGCGCCCATGGCCACACCCACCACGCCCGCCTTGAGTGCCAGGGAATCGTTGATCCCGTCACCCACGACCATAGGGCGGAAGCCACTGCTGATTTCTCCCAGCACGCGGTTGAGCTTATCTTCCGGCAAGGCCTGCGCCTCGACGTCACTGATGCCTACGTCGAGCGCCAGGCTGTCGGCCACGCTCTGGCGGTCGCCGGTCAGCAGCAGTTGGCGGCCCAGGCCGAGGTCGCGCAGCTCTTGCAGCGCCTGGCGTGCTTCCGGCTTCACGCTGTCCGCCAGCAACAGCCAGGCCAGGAATTGCCCATTCAACGCCAGCCCGGCAATCGGGCCGTCATGGTTCGGGACTGTCGTCGTGACAATACCCAACTGCTCGAACAACTCCGGTCGCCCCAGCGCCGCCTCGCCCTGCCCGGTTTGCGCCACGACGCCAAGCCCCTGGCGTTCGTGAATATCGGTCAGCACCAGCATCTGCTCTTGCGTGGCCAAACCGGCAAGCGCACGGCTGACCGGGTGACTGCTGGCCGAACCGAGGCTGGCGGCGAGATTCAACAACACCTGCCGATCCGGCGCCGTGGTTTCGATGGACTGCAAACGCAGCGTGCCGAAGGTCAGCGTGCCGGTCTTGTCGACCACCAACGAGGTCAAGTCCGCCAACTCCTCCAGAAACGCCGAGCTGCGAATCAAAATCCCATGGCGCGCGGCCACGGCAATCCCGGCAATCGCTGTGGCCGGCGCCGACAGCACCAAGGCACACGGGCACGCCGCCACCAGCACCGCCAACATCGCCTGGGCGTCATTGGTGACAAACCAGGTCACCGCCGCCAGCAGCAACACCAGCACCATATAGCTGCCGGCATAACGCTCCAGCAGCCGCGTGATGGGTGGCTTGGAGCGTTCAGCGTTCTGCATCAGCGCGATCACCTTGCCCAAGGTCGATTCATCGCCGGTGCGGGTCACTTGCAAGCGCAGTAACCCATCCAGGTTGATCGCACCGCCAAACACCTGCACACCGACGCTGGCTTCCAACGGCACCGACTCACCCGTGATGGGCGCCGTGTCCAGGCTCGCCTGGCCCGACAGCACCACACCGTCGGCAGGCACGCGATCACCGGCGCGCACTTCAACAATATCGCCGGTGTTCAGCGTGCCGTTATCCACTTCAATAATGCTGCCATCGGCCTGCACCAACCGCGCATGGCTGCGGGTCAGTTTGCCCAGGGCGTGAATCGCTTCCTGGGAGCCGATCACGCTGCGCTCTTCCAACACATGGCCGAAGATCATGATGATCGGCAACAGCGCGGCGGTCAGCAGATCACCCGTCGCCCAGGCACCCAGCATCGCCAGCGCGATCAACTGATCGGTGATGCCATGCAGGCTGGGGTAACGCAGGCTGTACCAGGCCGAGCGCATCACCGGCACGGCCACCAGCAAGGATGCAACGCCGAGCAGTAATTGGCTGACACCGGTCTGGTCCGGCGCAAGCCAGCGCCAGACCAGGCCAAGCACCAGTAATCCCAGGGCCAACATGGCCAGGGTCAATTGCCGGGCAGCACTGCGCTGCTCGGCAGAGGTCAACATGGGCGCGCTCATTGCTCGGCTCCCTGAATGATCAAGCGGGAGTCGTCTTTAGGGTCGACGGTGGTCACGGAACCTGCCTGGCCTAGAATCTTCGGCAAGCGCTCGCGATAAAGACGCAGCAACAAGCCCGGGTCTTTAACCTGCGCCAGGCTGGTAACAGTCGCGGTTTGCGCCTGGGCGTTGGCCAAGCGTTCGCTGGCCTGGGCGTGGGCAACCTGCACCAGCCGGTCGGCTTGCTGGTTGGCGGTCTGGGTGAGTTTTTCCGCGTCGGTGCGGGCATTGGCCACGGCTTTGTCAGCTTGCTGGCTGGCCGTCAGCACGGCGTTGAAGGCATTGACGGCCGGACCTGGCAGGCTCGATTGCACATCTACGCGGGTGACTTCGATCCCCAAGCCCAATCCCGTCGAGGCCAACTCGGCCAGACGTTTATTAATGCCCTGCACCAGATCACCGCGCAGCCGCTCACGGCGTTCGGCGGCGCCGTTGTCGGTGCCGATCAGTTCAGGGCGCGCCACCAGAATCGTGTCCAGGTCGCGCGCGGCGGTCAGTGCCACCGCGCTGCGCGTCACCAGCCGATCCAGGGCCGGCAGCACATGCTCGCCCTGCAACACAAAGGCGTAAGGTTCGGTGACCTTATAGAACACCCGCACATCCAGCTGCACCACACCGGCATCGCCCGTCAGCAGGTAACCGGAACCGGCCAGCGCGTCGCTCAGAGGCGTGGCAAAACTGGCCACGCGATCGGCCTGGGTCGCCGCCTCGGAGCGCAACAAGTTCTCCACTCGCCGCTCGATCACACGGTCCGCCGCCGGCAACAGCACCACTTGCTCGAAGGGCTGCGGCCACGCCAGTAACAGCCCGGCGTTCTGGATGCGGTCAAGCGCGCCGAAGTGCAACACCACAGCGCGGTTTTGCGGGTCGATCTGGCGCACATTCGAAAACGCCCAGGCCAATGCGGCCAGAACCGTCACCGCGTACAGCGCCAGGAAGGTCAGACGCCCGGCCTGGATCCACGGGCTGTCCGGGCCGTCACGCTCGGTCATGGCTGAACGTCCTTGGGCCCGTCTACCAGTGCACGGAACGGCGCAGCGTCGGTACGCAGGATGATCTTGGTGCCCGGCGTAACCACCGTGCCCAAGGTATCGAGCGAGCGCAGCAGGTTGTACAACTGCGGGTTGCCGGCGTAGGCACGCCCATAAATCTGCGCCGCCTCAACCCGCGACTGGGCTTCGATATCAGCAGCTTTCACCGTGGCATCGGCCTGCACGATGCGCGCATCCCGCTCGGCAGCGGAGCGAATCTGCGCCGCTTCACGCTTGCCCACGGCGGTGCGTTCAGTGGCGATGGTTTCGCGCTCGGCACGCATGCGGTCGACGGTGGCGGTCAAGGTGACGGAAGGCAACGTCAGGCGTTCGACACCCACTTGCGCCACGCGCACGCCATAGGTGGTGAGCAATTGTTGATCAATCTGCTGGCGCAGCTGGGCTTCAAAATCAGCGATGCGCACCTGGCTGGCGTCGGTGTTGATCAGGCTCGACAGGTCGAAGCTGGCCGCCGTGGTTTCCAGCGCCGAGCCGACGAAGGTGCGAATCTGCCGCGCCGCCTCATCCGGCTGGTTCTGCACCGCCCGCATAAAGCGCTGCACATTGTCGGCATCGCCCTGCACCTGCCACGCCACGTAGGCCTGCACGATGATGCGCAGGCCATCGCGGGTGCCCACATCCTGCAAACCGCTGGAAGTGGTGCGCAGGCGCAGGTCCACCGGGATCGCCGCTTCGAACGGCGCCGGCCAGCGCCAGCCCAGGCCCGGCTCCAGCAATACCCGCGCCGGGTTGCCGAAGCGGGTAATCACCGTGGCTTCACCGGAACGCACCTGCACCAGGCTCGCCGCCGCGACGGCAAACAGCACCAGCAACACCGCCCAGGCCATACGCCGCCAAGGGAATGGGCCAGAGGCCTGCTCATCACCATGGTGGTGATGATGGTGGCCGTGATGATGGTGATGACCGTGATCGTGAGAATGTGCGCTCAACAGACAGACTCCTTATTGAACGGCTTTACGCGGCGCCATCGGGTCGGCCGGCAAAGTAAAAGAACGCAGATCGATCGTCGGCGCGCCATCGGCGCCCAGGCGGTGATCCAGAATAAGCAGCTTGGCGTGGGCCAGGCCTTGGCTGAGTTGGCCCAGGTACTGTTCCAGCACAAAGGCACGACCCGCAGTGGCGTAGGCTTTTTGTTCGGCGGTAAAACGCAGGTCGGCCGCTTGGGCGCCCGCGTTTACTTCACGGGCAGTGGCCACCGCCTGATCGCGGGCAGTGCTGGCTTGCAACAACGCCTGGTTGGTTTGCTCGCTGGCAGCCCCGCGTTCGCGGGAGATCAGCGCCTGGGCGCCAATTTGTGCCGCCTGCACACCGTGATAAGCATTGGCAGCACCGGCCGGTGGATGGATTGCTTCCACCACCGTGGCGAGAATTTCCACGCCGCTGTCGAGTTTCTGCAGGTCGGCCTGCACGGCGCGGCCCACTTCATCGGCGAGGCTGGTGCGTTGCTCGCCGAGCAATTCGTCGAGGGTGCGCGACGCAAAATCATGCACAAGGATGCGGCTGGCGGTGCTGCGAATCAGCGTCGGTACATCCGCGCTGTTATAGGTGGCGGCCAGCGCAGCCTTGTCCGTCAGGCCGATGCGGTAGACGAAACGCACATCCATATTGACGATCTGGAAGCTCTGCTTGTCGCCGCTGCTGCTGGCGATCACTTGGGACTTGTCATTTACATGGCTGGCGTCCCACAAGCGGTTGGCGATTAGCGGCGCCGGGCCTTCCGCCGAGGCCAACTCCGGCGCGGCGGCCTCGCTGACGCTGGTTGCCAGCTCATGCACCACGCCGTTTTCCACGCTCAGCACGCGACCCAATGGCCACGGCAACCCGGCGTGCAAGCCAGGCCCGAAGACTTGCACGGGTTCGCCGAACCGCTCATAAATCCCACGGCCTTGCAGGGGCACTTCGTGCACGCCGGTCAACGCCCAGCCTACCGCCAGCACCACCAACAGCACCGGCAAAAATGCCCGGCGCATGTAGGTAAACGCCCAGATCTGGCGCAAGTCGATGCCGAAGCGGTTGTGCAATTCGTGCTGCAACGCCAGCAAGGGTTGGGGTGGCCAACGCAGCAGGCCCGCGATAAAGCTCTGCGCCATCAAGCGTGGTTCGAGGCGCGGCTGGCGCGGGCTGAACAGTGACAGCACGCCTCTTAGCAGAAACTCCAGCGCCACCAACGCGGGCAACAGCCCCGTCAACACCGCCAGGCGCAGCGGCCACACGGATTCGGCACCGGCAAACAGCAGGCAGATCGCACTGACCACCAGGCTGACAATCGCCACGCGGCTCAACTGCGCCAGCTGTGACGCTTCCGGCCATTGCGCAGCGGTTTCCTGGGCCAAGCGTCGCTCGAACACCAACAAGCCAAAGGCCAACGCCAGGGCCAGCGCCGCGCCGATGCTCGCCGATTGCCCCAGCGCGGCGGCGGGCAAGGCCAGGTTCCAGAATTCGATGATGCTGATCAGCGCCAGCAACGACCAACCGCACAGCCACAGCACCGGCGCGCCAACCTGTGACAGCACGCCGCTGCCAAACCGATTGAGCGCCCGTGCGAACGCGCCAACCTCTTCGCCGGACGCTTCGATCAGTTCAGCCGTGGGCGTTTCCAGCGCCTGGGCGCGCCAATCCGCCACCCACCACGCCGACTGCAACCCGGCCACCAGCACCAGCAAGGCCGACGCGCAGTTGATCAGCACCACCGGCCAGATCGACAGCGGCGCAAACAGCGCGACAAACAGCGCCAGCACCCAACCGGCCACGGCCAGGGCCGTCAGGCTGATGCCCGCCTGGCGCAATCGGCGGGCATGAAACAGCCCTTGTTGAAAACGCGGAAGGCCTTCAACCGAAGCGCCGTCAGCTTCCAGATCCACTTGCATCCACTTAACGTCCGCTTACATACAATTGGTTACGATATAACACGCAGCGTGAAATTTTTGTCCGAAAACAGCGTAAATCCCTTGCGGGAGCGGGCTTGCCCGAGATAGCGGTCTGCCAGTTTTTGAGGGCAGCCAATTTCTCCTGTGGCAAGCCTGCTCGCCACAACGGCTCACCTGCCACAGATTTCGTGTCAACCGGCTGTGTAGATACCTATGCCCATCGCAGGCAAGCCAGCTCCCACATTTATTCTGTGGTGCGCTCTGAATAGTGATTAAACCCCCAGAAACACAAGCCATCACTGGTGCAGGCACGGATTAATCGGCACACTCCAAACAGTTTTTCGCGGGCCCATGGACAAGGAAGCGTCATGATTTCGATCTACCAGCTCAAACCGCGTTTTCAGAACCTGCTGCGCCCTCTTGTGCAGCGCCTTTACGACAACGGCACCACCGCCAACCAGATCACCGTGCTGGCCGGCGTCGTTTCCTTGCTGGTCGGCCTGTTGATCGCCAGCTTTGCCCAACACCTCTGGCTGTTTGCACTGATCCCGCTGTGGATGATCCTGCGCATGGCCCTCAATGCCATCGACGGCATGCTCGCACGCGAATTCGGCCAGCAATCACGCCTGGGTGCGTACCTTAATGAACTGTGCGACGTGATCGCCGACAGCGCGTTGATCCTGCCCTTTGCGCTGATTCCCGGCGTGAGCCTGGCGCCGGTGCTGCTGGTGGCGTTGCTTGCCGTGTTCAGCGAATACGCCGGTGTACTGGGGCCGATGGTGGGGGCCTCACGCCGCTATGACGGGCCGATGGGCAAAAGTGATCGGGCGTTCGTACTCGGCGTGCTCGCCACTGGCGTGGCGCTGGGCTGGCTCGGCGCCGGTGGGGTCGACGCGGTGATGTGGCTGGTCGCTGCCCTGCTCGCCTACACCTTGGTCAACCGGGTGCGTCAGGGCCTCAAAGAACAACAAGAAACCTCACCGATTGCATAAGGATTTTTGCGATGCGCGAACAGCAAGAGCACACCTTCGGTACCCATGATGGCGTCGAGCTTTTTTATCGGCACTGGCCGGCCACTGCGCCTGAGGGCGACGCGCCGCGCAAGGCGATCCTGCTGTTCCATCGCGGCCATGAGCACTCGGGCCGTATTGCCCACCTGGTCGACGAGCTCGACCTGCCGCAATTCGATTTCTTCGCCTGGGACGCCCGTGGCCACGGCCAATCGCCGGGCGCGCGCGGTGACAGCCCAAGCTTCGCCACCAGCGCCCGCGACGTGCAGACCTTCTGCGAACACATCGGCGCCACTTACGGCATAGAAGAACAAAACGTCGCCGTCATCGCCCAAAGCGTCGGCGCGGTGATCGCGGCCACTTGGGTGCACGACTACGCGCCAAAAATCCGCGCGCTGGTGCTCGCCTCCCCGGCATTCAAGGTCAAGCTGTACGTGCCCTTCGCCCGGCCTGGGCTGGCGTTGATGCGCAAGTTTCGCGGCAACTTTTTCGTCAACAGCTACGTCAAGGCCAAGTTCCTCAGCCACGACCCGGAGCGCGTCGCGACCTACGACAGCGACCCGCTGATCACCAAGGCGATTTCGGTGAATGTGCTGCTGGGTTTGTACGAAGCCGCCGACCGGGTGGTCGCCGATGCCCAGGCGATCCAGGTGCCGACGCAATTGCTCATCTCCGGCTCCGACTTTGTGGTGCACCGCAAACCCCAGCAGCAATTTTTCGACCACCTGGGCAGCCTGAAAAAAGAGCTGCACATTTTGCCCGGCTTTTTCCACGACACCCTTGGCGAGCGCGACCGTGCCGTGGCCGTGAGCAGCGCCCGGCGCTTTATCCTGCAGAACTTCCAACACCCGCTGGACCGCGCCGCCCTGCTGGATGCCGACAAAATGGGCGCCACCTGCGCCGAGTCCGAAGCCCTCGCCGCGCCGCTGCCGCGTAACTCCCTGCGCGACCTGTACTGGCGCATGACCCGCGCCAGCATGGGCCTGGGCAAGAACCTGTCGGACGGGGTGAAACTGGGTTTCGACACCGGCTTCGACTCCGGCAGCACCCTGGACTACGTGTACCGCAACACGCCCACCGGCAAGGGCGGGCTGGGGCGGATGATCGACACCAATTACCTCAACTCCATCGGCTGGCGCGGCATTCGCCAGCGCAAGTTGAACGTCGAGGAACTGCTACGGCTGGCCATGGCCAGGTTGCGTGCCGATGATCGCGAAGTGCGCATTGTCGATATCGCCGCCGGCCACGGGCGCTACATTCTCGAAGCCTTGCAGGGCGTTTCACCGTTGCCGGAATCAATCCTGCTGCGCGACTATAGCGACATCAACGTGCGTGACGGCGGAGCGCTGATTCGCGAGAAAGGCCTGGGGGACATCGCGCAGTTCGTCAAAGGCGATGCGTTTGATCGTGCGGACCTGGCGGCGCTTGAGCCCAAGCCAACCTTGGCGGTGGTGTCCGGGCTGTATGAGCTGTTTGCCGATAACGGCATGGTCGGCAGGTCGCTGGCAGGTCTTGCCGAAGCGGTGGAGCCCGGCGGGTATCTGGTCTACACCGGCCAGCCATGGCACCCGCAACTGGAACTGATCGCCCGCGCGTTGACCAGCCATCGCCAGGGCCAGGCCTGGGTAATGCGCCGTCGCAGCCAGGCCGAAATGGATCAATTGGTCGAGGCGGCGGGCTTTCGCAAAATCACCCAACGTGTGGATGAGTGGGGCATTTTCACCGTGTCCCTGGCGCAGAAGATCTGAGCATGCGCGAACCCGGTTTATTGAAACCCGCCGTCCTGTGGCTGCTGTTGTTGGCGCCGCTGTTTTTCAGCACCTACGGCTTTGCCACCTGGGTCACCAGCCAGCGCAGCGATGTGGGCACGCTGGTGTTCGGCTGGGAAACCCATATGCCGTTCTGGGCCTGGACCATCGTGCCCTATTGGTCCATCGACCTGCTCTACGGGTTTTCGCTGCTACTGCCCACTACTCGCCATGAGCTCAAACAACACGCGTTGCGCCTGCTCAGTGCGCAAGTCATTGCCGTGAGCTGCTTTTTGATCTGGCCGCTGCGTTTCACCTTTGAACGGCCGGAGCTGGATGGTGTATTCGGCTGGCTGTTTGCGGTGCTGGCAGGCTTTGATAAACCCTTCAACCAGGCGCCGTCGCTGCATATCGCGTTGCTGGTGATTTTGTGGGTCATGTACCAGCGCCACACCCAAGGGTTCTGGCGTTGGCTGGTGCATGGCTGGTTCGCGTTAATCGGTATTTCGGTGTTGACCACTTATCAACATCACTTTATCGACTTACCCACAGGCGCCCTGGCGGGTTGGTTGTGTGTGTGGCTGTGGCCGGTGGAACATCCGAGCCCGCTGTTGAATGCACGGCTGACGCGGGACACAAAACGATGGCGACTGGGCATGCGCTACGGCCTTGGCGCTTTAGTGCTGGTGATCCTGGCCTGGGTGCTGCGTGGCGGGTGGTTGTGGCTGCTTTGGCCAGCGGTTTCCTTGGGTTTGATCAAGGCTAACTACTTTGTGCTCGGCGCGGCGGGCTTCCAGAAGCGCAAAGACGGTCGGCTCACGCCAGCGGCGCGCTGGCTGTATGCACCCTATCTGGCGGCAGCCTGGATAAATTCCAGGCTGTGGACACGTAAACATCCACAGCCCGACCAGATTGTGGATAACGTCTGGCTTGGTCGAATCCCTGCCACCGGCGAGCAAGGTTCCTTCACGGCCATCGTCGATCTATGCGCCGAATTGCCGATTAATCCACAGGGCCGCGCCTATGAATGCGTGCCTGTGCTCGACCTGATCGCGCCAACGCCCGCGCAATGCCAGCAAGCCGCTGAGGCCATTGAACGCCTGCGTTCAAACGGCCCGCTGTTGGTGTGCTGCGCCCTTGGCTACTCGCGCAGCGCCACCGCCGTCGCCGCGTGGTTGCTGCACAGTGGGCGCGCCGCAACAGTCGACGAGGCAGTGGCTATTATTCGTACAGCACGGGCCGAAGTGGTCCTGCATCCTGCTCACCGTAAAGCGTTGGAGGGTTTGCCCCATGCCCGCTGATATGGAACTCCAGGTCGTTGCCAGCCTGCTGCGACGTGGCCGTTCGCTGGATCAGTTATCCACAGGCCTGACCGTGGCGGGTGTGTTGTTCGGCCTTGCTCAGTTGCTGTTGGCCAGCGTTTCGACCCTGTGCCTGCTGCTCAGCCTGTGGATGATTATTCTCGGCCTGCTGCAAAAGTACTGGGCCTTGCGCGTGGCCTTCGACGCCGACCTGTTCGCCCTGCTGGCCCGCGACACCGAGCGCACGGCCGATCTCGACCAAGCCTTGCAGAGCCTCGGCCTGCAATCGCCCAAACGCGCGGGCCGGCCCTGGACCGAACGCCGTCGCGGCGCGCTCAAACTGCTGCGCAAACAAGCCTGGTTGCTGGCCGCGCAAGCGCTGCTGACCCTGGCCGTCATCCTCGCCAGCCCTTGGCTACCTTTCGCCGGATAAGGAATCCCCATGTTCGAACCCGTGGTCGCCACCCTGATTACCTCGATGGCCCGCACCGTTACCGGTGCCCGTAGCCTGTGGCTGGGGTGCGCGCCGGTGCCGGTGCAACGCATCTACTTCGCCAACCACAGCAGCCACGGTGATTTCGTCTTGCTATGGGCGTCGTTGCCGCAAAACCTGCGTAAATTCACGCGGCCGGTGGCCGGCAGTGATTACTGGAACCAAAGCGCACTGCGCCGCTACATCATCAACCGCGTGTTCAACGGCGTGTTGATCGACCGCGAGCGCAAAGACCCTGTGGATAACCCCTTGCAGCCGATGCTGGCCGCGTTGGAAGGCGGCGATTCGTTGATCATCTTTCCCGAAGGTACGCGCAACCTGGAGGACGGTTTGCTGCCGTTCAAAAGCGGCCTGTATCACCTGGCCAAAAGTTACCCACAGGCCGAATTGATTCCGGTGTGGATCGCCAACCTCAACCGGGTCATGCCCAAGGGCCGTGTACTGCCGCTGCCGTTGCTGTGTACCACCAGCTTCGGCGCGCCGCTGCAATTGGAAGAAGGCGAAGACAAAAACGCCTTCCTTGCCCGCACCCGCGACGCCCTGCTTGCCCTCGCTCCGGAGCATGTCTGACATGGATAGCCAAACCCTGATGTTGTTCGGCGGAATAGGCGCGATCCTGGTGCTCGCCTCGCTGATCGGCCTGATCCTCAAACTGCGCACCCGTGGCACACCGAATGCAGTGGTCGACAACCTCAACGCCCGCATCAATGCCTGGTGGGTAATGGTGGTGGTGATCGGTATCGCCTTCTGGCTCGGCACCGGCGCGGTGATCCTGCTGTTTTATGCAGTGTCGTTCTACGCCCTGCGCGAGTTTCTCCCCCTCCCGCCCCCCCGCCGCAGCGATTACCCGGCGCTGGTGGCGGCGTTCTACCTGGCGCTGCCGTTGCAATACCTGCTGATTTATGCGGACTGGTACGGGCTGTTCTCGATCTTTATCCCGGTGTACGTGTTCCTGCTGCTGCCGATCCTCGCCTCACTGGGTGGCGACAGCACGCACTTTCTGGAGCGTGCGTCGAAGGTGCAATGGGGCCTGATGATCGCGGTGTTCTGCGTGTCGTTCGTGCCCGCCTTACTGACGCTCGACATTCCCGGCTACGAAGGCCGCAACCTGTTGCTGATCGCTTACCTGGTGATCGTGGTGCAACTGTCGGACGTGCTGCAGTACGTGTGCGGCAAGCTGTTCGGCAAACACAAGATCGCGCCCAACCTGTCGCCGTCCAAAACCGTGGAAGGCTTTGTCGGCGGGATTCTGCTGTCGTCCCTGATCGGCGCGGCGCTGTGGTGGACCACGCCGTTCAACCCATGGCAATCATTCCTGATCGCGCTGCTGATCAACCTGCTGGGCTTCGCCGGCGGCATCGTGATGTCGGCGATCAAGCGCGACCGGGGCGTGAAGGATTGGGGGCACATGATCGAAGGCCACGGCGGGATGCTGGACCGCCTGGATTCGGTGTGCTTTGCCGCGCCGATTTTCTTCCACCTTGTGCGCTACTGGTGGACTTGAGACACGCACTCTCTCAAGCCCAACACAGATCAATTGTGGGAGCTGGCTTGCCTGCGATAGCGGAGTGTCAGCCAGCATCACTTTTGGGTGTGCCACCGCCATCGCAGCATAGGTATCTACACAACCGGTTAACACGAAGTCTGTGGCAGGTGGGCTGTTGTGGCGAGCAGGGCAAGCCTGCTCGCCACATGAGAAATTGGCGGCCTTCAAAAGTTGTGTAGATACCTATGGCCATCGCAGGCAAGCCAGCTCCTACAGGTGCTTTGTGGTGTATTGGAAGACCAAGCTAAGCCCGAAACCTTACTTCACGGGCAACCTTTCGATCGGTTTTGCGGTACGCCTCACCTTTGTGCAACACGCCTGAGCATGCTGACCACTTCACGTCATCTTTTGTATCAAAGACGCGTGTAAGATAGGCCGCACTTTGCCAGGGATGCTCACCATGTTCGATTCGTTGAAAGCGATCAGCCGCCGGATTATCGGCGCTTTACTGACTGTGGTGAGTGCCATCTTTGGCCAATGGCAGCCGCCAAACTGGCTGCGAGCCACGGGCCGTGGCGTGGGGAACCTGGGCCAGAAGGCCCGCGCCTATCCGCGTCAGGCGGGTGCCGGGATTTTGGGCCTGGTGCTGCTGGCCGCTGCTGGTTTTTACGGCTGGCACTGGTATTCGAATTTGCCGCAGCCCCACACCGTGGGCTATTCGCTGCATAAGCCGAACCTGACCGATTACACCCAGCAGCCTGCGGTTGTGGATAACTTGCAGGTGCGTTTTGCCGAGTCCGTGGCTCCGCTGGCGGCCATTGGCAAGCCGGTCACAGAAGGCATTACCCTTAAACCCGCTGTAGCCGGTGCCTGGCGTTGGTCCGACGACCGCACGTTAGTGTTCGTGCCGGAAAAAGACTGGCCTGTGGATGCCCATTACACGCTCGATCTGGCCAAGAAAAAGCTGCTGGCCGACGGCGTGCTGCTGAGCCAATACAGCAGCCAGTTCTCGACCCAACCGTTCCGCGCCACCCTGGCGCAAAACGAGCTGTACCAGGACCCGTCCAACCCGACGCTGAAACAGCTGGTGGCGACCTTCCACTTTTCCCACCCGGTGGATGAAGACAACCTGCGCAAGCGCGTCTCGGTGACGCTCGGTAAAGGCCTGGCCTACCGCGATGCCCAGTTGCCCAACCGCCCGGAAATCACCTTCGACGAGCTCAAGCTCAATGCTTACGTGCGCTCCGCCGCCCTGGCCACGCCACTGGAAAGCACGCCGGTCAGCGCCAAGCTCGATGAAGGCATCAAGGCCCGTGACGGCGGCAATGCCAGCGCCGCGCCACTGGTGGCGGAAGTCACCGTGCCCGGCCGTTATCGCCTGACGTTTACCGCTGCCGAAGTCAGCTTTGTCGACAACGAGCGCGGCGAACCGGAGCCGGTATTGATGTTCAGCAGCTCCAGCGCCGTGGCCGATGACACCATCGCCGGCAAGGTCCAGGCCTGGTTGCTGCCGGCCAAGGCCGAAGACGACACGCGCCCTTACACCAGCAACGATATCGATGACGCGATGCTGGCGCGCAGTACCAAGGTCAGCCTGACCCACGTGCCCAGCGTCGAGCCGCTGAACACCCTGCACGCCTTCAAGTTCAAGGCCCCGGCCGGTCGCGCGTTGTACGTGCGCGTGCCTGCCAACCTGGAAGCCATTGGTGGCTACCTGGCAAAAAACCCTACCGCCTCGCTGATCAGCATGCCGGCGTATCCGCGCACCTTGCAGTTCCTGTCGGACGGTGCGCTGCTGAGCCTCAACGGCGAAAAACGCCTGGGTTTCATGGCCCGTGGCGTGCCCGGCGCCCATGTGGAAATCGCCCGCCTGCTGCCCAACCAGTTGCAGCATTTGGTCGACCAAAGCAGCGGCAGCTTCGCCCGGCCGAATTTCGGCAATGAATACTTCGACCGCATGGTCGAGCGTCAGTCGCTGGATATTGCGCTGTCGTCCAATGACCCGGCGAAAACCGTCTACGACAACGTGGACCTGAGCCACTACCTCACCGCCAATGGCGGCCGTCGCGGCATTTTCGTGCTCAAGCTGAGCCCGCAGGATGACCCGGCCGAGCGCACGTTCGAGTACGAGCGCAACAGCACCAGCGACCTGCGTTTTATCGTGGTCACCGACCTTGGCATCATCGCCAAACGCTCCAGCGACGGCAGCCACGATGTGTTTGTGCAGTCCATCGGCAACGGCTCGCCGGTGGCTGATGCACAAGTCGACATCATGGGTCGCAACGGTTTGCCGGTCGCCAGCGGCCGCACCGACGCTGAAGGCCACGCGCATTTCGCCAAGCTGGATGAACTGCGCCGTGAGAAAACACCACTGATGTATGTAGTCACCCGCGGCAATGACCAGTCGTTCCTGCCGATTGCCCGTCAGTCCCAGCAGTTGGACTTTTCACGCTTCGATGTAGGTGGTTTGGAAGAAGACGGCGCGATTAATCGCCTCAGCGCGTATATGTTCACCGACCGTGGCCTGTACCGCCCGGGCGAGACCGCGCACCTGGGCATGATCGTGCGTAGCGGCGACTGGAAAGGCGCCTTGCAAGGCCTGCCGGTTGAACTGCAAATCACCGACCCACGCGGTCTGGAAGTGATTCGCCAGCCGCTGAAGCTGTCCACCAGCGGCTTTGAAACCTTTGATTTCCCCAGCAGTGAAGTCGCCCCCGCCGGGGATTACACCGCGACCTTGCAGCTGATCGGCCAGAAAAACACCCGCACCGACCTGGGCAGTGTCAGCTTCAAGGTTCGCGACTTTGAGCCAGACCGCATGAAGGTCAGCCTGAGCTTGCACGACACGCCGGTATTGGGCTGGATTCCGCCCGACCAAGTGGTGGCCAAAGTCACCGCGATGCACTTGTTCGGCGCGCCGGCAGCCGGCCGGCGTGTCACGGCGAAAATGTCCCTGAGCCCGACGCTCGCGGCCTTTGACCGTTACCCCGATTACCGCTTCCGCCTCAACGATTCCCTGGAAGAAGCCAGCACCGAAGACCTGGCCGAAACCACCGTCGACGACAACGGCCAGGCCGTGCTCGACCTCAACCTGCAACGCTTCGCCAGCAGCACCTATCGCCTGCAGGTGATGACCCAGGTATTCGAGGCCGAAGGTGGCCGCAACGTGGCGGCGCAAAGTGCGCTGCTGGTGTCGTCCGCGCCTTATCTGGTTGGTGTGAAAAGTCAGGATTCGCTGTCGTACGTCGCCAAGGACGCCCCGCGCCAGGTGCAATGGCTGGCCGTCGCGCCGGACCTCACGCCGATGGCCGTGGATGGCCTGACCAGTGAGGTGGTGGAACACCGTTACGTGTCGGTACTGGTGAAACAGTCCAACGGCACCTACAAATACGAGTCGCGCATCAAGAACATCAGCCAGCCGGCCTCACCGCTGACGATGACCAAGGACGGCGCCAAGCAGACCCTCAACACCGGCACGCCGGGTGATTTCACCCTGCAAGTCAAAGACGCCAATGGCCGTCTGCTCAACCAGATCGACTACAGCGTGGCCGGGCGCGGCAACACCTCGCGCTCGCTGGAGCGCAACGCCGAACTGCAATTGCGCCTGGATAAACGCAGCTATGCCACCGGCGATGAGATTGCGATCAGCATCCGCGCGCCGTACACCGGTGCCGGCTTGATCACCATTGAGCGTGACAAGGTTTACACCCAACAGTGGTTCAAGGCCGACAGCACCAACAGCGTGCAACATATCCGCGTGCCTGCAGGCCTTGAGGGCAATGCCTACGTCAACGTGCAGTTTGTGCGCGACATGGGTTCGCCAGAGGTTTATATGAGCCCGCTGTCCTACGGCGTGGTGCCGTTCAGCATCAACCTGGATGCGCGGCGCATGGCGCTCAAGGTTGAAGGCCCGGAGAAGATCGAGCCGGGGCAGACCCTGGATATCAAGGTCACTGCCGACCGCCCAGGCCGCGCAGTGGTTTACGCGGTGGACGAAGGCATCCTGCAAGTGGCGCGTTACCAGACGCCCGACCCGTTGGGCTTCTTCTTCCAGAAACGCGCACTGGAGGTTGGCACCAGTCAGATTCTTGACCTGATCCTGCCGGAATTCAGCCGCCTGCTCAGTGGGGCAGCGCCGGGTGGTGACACCGAAGGCGCGCTGGCCAACCACCTCAACCCGTTCAAGCGTAAACACCAGCCGCCCGTGGCCTGGTGGTCCGGGTTGGTTGACTTGCCCGCCGGTGAAACCGTGCTGCATTACCAGGTGCCGGACAGCTTCAACGGCAAGCTGCACCTGTTTGCGGTGGCAGTGGACAGTGACAGCGTGGGTGTCAGCGAGGCCAATACCGAAGTGCGCGGGCCGATTGTGATCACGCCGAACGTGCCGGCCTTTGTGGCGCCGGGGGATGTGTTCAATGTGAGCGCCGGGGTGTTCAGTAACCTCGACGCAGCAGCGGACGTGAAGTTTGAAGTGCAGACCAGCGACGGCCTCAACGTGCAGGGCGACAAAGGCAGCACCCTGTCGCTGCAACCGCGCAAGGAAGGCACTGCCGAGTTCAAGATCAAGGTCGGCGAAACTCTCGGCTCGGCGGATCTGCGGTTTGTCGCGGTACTGCCGAACGGCAAACGTATCCAGGTCGCAGAAACCACCTCGATCCGCCCACTGAGCGAGCATCGCGTGGCCTTGAGCCTGGGCCGTTTCGACAGCGCCAGCAAAGAGCTGAAACCGACCCGCGAACTGTTCAGCCAATTGCGCGATGTGCAACTGGGTGTGGCCGCGTCGCCGCTGGTGTGGGCCAACGGCCTCAAGCATTACCTGGATGACTACGGTTACGCCTGCACCGAGCAATTGGTGTCCAAGGCCATGCCGGCGTTGATCTGGGGCGGTACGGCGCCAGAAGCCGAGCAAGCCTTCAGCGGCGCGGTGCGCATGCTGCGCCAGCGCCAGAACTCGGCCGGTGGCTTTGGTTTGTGGGCCGCCAACCCGGATGTGGCGCCATATGCCAGCCTGTATGCCACCGACTTCCTGATCGAAGCCAAGGAACGCGGGCTGCCGGTGCCGGAAGACCTGCTGGCGCGTTCCAACGCCTACCTGACGGACTTGGCCAATGGCCCGAGCGAAGGTCTGTCGGAATTGCGCAACCGTGCCTACGCCAGTTACCTCTTGAGCCGTCAGGGAATTCTGGTGAGCGGCGCCTTGAGCGACATTCGCGAGCGCTACGAGAGCTACTTCAAAGACACCTGGCAGAACGACCTGGGCGCCGCTTACCTGGCGGCCAGTTACAAGCTGCTCAAGCAGGATCGTCAGGCCGATACCCTGTTCCGCAAAATCCCGTGGCGTTCGCTGGTGGATAAGTGGGAGAGCGATGGCCTGTATTACGACCCGCTGGTACACGACGCCGAGCACTTGCACCTGCTGGCACGCCACTTCCCCGAGTTGCTTGACGATGTACCGACGGCGCTTCTGGATAAACTCGGCAAGCGCCTGAACGAGCAGCGTTACAACTCGCTGTCGGCCGCCCTGCTGCTGCGCGCCCTGGACAATTATGGCCAGCGCGCCCAGAGCGACATGACCCTCAAGGCCACCGCCTGGCTGGGCGACAAGCAACAGCAACTGCTGGAGATGGCCGGCCAGCCACCGCGCGCTGCGGTGCCGGGTAAAACCCAGAAACTGGTGATGGAAAAAACCGACGGCCCGGCCGCTTTCTACATGCTTAGCGAAGCCGGTTTCGACAAGGGTGCCAAGCTCAAGCCGATCAACAATGGGCTGGAAATCATCCACGAATACCTCGACCTCAAAGGCGAGCCGGTGAGCAAAGTCGCGGTGGGCGACGAGTTCCTGGTGCGCCTGCGCCTGCGCGCCACCGACCGCGACCAAGTGCAGCAAGTGGCCGTGGTCGACTTGCTGCCAGGCGGCGTCGAGCCTGTGTATAACTTGCCGCCGGAGCCGGAAGCGGCCGCCAGCAACGAAGAAAGTGAAAGTGAAGGCGACGATTCCGAGTATGTGGAAACCGCCGACGGTGATGAAGCCGAAACCTGGCAAGCGCCGATCGGCGAGACCGAGCTGAGCAACTGGCAGCCGGACTACGTGGATGTGCGCGATGACCGGGTGGTGTTGTACGGCACCGCGCTGCGTGATGTCGGCACTTTCGTGTACCGCGTGCGCGCCACCAACGCAGGGACGTTCAATACGCCACCGGCCTACGCCGAAGGCATGTACGAAACCACCCTGCAAGGGCGCGGCAAAGTAGGCCAGCTTGAAATTACCAAGCCTTAAACGCCTGACGCCGCTGCTTGCAGCGGCGGTACTCTTTACAGGCACGCTGGCGGGGCTGCGATGGTGGCCCCATGCCCCGCTGGAACAGGCCGTCACCTCGTCCCGCGTGGTGTTGGCCGATGACGGCGCGTTGCTGCGCATGACCCTGGCAGAGGATGGGCAATATCGCCTGTGGCTGCCGCTTGCGCGCATGTCGCCGTCACTGGTCGAAGCCTTGTTGCTCAAGGAAGACCGCAATTTCTACTGGCACCCGGGCATCAACCCCCCGGCGTTGCTGCGCGCGGCCATGGCCACCTACAGCGGCGGCCAGCGCCAGGGCGGCTCAACCTTGAGCATGCAGCTGGCGCGGCGGCTGTGGGACCTCAACACCCGCCAAGTGCCGGGCAAATTGCAGCAGATGGCCCTGGCGCTGTGGCTGGAAGCGCGCTACAGCAAGCACGATATCCTTGAGGCTTACCTGAACCTGGCGCCCATGGGCGGCAATATCGAAGGCGCCGAAGCGGCCAGCCGGATTTACTTTGGCAAGTCGGCGGCGCAGTTGTCGTTGTCCGAAGCGCTGGCGCTGGCGGTGATCCCGCAGCAACCGGGGCGGCGCGCACGCTTCGGGCCGTCGCTGCAACATGCGCGGCTGCGCTTGATGGCCGACTGGCGCGAAACTTATCCACAGGACGCTCGTAACGACAGTTTGCTCGACTTGCCCCTGGAGGCGCGCAACCGCCAGCAGATCCCGTTTCTGGCGCCGCACTTGAGCGAACAGTTGCTGGCATCCCAGCCCGGCAACGAACTCAACACCACCCTCAACCTGCCTTTGCAGCAACTGCTCGAACGCCTGATCACCGGTTTTATTGCCGAGCGGCGCAGTACCGGTGTGGAAAACGCCACGGCGATCCTTGTGGACAGCCGCGACCAGAGCGTCAAGGCGCTGGTAGGTTCGGCGGATTACTTATCCACAAGCATCCACGGCCAGGTCAACGGCGTGTTGTCGCGGCGCTCGCCAGGGTCGACGCTCAAGCCGTTTTTGTATGGGCTGGCGCTGGATCAGGGGGTTATCCACCCCATGAGCATCCTCAAGGATTTGCCCAGTAACTTCGGCTACTTCCAGCCGGAAAATTTCGACGGCAGTTTTGTCGGGCCACTGACGGCGCGGGATGCGTTGATCCGTAGTCGCAATATTCCGGCGGTGTGGCTCGCCAGCCAGGTGCAGTCGCCCTCGCTGTATGGCTTGCTGCAACGCGCCGGTATCAAAGGCTTGCGTGGGGAAAGTCACTACGGCTTGGCCCTGGCTTTGGGCGGCGGCGAGATGACGCCGGAGGAACTGGCGCGCCTGTATGTGATGCTGGCGGGTGACGGGCATTTGCGGCCTTTGCGCTATGTGCAGGAACAGCCGCAAACCACTGGCGCGCAACTGCTCACGCCCCAAGCGGCGTTTATGGTGCGCGACATGCTGCGCCGCAACCCGCGCCCGGATGGCCTGCCCGGCCGCCACTGGCGCACCGCGTGGAAAACCGGCACATCGTGGGGCTTTCACGATGCCTGGAGCGCGGGCCTGGTGGGGCCGTATGTGCTGGTGGTGTGGGTGGGCAACTTTGATGGGCGGCCGAACCCGACGTTTATCGGCGCCAAAACCGCTGCGCCGCTGTTCTTCCGCATCGCCGACGCCCTGCCCCTGGCCTTGCCCAACGTGGTGATCAAGCCCGACAAGGCGCCCGCCGGGCTGGTGCGCATCGACGTGTGCGCGGCCTCCGGCGAGTTGCCCAACCGCTGGTGCCCGCAAACCCGCAAGACCTGGTACATCCCCGGCGTGTCGCCAATTCGCGTGTCCAATCTGCACCGCCCGGTGCTGATCGATACCCGCACCGGCAAGGCCGCGTGCCCGCCGTTTGACCCGCAATACACCCGCGAAGAAGTCTTCGAATTCTGGCCCAGCGACGTGCAGCGCCTGTACCGCGCCGCCGGCCTGCCCCGGCGCACGCCGCCCAACGTGATGAAAAATTGCCAGCCCAACCGCATCAGCGACCAAAGCGAAGCGCCGCAGATTCGCTCGCCGCTGACCCAGGTGAGCTACCAACTGCGCCTGTCCCAGCCGCAGGAAAGTATCCCGCTCAATGCCAACGCGGCCAGTGATGCGACCACGCTGTACTGGTTTGCCGACCAGACGCTGATCGGCCAGGGCCCGCCGCAAACCACGTTGAATTGGCGGCCGGGCAAGTCGGGCGAGTATCGGTTGCGGGTCAGCGATGATCAGGGCCGCAGTGCTAGCCGCGGGCTGAAAGTGGAGTTTGTGCCCTGATCACAGATCCCCTGTGGGAGCGGGCTTGCCCGCGATAGCGGTGGGTCAGCCAGTATTACTGTTGGCTGGGCTGACGTCTTCGCGGGCAAGCCCGCTCCCACAGGGATCTTTGCTGCTTTGAGGGTTGTGGTCTTGCCTCTTCAATCGCCCTGATCAGGCGTCTTCGTCGCCGAAGCTGGCTTTGCCCACGCGTTTGGCGTAATGGTTGTACGCCGCGCCGAGCTTTCTCTGCTCGAAGATCGAGAACACCAGGGTGCCCAGCAGGATCAGCATCCACACCAGAAACAGCTTCATCGTATCCACATGGGCAACGAACAGCAGCAGGGTCACAACGCCGCCAATCACCATGCCCAAGCCCATCCATGCTCCCAATACGCGCCCCACGGCCAGGCGAATACCTTTGGGCAGGACCAACCGCGTGGCCATCATGACGACGATAAGGGCCAGAAAGAAACCAAACGCGGCCATGAACGGAATCTGAAAGCCGTCCTCGCGGTATAGCCAGGCGAGTAGTTGATAGAACGGACCCCGTTCGGCCATCTGTGGATAAGTCTCGGGGCTGGGCAGATGCAGTTGAGCGAAATGCGCAGGGGTCATGGCCATGACGCCGACCCCGAGCAGCGCTATCACCGCGCCATAAAAACCACCGGCGCGCCATAAAGGCGCCAGCACTCGGCGGTTTTCCACATCCTCGGTCAATGCCACGCCAAACACCGCCTTCGGGTGTTTGCCCTGTGAGATTACCGTCAGGCCTTCACGCTCACCGGCGTCGCCAATCAGCATCACGTCCAGGTCCTGGACCAACAGGATTTCACCCTGGCGGCGGGAACTGCCCAGCAGTTCGTACTCGTCTGGCGATTTATTGCCAAACAGGTCGATCCCTTCGGCAATCACGCGGACCTCACCGCCGGCGTCCTGCAGCCGGAAGTCATGACAGCGCGCCTCGCCCAACACTCGGCTCCAACTCCAATCACCGTCCTTGTCTTTGGTCCCCTCTTCGACAATCAACACGTAACCCACGCACGGCTTGCCGTAGACCGGTGACAGCATGGTCTGGTCGGCAACCACCTTACCGCGCACTTCCACCAGGCCCATGGCCAGCGAACGAATCTGACTGGTGGCCAGGCGCTGCTCGGTTTTGTAGAAGCTGGGGCCAAAGCTGACCAGCAAACCGACCAGAATGCCCACGGGAAAAAACAGCGCGATCAGGATGTTTGGCGCGTAAACCATCAAGGCGATAAAGCCGGCGAGGAACACCAGCGCCAGCGCGGTTTTCCACTTCGGCTTTTTCACCACAACGCCTGCCTGGGTGGTTTTCATGCCCCCGGCACCTCAAGCTTCACGCCTTCGTAGCGGGTTTCTTCGGCGCTGATGGCCAACAACGGAATGCGCTGATAGCTGAGCATCCGCGCAAAAAACAGGTCGGGGAACACCGCAATGGCGATGTTGTAGAGGTTCACCGACTCATTGAAGAACTCACGCCGGTCAGCAATGCGCTCCTCCACGGCCGAGATAGCCTGTTGCAACTCGACCATGTTCGGCCCCGAAATCAGCGCCGGGTAACTCTCCGCCACCGCAATCACCGACTTGAGCGCCGCGTTGAGCTGGTTGGACGCATCGACCTTGGCGTTGAGGCTGCTGGCGTTCAGGTATTGAGTGCGCGCATCGCTCAGACGAGTGAACAGCGCGTTCTCATGGTTCATGGCAGTCTGCACCACGCGCATCAGGTCGGGGATCTGATCGGCCCGTTGCTTGAGCAGCACGTCGATGTTGGCGAAAGACTTATCCACATCGTTGCGCCGCATCACCAGGCCGTTGTAGACACCAACCATCCAGCCGACCAGGCCGACGACAATGATCAGCACGACGATACCGGCGATAAGCAGTTCTATGTTCATGGTGAAGGCGTTCCCTGGCTGAGTTATCCACAGGGAGGCATTCTAGGGGCAACTTGAGAGCGGCATACGGTATTGGTGCACAAAAACCACAAACGCCGATGATCGGTTATTCATGGGGCTTCCCCCTGTTCAAGGCGCATAAAAAACCCTCGATATCCGAGGGTTTTTTAGGTGACCACCAATCGAATCGTATTACTCCACCGTCACCGATTTCGCCAGGTTACGCGGCTGGTCAACGTCGGTGCCCTTGAGCACAGCCACGTAATACGACAGCAGCTGCAACGGGATGGTGTAGAGGATCGGCGACAGGGTGTCGTGGATGTGCGGCATGTTGATGACGTGGGTGCCTTCGGCGTTGGTCATGCCGGCTTTTTCATCGGCAAACACGATTAGCTGACCGCCACGCGCGCGTACTTCCTGCAGGTTGGATTTGAGCTTTTCCAGCAGTTCGTTGTTCGGCGCGACGGTGACCACTGGCATGTCGTCATCCACCAGGGCCAATGGGCCGTGTTTGAGCTCGCCGGCCGGGTAGGCTTCGGCGTGGATGTACGAGATTTCCTTGAGTTTGAGCGAGCCTTCCATCGCCACCGGGTATTGCGCGCCACGGCCGAGGAACAGGGTGTGGTTCTTGTCGGCGAACAGTTCGGCGACTTTTTCCACGGTGCTGTCCATGGCCAGGGCTTCGCCCAGACGGGTCGGCAGGCGGCGCAGTTCTTCGACCAATGTGGCTTCGACGCCTTCGGCGAGGGTGCCGCGCACCTGGCCCAGGCACAGGGTCAGCAGCAACAGGCCAACGAGTTGGGTGGTAAAGGCTTTGGTGGACGCCACGCCGATTTCGCGACCGGCCTGGGTCAGCAGGGTCAGGTCGGACTCGCGCACCAGTGAACTGATGCTGACGTTGCAGATCGCCAGGCTGCCAAGGAAGCCGAGTTCTTTGGCATTACGCAGCGCGGCCAGGGTGTCGGCCGTTTCTCCGGACTGGGAGATGGTCACGAACAGGGTGTCGGGCTGCACCACCACCTTGCGGTAGCGGAACTCGCTGGCGACTTCGACCTGGCACGGGATGCCGGCCAGTTCTTCGAGCCAGTAACGGGCAACCATACCGGCGTGGTAGCTGGTGCCGCAGGCGACGATCTGCACATTGCGCACTTTGGCGAACAGCTCGGCGGCTTGTGGGCCGAAGGCGTTGACCAGCACTTGGTTCTGGCTCAGGCGGCCTTCCAGGGTGCGCTGCACCACGGATGGTTGCTCGTGGATTTCCTTGAGCATGAAGTGGCGGAATTCGCCCTTGTCGGCAGCTTCGGCGCCGTCGCGGTATTGCACGGCTTCGCGCTCGACCGGCACGCCGTTGACGTCCCAGATCTGCACGCTTTCACGGCGAATGTCGGCAATATCGCCTTCTTCCAGGTACATGAAGCGGTCGGTGACCTGGCGCAGGGCCAGTTGGTCGGAGGCGAGGAAGTTTTCGCCCAGGCCCAGGCCAATCACCAACGGGCTGCCACTGCGCGCAGCCACCACGCGGTCGGGTTGGCTGGCGCAGACCACGGCCAGGCCGTAGGCGCCGTGCAGTTCCTTGACCGTAGCCTTGAGCGCGACGGTCAGGTCACCGAGGTCCTTGAGCTTGTGGTTGAGCAGGTGGGCGATGACTTCGGTGTCGGTGTCTGAGGTGAACTCGTAGCCCAAGCCCTTGAGCTGTTCGCGCAGCACTTCGTGGTTTTCGATGATGCCGTTGTGCACCACGGCCAGGTCGCCGGAAAAATGCGGGTGAGCGTTACGTTCGCACGGCGCACCGTGGGTGGCCCAACGGGTGTGGGCGATGCCAAGACGACCCACCAGCGGCTCGCCGAGCAAAGCTTGTTCCAGCTCGCTGACTTTGCCTGGGCGGCGCATGCGCTCGAGCTTGCCGGCGTTGGTAAATACGGCTACGCCAGCGCTGTCATAGCCGCGGTATTCCAGACGTTTGAGGCCCTCAAGCAGGATGGCGGTGACGTTGCGTTCAGCGACTGCGCCTACAATTCCACACATGGTGTATCTCCTAGATGATTGCCGCGCATATCAGCGTAATGCCGCGGGCTTGGATCTGGTCGCGGGCCTCAAGCGGCAGGCGATCATCGGTAATAAGGGTATGGATGCTGCTCCAAGGCAGTTCCAGGTTGGGAATCTTGCGGCCGATCTTGTCGGATTCCACCATCACCACCACTTCACGGGCGACCTCGGCCATGACACGGCTCAGGCCCAGCAGTTCGTTGAAGGTGGTGGTGCCACGTTCCAGGTCGATGCCGTCGGCGCCGATAAACAACTGATCAAAGTCGTAGGAGCGCAGCACTTGTTCGGCGACCTGGCCCTGGAACGAATCCGAATGCGGGTCCCAGGTGCCGCCGGTCATCAACAGCACCGGCTCATGTTCCAGCTCGCTCAGGGCACGGGCCACATGCAGGGAGTTGGTCATCACCACCAGGCCGGGCTGATGGCCCAACTCCGGGATCATGGCGGCGGTGGTGCTGCCGCTGTCGATAATGATGCGTGCATGTTCACGCAAGCGCATGACGGCTGCACGGGCGATGGCGCGCTTGTAAGCCGAGATGGGCTGCGCGGCGTCGCCGACCAGTTCCTGGGGCATGGTAATAGCGCCACCGTAGCGGCGCAGCAGCAGGCCATTGCTTTCGAGGGCGGCGAGGTCCTTGCGGATGGTCACTTCCGAGGTTTCGAAACGCTTGGCCAAGTCGTCCACGCTGACTTCGCCCAGTTCATTGAGCAGCGTCAGAATGTTATGGCGTCGTTGGGGTGTATTTCGTTTCGACATGGTAGTGATAAGTTTCGTTTCGAAAGATAACGAAGGCAATCAAAACCTATTGGCGAAAGATCGTCAAGCGGCAAGCTGTAATTTTTACGCTGATTTTTGTTAACACCACTCAACCAATATGGGAGCTGGCTTGCCTGCGATGGCAGAGTGTCAGGCGACATTCATGTTGAATGTAGGACCGCTATCGCAGGCAAGCCAGCTCCCACAGGAGATAGCATTAGCTGATGAGGTTGTGGATAACTCAGGTCTTTTTGATTTTGACCGGGCGTTTCCAGCCGTCGATATTGCGCTGGCGGGCCCGGGCCACAGCCAGTTGGGACTTATCCACATCCTGGTTGATGGTCGAACCCGCCGCTGTGTTGGAACCATCACCGATGGTGACCGGCGCAATCAGCGAGTTGTTGGAGCCGATAAACACGTCTTCACCAATGGTGGTCTGGTACTTGTTGGCGCCATCGTAGTTGCAGGTGATCGCACCGGCGCCGATGTTGCTGCGCGCGCCGATCACTGCATCACCGAGGTAGGCCAAGTGACCGGCCTTGGCGTCGTCGCCCATTTTCGCGTTCTTGAGTTCGACGAAGTTGCCGACGTGCGCACGGGCCCCCAACACACTGCCCGGACGAAGGCGCGCAAACGGACCGGCATCACTGCCCTCGCCCATCACGGCACCGTCCAGATGGCTGTTAGCCTTGACCACCACGCCTTTGCGCAACGTGCTGTCCTTGATCACGCAGTTCGGGCCAATCACCACGTCATCTTCAATGATTACGCGGCCTTCAAGGATTACGTTGATGTCGATCAGCACATCGCGGCCGACAGTGACCTCACCACGCACATCGAAGCGCGCCGGATCGCGCAGGGTTACGCCCTGGGCCATCAGGCGGCGACCTTCACGCAGTTGGTAGTGACGCTCCAGCTCGGCAAGCTGCTTGCGGTCGTTGGCGCCCTGCACTTCCATCGGGTCATGGGGCTGCTCGGTGGCGACCAGCAAGCCGTCATTGACGGCCATTTCGATGACGTCGGTGAGGTAGTACTCGCCCTGGGCGTTGTTGTTGGACAAACGGCTCATCCAGACCGCCAGCCTGTTGGCCGGTACGGCGAGAATGCCGGTGTTGCCTTCAGTTATCGCGCGTTGGGCTTCGCTGGCGTCTTTGTGTTCGACGATGGCGGCGACCTTGCCGCTCGCATCGCGCACGATGCGGCCGTAGCCGGTAGGGTCGTCGAGCTCAACGGTGAGCAGGCCCATCTGGCCAGGTACGACGTGCTTGAGCAGGCGTTGCAGGGTTTCGACTTCGATAAGCGGTACGTCGCCATAGAGGATCAGTACGGTGTCGGCGCTGATGAACGGCACAGCTTGCGCTGTCGCGTGGCCGGTGCCCAGTTGCTTGTCCTGCAACACGAAATTCAGGTCATCCGCGGCCAGGCGTTCACGTACCACGTCAGCGCCGTGGCCAATCACCACGTGAATGCGCTGTGGGTCCAGTTGCCGGGCGCTGTGGATAACATGACCAAGCATGGAATTACCCGCGACCGGGTGCAACACCTTGGGCAGGGCCGAACGCATGCGGGTGCCCTGGCCTGCGGCGAGAATGACGATTTCAAGAGACATGAATGGCTACCAATCCTGGGCGGTCCGGCTTCAGACCAGAGAAGTGTTTTGCTGAAAAAGAAAAAGGGTAGCCGAGGCTACCCTTTTTAATCAATCGCGCTTGAAGCATTGCGGCCAGGCCACTTACTTCTTGCGGATCTGCTGGAGCGTGCGCAGCTGAGCTGCAGCCTCGGCCAGACGTACAGCAGCAGCGCTGTAGTCGAAGTCCGCACCCTTTTCGTTCAGGGCCTTCTCGGCAGCCTTTACGGCTTCCTGAGCGGAGGCTTCATCCAGGTCGCCAGCACGTTGCACGGTGTCGGCAAGTACCTTGACCATGTTCGGCTGAACCTCGAGGAAACCGCCGGAGATGTAAAACACCTCACGTTCCCCGCCTTGCTTGGTCAGAGTGATCGGACCTGGCTTCAAGCTGGTGATCAACGGCGCGTGGCCCATGGCAATACCCAGGTCACCGAGTTCGCCGTGTGCAATCACCATTTCTACCAGACCGGAGAAGATTTCCCCTTCCGCGCTGACGATATCGCAATGGACTGTCATAGCCATCTGATTGCCTCAACCTGATGAGCGCCCGTTACCGGGCGCCGAGATTACAGTTTCTTGGCTTTCTCGATCGCTTCTTCGATGCCGCCGACCATGTAGAACGCTTGTTCTGGCAGGTGGTCGTAGTCACCGTTGAGGATGCCTTTGAAGCCAGCAATGGTGTCTTTCAGGGAAACGTATTTACCCGAAGCACCGGTGAAGACTTCAGCCACGAAGAACGGCTGCGACAAGAAACGCTGGATCTTACGAGCACGGTTTACCAACTGCTTGTCGGCTTCCGACAGCTCGTCCATACCCAGGATCGCAATGATGTCCTTCAGTTCTTTGTAACGCTGCAGCACGTACTGAACGCCGCGAGCGGTGTCGTAGTGCTCCTGGCCGATCACGTTCGGGTCCAGCTGGCGCGAAGTCGAGTCGAGTGGATCGACCGCCGGGTAGATACCCAGGGAAGCGATGTCACGGGACAGAACGACGGTGGCGTCCAAGTGGGCGAAGGTGGTCGCAGGCGACGGGTCAGTCAAGTCATCCGCAGGTACGTATACCGCTTGGATCGAGGTGATCGAACCTTCTTTGGTCGAAGTGATACGTTCTTGCAGAACGCCCATCTCTTCGGCCAGGGTCGGCTGGTAACCTACTGCGGAAGGCATACGGCCCAGCAGTGCGGATACTTCAGTACCGGCCAAGGTGTAACGGTAGATGTTGTCGACGAACAGCAGAACGTCGTTACCTTCGTCACGGAACTTCTCGGCCATGGTCAGGCCAGTCAGTGCTACGCGCAGACGGTTACCCGGCGGCTCGTTCATCTGACCGTAAACCAGTGCCACTTTGTCCAGAACGTTGGAGTCCTTCATCTCGTGGTAGAAGTCGTTACCCTCACGAGTACGCTCACCCACACCGGCGAACACGGAATAACCGCTGTGCTCGATGGCGATGTTACGGATCAGTTCCATCATGTTTACGGTTTTGCCTACACCGGCACCACCGAACAGACCGACTTTACCGCCTTTGGCGAACGGGCAAACCAGGTCGATAACCTTGATACCGGTTTCGAGCAGATCGTTGCCGCCAGCTTGTTCGGCGAACGAAGGTGCTGGACGGTGAATGCCCCAGCGCTCTTCGGTGTCGATCGGGCCAGCTTCGTCAATCGGGTTGCCCAGTACGTCCATGATCCGGCCCAGGGTCGCTTTACCGACCGGTACGGAGATGGCAGCGCCAGTGTCAAGCACACCCAGACCACGTTTCAGGCCTTCGGTGGAACCCATTGCAATGGTCCGTACCACGCCGTCGCCCAGCTGCTGCTGAACTTCCAGAGTGGTGCCGGCATCGCTTTGTACTTTCAAAGCGTTGTAGATGCTCGGTACGCTGTCGCGTGGGAATTCCACGTCGATAACGGCGCCGATGATTTGAACGATACGTCCGCTACTCATAGCTGGATCCTCTGAATATTTGAACCGTTAAACCGCGGCAGCGCCGCCGACGATTTCCGAGATCTCTTGGGTGATCGCAGCCTGACGCGCCTTGTTGTAGATCAGCTGCAAATCGCTGATCAGATCACCGGCGTTATCGGTAGCGTTTTTCATCGCGATCATCCGCGCCGCTTGTTCAGCTGCGTTGTTCTCGACCACCGCCTGGTACACCTGCGACTCCACGTAGCGCACCATCAAGCCGTCAAGCAGCTCTTTGGCGTCTGGTTCGTAGAGGTAGTCCCAGTGGTGCTTGAGTTCCTGATCCGGAGTCGCCACCAGTGGGATCAATTGCTCCACGGTTGGCTGCTGGGTCATGGTGTTGATGAACTTGTTGGATACCACGGACAGGCGGTCAATCCGGCCTTCCAGGTACGCATCCAGCATCACCTTCACACTGCCGATCAAATCATTGATCGACGGCTCTTCACCCAGGTGGCTGATAGCTGCAACGACGTTACCGCCGAAGTTGCGGAAAAAGGCCGCACCCTTGCTACCAACTACACACAGATCGATCTCGACGCCCTTTTCGCGGTTTACCGCCATGTCCTTGACCAGGGCCTTGAACAGGTTGGTATTCAGACCACCGCACAAACCACGGTCACTGCTCACTACCACATAACCCACACGCTTAACTTCGCGGTCGATCATGAACGGGTGGCGGTATTCCGGGTTGGCGTTAGCCAAATGCCCAATTACCTGGCGGATACGCTCCGCATAAGGACGGCTAGCAGCCATGCGCATTTGTGCCTTGCGCATTTTGCTGACCGCCACTTTTTCCATGGCGCTGGTAATCTTTTGCGTGCTTTTGATGCTCGCAATCTTACTGCGAATCTCTTTTGCGCCTGCCATGTAACACCTATCAGGTTAGCAAGCGGGAGCCTTGCGGCTCCCGCTGCGGCTTACCAGGTTTGGGTGGCCTTGAACTTCTCGATACCGGCTTTCATGCCAGCGTCGATTTCGTCATTGAAGTCACCCTTCACGTTGATCTTGGCCAACAAGTCGGCGTGATCGCGGTTGAAGTAAGCAATCAGCGCTTGTTCGAAGCTGCCGACCTTGGTGATTTCGACGTCAGTCAGGAACCCACGCTCAGCGGCATACAGCGACAACGCCATGTCAGCGATCGACATTGGGGCGTATTGCTTCTGCTTCATCAGCTCGGTAACGCGCTGACCATGCTCAAGTTGCTTACGGGTCGCTTCGTCCAGGTCAGAAGCGAACTGGGCGAATGCCGCCAGTTCACGGTACTGAGCCAGAGCGGTACGGATACCACCGGAGAGCTTCTTGATGATCTTGGTCTGAGCGGCACCACCCACACGGGATACCGAAACACCGGCGTTCACAGCAGGACGGATCCCGGAGTTGAACATGGCCGATTCCAGGAAGATCTGACCGTCGGTGATGGAAATCACGTTGGTCGGAACGAACGCGGAAACGTCGCCAGCCTGGGTTTCGATGATCGGCAGTGCGGTCAGGGAACCGGTTTTGCCGGTCACTGCGCCGTTGGTGAACTTCTCTACGTATTCTTCCGAAACGCGGGATGCGCGCTCCAGCAGACGGGAGTGGAGATAGAACACGTCGCCTGGGTAAGCTTCACGGCCTGGTGGACGGCGCAGCAGCAGGGAAATCTGGCGGTAAGCCACTGCTTGCTTGGACAGATCGTCATAAACGATCAGCGCGTCTTCACCGCGGTCGCGGAAGAATTCACCCATGGTGCAACCGGAGTACGGTGCCAGGAATTGCAGCGCAGGAGATTCCGAAGCACTGGCAGCCACGATGATCGTGTTGGCCAGAGCGCCGTTTTCTTCCAGCTTGCGAACCACGTTGGCGATGGTCGATTGCTTCTGACCAATGGCTACGTAGACGCAGAAAATGCCGCTGTCTTTCTGGTTGATGATCGCGTCGATCGCCAGAGCGGTTTTACCGATCTGACGGTCACCGATGATCAGCTCACGCTGGCCACGGCCGACCGGGATCATGGCATCGACAGCCTTGTAGCCAGTCTGTACAGGCTGGTCTACCGACTTACGCCAGATCACGCCTGGAGCAACTTTCTCGACCGCGTCGGTCTCGGTGTTGCCCAGTGGACCTTTACCGTCAACAGGGTTACCCAGTGCGTCGACTACGCGACCCAGCAGTTCCTTACCAACCGGAACTTCCAGGATGCGGCCTGTGCACTTGGCGCTCATGCCTTCAGCCAGACTGGTGTACGCGCCCAACACAACGGCACCTACGGAGTCTTGCTCCAGGTTGAGGGCCATACCGTAGACGCCGCCCGGAAACTCGATCATCTCGCCGTACATTACGTCGGCCAGACCGTGAATCCGCACGATGCCGTCAGATACGCTGACGACAGTGCCTTCGTTACGGGCTTGGGAGGTCACATCGAGCTTGTCGATGCGGCCCTTGATAATTTCACTTATTTCGGAAGGATTGAGTTGCTGCATTGCTCTGCTGCCCCTTCAAACTCAAGATTTCAATGCTTCGGCAAGTTTCGCGATTTTGCCGCGAATCGAGCCATCGATAACCAGGTCGCCGGCACGGATAACAACACCACCAATCAGGGATGCGTCCTCCGAAGCTTGCAGGCGCACTTCCCGATTGAGTCGTGCACTGAGAACCTTGGCGAGTTTGTCTTGCTGTTCTTGGTTCAATGCAAAAGCACTGGTCACTTCAACGTCTACCGATTTCTCTTCTTCGGCCTTGTACAGGTCGAAAAGAGCGGCGATCTCCGGCAAAAGCGGGAGACGGTCGTTTTCGGCAACGACGTGGATGAAGTTCTGTACCTTCACATCAAACTTGTCGCCGCACACTTCAATAAAAGTGGCGGCCTTGTCTGCGCTCGTCAGTCGCGGGGCCTTGAGCACGCGCTGCATGGTGTCGTCTTGCGACACTGCTGCAGCCAGGCCGAGCATGGCTGACCAAGAGGCCAGCTGCTGGTGGGCCTGGGCGTGCTCGAAGGCTGCCTTAGCGTAAGGTCGGGCCAACGTGGTCAATTCTGCCATGATCGCCCTCGCTTAGATTTCAGCAGCCAGTTTGTTAACCAGCTCCGCGTGCGCGTTTTGATCGATTGTGGCACCCAGGATCTTCTCAGCACCGCCGACGGCCAGAGCACCCAATTGGGCACGCAGCGCATCTTTGACACCGTTCAATTCCTGCTCGATCTCGGCCTGAGCCTGAACCTTCACACGGTCAGCGTCGATACGGGCTTTTTCAACAGCCTCTTCAACAATCTGATTACCGCGTTTCTTGGCTTGCTCAATGATTTCAGCTGCCTGTGCCTTAGCATCGCGCAGTTGATGGCCCGCTTTCTCTTGGGCCAACTCCAGGTCGCGAGCTGCACGGCTGGCAGCGTCCAGTCCATCCGCGATCTTCTTTTGACGTTCGTGCAAAGCTGCGATGACCGGAGGCCATACGAACTTCATGCAGAAAACGACAAAAATCAAGAACGCTAAGGACTGACCAATAATGGTTGCATTAATGTTCACGCCAATACCTCGCTCGTTCGTTGCACAACACACCAATCACTCGAAAAAACGAGTGATTAACCGGCGAGTTGACCAACGAAGGGGTTCGCGAAGGTGAAGAACAGAGCGATACCAACACCGATCATGGTCACGGCGTCGAGCAGACCGGCAACGATGAACATTTTAACTTGCAGCATTGGAACCATTTCTGGCTGACGCGCTGCGCCTTCCAGGAACTTGCCGCCCAGCAGGCCGAAACCAATGGCAGTACCCAGGGCGCCCAGGCCGATCAACAGTGCAACAGCGATAGCGGTTAGACCAACTACAGTTTCCATCTTTCCTCCCGACTTTTACGTCGTATGGTTTAGGTTTTTTAGATTTTAAAGCGGTAAAACAAATCGTTTCATAGCCCTGGTGGGCCACCTTCCCGTTTCACCGGGAAGGACATCAGACTAGTCGAGACTGGCCTTAATGGTTCTCTTCGTGCGCCATCGACAGGTAGACGATGGTCAGCATCATGAAGATGAAGGCCTGCAGGGTGATGATCAGGATGTGGAACACAGCCCACGCCCACTGCAGAACAATGCCCAGGCCGCTAAGCCAGAGCAGACCACTGCCGAACATCACAGCGATCAGAATGAACACCAGCTCGCCGGCATACATGTTGCCGAACAGTCGCAGAGCCAGGGAAATCGGCTTGGCGATCAGGGTGACGAATTCCAGCAGGAAGTTCACCGGGATCAGCAGGGCTTGAACAAAAATGTTCTTGCTGCCGAACGGGTGCAGGGTCAGTTCGCCGATGAAGCCGCCGATGCCCTTGATCTTGATGCTGTAGAAAATGATCAACGCGAATACCGACAAGGCCATGCCCAGGGTAGCGTTAGGGTCAGTGGTCGATACGGCACGGAATGGAATATGCGGATCGCCGCTGATCGCCATGGCGAGCTGAGGAATCCAGTCGACCGGGATCAGGTCGACGGCGTTCATCAGGAACACCCAGACGAAGATGGTCAGTGCCAGCGGTGCAATCACCGGGCTACGGCCATGGAAGCTGTCTTTCACGCTGCCATCGACGAATTCGACCAATACTTCAACGAAGTTCTGCAAAGCACCTGGCTGACCGGAAGTCGCCTTTTTTGCCGCCATGCGGAAAATCAGGACGAAGATCAGACCCAATGCGACCGACCAGCCCAGAGTATCCAGGTGGAAAGCCCAGAAACCCATTTCTTTGGCTTCTGCTGCGGTGTGGGCGAAGCCCCAGCCGCCGTTGGGAAGCTGACCGAAGGTCAGGTTCTGCAAGTGGTGCTGGATATAGCCCGAAGCGGTTGTTTCTGCCATGGTTGCCTCAAACGCCCTAAGGTTTCGAAAGTCTTGTTTTCATTAGCAGGGGAGCGAACCAGCTGACCAGTTGGGTCAACACGAAGACGCCGAATACAGCCAGCGGCGCCAATGGCTTCACACCTGCAAAGGTCAGTGCAAACAGCACTGCCGTCAAAATCAGTTTCCCCGCCTCGCCGGCATAAAATGACCGGACGATAGCCTGGGCTGCTCGGGCGCCGGAAAACCGAAAGGCCCTGTGAGCAAAATACATATTGGGCAGCAAGGCTATCAGGCCTCCGCAGAGTCCTGAATATCCGGCTACGACTCCATGCCAATACCAAAGCGCCAACGCGGCGATTAATAAAATGACAAATTGAGCCAATAAAACCGGGAAAACGGCCAAGCGATGGAACGGCAACGTGTTTGGCGTGCGGGTTTCCATCACTTTTGCTCCTCAATGGTCGGCTGCCGAGAATCAATAACTTGGCATAATTTGTGCCGACAAAATGCGCGCAGAGTATAGGGGCGGTTCAGCCCCTATTCAACTGTCGGGTAGTGTTTTCCGATCGCGCGCTACATAAGCAAATGTTTCAGCGGATGTGGGCAAGGACGCCCTGAAGCTCGTCAAGCGAGTTATATCCGATGACCAATTGCCCTTTGCCCTTCTTGCCGTGACGAATTTGTACCGCAGAGCCCAGCCGCTCGGCCAGGCGCTGTTCGAGACGTGCGATATCCGGATCAGGTTTGGCTGTTTCGACCGGTGCAGGTTTGCCGCTCAGCCACTGGCGAACCAGCGCCTCAGTCTGACGCACCGTGAGCCCCCGTGCGACAACGTGTCGCGCCCCTTCAACCTGTTGATTTTCCGGCAAACCGAGCAAAGCTCGGGCATGACCCATTTCCAGGTCGCCGTGGGACAACATGGTCTTGATGACTTCCGGCAATGCGATCAGACGCAGCAAGTTGGACACGGTAACGCGGGATTTACCCACCGCGTCGGCCACTTGTTGCTGGGTCAGTTGGAATTCCTGCTGCAAACGCTGCAATGCGATCGCTTCTTCGACCGGGTTGAGGTCTTCACGCTGGATGTTCTCGATCAATGCCATGGCGATGGCGGTTTCATCCGGCACATCGCGCACCATCGCCGGGATGGTTTCCTTGCCGGCCTGCTGGCTGGCGCGCCAGCGACGTTCACCGGCGATGATTTCAAAACGACCGCCGCCGATCGGGCGCACCACAATCGGCTGCATCACGCCCTGGGCCTTGATCGAGTTGGCCAGTTCTTCCAGCGCCTGGGGGTCCATGTCCCGGCGTGGCTGGTACTTGCCGCGCTGGATCAGGTCCAGCGGCAGGTGTTGCAGCTCGCGCTCGTCGGCCTGCACCGCTTGTTCTTCAAGCGAAGTGACAGTCGGACCACTCAGCAGTGCATCCAGTCCACGTCCGAGACCTCGTTTCTTGACGGCCATGGGGATTCCTTAAGTTGGCTGGGCTGCAGCGGTGCGTGGGTTGCGGCGTTGACGGCGAACCATCTCGCCGGCCAGTGCCAGGTAGGCTATGGCACCACGCGATGATTTGTCGTACGCCAGCGCGGGCATGCCGTAGCTTGGCGCTTCGGCCAGGCGGATGTTGCGTGGGATCACAGTGTCGTACAACTGATCGCCAAAGTGTTCCTTGAGCTGCGCCGACACATCGTTCATCAGGCTCAGGCGCGGATCGAACATCGTGCGCAGCAAGCCTTCGATCTGCAGGTTGGGGTTCAGCAGTTCGGCGATACGCTTGATGTTATCCACAAGGTCGCTCAACCCTTCGAGTGCGTAGTACTCGCACTGCATGGGGATAATCACCCCATCGGCGGCAACCAGCGCGTTGAGCGTCAGCATCGACAGCGACGGAGGGCAGTCGATTAAAATGTAATCGTAGTTCTCGCGGATCGGCGCCAAGGCGCTGCGCAGACGGCTTTCTTTCATCTGCATTTCGAGCAGCACCACTTCCGCCGCGGTCAAATCGCGGTTCGCCGGCAGCAGTTGATAACCACCGTGCTCGGAGTAGTGCATGGCCTGGGCCAGGTCACACTCGCCGATCAGCAAGTCGTAGACCGAATTTTCCAGGCCGTGTTTATCCACACCGCTACCCATGGTGGCGTTGCCCTGTGGATCGAGATCGATCAACAGCACCCGGCGCTTGGTGGCGACCAGGGATGCTGCGAGGTTGATGCAGGTGGTGGTTTTGCCCACGCCACCTTTCTGGTTCGCTATCGCGAATACCTTAGCCATTCTTGCTTGTGTTCCCAATCATGCCGTGCGGCGCAGTATCAGCAGATGGCGTTGGCCTTGGCAACCGGGTACGGCCAAGGCGTGTTCGCTATCGAGGTGGAAGTCTGTCGGCAATGCTAACAGCTCGTCGCTTGGATGAACGCCCTTCATTGCCAGCCAGCGGGTGTCGAGGTCGCCCAGATGGCGCGTCCAGTTACTGAAGTTCTCCATGCTGCTGAAGGCCCGGGAAACAATTCCGTTGAAGGGCAGTTCAGGCGTGAATTCTTCGACCCGACTGTGGATAACTTGCAGGTTATCCAGCTTGAGCTCGAGTTTGACCTGGGTCAGGAAGCGGGTTTTCTTGCCGTTGCTGTCCAGGCACGTCACTTGCGACTCGGGAAACAGGATGGCCAGTGGAATGCCAGGCATGCCGCCGCCACTGCCCACGTCCAGCCAGCGGCCGTTTTCGATAAACGGCATCACACTCAAGCTGTCGAGCAAATGCCGCGAAACCATTTCGTCGGGATTGCGCACTGCGGTCAGGTTGTAGGCCTTGTTCCATTTGATCAACAGGGCCAGGTAGCCCAACAGCAACTCGTGCTGGGCTGAGGTCAGGTGCACGCCCAACTGGCGTGCACCTGTGGATAACTCTTCGGAGTGTTGCGAGGTGACCAACGAACTCAAGCGCTTTGCTCCAACTGACGGCCCGCGCCGCGTTTTTTCAAATGAATCATCAACAGCGAAATGGCTGCTGGAGTGACGCCGGGAATACGCGAAGCCTGGCCCAGCGTTTCCGGGCGAGTTATCCCCAGCTTGCTTTGGATTTCTTTCGACAAGCCGGAAATCCCGGTGTAATCGATATCCACAGGCAGCTTAGTGTTTTCACTGGCGCGCAGGCGAGCGATCTCGTCCTGTTGGCGGTCAATGTAACCAGCGTATTTGGTCTTGATCTCGACCTGCTCGGCAACCTGTGGGTCTTCTGCGCCCTGGCCGGTCACTTCGACCAGACCAGCGTAGTCGATTTCCGGACGGGACAGCAGGTTGAGCAAGTTGTACTCGTGGGTCAGCGGCGTGCCGAATTTTTCCGCAATCGCATCGCCCTGCTCGGTGCCCGGGCGAACCCAGGTACTTTTCAGGCGTTGCTCTTCGAGCGTGATGCTTTCGCGTTTTTTGCAGAAGGCTGCCCAACGCGCGTCATCGACCAGGCCCAGCTCGCGACCTTTTTCGGTCAGGCGCAGGTCGGCGTTGTCTTCGCGCAGGATCAAACGGTATTCCGCCCGGGAAGTGAACATCCGGTACGGTTCCTGGGTGCCCAGGGTAATCAGGTCATCAACCAATACACCGATGTACGCTTCATCGCGACGCGGGCACCAGCTGTCTTTGCCCTGCGCGCGCAATGCTGCGTTGGTCCCGGCGAGCAAACCTTGGGCGCCGGCTTCTTCGTAACCGGTGGTGCCATTGATTTGGCCGGCGAAAAACAGACCGGCGATAACTTTGGTTTCGAGGCTGTACTTCAGGTCACGCGGGTCGAAGTAGTCGTACTCGATGGCGTAGCCCGGACGCACGATGTGCGCGTTTTCCATACCGCGAATCGACTGCACGATCTGAATTTGCACGTCGAACGGCAAGGATGTGGAAATCCCGTTCGGGTACAGCTCATGGGTGGTCAGGCCTTCCGGTTCGATGAAAACCTGGTGGCTTTCCTTGTCGGCAAAACGATGAATCTTGTCTTCGATCGATGGGCAATAACGCGGGCCGATACCCTCGATCACCCCGGAATACATCGGCGAACGGTCGAGGTTCGCGGCAATGATTTCGTGGGTGCGGGCGTTGGTGTGGGTGATCCAGCAGCTCACCTGTTTGGGGTGCTGTTCTTTGTTGCCCATGAACGACATGACCGGGATCGGTGTATCACCGGCTTGTTCGGTCATCACCGAGAAATCCACAGAACGCCCATCGATACGCGGCGGGGTACCTGTTTTCAAGCGGCCGACTCGCAGCGGCAACTCGCGCAGGCGTTTTGCCAGGGCAATCGACGGCGGATCACCGGCGCGACCGCCGGAATAGTTCTGCATGCCGATGTGGATAAGTCCGCCGAGGAATGTACCGGTGGTCAACACCACGGATTCTGCGAAGAAACGCAGGCCCATCTGGGTGACAACACCCTTCACCACATCCTGTTCGACGATCAGGTCATCGGCAGCTTGCTGAAATATCCACAGGTTCGGTTGGTTTTCCAGGGTTTCACGTACCGCAGCCTTGTAGAGGATGCGGTCGGCCTGTGCCCGAGTAGCGCGTACGGCCGGGCCTTTGCGGCTGTTGAGCACGCGAAATTGAATACCACCTTTGTCGGTAGCCATGGCCATGACGCCGCCAAGGGCATCAATTTCTTTAACCAGATGGCTTTTACCGATCCCGCCGATGGCGGGGTTGCAACTCATGGCACCGAGGGTTTCCACGTTGTGCGTCAACAACAGGGTTTTAACGCCCATGCGTGCTGACGCCAGTGCTGCCTCGGTACCGGCATGACCGCCGCCGATGACGATCACTTCAAAACGGGAAGGGAAATCCACCACGCACCTCGTGCCTGCTTATGTAGGTAATCAGGAATTGTTTGTTGAAAGAGTTTTCAAGCTTTGGCGGCAAGTATAGGGACTTAGCCCTTCCTAAAGAACCCTTTGCACAAAATTTAACCAGCTGTGGATGAATCACAGACAATAGAAATTAAAAAAGAAGAAATTTATAAGATCTTTGTTTTTATGTTTATTTCTACTGAGACTGTTTTCTGTGGATAGATCTCTACAAGCCTCTGTTTATGGTGTGTACAGGGATTCAAAAGTCTGTGGTCATGTGCCAATGAGGCCCTTGGATAAGTGCTTTAAGCCTGTGGATTAAAGGGGCAGTTATCCACAGAGGGGTTTTTGCTCAGGTTTCAGGCCCTGTTATCAACTGGGCACAGGTGCGGTTATTCACAGGGCTTAATCCACAGAAATCCCGATTTGAGGGCATGGCAAGGCTGCCAAAGCTTTCGATTCGGTGTCTGGATCTAAAAAAAGGAGAGCTATTGTGAGAACTCGGCGGTGCAGTTAATAATAGCGATTATCATTAACCCGTCATGTCGCGCCCTATGCCCTTTCCTTCACACACGGCTGTCGTCCAGCACATCTATGAGCAGCACCATTCATGGCTGCACGGGTGGCTTAAAGGCAAGTTGCACAACGCTTGCGATGCAGCCGATGTGGCACATGACACCTTCGTGCGTATCCTGGGCGGCCGCCATGCAGGGCAAATTCTCGAACCGCGTGATTACTTGGCCACAATCGCCAGGGGTTTGGTGATTGACCGCTATCGTCGATCCGCCATTGAACAGGCTTATAAACAGTCGTTGGCCGAGCGTCCTGAAGCCACTGCCATCAGTGAAGAAGACAAGGCGATCATCATCGAAACCCTGGTGGCTGTGGATAAAGCCTTGTCGGAATTGGGGCGGCGGACACGCCATATTTTCATGCTGTCGCAGATTGAAGGTCTGACTTATCAACAGATCGCCGAGCAGTTGCAGGTATCGCTGACGACGGTCAAGAAACACATGATCCGCGCGCTCACCGAATGCTCATTGATCATGGCGAGCCTGTAATGCCTGCGCCGGATCGTAAGGTTTTCGAGGCGGCTGCCAGCTGGTACGTGCAGTTTCAAGCGCAGGTGCCTACCCCGGCCGAACGGCATGCCTGGCAGCAATGGCTCAACGGCGATCCCTCTCACCAAGCGGCATGGAACCAGTTGGAGCAATTACAGCGCAGCCTCGGCACCCTGCCCCAGGATTTCAAACGTCGCGCTTTGTCAGCCACGCAACAACGGCGCCAGGTGCTCAAGTGGATGTTGGTATTGGGCGCCACCGGTTATCTGGGCTTCAATGTTCAACAACACACGCCCTTGGGCAATTTCTGGGCGGATTATCGAACACGCGTCGGTGAACGCCGGCGCATCGAGCTGGCCGACGGCACTCAAATCGATCTGAACACCAGCACCGCCATTGATGTGGTGTTTGATCAACGCCAGCGTCTGGTCCGCCTGCGCGACGGCGAAATACTTATCCACACCGGCAAATTGGGCGGGCAAACGCCTTTTTACGTCGAAACCCGCGAAGGCCGGGTCCAGGCATTGGGGACTCGGTTTACCGTGCGTCAATTAGCGGGCTCAACTCGCGTGGGTGTGCTGGAAGACCAAGTGAGCCTCTCGCCTGCCGACCTACCGGATCACGAGCGAATACTCAGTGCCGGCGAAAGTGCTGACTTCGACCGAAAAAATGTGGGGCCCGATCATTTCTATCGACGGACCCAGGCGGCTTGGGTCGATGGCCAGGTCATCGTTCTCGACGCTCGCCTTGGGGATCTGCTCGCCGACCTTGCGCGCTATCGCCCCGGCGTTCTGCGATGCGATTCGGCTTCGGCAAGTTTGCGAGTCTCCGGGACGTTCCGCCTGGACTCCACCGACGCGGTACTGGCTAACCTGCAAGCCACGCTGCCGATACAGGTGAAATATTTCAGCCGCTATTGGGTCGCGGTCACGCGCCTGGGCTGAAAGCAAAAAATAATCCACAGGGGGTTATCTTTTTTTTACCTGGCCCGGCCCTACAGGTAATCACGACGCTACCTACAGGGCTTCACCACCTATGCGCCTTCCTACCAAACTACGCAAACGCCTTTCTCACCATGGCATGACCTACGGTTTATTACTGTGCTCGGCCTCCGCCGCAGGTTTATGGCTGCCAGCTTGTGCCATGGGCGCCAGCACCGAGCAGCACTTCACCATCGCTGCCGGCCCGCTGGACGCCGCCCTCAGCCAGTTTGCTGCCAGAGCCAATGTGATCCTGTCGTTTTCCCCAGAGCAAACCGCACGTTTAAACACGCCAGGGCTGGAAGGTGATTACTCGGTTGATCAGGGCTTTGCACTGCTGCTGCAAAACTCGGGGCTGCAGGCCGTGGCGCAGGCGCCTGGTAGCTATGTGTTACAAGCCGCGCCTACCGGGCAACTGACGTTGGCAGCCACGACCGTCAGCACTTATCAACCACTGGGTTTCAACCAGGATAGTGCCGGTGATGTTGGCTACAAGGCACAAAACAGCCGTATCGGCACCAAGACCAGTACGCCGCTGTCGGAAACGCCCCGGTCGGTATCGGTGGTCACAGGTCAGCGCATCAAGGACCAGAAGTCGCAGACGCTGACTGAAGTCTTGGGTTATGTACCGGGAATTTTCGCTCCACCCTTTGCCGCCGGCGATGGCCTGGCCGGTGATCTGTTCTTCATTCGCGGCTTCAACGCTACGGATTATGGCTACGGCTTGTTGCGCGACGGCCTACGGGTGCAAGGTAACCGGTATGACACCACCAGTGAGCCCTATGGCCTGGAGCGCGTGGAAATTTTCCGTGGTCCTTCATCCCTGCTCTATGGCGAAAACGCACCCGGCGGCTTGGTTAACCTGGTCAGCAAACACCCGACCGCCACGCCGCAAGGCGAGGTGCAATTGGGCTATGGCTCCAACAATCGGCGCCAATTGGGTGTTGATATCTCCGGGCCGCTCAATGACAACGCCGATGTGCTGGGCCGCGTGGTCATGCTGGGCCGCAAGTCCGACACCCAGACCGACCATGTACCCGATGATCGCCTATATATCGCGCCATCCCTGACCTTGAACTTCGACGACTACAACACCCTGACGCTGCTGGCCAACTACCAGAAGGACCATACCAACCTGGAACTCGGCCTGCCTGCCGCCGGTACTTTGCTCAGTAACCCCAACGGCAAGCTGTCCAAACACACCCTGCTTGGCGATCCGGATTGGAACACCTTTGAACGCGAAGCCTGGAGCACCGGTTACGAGTTCAGCCACAGCTTCAATGACGACTGGCAGTTCCGTCAGAACTCGCGCTACATGCAGTCGCGCATCAACCGCCATGAAACCTGGCCCAGTGCCTTGAATAATCGTGGCTTTGGTACCCAACTGAACATGACCGCGTACGACCGTTACAACAAGTCGATGGTGTACTCCCTGGATAACCAGCTCGAAGGTAAATTCCAACTGGGTGACCTGCAAAACACTGTGCTGTTCGGCGCCAGCTACGACCGCACCTCGTTCAATCAGGACTGGGACGCTGGGTTTGCCGGCACTATCAATGTGTATAACCCGGTGTATCTGCGCGACCCACTCACGCCGATCGCGGTACAGAACACCTTGCTTGAGCAGCAGATGAAAGGGGTTTACGCACAGGTGCAGAGCAAGTACGACCATTGGCTGTTCCTGCTGGGCGGGCGCCAGGACTGGGTCAACAGTGATTTTCGCGACAAGGTAAACAAGGCCAGTAACACCGGCTCTGAGGACAAGAAATTCACCTATCAGGGCGGGGTGATGTACCAGTTCGACAGCGGGCTGACCCCGTATGTCAGCTACTCCACCGCATTTGTCCCGGTGCAGCAGATTTCCAACGCCGGCTCACCGTTAAAGCCGATTACCAGCCGCCAATACGAAGTGGGTGTGAAATACGAGCCGGTCGGCTGGGAGACCGCGATGACGTTGTCGGTGTATGACCTGCGCAAGCAAGACGACACCTACCTGGACGCCACCACCAACAGCTATCGCCAAGTGGGTGAAAGTCGCGCCAAAGGTGCAGAAGTCGAGATCAACAGCAATCTCACGCCTAACCTGAATATCACCGCGGCCTACACCTATACCGACGCAAGGATTACCAAGGATTCTGCAACGTCACTGGTCGAGGGACGCCAGATGACAGGGGTTCCACGCAACCAGGCGTCGGTATGGAGCAAGTATCGCTTCCTCGATGGCCAGCTCAAGGGTTTGTCCCTGGGCGGCGGTGTGCGTTACTTCGACAGTACCTTTTCCTACACCGCCCCTACGCTATACGGCAAGTTGGATGCGGGAAGCGTGACGTTGGTGGATGCGGCGGTGGGTTATCAGATCAACCCACACTGGTCGGTGGATCTGAACGCCAAGAACCTCTTCGACAAGGAATATGTATCCGGTTGCAACGATGCCGGGCGTTGCTACTGGGGTGACAGCCGTACCTTGCTTGGCACGGTGTCCTACAACTGGTAAGGCCTTGTGGATAACTTGGCTACTTACCAATACAGAAGCTGGAAAAGATCCTTCCCAACAAATCATCGGAGCTGAACGCACCGGTGATTTCCCCTAGCAGCTGCTGTGCCTGTCGTAAATCCTCAGCCAGCAGCTCGCCAGCCCCCGCCAAGGTCAGCTGCGCCCGACCGTGCTCCAGCGCCGCACTGGCGTGACGCAGTGCCTCCAGGTGCCTGCGGCGCGCGCTGAAGCTGCTTTCGGAGGTCTGCTCATAGCCCATGCAGGCCTTGAGGTGGTCGCGCAGCAATTCCAACCCATCGCCGGCTGACTTTGCGCTCAGGCTGATGGTGACGTGGCCATCGTCACTGGTCTGCATGGCAATGGCTTCGCCGGTTAAATCCGCCTTGTTGCGGATCAGGGTGACTTTGGCCGGGTCTGGCCGTTGCTCGAGAAATTCCGGCCACAGGGCAAAAGGATCCATAGCCTCCGGCGCAGTGGCATCCACCACCAGCAATACGCGGTCCGCTTCACTGATCGCCTTGAGCGCCCGTTCCACGCCGATCTTTTCCACCTGGTCGTCGGTATCGCGCAAGCCGGCGGTGTCGACCACGTGCAGCGGCATGCCATCGATGTGGATATGTTCGCGCAAGATATCCCGGGTGGTGCCGGCAATCTCGGTAACGATCGCGGCCTCCCGACCCGCCAGCGCATTGAGCAGGCTGGACTTGCCGGCATTCGGCCGCCCGGCGATCACCACTGTCATGCCGTCGCGCAGCAAAGCACCCTGCCCGGCTTCGCGCAGGACGGTGGATAACTCGTCGCGCACTTTATCCAGCATCGCCAGGACGTGACCATCAGCGAGGAAGTCGATTTCTTCTTCCGGGAAATCAATCGCAGCCTCGACGTAAATGCGCAGGCTGATCAACTGCTCGGTCAAGTTATGCACACGCAGGGAAAAAGCTCCCTGCAGCGAGCGCAACGCATTGCGCGCTGCCTGTGCAGAACTGGCTTCGATTAAATCGGCAATTGCCTCGGCCTGGGCCAGGTCGAGTTTGTCATTGAGGAATGCCCGCTCGCTGAATTCCCCTGGTCGCGCCAGACGGCAGCCCAATTGCAGGCAACGCTGCAGCAACATATCCAGCACCACCGGGCCGCCGTGGCCCTGCAGTTCCAGGACGTCTTCACCGGTGAACGAGTTAGGGCCGGGGAAATACAGCGCCAACCCCTCATCCAATACCGTTTCATCCGCATCCAGGAACGGCCCGTAATGGGCATATCGGGGTTTCAACTCACGGCCGCTGATGGCCTGGGCTGCCACGCTGGCCAGCGGCCCGGAAATTCGAACGATACCGACGCCGCCGCGACCTTGAGCGGTAGCGACGGCAGCGATGGTTTCACGAGGAGCGCTCATCAGCAGGTTCCAGAACAAAAGTGACGGAAAGCAAAACGCCCCACTAGGGGGCGTCTTGAGTGGTTATCCACAGAGTAAATTACGCCGCAGCTTTTTTGGTAGCCGCTTCGATTTTACGTGTGATGTACCACTGTTGAGAGATCGACAACACGTTGTTGACCACCCAGTACAGCACCAGACCCGCTGGGAACCACAGGAAGAAGAAGGTGAAGATGATTGGCATCATTTTCATTACCTTGGCCTGCATCGGATCCGGCGGAGTGGGGTTCAGACGCTGCTGGATAAACATGGTCGCGCCCATGATGATCGGCAGAATAAAGAACGGGTCTTTAATCGACAGGTCAGTTATCCACAGAATGAACGGTGCCTGGCGCATTTCGACGCTTTCCAGGAGAACCCAGTACAGCGACAGGAATACCGGCATCTGCACCAGAATCGGCAAGCAACCACCCAGCGGGTTGATCTTCTCTTTCTTGTACAGCTCCATCATGGCCTGCGACATTTTCTGCCGGTCGTCACCATGTTGCTCTTTCAGAGCGGCCAGTTTTGGCGCAACGGCACGCATACGCGCCATCGACTTGTAGCTGGCTGCCGACAGAGGGAAGAAAAGCCCTTTGATCAGCATGGTCAGGAAGATGATCGAGAAGCCCCAGTTACCCACAATGCTGTGGATATGTTGCAGCAGCCAGAAAATCGGCTGGGCAATGAACCACAGAATGCCGTAATCCACAGTCAGTTCCAGACCTGGGGACAACTCTTTGAGCACAGCCTGGCTTTTCGGGCCGGCGTACAGGGTAGTGCTGGTTTCAGCTTTGGCACCTGGAGCGACGGTCAACGCCGGGCCAGTAAAACCAATGATGTAGTTGCCCTGGCTGTCTTTGCGGGTTTGAACCAGGTTGGCTTCACCCTTGTTCGGGATCCATGCGGTCACGAAGTAGTGTTGCAACCACGCAACCCAGCCACCTTGGACGGTTTCTTTCAGCGAGCCCTTGTCGATATCTTTCATCGACACTTTTTTGTACGGCTCGCTACTTGTCCACAGGGCGGCGCCCAGGTAAGTCGCGGTGCCGGTGGCGGTGCTGGAAGAAGGATCGGCGCTGTTGTCACGCTTGAGCTGGGCAAACAGGTTGCCCGTCCATGGCTTGGCGCTTTCGTTGTCGATCAGGTAAGTGACCTTCAAGTCGTACAGACCACGGGTGAAGCTGAAACGCTTGATGTAGTTGACGCCGTCGAGGCTGAATTTCAGGTCGACATTCAACTGGTTCTGGCCGTCGGCCAGTTGATAACTCTTCTGTTCGGTCGAATAAACCGGACGACCGGTAGCACGAGCATCCGGACCGTCAGTGCCGGTCAGGCCGCTTTGCGCCAGATAAGTACGTTCACCACCGTTATCGAACAGTTGGAACGGAACATCCGGATGGTCTTGGCGACGTGGATACAGCGGCAGTTTCAACTGCGCAATATCACCACCTTGTGGGTCGATAGCCAGGTCGAGCACATCCGTTTTTACGTGGATGAGGTCTTTATTGGTGACCACTGGCGTTTCTAGAGGGGCGCTTGTCTCGCCATTCGCGCTGGGAACATCGGCACTCGCGGACGCATTGTTACCCAGCGGGGTGTCCGGAATAGCCGGCGCAGCCTGATTGGTAGCAACATTCTGAGTCGGCAGGGCAGCCTGGCCGTAGTCCTGGTTCCACTTAAGAACCATGACGTAGGACACGATTGCCAGGGCGACGATCAGGATCGTGCGTTTAATATCCATGATTACTCGGCCATCGAAGAAGAACGGGAGGTAGGGATAGGTGGAACCGGGTCGAAACCACCGGGATTCCACGGATGACAGCGGCCTAAACGACGAAAGGCCAGCCAGCCACCGCGCAGAAGACCATGATTTTCTATGGCCTCTAACGCGTAGCAGGAACAACTGGGGTAGAAACGACAGTGGTCGGCCATCAGAGGACTAATGGCATAACGGTAAAACTGGATCGGAACGAGTGCCAGTTTACGCATTGGTGCTGTCTACCCCTACAGTTTCGGTGCTGACTGCTGGTGCTGGCTTGTTGGTACGCGCCAAACGTTTCCAGAGCTTGCCGAAATGCTGAATCAATTCGGGGTTTTCTACATCCCCCAAGCCTTTGCGCGCGACGATAACAATATCCCAACCAACCAGAGTGTCCTGGTGGAGGCGAAACGATTCGCGCATCAGACGCTTGAGGCGATTGCGCTCAACGGAGAGCTTTACGCTCTTCTTGCCGATCACCAACCCGAGACGGGGGTGATCCAGATCGTTGTTACGCGCAAGGAGCAGGAGATTTTTCCCCGGAACCTTGCCGGTGGGGGAGTCAAAGACTGCCTTGAAATGCCGGGGGGTTAGCAGACGCTTTTCCCGACTGAAGTCCTGACTCACCACCAGTACCGGATTATCAAACTGCCAGACGCGCACGACCTTTGGCGCGGCGACGCGACAGGACAGCACGGCCGTTCTTGGTAGCCATGCGAGCACGGAAGCCGTGAGTACGGGCGCGTTTGATGGTGCTTGGTTGGAAAGTACGTTTCATGGCGTTGTTACCTGGTTCGTCCACAACGGGCCGGAATGGCCCCCGTTTTAAGAGACCGGCGATTCTAGAGAAAGCAAGCCTCTAGGTCAATTTCCAACCAGCTTTTCCTTCAATTAGATCTTCCATAGGCAATCGGCCCTTTTCTATCCGCCTGGCCTTCACGAGCAATGCCATAGATATAAAAATAAAGAAGGAAGTTATTTAAAGCTTTTCTGTAAAGCTTATAAAAGCTAGGCAGGCGATCATCTGTGGATAACTGCCTTGAGGCCATATTCCACCTGCTGTACAGAGAATGACAAGTACGGGGGAAAACAGTGCTCTGCCTGTGCTGCGCTGTCGGATAAGCTGTGGGTGGAATGGGTTGTTATCCACAGGCCAGTTACCCACAGACTTTCGACCCCACTTGTACAACGAGCTTAGGTACGCTTATCCACAGAGCTTATGCACAGACCATTGGTCGGCTTTTTTGCACTTAACACATTGATTTTGGCTGCTCTGTGAGCAACCTACATGTGGATAAGTGGGCGTCTGGCCGCTACAATGGCGGCTGTTTTTGCCTCACCGGCTTTCAACTTAGGGGATATCCGTGTCAGTGGAACTTTGGCAGCAGTGCGTGGAGCTTTTGCGCGAAGAGCTGCCTGCCCAGCAATTCAACACCTGGATCCGTCCGCTACAGGTCGAAGCCGAAGGCGACGAGTTGCGTGTCTACGCGCCGAATCGTTTTGTTCTCGATTGGGTCAACGAGAAATACCTGAGCCGCGTTCTCGAATTGCTCGATGAACACGGCAACGGCATCGCGCCCGTGCTTTCCTTATTAATAGGCAGCAAACGCAGTTCTGCACCGCGTGCTGCGCCGAATGCGCCGCTGGCGGCGGCTGCGTCTCAAGCCCAAGCGGCACCTGTTAATAACTCGCCGGCGCCCGTTGCCCAGGCGCCGTCGAAATCGTCGTCGCAGAAAAACGCGCCTATAAATGAAGAGCCATCGCGTGACAGCTTTGATCCGATGGCTGGCGCCAGCTCGCAGCAAGCACCGGTTCGCGCCGAGCAGCGCACCGTGCAGGTGGAAGGTGCGCTCAAGCACACCAGTTACCTGAACCGTACCTTTACCTTTGAGAACTTCGTCGAAGGTAAATCCAACCAGCTGGCCCGCGCGGCCGCCTGGCAGGTAGCCGATAACCCCAAGCATGGTTACAACCCGCTCTTCCTTTATGGTGGCGTTGGCTTGGGTAAGACTCACTTGATGCACGCTGTGGGTAACCATCTATTAAAGAAGAACCCGAATGCCAAGGTTGTGTACCTGCACTCGGAGCGCTTCGTGGCTGACATGGTCAAGGCCTTGCAGCTCAACGCAATCAACGAATTCAAGCGTTTCTACCGTTCGGTGGACGCCTTGCTGATCGATGACATTCAATTCTTCGCTCGCAAGGAGCGTTCCCAGGAAGAGTTTTTCCACACCTTTAACGCCCTGCTTGAAGGCGGCCAACAGGTCATCTTGACCAGTGACCGTTACCCGAAGGAAATCGAAGGCCTGGAAGAACGCTTGAAGTCACGCTTTGGCTGGGGCCTGACCGTTGCGGTAGAACCGCCGGAGCTGGAAACCCGCGTGGCGATCCTGATGAAAAAGGCCGACCAGGCGAAAGTCGACCTGCCCCACGATGCAGCCTTCTTTATCGCCCAACGCATTCGTTCCAACGTGCGTGAGCTCGAAGGCGCGCTCAAGCGGGTTATCGCACACTCGCACTTCATGGGGCGCGACATCACCATCGAGTTGATCCGCGAATCCCTGAAAGACTTGCTGGCTCTGCAAGACAAGCTGGTGAGTGTGGATAACATTCAGCGCACCGTGGCTGAGTACTACAAGATCAAGATTTCCGACCTGCTGTCCAAGCGCCGTTCGCGCTCGGTGGCACGTCCACGTCAGGTGGCGATGGCGCTCTCCAAAGAGCTGACCAACCACAGCCTGCCGGAAATCGGTGATGTGTTTGGCGGTCGAGACCACACCACGGTCTTGCATGCGTGCCGCAAGATCAATGAACTTAAGGAATCCGACGCGGATATTCGCGAGGACTACAAGAACCTGCTGCGTACACTGACTACCTGATGACACCAGCGCAGCTTATTAAGGCAAGGGACTAGACCATGCATTTCACCATTCAACGCGAAGCCCTGTTGAAACCCCTGCAACTGGTCGCAGGCGTCGTTGAGCGCCGACAGACCTTGCCGGTGCTTTCCAACGTATTGCTGGTGGTCGAAGGCCAGCAATTGTCTTTGACCGGTACCGACTTGGAAGTCGAACTGGTGGGTCGCGTGCAGCTCGAAGAGCCGGCTGAGCCCGGCGAAATCACTGTGCCGGCACGTAAGCTGATGGACATCTGCAAAAGCCTGCCCAACGATGCGCTGATCGACATCAAGGTCGATGAGCAGAAATTGGTGGTCAAGGCCGGTCGCAGCCGTTTCACGCTGTCGACCTTGCCGGCCAATGACTTCCCTACCGTCGAAGAAGGCCCAGGCTCGCTCACCTGCAGCCTGGACCAGAGCAAGCTACGCCGTTTGATCGAACGCACCAGCTTCGCCATGGCCCAGCAGGACGTGCGTTACTACCTCAATGGCATGCTGCTGGAGGTCGCTGAAGGCGTTATCCGTGCAGTGGCTACCGACGGTCACCGCCTGGCCATGTGCTCGATGCGTGCCGATATCGGCCAGCCGGACCGTCACCAGGTCATCGTGCCGCGTAAAGGTATCCTGGAACTGGCGCGTCTGCTCACCGAGCCGGATGGCAATGTCAGCATCGTCCTGGGTCAGCACCACATCCGCGCTACCACTGGCGAATTCACCTTTACGTCCAAGCTGGTTGACGGCAAATTCCCGGATTACGAGCGTGTGCTGCCAAAAGGTGGCGACAAGCTGGTGATCGGCGATCGTCAGGCGCTGCGTGAAGCGTTCAGCCGTACCGCGATTCTGTCCAACGAGAAGTACCGTGGTATTCGTCTGCAACTGGCCAACGGTCAGCTGAAAATCCAGGCCAATAACCCGGAGCAGGAAGAAGCGGAAGAAGAAGTCGGCGTTGACTACAATGGCGGCTCGCTGGAAATCGGCTTTAACGTGAGTTACCTGCTGGACGTACTGGGTGTGATGACCACCGAACAGGTTCGCCTGATTCTGTCGGACTCCAACAGCAGTGCCCTGGTGCAAGAATCCGATAACGACGACTCGGCTTACGTTGTTATGCCGATGCGCCTGTAATCATGCTCAGCAGAAGCTAGATGTCCCTCAGTCGCGTCTCGGTCACCGCGGTGCGCAATCTGCACCCGGTGACCTTCTCCCCCTCCCCCCGCATCAATATCCTTTACGGCGCCAACGGCAGCGGCAAAACCAGTGTGCTGGAAGCCGTTCATTTGCTTGGGCTTGCCCGTTCCTTCCGTAGTGCTCGCTTGCTGCCGGTGATTCAATATGAACAGCTGGCTTGCACGGTGTTTGGCCAGGTTGAACTGGCAGAAGGGGGGCACAGTGCCCTGGGGATATCCCGCGATCGCGGCGGTGACTTCCAGATTCGCATTGACGGGCAAAACGCCCGCAGTGCAGCACAACTGGCAGAAATCCTGCCGTTGCAACTGATTAACCCAGACAGTTTCCGCCTGTTGGAAGGTGCGCCGAAAATCCGCAGACAGTTCCTCGATTGGGGAGTGTTCCACGTGGAACCGCGCTTCATGGCCACTTGGCAGCGCCTGCAGAAGGCCCTGCGGCAGCGGAACTCATGGCTGCGGCATGGTACACTTGACGCCGCTTCGCAAGCGGCCTGGGACCGGGAACTGTGCCTGGCCAGCGACGAAATAGATGAATACCGCCGCGCCTATATCAAAGCCTTGAAACCAGTCTTTGAGCAGACCTTGAGTGAGTTGTTGGATCTCGAGGGGCTGACGCTGAGCTACTACCGTGGTTGGGATAAAGAACGTGAGCTGAGCGCAGTGCTCGCCACGTCCTTGCAGCGGGATCAGCAAATTGGCCATACCCAGGCAGGCCCACAACGTGCTGACTTGCGCCTTAGATTAGGCGCACACAATGCCGCGGATATCTTGTCCCGCGGTCAGCAAAAGTTGGTGGTGTGTGCACTGCGTATTGCCCAAGGGCATTTGGTAAGCCAAGCCCGGCGCGGTCAGTGTATTTATCTGGTGGATGACTTGCCGTCCGAACTCGACGAGCAGCACCGCCGCGCGTTATGCCGCTTGTTGGAAGACTTACGCTGCCAGGTGTTTATCACCTGTGTAGACCACGAATTATTGAGGGAAGGCTGGCAGACGGAAACGCCAGTCGCTTTGTTCCACGTGGAACAGGGCCGTATCACCCAGACCCACGACCATCGGGAGTGAAGGCATGAGCGAAGAAAACACGTACGACTCGACCAGCATTAAAGTGCTGAAAGGTTTGGATGCCGTACGCAAACGTCCTGGTATGTACATCGGCGACACCGATGATGGTAGCGGTCTGCACCACATGGTGTTCGAGGTGGTCGACAACTCCATCGACGAAGCTTTGGCCGGTCACTGCGACGACATCAGCATTATCATCCACCCGGATGAGTCCATCACCGTGCGCGACAACGGTCGCGGCATTCCGGTCGATGTGCACAAAGAAGAAGGCGTATCGGCGGCAGAGGTCATCATGACCGTGCTTCACGCCGGCGGTAAGTTCGATGACAACTCCTATAAAGTCTCCGGCGGTTTGCACGGTGTAGGTGTGTCGGTGGTGAACGCTCTGTCCGAAGAGCTGATCCTGACCGTTCGCCGTAGCGGCAAGATCTGGGAACAGACCTACGTCCACGGTGTTCCACAAGAGCCGATGAAAATCGTTGGCGACAGTGAATCCACCGGTACCCAGATTCACTTCAAGCCTTCGGCAGAAACCTTCAAGAATATTCACTTCAGCTGGGACATCCTGGCCAAGCGTATTCGTGAACTGTCGTTCCTTAACTCCGGTGTGGGTATCGTCCTCAAGGACGAGCGCAGCGGCAAGGAAGAATTGTTCAAGTACGAAGGCGGCCTGCGTGCGTTCGTTGAATACCTGAACACCAACAAGACTGCGGTCAACCAGGTGTTCCACTTCAACATCCAGCGTGAAGACGGCATTGGCGTTGAAATCGCCCTGCAGTGGAACGACAGCTTCAACGAGAACCTGTTGTGCTTCACCAACAACATTCCACAGCGCGATGGCGGTACTCACTTGGTGGGTTTCCGTTCCGCACTGACGCGTAACCTGAACACCTACATCGAAGCGGAAGGCTTGGCCAAGAAGCACAAAGTGGCCACCACCGGTGACGATGCGCGTGAAGGCCTGACAGCGATCATCTCGGTAAAAGTGCCGGATCCAAAGTTCAGCTCGCAGACCAAAGACAAGCTGGTGTCTTCCGAAGTGAAGACCGCAGTGGAACAGGAGATGGGCAAATACTTCTCCGACTTCCTGCTGGAAAACCCGAACGAAGCCAAGCTGGTTGTCGGCAAGATGATCGACGCGGCACGTGCCCGTGAAGCGGCGCGTAAAGCCCGTGAGATGACCCGCCGCAAGGGCGCGCTGGATATCGCCGGCCTGCCGGGCAAACTGGCTGACTGCCAGGAGAAGGACCCTGCCCTCTCCGAACTGTATCTGGTGGAAGGTGACTCTGCTGGCGGTTCCGCCAAGCAGGGTCGTAACCGTCGCACCCAGGCTATCCTGCCGTTGAAAGGCAAGATCCTCAACGTCGAGAAGGCCCGCTTCGACAAGATGATTTCCTCCCAGGAAGTCGGCACCTTGATCACGGCGCTGGGCTGCGGTATCGGCCGCGACGAGTACAACATCGACAAGCTGCGTTACCACAACATCATCATCATGACCGATGCTGACGTCGACGGTTCGCACATCCGTACCCTGCTGCTGACCTTCTTCTTCCGTCAGTTGCCGGAGCTGATCGAGCGAGGCTACATCTACATCGCTCAGCCGCCGTTGTATAAAGTGAAAAAGGGCAAGCAAGAGCAATACATCAAAGACGACGACGCCATGGAAGAGTACATGACGCAGTCGGCCCTGGAAGATGCCAGCCTGCACTTGAACGACGAAGCCCCGGGTATTTCCGGTGAGGCGCTGGAGCGTTTGGTTAACGACTTCCGCATGGTAATGAAGACCCTCAAGCGTCTGTCGCGCCTGTACCCTCAGGAGCTGACCGAGCACTTCATCTACCTGCCTTCCGTGAGCCTGGAGCAGTTGGGCGATCACGCCCACATGCAGAATTGGCTGGCTCAGTACGAAGTGCGTCTGCGCACCGTCGAGAAGTCTGGCCTGGTGTATAAAGCCAGCCTGCGTGAAGACCGTGAACGTAACGTGTGGCTGCCAGAGGTCGAACTGATCTCCCACGGCCTGTCGAACTACGTCACCTTCAACCGCGACTTCTTCGGCAGCAACGACTACAAAACCGTGGTCACTCTCGGCGCGCAATTGAGCACCCTGTTGGACGACGGTGCTTACATCCAGCGTGGCGAGCGTAAAAAAGCGGTCAAGGAGTTCAAGGAAGCCCTGGACTGGTTGATGGCCGAAAGCACCAAGCGCCACACCATCCAGCGATACAAAGGTCTGGGCGAGATGAACCCGGATCAACTATGGGAAACCACCATGGATCCCGCTCAGCGTCGCATGCTGCGCGTGACCATCGAAGACGCCATTGGCGCAGACCAGATCTTCAACACCCTGATGGGTGATGCGGTCGAGCCTCGCCGTGACTTCATCGAGAGCAACGCCTTGGCGGTGTCTAACCTGGATTTCTGATCAAGCTACCCGCTAAAACAAAAAGGCCAACGCTCAGCGTTGGCCTTTTTTATTGGGTGAAATTTAAGCGTTTTGGAATTGCTCCACGTGGAACATCACTGTTTTTAGCCTTGGGCAGCCGCCGCTACACTCTCCAACCGATAGCCGTACCCGTAGATGGTCAGCAGCTGCCAACCCCGGTCGGCGGTCAACCCCAGCTTGTTACGCAGCCGATAAATATGCGTATCCAGTGGCCGTGAGGAGACCATTTCTTCATGGCTCCAAAACCGCTCATATAAATATTCCCGAGACAGTGGCCGAGCCAGGTTGGCGAACAAGCAACTGGCCAGGCGGTACTCACGCTCAGTGAGATTGATCGGCTTACCCGCACGCGTCACCGTCAGCTCGGCATCATCAAAGGTCAGGTCGTTGAAGCTCTGCACTTCATTAGTCGCAGGCTTTTGCAGCCCATGGCGGCGTAGCACGGCGTTGACCCGAGCCTTGAGCTCGTTTGGCCGAAACGGTTTGCTGACGTAGTCATCCGCCCCGCTGTTGAGCGCGGTGACGATATCGCTCTCGGCATCGCGGCTGGTCAACATGATTACCGCGGGGGGCGAGTCCATGTGCTCGCGGGTCCAGCGCAGCAATGCGATGCCTGTGATATCGGGCAGTTGCCAGTCGAGTATCAACAGGTCAAAGGTTTCGCGGCGCAGTTGGCGCAGCAGGTCTTCACCGCGCTCGAAAAAATGCAGGGACCAGGGTTGCTCTGCGGTGCTGGGGATCTGTCGCAGCGTCTGTTCAACCCGACGCAATTCAGCGGGTTCGTCGTCCAGTATTGCGACACGCATGGGTGGGTCCTTTCTACAAAAAAATACGACAGCCGACGGTCTGTTCAATCGCGTAGGTAGTGCGCAGATGCCTGTGGTTGAATCTGAAGAATTGTGGGCAGACTCACTGTTCACAGGATCTATCGGTACGCTGATATCAAAGGGCCGTAAACCCGTTTAAAGTCTTTCGTACCTACTAGTCGAAAGATACCGGCTCCTACCCCTGAGGAAAAGGATCAGCCGACACATGCGCTGCCGTAAACCTGTACGTGCTGAGGTCAGATGCCGTCTGAAACTACCCGGGTGATGAGCACCATGACCTGTTCTGCCTATCGATTATGTTGTGCCCTGCCCGCGTTGCTGGCCTGGGCCATCGATACTGCGCAGGCTGCCCCGTCCTATCGCCCTGCTTATATTGACGAGCCGTTCCAGTGCCGTGCTCAACCGTTGCCGGCTGTTGTGCAGCATTTGACGGGTGAAGCCTGGAAGCTCGACGCTAAAGGCCGGGCTCAGCCCCTGCTGGAAGGGATGAGCATTGATGAGCAAGAAGGCGTGAAGACGTCGACATCGGCTTTTGTCAGTCTGCGCCTGGGTGATGGTTCCCGCGTGGTGCTGCCTTCCAGTTCACAGGTGCGCCTGCACTGGTTGCAAAAGCAGGCGATTCCCCAGGTCATTCTGGAACAGGGCCAAGTCGAGACCTACGTGATCAAGCGGGCCAGCGACTACGACCGTTTTCAGATCGTGACGCCCGTCGGCGTTCTCGGTGTGCGCGGTACGCACTTTCGTGTGCGCAATGACGGCGAGCAATCTGTGCTGGAGGTGCTCAACGGCCAGGTTGCGGTTAGCCGTGCGCAAGGCAGCGCCGCAGCCAAAGTAAAGGTGGGCGCACGCCAAGGTCTGCTGATCAAACAACAAGGTGAACTCAAGGCCGTGGAGCTTTTGCCCGCGCCGGTATTGATTGGGCAGGACGGCCAGAAAGGTCAGTCGCCGGTCTGGAGCCTGTACCTGCGGCCATTGCCTGGCGCACAGCGCTATCGTGCCCAAGTGGCTACCGACTCAGCCTTTATGAACATTAAGCAGGAATACTTTTCCAGTGAGCCGAAAATGCGCTTCACTGGGCTCAAGGCATCGTTTTACCACGTGCGTTTGTCCGCCTATGACGCGCGGGGCCTGGAGGGAGAAACCGGGGTTTATGACATCTTCTATTACCCACCCGCCACCCAGGCACAGGCCAGCGGTGGTTGACCAATGATGCTGTGGCGCAAGGCCGAAAAACGCCAGCCCACCCATGCCCAGCGCTTGTTCCACGGCCTGGTGCGCGAGTGGTTGTGGATAGGTTTGCTGTTGTTGCCGATGACGGCTTACCTCTCGTTGAGCCCGGGCCTGGCGCTGAATAACCCGCTGTATGACAGCCTCAGGCGCCTGGCGCCCTTGCCGGTAGACCCGCGAATCTTGCTGGTGACCATCGACGACCCCAGTCTGAAAGAGCTGGGCCGCTGGCCCTGGCCGCGCAGTTTGCATGCCGACCTGATCAACCGCCTGAGCGCCGCACAACCGGCGGCCATCCTCTTCGATGTGATCTTCAGTGAGCCCGGTATCCCCGCCAATGATCAACGCCTCACAGCGGCTGTGTGCAACGCCGGCAACGTGGTATTGCCGTTGCTGCGTGAGGAAGCGGCCAGCTACAGCGCGCCCGACGCGCAAATGCTGCCGCTGCTCAAATGCGCTAAAGGTCTCGGGCATATCAATGTTGAAGCAGACAGTGATGGCGTGGTGCGCAGCCTGTTTATGCGTGAAGGCCCGCCCGGTGACACCGCGCCGCAGTTGGCATGGATGGCCTATGCGGTGAGCGGCCAGGCCTCTGAGATGCCAGGCGAACCCCAGGAGCCGATCAACCCGTCCTGGCATCGGGAGCACGCCATTCGAATCCCGTTCATCGCTGCCAACACCCGTTTTCCTACGGTCTCTTACGCCAGCGTTCTGCGCGGTGAGGTCGCCCCGGAACAGCTGCGTGGCCGGCTGGTTCTGGTGGGCGCCACCGCGTCCGGCATGGGCGATCGTTTCGTCACCCCGCTCTCCTCGACGGTCGGCACCACGGCGGGTGTGGAGATTCAGGCCAACGTCCTTAATGGTCTGCTACAAGGGCGTAGCATTGTTGATCTACCCGGCGCGGTGTCGGCCTTGATGGCGACTACTTGGGTAGCATTGTTATTAGGCCTGTTGTTGTATCGCCCACGCTACGCGTTGTGGATGACCCTGGGCTGCATGGCGAGCGCATTGTTCGTTTCGTGGGTGTTGCTGAGCCTGGGCCACTGGTGGTCGCCCGCTGCGTGCCTGATTGGTTTGCTGCTCAGTTATTTGATCTGGAATTGGCGGCGCCTCAGCGTGATCCTTGCCTACTTCGGCTGGGAGCTGGCGCGGCTGGATAACGAACCCAAGGTGCTTCCAGAGCGTCGTCGTGCGCCTGCGAGCAAGGGCGATGTGCTGCAAGCGCGGATCTTTGCCCTGGAACAAGCGGTAAGCCGTACACGCGACACCCGGCGGTTTATGGCTGACGGGCTGGAGTGCCTGCCAGTGGCCACGCTGATTACCGACCCCAGAGGCAGCATCCTGCTGGCCAACCGGATTGCGCGTGAAGTGTTCAGTAATGAGTTGGTCAACCAAAACCTGCTCGATCAACTCGCCGATCTGGGTTATCCGCCGCTGCACAATGGTGTGCGCCCTGCTCTCTCAGCATTGGAACTCGTTGAGTTTCGCGACATCCACCAGCGTAGCCTGCGCATGGAGCTTGCCCCTTTGCTGCCGGCCGAAGGTGACGTCGCCCTCGGTTGGCTACTGAGTCTCACTGACCTGAGCAAGGAGCGCGAAGCCCAGCAGCACCGTGAAACCATGCTGCGTTTTTTGTCCCATGACTTGCGTGCGCCCCACTCGGCCATCCTGGCGCTGCTGGACGTGCATAACGGTGAGTCGCCGGTGTTTGTTCAGATCGAACAACAGGTCCGGCGCGCGCTGAGCCTGACTGAATCCTTCGTGCAACTGGCCAAAGCCGAGGCCGATGGCTACCAGTTTCAACCCACGCTGTTCGCGATGCTGGTTATGGATGCTTTCGATCAAGTGGCGGTCATCGCCCAACTTAAAGGCATCCACCTGGTTCATGATCTGGACGAGGCCGATGAAGGCATGGTCTGCGCGGATCAATCGCTGCTGACCCGAGCGTTGTTCAACGTGCTGGAAAATGCGATCAAGTATTCCCCTTCCGGCACCACCGTCACGTTGAGCCACGGCAGCGCGCAAGGGTGGCTGGAATGCCGCATCAGCGATCAAGGACCTGGCATTGCGCCAGAGGACTTACCGGAGTTGTTCAGCCAATACCGGCGCTTTGACTCGGCTCAGGGCAGTGAAGGCCTGGGGTTGGGGTTGACCATGGTCAAAGCCGTGGTGGAGCGCCATGGCGGTCGCATTCTGTGTGAAAGCGAGCTGGGTAAAGGTTCGACGTTCAGCCTGCAATTGCCGCTGCTCGACGAATGAAAAACGTACTTTTTTACTGTGCATAAAAAACCGGTCACAAGGACCGGTTTTTTTATGCTGAAAAAACTTATGCACGTTTTTCGCGATTTTATGAGCTTGAGAAATATGTAAGTAAATCAGCTTGTTATGAAGCAAAAACGTCAATTCGCCAACAAACCGTACACAGGTTATCCACAGATCCTCAAATCGCTGGTGTCTCGACTACAACCGGCTCCGGAGGCAGCGAACCCATGGCGCGTTGCTGCGCTTCATTCCACGCTTGGGCGCGGTCATTAAGTGCGGCAATGGCACGTGGCCCCTCACCTTCGGCGTACATGGGCTCGCCAATAATCACGGTGATCGTACCTTCGCGTTTGGCCCAACCGGTCTTCGGCCAGAACTTGCCGGCGTTATGCGCAATCGGCAGCACCGGCAGGTGGGCGTTGACCGCCAATGCAGTACCACCGCGTGAGAACTTGCCCACAGTGCCATACGGCACACGCGTACCTTCCGGGAAGATGAGCACCCAAACACCATCCTTGAGCAGCTCGTCACCCTTCTTGGCCACGTGCTTGAGCGCCGCCTTGGGGTTGTCACGGTCGATGGCGATCGGCCGCAGCATGGCCATTGCCCAGCCGAAGAACGGCACGTACAGCAGCTCACGCTTAAGCACCTGGCTCAGGGGCGAGAAGTACGCCGAAAGGAAGAATGTTTCCCATGTGCTCTGATGATTCGACAGAATCACGCAGGGCTGGTCCGGGACGTTTTCAGCGCCCTTGATCTCGAAGCGAATGCCCAGGAATACCTTGGTCAGCCACAACGCACAACGGCACCAATAGACGTTGATAAAACGATAGCGCGCCTTGAACGGCAGGAACGGCGCGATAAAAAAGCTCAGGGTGCACCACAGAAACGAACTGGTGCCCAGCAGCAGGTAAAAGAAGAAGGTTCTGATGGCCTGCAAAATCGACATGGCAGCATTTACCGTTGCGGGACATGGCCCGCCTGCTAAAAGCGCACTCCCGAGCAATCCTTGTTCAGGAAGCCGAGGGTGGCTAGTTGTTAATAAGTTCTGCGGCAACCGCCGCCAGATCGTCAAAAATCAAAGTGCCTACCGGCAGGTTTTTCGCCTGGGTCTTTTCGCCTTTACCGGTTTTAACCAAAACTGGCTGAGAGTCGACGGCTTTGGCCGCCTCCAGGTCACCGAGGCTGTCCCCGACGAACCATAGCCCAGCAAGCGGCACCTTGTAATGTTCTGAAATGGTTTTCAACATGCCGGGTTTGGGTTTGCGGCAATCGCAGCCCTCATCCGGCCCGTGGGGGCAGTACACCACCAGCCCCACCTCACCGCCCTGCTCGGCCACCAGCGTGCGCAAGCGCGCATGCATGGCGTCCAGGGTGGCGATGTCGTAATAACCGCGGGCGATGCCGGACTGGTTGGTGGCGATGGCCACCGTCCAGCCGGCTTTGCTCAACTGCGCGATGGCCTCGATCGAGCCGGGCAGTGGAATCCACTCCGCCACCGACTTGATGTAAGCGTCGGAGTCGTAATTGATCACTCCGTCCCGATCGAGAATCAGCAGTTTCAACATGATCAGCCCAGTACGGAAATATCAGCGATGTTGATGAACAGGCCGCGCAAACGCGCCAGCATGGCGTAGCGGTTTTTCCGCACGCCCGCATCCTCGGCATTGATCATCACCGCTTCAAAGAACGCATCCACCGGCTCACGCAAGGTGGCCAGGCGCGCCAGTGCTTCGGCGTAGTTGCGTTCGGCGAGCAGCGGCTTCACGGCGTTTTCCGCTTTGGCGATGGCCGAGTTCAGCGAGAACTCCTTGGCATCGGCAAACAGACCAGGGTCGACTTCGACATTGCCGAGGTTGTCGGCCTTGCTCAGCAGGTTCGACACACGCTTGTTCACGGCGGCCAGGGCATCGGCCTCCGGCAGCTTGCGGAAGGCTTGTACGGCCTGGACGCGCTGGTCAAAGTCCAGTGCCGAACCCGGTTGCAGGGCACGTACCGACAGGTAGACGGACACGTCCACGCCTTCGTCTTCGTAACGCGCACGCAGGCGGTCGAATACAAACTCCAGCACTTGCTCGGCCAGGCCGGCTTGCTTGACCTTGGTGCCAAACTGGCCGACAGCGAACACCACGGCCTGGGTCAGGTCGAGGTCGAGCTTTTTGTCGATCAGGATACGCAGCACGCCCAAGGCCGCACGGCGCAGGGCATACGGGTCTTTGCTGCCGGTAGGCAACATGCCGATACCGAAGATACCGACGAGGGTGTCCAGCTTGTCGGCGATGGCCACGGCCGCACCGGTCAGGGTGCTTGGCAGCTCAGCGCCAGCACCGCGCGGCATGTACTGCTCGTTCAGTGCCAGGGCCACATCGTCCGGCTCGCCGTCGTTGAGGGCGTAGTAGTAACCGGCGACGCCTTGCATCTCCGGGAACTCGCCGACCATTTCGGTGGCCAGGTCGCACTTGGACAGCAAGCCGGCGCGGGCTGCCCAGGCAGCATCACCGCCAATGCGTGGGGCAATGTAGGCAGCCAGCTTGGAAACGCGCACGGCCTTGTCGTAGACGCTGCCGAGCTTTTCCTGGAACACCACGTTTTGCAGGCGCAGGTTGAAGTCTTCGAGCTTCTGCTTCTTGTCTTGCTTGAAGAAGAACTCGGCGTCAGTCAGACGCGGGCGCACGACTTTCTCGTTACCGGCGATGATCTGCTGCGGGTCTTTGCTTTCGATGTTGGCCACGGTGATAAAACGCGGCAGCAACTTACCGTCCACATCCAGCAGGCAGAAATACTTCTGGTTGTCCTGCATGGTGGTGATCAGGGCTTCTTGCGGCACGTCGAGGAAACGCTCTTCGAACGAGCACACCAGCGGCACCGGCCATTCAACCAGCGCGGTCACTTCGTCGAGCAGGCTTGGCGGCACGATGGCAGTGCCTTCCTGCAGGCGGGCCAGCTCTTCGGTGCGCTTGCTGATCAGCTCGCGACGCTCGTTGGCATCGGCCAGCACGTAAGCACCACGCAGGTCGGCGGCGTAGTTGGCCGGCGAGGTGATGCGCACGGCTTCTGGGTGATGAAAGCGGTGACCACGGGAATCACGGCCAGCCTTCTGGGCGAGGATGCTGCAATCGATGACGTGGTCACCGAGCAACATCACCAGCCACTGAGTTGGGCGCACGAACTCTTCCTTGCGCGCACCCCAGCGCATGCGCTTGGGGATCGGCAGGTCGTTCAGCGAGTCTTCAACGATAGTCGGCAACAGGCTCGCCGTTGGCTTGCCGGTAATGACCTGGCTGAAACGCAGTTTCGGGCCGCTCTGGTCGATCTCGCTCAGCTCGACGCCACACTTCTTGGCGAAACCAAGGGCTGCTTGAGTCGGATTGCCTTCAGCGTCGAAAGCTGCCTGGCGCGGTGGGCCGTCGAGGTTGATGCTGCGGTCCGGCTGCTGGGTTTCCAGCGCGGTCAGCAGCACCGCCAGGCGACGTGGCGCGGCGTAGACTTTTTTCGCAGCGAATTTCAGGCCGGCGCTGTGCAGGCCTTTTTCGATACCGGCCAGGAACGCATCGGCCAAGGTGTTGAGTGCCTTGGGTGGCAACTCTTCGGTGCCCAGCTCAACCAGGAAATCTTGAGCACTCATTGTGCAGCCTCCAGCTTAGCCAACACTTCATCACGCAGGTCTGGGGTTGCCATCGGGAAGCCCAGCTTGGCGCGAGCCAACAGGTAGGCTTGGGCGACGGAACGCGCCAGGGTGCGTACACGCAGGATGTATTGCTGGCGCGCAGTTACCGAGATGGCACGGCGGGCGTCCAGCAGGTTGAAGGTATGGGACGCCTTCAACACCATTTCATAGCTCGGCAACGGCAGCGGCTGGTCGAGTTCGATCAGGCGCTTGGCTTCGCTTTCATAGAAGTCGAACAGTTCGAACAGTTTGTCGACGTTGGCGTGTTCGAAGTTGTAAGTGGACTGCTCCACTTCGTTCTGGTGGAACACGTCGCCGTAGGTGACTTTGCCGAACGGGCCGTCAGCCCACACCAGGTCGTAAACCGAATCCACGCCTTGCAGGTACATGGCCAGGCGCTCGAGACCGTAGGTGATCTCGCCGGTCACCGGGTAGCACTCGATGCCGCCGGCTTGCTGGAAGTAGGTGAACTGCGTCACTTCCATGCCATTGAGCCAGACTTCCCAGCCCAGGCCCCAGGCGCCCAAAGTTGGCGATTCCCAGTTGTCTTCGACGAAACGGATGTCGTGCACCAGAGGGTCCAGGCCGACATGTTTCAGCGAGCCCAGGTACAGCTCCTGGAAGTTATCCGGGTTCGGCTTCAATACCACCTGGAACTGGTAGTAGTGCTGCAGACGGTTCGGGTTTTCGCCGTAGCGGCCGTCAGTCGGGCGACGACTGGGCTGCACATAAGCGGCGTTCCAGGTTTCCGGGCCGATGGCCCGCAGAAATGTTGCGGTGTGGAAAGTGCCGGCGCCTACTTCCATATCGTAGGGCTGAAGTACCACACAACCTTGCTCGGCCCAGTATTGCTGGAGGGCGAGGATCAAGTCTTGGAAGGTACGCACGGCTGGCGTAGGCTGGCTCACGAAATTCACCTGTTACTTGGGCTGCGATTTAAAGAGCGGGAGTATACCCGATTCGGCCCCGCCACCACTCCCTGGAGCCTTATGCCACGCTGCTTTTGGTGTTCTGAAGATCCGCTGTACATGGCTTATCACGATCAGGAGTGGGGAACGCCGCTGCGCGATGCGCAGGGCTTGTTCGAGTTACTTTTGCTCGAAGGGTTCCAGGCGGGCCTGTCCTGGATCACCGTTTTACGCAAACGCGAGCATTATCGAAAGGTCTTGTTCGGCTTTGATGCGCAGCGTTTGGCCAGGCTGACCGAGGCTGAAATCGAAGCGCTGATGCTCGACCCCGGCATCGTGCGCAATCGCCTCAAGCTCAACGCCACTCGCCGCAACGCCGCCGCCTGGCTGGCGCTGGAGGACCCGGTGGGCTTGCTCTGGTCGTTTGTCGGCGGCGTGCCCAAGGTCAATCACTTTACCGATCGCAGCCAAGTCCCGGCGATTACCCCCGAAGCTGAAGCCATGAGTAAAGCGTTGAAAAAAGCCGGTTTCACCTTCGTCGGCCCGACCATCTGCTACGCGTTCATGCAGGCCTCCGGGATGGTCATGGACCACACTCAGGACTGCGACCGTTACGCGGACTTGGCCAACGCCGGTTAGAATGCCCGCTTTGCGCACCACACACGATCAGGAGTGACCTGTGGAAAAGTTTAAAGGCGCCTTGCTGGTAGGCGCTCTTCGGTTGTTTGCCCTGCTGCCCTGGCGCGCTGTTCAGGCCGTCGGCACGGCGATTGGCTGGATCATGTGGAAAACCCCCAACCGCTCCCGCGACACGGTGCGGATCAACCTCTCCAAATGCTTCCCGGACATGGACCCGGCCGCCCGCGAGCGTCTGGTGGGCCAGAGCCTGATGGACATCGGCAAGTCGCTGACCGAAAGCGCCTGCGCCTGGATCTGGCCGGCGCAGCGTTCCATCGACCTGGTGCGCGAAGTCGAAGGCCTCCAAGTGCTGCATGAGGCATTGGCCTCAGGCAAAGGCGTGGTCGGCATCACCAGCCACCTGGGCAACTGGGAGGTGTTGAACCACTTCTATTGCAACCAGTGCAAACCGATCATTTTCTACCGCCCGCCCAAGCTCAAGGCGGTGGATGAGTTGCTGCAAAAGCAGCGCGTGCAACTGGGTAACCGCGTGGCGGCGTCTACCAAGGAAGGCATCCTCAGCGTGATCAAGGAAGTGCGCAAAGGCGGCCAGGTGGGCATTCCCGCGGACCCTGAGCCGGCGGAATCTGCGGGCATCTTTGTGCCGTTTTTCGCCACCCAGGCGCTGACCAGCAAGTTTGTGCCGAATATGCTGGCTGGCCACAAGGCTGTCGGCGTGTTCCTGCATGCGCTGCGGCTGCCGGACGGTTCGGGTTACAAAGTGATTCTGGAAGCGGCGCCGGAAGATATGTACAGCACCGACACCGCCACGTCCTGCGCGGCGATGAGCAAGGTGGTGGAGCGTTATGTCGGCGCCTACCCGAGCCAGTACATGTGGAGCATGAAGCGCTTCAAGAAACGCCCGCCGGGTGAAGATCGCTGGTACTGACCACGTGATCGTTCCCACGCTCCGCGTGGGAACGCCGCCTGTGACGCTCCGCGTCACGGTTTTAAGGGCAGGCGCAGAGCGCCCAGGGCTGCATTCCCACGCAGAGCGTGGGAACGATCATCGATCATAAAACTCGGTTTTTCAGCCTTACCGAGGTGATGCTATCGCAGGCAAGCCAGCTCCCACAGGGATCAATTCAGGCCAGGCGGTCGAGTTTCTTCAGGAACACCGCCATCTCTTTTTCGGCCTGTTTGTCGCCATGTGCCAGGGCTGCTTCTATGCCCTTTTCCCAAGCTAACCGTGCTGCAGCGTTATCACCCTGCCCTTGCTGAGCCTTGCCCAACAGCTTCCACGCCGCCGAATACTTCGGGTCGAACTCGACGCATTTCTGCAAATGCTCGGCCGCCTTGGCGTTGTCTTTCACGTCCAGATAACCCTTGCCCAAGCCAAAGCGCAGCAATGAATTATCCACACCCTTGGCGAGCATTTTTTCCAGGGATTCGAGCATTTATTGTCACCTTGAGTGAAAGAAGGCTGTTGTGGCTGCCTAGAAAAAGCTCAGCCCCACGTGAAACAGTTTCTCCACATCGCGAATATGCTTTTTATCCACAAGGAACAAAATCACATGGTCACCCGTGGCGATCACCGTATCGTCATGGGCGATGATCACTTCTTCATCACGAATAATCGCACCAATGGTGGTGCCCGGCGGCAGGCCGATATCGCGGATGGCCTTGCCGATCACCTTGCTCGACTTTGAATCACCATGGGCAATCGCCTCGATGGCTTCCGCCGCGCCCCGGCGCAGGGAGTGCACGCTGACGATATCGCCACGGCGCACGTGGGCCAGCAAGGTGCCGATGGTGGCCAGTTGCGGGCTGATGGCGATGTCGATATCGCCGCCCTGGATCAGGTCGACATAGGCCGGGTTGTTGATGATGGTCATCACCTTCTTCGCCCCCAGCCGTTTGGCCAGCAACGAGGACATGATGTTGGCCTCGTCATCGTTGGTCAGGGCCAGGAAGATATCGGCGTCGGCGATGTTTTCTTCCATCAGCAGGTCGCGGTCCGAGGCGCTGCCTTGCAGGACCACGGTGCTGTCGAGGGTGTCGGATAAATGCCGGCAACGTGCCGGGTTCATCTCGATGATCTTCACCTGGTAACGGCTTTCGATGGCCTCGGCCAGGCGCTCGCCGATCTGCCCGCCGCCAGCGATGACGATGCGTTTGTAGCTCTCATCGAGCCGACGCATTTCGCTCATCACCGCACGAATATTCGCTTTGGCTGCGATGAAAAACACTTCGTCGTCGGCTTCGATCACTGTATCGCCCTGGGGCAGGATCGGCCGGTCGCGACGGAAAATCGCCGCCACGCGGGTTTCCACATTCGGCATGTGTTCGCGCAGTTGACGCAGTTGTTGGCCCACCAGCGGCCCGCCGTAATACGCCTTCACCGCCACCAGTTGCGCCTTGCCTTCGGCAAAGTCGATGACCTGCAAGGCGCCGGGAATTTCGATCAGGCGCTTGATGTAATGGGTCACCACCTGTTCGGGGCTGATCAGCACGTCCACCGGAATCGCATCGTTGTCGAACAGGCCGGCACGGGTCAGGTAGGCGGCTTCGCGCACGCGGGCGATCTTGGTGGGTGTATGGAACAGGGTATGGGCGACCTGGCAGGCGACCATGTTGGTCTCGTCACTGTTGGTCACCGCCACCAGCATATCGGCATCGTCGGCACCGGCCTGGCGCAGCACGGTCGGGAATGACGCACGGCCTTGCACGGTGCGGATGTCCAGGCGGTCGCCCAGGTTGCGCAGGCGCTCGCTGTCGGTGTCGACCACGGTGATGTCATTGGCTTCGCTGGCCAAATGTTCGGCCAGCGTGCCGCCGACCTGCCCTGCACCAAGGATGATGATCTTCATCCGGTCACTCCCTTAAACCCATTAGCTGCGCGCGGCAGCAATCTTGATCAGTTTGGCGTAGTAGAAGCCATCGTGTCCGCCTTCCTGCGCGAGCAACTGGCGGCCATGGGGCTGCTTGATCCCGGCCGTCGTGGCGAGGTCCAGTTCCCGCGCGCCACTGGTACGGGCGAGGAAGGCTTGGATCACCTCGGTGTTTTCTGTCGGCAGCGTGGAGCACGTGGCGTAGAGCAGGATGCCGCCGACTTCCAGGGTTGGCCACAGGGCATCGAGCAGTTCGCCTTGCAGCACGGCCAGGGCGGCGATGTCGTCGGGTTGGCGGGTGAGCTTGATATCCGGATGACGGCGGATCACGCCCGTGGCGGAACATGGCGCGTCGAGCAGGATGCGCTGGAACGGTTTGCCGTCCCACCAGGTGGCGGTGTCGCGGCCGTCGGCGGCGATCAGCTCGGCGCTCAAGCCCAGGCGCGCGAGGTTTTCACGCACGCGCACAAGGCGCTTGGCTTCCAGGTCGACGGCGACTATACCGGCAAGGTCTTTTTCGACTTCCAGAATGTGACACGTCTTACCGCCCGGCGCGCAGCAGGCGTCCAGCACGCGTTGGCCGGGGGCCAGGTCGAGCAGGTCGGCGGCCAGTTGTGCGGCTTCGTCCTGCACGCTGATCCAGCCCTCGGCAAAGCCTGGCAGGCTGCGCACGTCGGTGGCGGTTTCCAGCACAATGCCGTCGACGCTGTACACACACGGCGTGGCGCTGATGCCGGCATCGGCCAGCAATTGCAGGTAGGCATCACGGCTGTGATGGCGACGGTTGACCCGCAAAATCATCGGCGGGTGCGCATTGTTGGCGGCGCAAATGGCTTCCCATTGCTCAGGCCAGAAGGCTTTCAGGGATTTTTGCAGCCAGCGCGGGTGAGCCGTGCGCACCACCGGGTCGTGTTCCAGCTCGGCCAGCAGCGCTTCGCTTTCACGCTGGGCACGGCGCAGTACGGCATTGAGCAAGGCCTTGGCCCACGGTTTTTTCAGCTTGTCGGCGCAACCGACGGTTTCCCCGATGGCGGCATGCGCGGGCACGCGGGTGTAGAGCAACTGATAGAGGCCCACCAGCAGCAGCGCTTCTACATCGGCATCAGCCGCTTTGAATGGCTTTTGCAGCAGCTTGGCCGCCAGCGCCGACAAGCGCGGCTGCCAGCGGGCGGTGCCAAAGGCCAGGTCCTGGGTGAAACCGCGATCACGGTCTTCAACCTTGTCCATTTGCGTAGGCAGCGAACTGTTCAGCGAAGCCTTGCCGTTGAGTACAGCAGCAAGCGCCTTGGCGGCGGCCAGACGCGGGTTCATTGAGCGACCGCCCCGAGAACCGTGCCCAAGGCAAATTTCTCACGACGGCTATTGAACAGGTCGCCGAAGTTCAGTGCCTTGCCGCCGGGCAATTGCAGGCGGGTCAGGCACAGCGCCTGTTCACCGCAGGCGACCAACAGGCCGTCCTTGCTGGCGCCGATGATTTCACCCGGAGCACCTTTGCCATCCGCCAAGGTGGCGGCCAACACTTTCAAGGCTTCGCCATTGAGGGTGCTGTGGCAGATCGGCCAAGGGTTGAAGGCGCGCACCAGGCGCTCCAGCTCCACGGCCGGGCGGCTCCAGTCGATGCGGGCTTCGTCTTTGTTCAATTTGTGCGCGTAGGTGGCGAGGCTGTCGTCCTGCACTTCGCCTTCCAGCGTACCGGCCGCCAGGCCAGCGATGGCCTGGATAACGGCAGGTGGGCCAAGCTCGGCCAAGCGGTCGTGCAGGCTGCCGCCGGTGTCTTCGCCCGTGATCGGCGTGGCAACCTTGAGCAGCATCGGGCCGGTATCCAGACCCGCCTCCATGCGCATCACGGTCACGCCGCTTTCAAGGTCACCGGCTTGCACGGCGCGCTGGATCGGCGCCGCACCGCGCCAGCGTGGCAGCAACGACGCGTGGCTGTTGATGCAGCCCAGGCGTGGAATATCCAGCACGGCCTGGGGCAGGATCAAACCGTAAGCCACCACCACCAGCAAATCCGGCTTCAACGCCGCCAGTTCCGCCTGGGCATCGGCGTTGCGCAGGGTTGGCGGTTGCAGCACGCAGATGTTGTGCTCAAGCGCCAGCTGCTTGACCGGGCTTGGCATCAGTTTTTGCCCGCGACCAGCCGGGCGATCCGGCTGGGTGTACACCGCCACGATGTCATAAGGGCTGGCAAGCAGCGCCTTGAGGTGTTCGGCAGCAAATTCGGGAGTGCCGGCAAAAACAATGCGCAGTGGCTCGGTCATGGGAGTTCTCGGTAAAAAACAGTCACAAAAGAAAAAGGCTTGCCGCAGCAAGCCTTTGGAAGAAGGGCATCAAGCTTGCTGGCGATGCTTTTTTTCCAGCTTCTTCTTGATCCGGTCGCGTTTAAGCGTGGACAGGTAATCAACAAACAGCTTGCCGTTGAGGTGGTCGCATTCATGCTGGATGCACACTGCCAGCAGGCCTTCGGCGATCAGTTCGTAGGGCTTGCCGTCACGGTCCAGGGCCTTGATCTTCACGCGCAGCGGGCGTTCGACGTTCTCGTAGAACTCCGGCACCGACAGGCAGCCTTCCTGGTATTCGCCCATCTCTTCGGTCAGCGGTTCGAACTCGGGGTTGATAAACACCCGCGGCTCGCTGCGATCTTCCGACAGGTCCATGACCACGACACGCTGATGCACGTTGACCTGGGTGGCGGCGAGGCCAATGCCCGGGGCTTCATACATTGTTTCAAACATGTCATCGACCAACTGACGAACCTTGTCGTCCACTACGGCCACCGGTTTGGCGATCGTGCGCAGGCGCGAGTCGGGAAATTCGAGGATGTTCAAAATAGCCATAAGCGTAATTGCTGCACATGTGAGGTAGAGGCAAATCGGCGTTGGGATGGACCCAGACCGCCGGTGTGAAAGGCTCGAAAGCCGCGAAGGCTGTGGCATTTCACGCGAACGCACATAATAAAGGAGATTGACCCCATGAGGAAATCGCTACTCGTCTTGCTGTTGTGGGCGCCGCTCGCCATGGCCCTGGTTCCCCAGCCCGGCCCGCGCCTGGAACAGGCCACGCAACAGGCTATCCGCCACTTTTTGTCGCACAACCGCATTTTCGATACGCCCCAGGACCTGGACAACGCGCCTTACATTGTTGCCGCCGACGCAGGAAGAGTCCTGGGCGCCAACGGTGAGCGCGTGTATGCCCGCGGTGACCTCGACCCGACCCAGCCGGACTATGGGATCTTTCGTCGCGGCAAAACCTACACCGACCCGCAAACCCAGGAGTTGCTGGGCATCAATGCCGACGCCATCGGCAGCGCACGCTTTGTATTGGCGGGCGACCTCAGCACCCTGGCCGTGCAACGGGTCACCCAGGAAGTGCGCCCGGGCGACCGCTTGCTGCGTGCCGAACCGCCCGTCGAATGGGCCAATCGGCAGCCTGCGCCTTTCATCGAGGGGCACATTATCGATATTCCCAAGGGTGTCTCCCAGATCGGCGTAATGGATGCCGTGACTTTGAACAAGGGCCGCCGTGACGGTCTGGCTGAAGGCCACCTGCTCACGGTGATCAAGACCGGCGTGAGCGTTCGCGACAGCCTCTCTGGCGCCCCGGCCCAACTTCCCGATGAGTACGCTGGCACGCTGCTGGTGTTTCGCACCTACGAAAAACTCAGTTATGGCCTGGTGCTCAGAGCCTCACGTTCGCTGGCGGTAATGGATCGATTCGAGACTGCCCGACAAACGCAATAAATAGCCTGCTAAATAAGTTACCAACAGAGTTATCCACAGCTTGTTCAGATCAAGGACGATCAAATGTATCCGACAAACAGCCCTGAAATTTCCCCTGCTGAACTGGAAGCCCGACTACGCTTGCACAGGCTGCCGGAACTGGGTCCCAAGCGTTTTCGTGTATTGATCGAGGCATTTGGTTCTGCCTCCAGGGCCATCAGTGCACCGGCGAGTGCCTGGCGTTCCCTTGGGTTGCCAGCCGTTAGCGCCGATGCCAGGCGCAGCCCTGAAATCCGCGATGGCGCCAGTGCTGCGCTCGCATGGTTGGAGCGCCCGGCCCAGCATTTGCTGATGTGGGACCAGCCTGAGTACCCTGCGTTGCTGGCGCAGATCGACGATGCACCGCCGTTGTTATTCGTCGCCGGCGAGCCGAAAATCCTCGAAAAACCGCAGTTGGCCATGGTTGGCAGTCGCCGTGCATCACGCCCTGGGATGGACACTGCCGCCGCCTTTTCGCGCAGCCTGGCGAGCGCCGGTTTTGTCATCACCAGTGGCTTGGCCTTGGGCATCGACGGTGCTGCGCACCAAGCGGCATTAGATGTCGGGGGGCAGACAATCGGCGTGCTCGGCACCGGCCTCGAAAATTTTTATCCACAACGCCACCGTCAGCTCGCAGCGGCGATGATTGCCCAGGGCAGCGCGGTGGTTTCCGAGTTCCCGCTGGACGCCGCGCCCCAGGCCGCCAACTTCCCACGGCGCAACCGGATCATCAGCGGCCTGTCGTTGGGGGTGCTGGTGGTGGAAGCCAGCATGGCCAGCGGTTCGCTGATCACTGCCAAGCTTGCGGCCGAGCAAGGGCGTGAGGTGTATGCGATTCCGGGCTCCATTCATCATCCGGGCGCCAAGGGCTGCCATCAGTTGATTCGCGATGGCGCGACCCTGGTGGAGTCCATCGAGCACATCCTGGACGGCTTGCGCGGCTGGCAGGCGTTGTCCTGCCCGGCGCCGATGCCTGTTACCCATCCGTTGGTGGCGCTGTTGCACGCGGCGCCCCTCACCAGCGAGGCTTTGGCGGTTGCCAGCGGGCGGCCTTTGGCCCACACACTGGCGGCGCTTACCGAGCTTGAACTTGAGGGCCTGGTGATCTGCGAAAGCGGGCGCTGGCTTGCGCGCGGCCCGCTTATGTAATTAGTTTTTGCAAAGAACATCGGTAAACTGCGCAGAGCTTTAGTCCGGAGAGTGAGCAATGGTCAACAGGTGGCGTGTGCTGGAAGCCGCACGAGAAATTCGCGCAGGCGCGGTGATTGCCTATCCGACCGAAGCGGTCTGGGGCCTGGGCTGCGACCCGTGGAATGAAGACGCGGTAGACCGGCTGCTGGCGATCAAGAATCGCTCGGTCGACAAGGGGCTGATTCTGGTGGCGGACAATATCCGTCAGTTCGATTTTCTATTCGAAGACTTCCCGGACACCTGGATCGACCGCATGGCCAGCACCTGGCCCGGGCCGAATACCTGGCTGGTGCCGCATCAGGGCATGCTGCCGGAATGGGTGACCGGTGTGCATGACACCGTGGCGCTGCGGGTCAGCGATCATCCGTTGGTGAGGGATTTATGCGCGCAGGTGGGGCCGTTGATCTCTACCTCAGCCAACCCGCAAGGTCGCCCGGCGGCGCGCACGCGGCTTCGTGTGGAGCAGTATTTCCGTGGCCAAGTGGATTTGGTGCTGGGTGGTGCCCTGGGTGGGCGCAAGAACCCGAGCCTGATTCGTGATTTGGCGACGGGTGAGGTAGTGCGGCCTTCTTGAGACCGAGGCGCGGCCATCGCGGGCAAGCCCGGCTCCCACAGGGGAATGCATTCCAAATGTGGGAGCGGGCTTGCCCGCGATGGGGCCCTTGCAAACGCGGAAGATCTTAGAGACTTATGGCAGCAAAATGGTCGACCCGGTCGTCCTGCGCCCCGACAACTCCGTCTGCGCCTTCGCCGCATCCGCCAGCGCAAACCGCTGGTTGATATCAATACGCACCTTGCCGCTCTTGATCATCGCGAACAGATCATCAGCCATCGCCTGCAAGTCTTTCGGGTTACTGGCGTAGGTCGCCAAGGTGGGCCGAGTGACATACAGCGAGCCCTTCGCCGCCAGAATCCCCAGGTTCACGCCATCCACCGCGCCTGACGCATTGCCGAAACTCACCACCAAACCACGCGGCGCCACGCTGTCCAGTGAGGTCAGCCAGGTGTCTTTGCCGACGCCGTCGTACACCACCGGCACTTTTTTGCCGTCGGTCAATTCCAGTACGCGCTGTGCGACGTTTTCCTTGCTGTAGTCGATGGTTTCCCAGGCGCCAAGGGACTTGGCCAGGGCGGCTTTTTCCGGCGAACTCACGGTGCCGATCAGCTTCACACCCAGGGCCTTGGCCCATTGGCAGGCTAGGGAGCCCACACCACCGGCAGCGGCGTGGAACAAGATGGTTTCGCCGCCCTTCAACTCGTAGGTCTGGCGCAACAGGTACTGCACGGTCAGGCCCTTGAGCATCGCGCCGGCAGCCTGTTCGAAGCTGATAGCGTCCGGCAAATGCACCAGGTTGGCGGCAGGCAGCACGTGCAGCTCGCTGTACGCGCCCAGTGGGCCACTGCCGTAGGCCACGCGGTCGCCGACCTTGAACTGCGTGACCTCGCTGCCAACCGCATCCACCACGCCAGCACCTTCTGCGCCAAGGCCCGATGGCAGCGCGGGCGGCGCATACAGGCCACTGCGGAAATAGGTGTCGATGAAGTTCAGGCCGATGGCCTCGTTACGCACACGCACCTGCTGGGGTCCAGGTTCTGCCGGGGTGTAGTCCACATACTCAAGCACTTCGGGGCCGCCATGGGCGCTGAACTGGATACGTTTGGCCATCTGCACTTCTCCTGAGGTCGAATCGCGTAGCCCCCTATCCCACTCCTAACCTTGATCTTCGTCAACTGCGGCGCACTCAAGTGCAGAGGGATGGCAGAGGGAAGTAAGCGCAGTGGTATCCTGTGCGCCCATTTGCCGCCGACGCCCGATGGCCTCGCGTAGCTTTGCCCGATTCAAGGTGATGCCATGACTACCCGCACCGAGGCTGTAAAGGCCTACCTGCTCGACCTGCAAGACCGCATTTGCAGCGCCCTGGAAACCTTCGAGACGGACACTCGCTTTATCGAAGACGCCTGGACCCGGCCTGCCGGCGGCGGCGGTCGTACCCGTGTGATCGAAAACGGTTCGGTGATCGAAAAGGGCGGCGTCAACTTTTCCCACGTATTCGGCAGCGGCCTGCCGCCGTCAGCCAGTGCGCATCGCCCGGAGCTGGCTGGCCGTGGCTTTGAAGCCCTCGGCGTGTCGCTGGTCATCCACCCGCACAACCCGCACGTGCCAACGTCCCACGCCAACGTGCGTTTTTTCATCGCCGAAAAAGACGGCGAAGAGCCGGTGTGGTGGTTCGGTGGCGGCTTCGACCTCACGCCCTACTACGGCAATGAAGAAGACTGCGTCCACTGGCACCGCGTGGCCGAGCAGGCCTGTGCGCCGTTTGGCGCGGACGTGTACTCGCGCTACAAGGCCTGGTGCGACACCTACTTCCATATCAAGCACCGCAATGAACCGCGCGGCATCGGCGGCTTGTTCTTCGATGATTTGAACGAGTGGGGCTTCGACACCTGCTTCGCCTTCATCCGCGCCATCGGCGATGCCTACATCGACGCCTACCTGCCGATCGTGCAGCGCCGCAAGGCCATGGCTTACTCCGAGCAGCAGCGCCAGTTCCAGGAGTTTCGTCGCGGCCGCTACGTCGAATTCAACCTGGTCTACGACCGTGGCACCCTGTTCGGCCTGCAATCAGGCGGGCGTACCGAGTCGATCCTGATGTCGCTGCCGCCGCAAGTACGCTGGAGCTACGACTGGAAAGCCGAAGCCGGCAGCGAAGAAGCGCGCCTCACCGATTACTACCTGCAAGACCGCGACTGGCTGGGCCTTGCTGCGCCCAAGGCGGCTGTTTGATGGACCGTTATGTGGTGTTCGGCAACCCCATCGGCCACAGCAAATCGCCGTTGATTCACCGTATGTTCGCCGAGCAGACCGGCGAGCAACTGGACTACAGCACCTTGCTCGCGCCGCTGGAGGATTTCACCGGCTGTGCCCGTGAGTTCTTTGCACAAGGTCGTGGCGCCAACGTCACCGTGCCGTTCAAGGAAGACGCCTACCGCCTGGCCAACAGCTTGACCGAACGCGCCCAGCGCGCAGGCGCTGTGAACACCTTGAGCAAGTTGGGCGACGGCACCTTGCTGGGCGACAACACCGACGGCGCCGGCCTGGTGCGCGACCTCACGGTGAATGCCGGGCTGAGCCTGCAAGGCAAGCGCATCCTGCTGCTGGGCGCCGGTGGTGCGGTACGCGGGGCGTTGGAGCCATTGCTGGCTGAGCAGCCTGCGTCGCTGATCATCGCCAACCGCACCGTGGAAAAAGCCGAACTGCTTGCCGAGTTGTTCGACGATTTGGGACCGGTGTCGGCCAGCGGTTTCGATTGGCTGCGTGAGCCGGTGGACGTGATCATCAATGCCACGTCCGCCAGCCTGTCAGGCGATGTACCGCCAATAGCGGGCAGCCTGATCGAACCGGGCAAGACCTTTTGCTACGACATGATGTACGCCAAGGAGCCGACCGCGTTCTGTCGCTGGGCTACCGAGCAAGGCGCGGCGGTGGCGATGGACGGTTTGGGCATGTTGGTGGAGCAGGCCGCAGAAGCCTTCTTCCTGTGGCGCGGCGTGCGGCCGGAGTCGGCACCTGTGTTGGCTGAGTTGCGGCGGCAACTGGCGGCCAACTGATTCCAGCCTTGTGAAGATCTAATGTGGGAGCAGGCAAGCCAGCTCCCACAGTTTTAACCGCATTCAGTCTTCGAAATGGATGGGGCAGTTGTCGGCCCCTTCCAATTTCTTTAATTCTTCCACGACCTGCGGCCTGGCCTGGCGCAACGTCAGGCTGCGCCCCACACCCACCAACCGCCGTGCCTCCTGGTGCAGCATCTCCACCCCGGAATAGTCGATAAAATTAATCTGCTGCGCCTCGATCACCACCCGCTCGCCCTGCAAGCTTTGCAGGCGCACTTGCAGGTAATGGCTGGCGCCGAAAAAGATTGAGCCGCCCACCCGCAACACGTCCTCATCACCGTCACGCCATTGCTGAACCCGCGGCTGCGAAGTGCGCTTGAGGTAGAAAAACAACGACGCCAACACCCCCGCGTAAATCGCCGTTTGCAGCTCCAGCAGCAAGGTCGCGACGCACGTCAGGCTCATCACCACAAACTCGGCGCGGCTGACGCGGAACAGCGCGCGAATGCCACGATGATCCACCAGGCCCCAGCAAATCAGCAGGATGCTTGCGGCCATGCTCGGGATCGGGATGTGCGCGATCAACGCCGCGCCAAATAACGCAAACACTGCCACCCAGAGCGCGGAAAACACGCCCGCCAGCGGCGAGCAGGCGCCCGCTTCATAGCTCAGGCCGGAGCGGGTAAAGGAGCCGGCCGACAAGTACCCGGAGAAAAAGCCACCGACGATGTTGGATAAACCCTGCGCACGAACTTCCTGATTAGCGTCGAGCAATTGCTGCGAACGCGCCGACAACGAGCGCGCAATCGACAGGCTGGTGACCAGCCCGAGCATGCCCACCGCCACGGCGCTGGGCAGCAGGCGCAGCAGCATGTCCAGGTCCATCGGCAGCGGGCTGAACGGCGGCAGTTTGCCGATAAACGAACTCACCCGCGTCACATGCCCGAACATCGCCGGCCACAGCCACGCCACCAGGCTGCCCAGCGCCAGGGCGATCAACAGCGTCGGCCAACGCGGGGCCCGGTATTTGAGCAGCGCGCCCACCAGCAAGGTGCCCAGGCCCAGCGCCAGTGAGGCGTGGTCCCATTCCCCGGCATGGTCCACCAGTGCCAGCAAGCTATTAATCGCCGTGGCCTGACTGGGTAAATCCAGCCCCAGCACGTTGGGCAACTGCCCCAAGGCAATCACCACGGCGGCGCCCAGAGTGAAACCCAGCACGACCGAATGCGAGACGAAATTCACCAGCGCGCCGAAGCGCAGCATGCCCAGCAACCACTGGAAAACACCGGCCAGGAATGTAAGCAACAGGATCAACGTGATGTAGTCCTGCGAGCCAGGCACGGCCAGCGGACTGACGCTGGCGTACAGAACGATGGAGATCGCCGCTGTCGGCCCGCAGATCAGGTGCCAGGAGGAACCCCACAGGCAGGCTATCAACACTGGGATGATGGCGGCATACAGGCCGTATTCGGGTGGGAGCCCGGCGATCAGCGCGTAGGCAATCGACTGCGGCAAGGCGAGCACAGCGCCGCTGAGCCCGACGATCGCATCCCGGCCGACGCTGGCGCGGGTTTGGCGCGGCAGCCAGGCGAGGAAGGGGAAGAGAGTGTGGCGGTTGGGCCGGGGCATCGTGAGCTCGGGTTGGAAGGTTTGAGCCAGAATATCAGTACACATTGGTCCCTGTGGGAGCGGGCTTGCTCGCGAATGCGGTGGTTCAGCCAATGAATCTATCAACTGACATACCGCATTCGCGAGCAAGCCCGCTCCCACATTCGGATTGCATCAGACCTTAGAGTTTGGCTTTTACTGCGGCCAGCGCATCCTTGCCATCCACGGTTTTTACCCCGTCGAGCCACTTGTCCAACACCGCCGGGTTAGCCTTGATCCACGCCTTCGCCGCCTCGGCATTGCTGACCTTGTTGTTCACCACCTGGGCCATGATGCTGTTCTCCATCTCCTGGGTAAAATTCAGGTTGGTCAGCAACTTTCCTACGTTCGGACAGGCCTGTGCATAACCCTTGCGGGTCAAGGTATACACGCTGCCGGTGTCACCAAAATACTTCTCGCCGCCTTTGAGGTAGTGCATCTTCAACTGCACGTTCATCGGGTGCGGCGTCCAGCCGAGGAAGGTCACGAACTTCTGCTTCTTCACCGCCCGCGACACTTCGGCCAGCATCGCCTGCTCGCTCGACTCGATCAGCTTCCACTGGCCCAGGTCGAAGTCGTTCTTCTTGATGATCTCCTGCAGCGAAATGTTCGCCGGTGCGCCGGAGCCGATGCCGTAGATCTTCTTGTCGAACTTGTCGGCAAATTTGTTCAGGTCGGCAAAATCATGCACACCGGCATCCCACACATAGTCCGGCACGGCAAGGGTGAACTCGGTGCCGTCGAGGTTTTTCGCCAGTTGCACCACATCGCCATTGGCCACGAACTTGTCGTAGAAACCCTGCTGCGCCGGCATCCAGTTGCCCAGGAACACATCCACCTGGCCATCCTTGAGCCCGCCAAACGTGATCGGCACTGCCAGGGTGTCGACCTTGGCCTTGTAGCCCATGCCGTTCAACAGAAAACCGGTGATGGCATTGGTGGCGGCGATATCGCTCCAGCCTGGATCGGCCATCTTCACCGTGTCACAGCTGGTGTCTGCGTAAACATTGGCGCTGCTCAACGCCAAGACTCCGAGTATCACCGTTAACTTTTGCATGGCCTTCCCTCTGTTTATTTATTGGTTTTGGCAGGGTTGTGGATAACGTGCCTTGCGCTCCAGGTCGTCGAGGTCGATATGGTTGCGCATGTACTGCTGACTGGCGTCTACCAGTGGCTGGTGATCCCAGCTCTTGAGCTTGCCTTGGGTCAGCGCCTCGAACACCAGGCGGCGACGGCGTTGGCTGGCGAGCACCTGCTGGTGGATCGCCGGGATGTCCCATTTGGCCCGCGCTTCAGTCAAAAACGCCTCGAACAGTGGCCGGTGTTCCGGCGACTGGCTGAGGTCTTCCCGCTCGTGCGGGTCGTTGTGTACATCGAACAGTAGACAAGGGTCGTCTTCGCTGTAGATGAATTTGCAGGCGCCGCGCCGAATCATCATCAGCGGGCTGATGGTGCCTTCGGCCATGTATTCGCCAAACACTTCGTCGTGCCCGCCCTTCCCGTGCAAGTGCGGGACCAGCGAGCGGCCGTCCAGCGCCAGGCGTGGGTCCAATTCGCCACCGGCCAGTTCCACCAGGGTGGGCAGCAGGTCGGCGGTGGACACGGCTTTACCTACGCGGCCCGCCGCAAACTGGCCTGGCGCACTCACCAGCAGGGGTACGCGGGCGGCCATTTCGAACCAGTGCATTTTGTACCAGAGGCCACGCTCGCCGAGCATGTCGCCGTGGTCGCCGGAAAAGATGATGATCGTGTCCTCGGCCAGGCCGGTGTCCTCAAGGGTTTGCAGGAGTTTGCCGACGTTGCTGTCGATATAGCTGCACGCACCGAAATACGCGCGGCGCGCATCGCGGATCTTGTCCACAGGCAGCGGCTTGCCCCACAGGTCGTACACCTTGAGCAGGCGCTGGGAGTGCGGGTCGAGATCGCCTTGCGCGGGGGTTGCCGGCATTGGGATGTCGTTGTCGTCATACAGGTCCCAGAACGGCTTGGGAATGGTGTACGGGTCGTGCGGGTGCGTCATCGACACGGTGAGGCAGAACGGCTGGTTGCCGTCTTCACGGATATGGTCGAACAGGTATTGCTGGGCCTTGAACACCACCTCTTCGTCGAAATCCAGCTGATTGGTGCGCACGCACGGCCCGGCTTGCAGCACCGAGGACATGTTGTGGTACCAGGTGGGGCGCACATCCGGCTCATCCCAGTTCACCGCCCAGCCATAGTCGGCGGGGTAGATGTCGCTGGTCAGGCGTTCTTCATAACCGTGCAACTGATCCGGCCCGCAGAAATGCATCTTGCCCGACAGCGCCGTGCGGTAGCCGAGGCGGCGCAGGTAGTGGGCATAAGTCGGTACATCGGCGGGGAAGTCGGCGGCGTTGTCGTAGGCGCCAATCTTGCTCGGCAACTGGCCGCTGACCAGGGTGAAACGCGAAGGCGCGCACAACGGGCTGTTGCAGTAGGCGGCGTCAAACACCACGCCCTGTGCAGCCAGGCGGCTCAGGTTCGGCAATTTGATCGGGGAAGGTCCGTAGAACGGCAGCATCGGCGCGGCCATTTGATCGGCCATGATGAAAAGAATGTTCTTGCGCTTCATGATCTGTCGGCATTCCATAGGCGGTGTTTATGCCAATGAGCATGCGGCCCATGGAAAATGGGGTAAAGCCCATGAAAAGCAATGTCTAGGATAAGCACAGATTATGTATGAATCTCTCGGTGATCTGTCCCTCGACCTGCTGCGTGCCTTTGAAGCAGCGGCGCGCCATCGCAGCTTTACCGCCGCTGCTATGGAGTTGGGCACTACGCAGCCGGCCATCAGCCAGCAGATCAAGCGCCTTGAAGAACAACTGGCGATCCGCCTGTTCGATCGCATCTACCGAGGCATCGAACTGACGGATGCGGGCGCGCTGTTGTTTGAACAGGTGCAAGGCGGTTTGCAGGCCATCAACCAAGGCCTCAGCACGATCACCCAGCAGGACCAGCACGAAGTGCTGCAAGTGGCCACCGACTTCGCTTTCGCCGCCTACTGGCTGATGCCGCGTCTGCATCGCTTTCACCAGGCCAACCCGCAGGTGGATGTGAGCCTGGTGACCAGCGAACGCAACCACGCGACTTTGCGCAGCGATATCGACGTGGCGGTGTTGTTTGGCGATGGGCGTTTCAAGCAGGGCGAGAGCTTGTGGCTGTTCAACGAGGAAGTGTTTCCGGTGTGCAGCCCGCAGTGGCTCAAGGCTCAATCCACGCCATTGACGGTGCAAAATTTGCACGATTACCCACTGCTGCACTTGCGCCAGGAAAATAACAGCCAGTGGTTCGACTGGAGCGGCGTGTTTCGTGAGTTGGGCATCACCACGGCGCCTACGCCTGGGCAATTGCGCTTCGACAATTACACCCTGCTGATCCAGGCGGCGATTGCTGGCCAGGGCGTGGCTATCGGTTGGCGGCATTTGGTGGATAACCTGCTGGAGCAGAACTGGCTGTGCCGGCCGATCAGCGACACAGTGATCTCGCGCTTCGGTTATTACGTGGTGCAGCCCCAGCGCAAACGCCGGGGGCAATTGGTCGAGCGCTTTGTCGACTGGCTGGTGGCCGAGCAAGCCAGCAGCGCGCAGTCGTTGACCGGGCTGGCCCTGCCGTCGATTGCGGTCTAGGATCGGCGCATATTGGATCCGGATTTCGCCATGCAACGTATCAAGGGCTACCACGCCCATATCTACTTTGACGCCAGCACCATCGACCAGGCGCGCAAGCTCTGCGAGGACGCTGCCAAGCTGTTCCCGTTGAGCATGGGCCGTGTACACGAAAAGCCGGTCGGCCCGCACCCGGACTGGAGCTGCCAGCTGGCATTCGAGCCGGAATACATCGGCGTGGTGTTGCCCTGGCTGGCGCTGCATCGTGATGGGCTGGTGGTGTTCCTGCACCCGGACACCGGCGATGACCTCAAGGATCACACCGATTACGCGATCTGGATGGGCGCGATGCGCGAGCTGAACCTGTCTGGTTTTTAACCACGGTTAATACCAATCCCATCACCTTGCGCAAAGGCGATGGGATTTTTTATTATCTCCTCCCAATATATGGGACAGTTATTTATATATTGAGATATTGCCAGCCGTAGGTTTATATTCGCCCATCAGCTTTTTCAGCACCCACTCATTTCAGGTGAAGCGATGCAGGCGCAATTGATCGCGCTCGACTGGGGGACCAGCTCCCTTCGTGCTTACAAACTCGGCCCGGCTGGCAGCGTGCTCGAACAGCGCGCGTTGGCGTTCGGCATCATGCACCTGCCCAGTGAACCCCGGGTCATTGCCGGCGTGCTGTGCAGTGACGGCTTTGAGTTGGCGTTCGATGCGGCCTGCGGCGACTGGCTCGACGCGCAGCCCGGCCTGGCGGTGATTGCCTGCGGCATGGTCGGCAGCGCCCAAGGCTGGAGCGAAGCGGCTTACCGCCAAACGCCCGTCGACGTCGCCAGCCTCGGCCAGGCCCTGCACCCTGTGCGCAGCCTGCGCGGGGTGCAGGTGCATATTGTGCCGGGTGTGATCGAGCGGGTCGGCTTGCCCAATGTGATGCGCGGCGAAGAAACCCAAGTGCTGGGTGTGCTGCAAGGCCTGGGCGCCGACGTGCTGATCGGCCTGCCGGGCAGCCATTCCAAATGGGTCGAGGTGGTTGAAGGCTGCATCACCCACTTCGACACCTTCATGACCGGCGAGGTGTTTGCGGTACTCAGCAAGCACAGCATTCTCGGGCGTACCCAGCAACCGTCCGAACAATTTGAGGTCGAGGCGTTTGATCGTGGCGTGCGCGTGGCACTCTCGGAGGATGGCCGGCGCGGCGTGCTGTCGACCTTGTTCAGCGCCCGTACCCTGGGCTTGACCGGCGAACTGGCACCCGACGAACAGCCCGATTATCTGTCCGGCCTGCTGATCGGCCACGAACTCGCCGGTTTGCCGCAGCAGGCCAAACACATGCCTATCGTTCTGGTCGGCGCTGCAAAACTCTGCGCCTGCTACCAACGCGCCCTCGCCCTCAGCGGCTTTACCCACGTCAGCCTCGCCCAGGAAGCCACCGCGCGCGGTCTGTGGCAGTTGGCCGTCGCCGCTGGGCTCACTCAACCTGTACAGGAGGCCTGACATGCTCAAGCAAGCACTCGCACACAACGGTTTGATCGCAATTTTGCGCGGCATGCGACCGGATGAAGCGCAGGCGATTGGCCAGGTGCTTTATAAGGCCGGTTTTCGCGTGATCGAAGTGCCACTGAATTCGCCGGACCCTTACACCAGCATCCGCACCCTGCGCGACACCTTGCCCGCCGATTGCCTGATCGGCGCGGGCACCGTGTTGACCCCGGAACAGGTTGAGCAGGTCAAAGCCGCCGGCGGCCAAGTGATTGTCATGCCCCACAGCGATGCCAAGGTATTGCGTGCCGCCAAGGCGGCGGGCCTGTTCCTGTCGCCGGGTGTGGCAACGCCGACCGAAGCCTTCGCCGCCTTGGCCGAAGGCGCCGACGTATTGAAGCTGTTCCCGGCCGAGCAAATGGGCCCGGCGGTAATCAAGGCGTGGCTGGCGGTATTGCCCACCGGCACCTTGCTGCTGCCGGTGGGCGGCGTAACCCCAGGCAACATGCAGGTGTATTTCGACGCGGGCGCGAAGGGTTTCGGCCTGGGTTCCGGGTTGTTCAAACCGGGCATGTCGGTTGACCAAGTGGCGAGCAATGCCCAGGCCTATGTCGCGGCCTGGAACGCGCTTAACTGAACTCAAGGTTTGCGCCCCTGGCGCTGCATCGATAAGAGAGATAAGAAGATGAAAATCACCAAACTGACCACCTTTATCGTCCCGCCGCGCTGGTGCTTCCTCAAGGTCGAGACCGACCAGGGCGTGACCGGCTGGGGCGAACCTGTGGTGGAGGGCCGCGCCCACACCGTGGCCGCCGCCGTCGAGGAACTCTCCGACTACCTGATCGGCAAAGACCCGCGCAATATCGAAGATATCTGGACCGTGCTCTACCGTGGCGGCTTCTACCGGGGCGGCGCGGTGCACATGAGCGCCCTCGCCGGTATCGACCAGGCACTGTGGGACATCAAGGGCAAGGCGCTCGGTGTGTCGGTCAGCGACCTGCTGGGTGGCCAGGTGCGGGACAAGATCCGCGTGTATTCCTGGATCGGCGGCGACCGCCCCGCCGACACCGCCCGCGCCGCCAAAGAGGCCGTGGCCCGTGGCTTTACCGCTGTGAAGATGAATGGCACCGAAGAGTTGCAGTTCGTCGACAGTTTCGAAAAAGTCGACCTCGCGCTGGCCAACGTGGCCGCTGTGCGCGATGCCGTCGGGCCTAACGTCGGCATCGGCGTCGACTTCCATGGCCGCGTGCACAAGCCCATGGCCAAGGTGCTGATGAAAGAGCTGGACCCGTACAAACTGATGTTTATCGAAGAACCGGTGCTCAGCGAAAACTACGAAGCGCTCAAAGAGCTGGCGCCGCTGACCAGCACGCCGATTGCCCTGGGCGAGCGGCTGTTTTCCCGTTGGGACTTCAAGCGTGTGCTCAGCGAAGGCTACGTCGACATCATCCAGCCGGACGCGTCCCATGCCGGCGGCATCACCGAAACCCGCAAGATCGCCAACATGGCCGAAGCCTATGACGTGGCCCTGGCCCTGCACTGCCCGCTGGGCCCGATTGCCCTGGCGGCGTGCCTGCAATTGGACGCGGTTTGTTACAACGCGTTTATTCAGGAGCAAAGCCTGGGTATCCACTACAACGAGAGCAATGACCTGCTCGATTACGTGCGCGACCCAGGCGTGTTCGACTATGACAAAGGCTTTGTGAAGATCCCCAACGGGCCGGGCCTGGGCATTGAGATCAACGAGGAATATGTGATCGAACGCGCCGCCATCGGCCACCGCTGGCGCAACCCGATCTGGCGGCATGCCGACGGCAGCTTCGCCGAGTGGTGATTGCTCACTGAAGGAACCGGATCAACTGTGGGAGCTGGCTTGCCTGCGATAGCGGTCCGCCTGTGCCAGATCAGTTAGCTGATGCACCGCCATCGCAGGCAAGCCAGCTCCCACATTGACCGCGCCCCGTCCTCAATAAACATAAGAAGAGGCTCCCCCATGCACCCTGAATCCTTCACCGGGCAGGCTTCTCTCGTCACGCCCAGCAGAAAGCGTTTCTTCATCATGGTGCTGCTGTTTATCACCGTGGTGATCAACTACCTCGACCGCAGCAACCTGTCGATTGCCGCCCCGGCGCTCACCAGCGAACTGGGGATCGACCCGGTGCATGTCGGGCTGATCTTCTCCGCGTTCGGCTGGACCTACGCCGCCATGCAGATTCCCGGCGGCTGGCTGGTGGACCGCGTGCCGCCGCGCATTCTCTATACCGCTGCCCTGCTGTTGTGGTCCATTGCCACGGTGATGCTGGGGTTTGCGGCCAGCTTTATCGCGCTGTTTGTGCTGCGCATGGCCGTCGGTGCCCTGGAAGCACCCGCTTACCCAATCAACAGCCGCGTGGTCACCACCTGGTTTCCCGAGCGCGAGCGTGCCACCGCGATTGGCGTTTACACCTCCGGGCAATTTGTCGGGCTGGCGTTTCTGACGCCGGTGCTGGCTTGGCTGCAGCACGCGTTCGGTTGGCACATGGTGTTTGTCGCCACCGGTGGCGTCGGCATCCTGTGGGCGTTGATCTGGTACGCGGTGTACCGCGAGCCGAAAGACTTCAAAGGCGCCAATGCGGCAGAAATCGAGCTGATCCGCGAGGGCGGCGGCCTGGTGGATATGCAGGCGAAAGCGGTCAAGGCGCCGTTCAGTTGGGTCGACCTCGGGACAGTGTTGAGCAAGCGCAAGCTGTGGGGCATCTACCTGGGGCAGTTCTGCCTGAACTCGACGCTGTGGTTTTTCCTGACGTGGTTCCCGACCTACCTGGTGAAATACCGCGGCATGGACTTCATCAAGTCCGGCCTGCTGGCCTCGCTGCCGTTTCTCGCTGCATTTATCGGTGTGCTGTGTTCGGGGATTTTTTCTGATTGGCTGATTCGCCGGGGCACGTCGGTAGGGTTTGCGCGCAAGCTGCCGATCATTGGGGGCTTGCTGATTTCCACGGCGATTATCGGCGCCAACTATGTGGATTCGACGGCCTGGGTGATCGCGTTTCTGGCGGTGGCGTTCTTTGGCAATGGCTTGGCATCGATCACCTGGTCATTGGTGTCGACCCTGGCGCCCGCGCGGTTGCTGGGGCTGACGGGCGGGGTGTTTAACTTCATCGGCAACTTGTCGGCGATTACCACGCCGATTGTGATTGGCTTTCTGGCCAGTGGGGATTCGTTTGCGCCGGCGATCACCTATATCGCGGTGCTGGCATTGCTGGGGGCGCTTTCCTACGTGTTGCTGGTGGGCAAGGTCGAGCGCATAGAACTGTAAATCCATTGGTTGAGTGGACCGAAACCCTGTGGCGAGCGGGCTTGTTGTGGCGAGCGGGCTTGCCCCGCGTTGGGCTGCGCAGCAGCCCCAATAAGGCCACTGCGGTTTTTCCAGATGAAACCGGATTGTCAGGTTTTGGGGCGCTTCGCAGCCCAACGCGGGGCAAGCCCGCTCGCCACAACAGCTTTCCTGGGCTAGTAGAGCGCGCCATCCAGGATCTGGTAGACGATGCTGGTGCCAATGGCGATCAATACGATATCGCCGCCGGACCGGCGCCATTCATACCCTGGGTATTGCGGCAGATGGGCCAGGGCGCGGTTGTCGAGGCGTTCGCCGTAGTAGTTGCGCGGCAGCGGTTGGCCCCGCACCAGGCGCACGCCTGGAGGCGGTGGCGCGCCACGACGGAAGTCGTTGTGGTGGTCACGGATCATCTGGCGCACCGGGCCGAAATCCTGCGGCGGGCCACGACGGTTATCCTGCGGGCCGCGATGGTCGTCGCCGTGTTGCTCGTACTGGCCTTGCGGGCCGCCACGGCCAGGGCCATCACCGCGTTGATCGGGCGGCGCGGCTTGCGCCAAAGCACTTGCGCCGAGCATCAACACGCCGAGACCTGCGATCAAGCGTTTAGGCATTTTCATGGGGCTTTCCTCAGTACTGCACGAACAAAAAAGGGATTTCGAACGAGGCTCGAAATCCCTTGGTCATGTCAGTTTAGGTACTGGATTGCCCAGATGATTCCTCTGTATCAGGAACTTTACCCATTGCTACACGCCGCTTACTTACGGGCGTTACGGACACCTTCCGACAGCGCCGCGCAGAGGCTCAACACACCATCGATTGCTTGCTGATCATTTTTCGCAGTGGCGATGTGATCGATCAGCGCCGAACCGACCACCACACCGTCTGCCAGACGGGCGATAGCGGCGGCTTGTTCCGGCGTACGAATACCAAAGCCGATGCTGATCGGCAGGTCGGTATGCCGACGCAGGCGGGTCACGGCTTCTTCGACGTGTTCCAGGGTGGCGGCACCGGCACCGGTCACACCGGCCACCGACACGTAATACACAAAGCCGGAACTGCCGTTGAGCACGGTTGGCAGGCGCACGTCGTCGGTGGTCGGCGTGGTCAGGCGGATAAAGTCGATGCCTGCGGCCTGGGCCGGGTCGCACAGCTCGCCGTTATGCTCAGGCGGCATGTCGACCACGATCAGGCCGTCGACACCGGCTTCTTTGGCGTCGGCGATAAACGTGGGCACGCCGTATTTGTGGATCGGGTTGAAGTAACCCATCAACACCAGCGGGGTGTCCTGGTTGTCTTTGCGGAACTCGCGGACCATCTGCAGGGTTTTCAGCAGGTTCTGTTTGGCTTCCAGCGCACGGATGTTGGCCAGTTGAATCGCCGGGCCGTCGGCCATCGGGTCGGTGAAGGGCATGCCCAGCTCGATCACGTCGGCACCGGCGGCGGGCAAGCCCTTGAGGATCGCCAGCGAAGTGTCATAACCCGGGTCGCCGGCGGTGACGAAGGTCACCAGGGCGGCGCGGTTTTGTTCTTTCAGTTGCGCAAAACGGGTTTGCAGGCGGCTCATCAGTGTTTCTCCTGCTTTGACTGCTCTTGTTGAGAGTGTTCCATATGGTGCATCACGGTCTGCATGTCTTTGTCGCCACGGCCCGACAGGTTGACCACCATCAGGTGATCTTTCGGCAAGGTCGGTGCACGTTTGAACACTTCAGCCAGGGCATGGGCGCTTTCCAGTGCAGGAATAATCCCTTCCAGGCGGCAGCATTTGTGGAAGGCTTCGAGGGCTTCGTCGTCGGTCACCGAGGTGTATTGGACGCGGCCGATATCATGCAACCACGCGTGTTCAGGGCCGATACCTGGGTAGTCGAGGCCGGCGGAAATCGAGTGGGCGTCGATGATCTGGCCATCGTCGTCCTGCAGCAGGAAGGTGCGGTTGCCGTGCAGCACGCCGGGTACGCCGCCGTTGAGGCTGGCGGCGTGCTTGCCGGTTTCGATGCCGTGGCCGGCGGCTTCAACGCCGATGATTTCGACGCTGGTGTCATCCAGGAACGGGTGAAACAGGCCCATGGCATTGGAGCCACCGCCGATGCACGCCACCAGGCTGTCCGGCAGGCGGCCTTCCTGGGCTTGCAGTTGGTCGCGGGTTTCCTTGCCGATCACGGCCTGGAAGTCGCGCACCATCGCAGGATACGGGTGTGGGCCGGCCACGGTGCCGATCAGGTAGAAAGTGCTGTCGACGTTGGTCACCCAGTCACGCAAGGCTTCGTTCATCGCGTCTTTGAGGGTGCCGGTGCCGGCCACGACCGGGATCACTTCGGCGCCCAGCAGCTTCATGCGGAACACGTTGGCCTGCTGGCGCTCGATGTCGGTGGTGCCCATGTAAATCACGCAATCGAGGCCAAAGCGCGCCGCCACGGTGGCGGTGGCCACGCCGTGCATGCCCGCGCCGGTTTCGGCAATGATGCGTTTTTTGCCCATGCGCCGTGCCAGCAGGATCTGGCCGATGCAGTTGTTGATCTTGTGCGCGCCGGTGTGGTTGAGCTCTTCACGCTTGAGGTAGATCTTGGCGCCGCCACAGAACTCGGTCAGGCGCTCGGCGAAGTACAGCGGGCTTGGACGCCCGACATAGTCGCGTTGGAAGTAGGCCAGTTCTTCGTTGAACGCAGGATCAATCTTGGCCGCTTCGTATTCGCGGGCCAGGTCGAGGATCAACGGCATCAGGGTTTCAGCGACGTAGCGGCCGCCGAACGCGCCAAACAGGCCGTTGGCGTCGGGGCCGTTGCGAAGGTCGGTCTGGGACTGAGTCATGGGGCGCTCCGGGAAATAAGGTAAGGAGAGGCAATGACGGCCACTCTACCCCTGACGCTCGACGCTGAAAACCGATAAGATCGCGGCAACCTGTCAGGAAAACTCACAGATGAGCCGAGACCTACCGCCCCTCAATGCCCTGCGTGCGTTTGAAGCTACCGCCCGCCTGAACAGCGTCAGCCAGGCGGCTGAGCAACTGCATGTGACCCATGGTGCAGTCAGCCGCCAGTTGAAGGTGTTGGAAGAACACTTGGGCGTCAGCCTGTTCGCCAAGGAAGGGCGCGGCATTAAACTCACAGATGCAGGCGTTCGGCTCAGGGATGCCAGCGCCGAAGCGTTCGAGCGTTTAAGGGATGTTTGCGCCGAGCTGACCCAGGCCAGCGCCGACGCGCCATTTGTGCTCGGCTGCTCGGGCAGTTTGCTGGCGCGCTGGTTGATTCCGCGCCTGGGCCGCTTGAACGCAGACCTGCCCGACCTGCGCTTGCATCTATCGGCGGGTGATGGCGACCTCGACCCAAGGCGCCCTGGCCTGGATGCCCTGCTGGTTTTTGCTGAGGCGCCGTGGCCAGCGGACATGCAAGTGTATGAGCTGGCCAGCGAGCGCATTGGCCCGGTCATGAGCCCGCGTTTTGCCGGTTATGAACGCCTGCGCCAGGCGCCGCCTCAAGCCCTGTGCGGTGAAGCCTTGTTACACACCACCTCGCGCCCGCAGGCCTGGCCCAGTTGGGCGCAGCAACACGGCATTGAGCCCGGTGCGTTGAAGCACGGCCAGGGGTTTGAGCATTTGTATTATTTGCTGGAGGCGGCGGTGGCGGGTTTGGGTGTGGCGATTGCGCCGCAACCGCTGGTAGCAGAGGACCTGCGAGCGGGTCGCCTGGTGGCGCCGTGGGGTTTCAGCGAAACCCCGGCGCACCTGGCGTTGTGGCTACCCAAGCGCGCCGCAGATGGGCGCGCGGGTCAGCTGGCGCAGTGGCTCAAGGCTGAGCTGTTGCGCCAACCCGTTTAGTCACCGCGTTTGCACAGCAGGTAAGCCGCCAACAGGCCCAGCGCGCCAACGGCAACGCCGGCGGTAGTCCATGGGTGCTCTTGTGCGTAGTCACGGGTTGCCGCGCTGGTTTCGCGGATTTTGACTTTGCTTTCTTCGTAGGCATCGCTGATCAGGTGGCGGGAATGCTTGAGGGCATTCTCGGCATTGCTTTTCAGGGCCTTCAGCGTTTTGCGCGACTCATCGGACGCATCGTCCTTGAGGCTCTCAAGGGACTTGAGCAGGCTCGAAATCTCGGCTTCCATGCTTTCCAGCGACGCTTTGCGTAAAGAAGTGTTGGCCATGTGGAACTCTCCTGAAGTGATTGAGTGGCATGTGTAGATACCGACTCCTGGGTTTTCAGAAAGTGCAGTAATTCTGAACTTTCGAGTGGGAATGGTCGCCAGAAGCAGTACGAACATTCACTGCTACGCTGACTAGAGACCTCAGGAGAAACGTTATGTCTGATCATCACACCTACAAGAAAGTCGAACTGGTCGGTTCCTCGACCACCAGCATCGAAGAGGCCATCAACAATGCCCTCGCCGAAGCGCACAAGAGCATCAAGCACCTGGAGTGGTTTGAAGTGACCGAAACCCGTGGTCACATCAAGGACGGCAAGGCCGCGCACTTCCAGGTCACGCTCAAGGTGGGATTCCGAATTGCCAGTAGTTGATCCCGTGAGTTGAACTTGCTGACTGGCCGATTGCCATAACCTGCGCTACAACCATTGGGTGCCGACGCCACAAGCGTCGGCACGCTCTTTTCGATCAGCGCAAGGAAAGTAACGGATGAAGAAGTTCCTGTTAGCGGTAGGTTTGTTGAGCATTGCGGGCACTGCCCTGGCGGCGGGCAAGCCATGTGAAGAGCTGAAAGGTGAGCTCGCGGCGAAGCTCGACGCTAAAGGTGTTCAGCATTATTCGCTGGATGTTGTCGACAAAGGCGCGGCAGCCGATGGCAAAGTGATTGGCAGCTGCGAAGGCGGCACCAAGGAAATCGTCTACAAGCGCGGTTAATCCCGTGTTGCAGACATAAAAAACCGACGCGAGTGCGTCGGTTTTTTTTCGCCTGCGGGTTATCAGCCCTTCATCACCTGCGCCAGCAGCTCGTAGGAATGAATCCGGTCGGCATGCTCATACAGGTCGCTGGTAAAGATCAGCTCATCGGCGCCGGTCTGCTCGATCAACACGTCCAACTTCGCGCGAATCTTCGCCGGGCTACCGACCATGGCCAGGCCCAAAAAGCTGCCCACCGCGTCTTTTTCATGGGGCAGCCACAGGCCGTCCATGGTCTTAACCGGCGGGCGCTGCACCAGGCTTTGCCCGCGCATCAGCGCCAGAATACGTTGGTACACCGAAGTGGCCAGGTAGTCGGCCTGCTCGTCGGTATCGGCGGCCACCAGCGGAATGCCGAGCATCACGTAGGGCTTGTCCAGCACGGCTGAAGGCTTGAAGTGATTGCGGTACACGCGAATCGCCTCGTGCATCAAACGGGGTGCGAAATGTGAGGCGAAGGCGTAGGGCAAACCGCGTTCACCGGCCAATTGCGCGCTGAACAGGCTCGAACCAAGCAGCCAAACGGGCACGTTGGTGCCGGTACCGGGTACGGCGATGATCCGTTGGTCGGGCGTGCGCGGGCCTAGGTAGGCCATCAGTTCGGCCACATCTTCCGGAAACTCGTCAGCACTGCCGGAGCGTTCACGGCGCAGGGCGCGGGCGGTCATCTGGTCGGAACCAGGCGCGCGGCCCAGGCCCAGGTCGATACGCCCGGGGTACAGGCTTTCCAGGGTGCCGAACTGTTCGGCAATCACCAACGGCGCGTGGTTGGGCAGCATCACGCCGCCGGAGCCGACACGAATCGTCGAGGTGCCACCGGCCAAATAACCCAGCAACACCGAAGTGGCCGAGCTGGCGATGCCGTCCATATTGTGGTGTTCAGCCACCCAGAAACGGTTGTAGCCGAACTTTTCCACGTGCTGGGCCAGGTCCAGCGAGTTGCGCAGCGACTGCGCAATGCTGCCGTTGGCGCGCACAGGCACGAGGTCGAGGGTCGAGAACTTCACGTCGGACAGCGATTTCATAAGCCTGCTTCTCCATTAGGTGCGCAGGCTTATAGACGAACCAAAACCTGCCGCTTCATGTGCATGCTCTATGCAATGAGGGCATATACCCGAGATTCAATAGCAGTCTGCGAAATTTCCTACTGAATCGCTAGGTTTCTCCGACAAGATGAACTTTGCCGGGCCGTCTATCCTCAGAACCCTTACTGACGCAAAACCACCGTTCGAGGAGAGAGCTATGAGTATCGTTAAAAAAGCATCCGCGCATTGGGAAGGTGATCTGAAAACTGGCCTGGGGTCCATCTCCACGGAAACCGGCGTGCTGCGCGAAGCACCCTACGGCTTCAAGGCCCGTTTCGAAGGCGGCAAGGGCACCAACCCTGAAGAATTGATCGGCGCGGCGCACGCGGGCTGTTTCTCCATGGCGTTTTCCATGATTCTGGGCGATGCCGGCCTTAAGGCTGACAGCATCGACACCCAGGCTGAGGTGACTCTGGATCAGGTGGAGGGCGGCTTTGCGATTACCGCCGTGCATTTGGTGCTGAAAGCCAAGATTCCGGGCGCGAGCCAGGCGCAGTTCGAGGAGCTGAGCAAAAAGGCGAAGGAAGGCTGCCCGGTGTCGAAAGTGCTGAACGCAAAAATCAGCCTGGATGCCACGCTGGTCTAACTGACGCAGCAAGATCCCCTGTGGGAGCGGGCTTGTATGGGAGCCGGGCTTGCCCGCGATAGGTTCACCTCGGTTAGCCAGTTGTATCGAGGCGTTGCCATCGCAGGCAAGCCAGCTCCCACACGGGCCCGCTCCCACAGTTTGTTGTGCGTTAAATCAGAACTCGCGTTTCCAAAATGTGGTCGAATAGCCTAGGCGCACACCCGTGCGCAGTGCATTCACGGAGCTTCACACATGAAACGTTTTGCCTTGGCGATCATTTGCGGTGTATTGGCCACTTCGGCTGTGGCCGCGCCAAAAGATTGTGAAGAGCTTAGGAAAGAGATCGAGGTAAACATCCAGGCCAAGGCGATTCCGTCTTACACCCTGGAAATCATCACCGAGGAAGAAGCCAAAAACCACGATAGCGCCATGATCGTCGGCTCCTGCGAAAACGGCACCAAGCGCATCATCTATCAGAAGAACAGCGACTGATCAGATGCAGTTAACACTGCGCTCTTCAGCCAATAGCTGACGCGCCGCGTTGTACAGCCGGATGTTGGGCGTAAAGGCCAGCGAGCGCCCCTCCAGCACATAGCGCTGGCCTGCCTGGAAGTTGTCGTATTGCAGGGTCATGAAGCAGGTTCGGTCATGGGTCTGGTCCATGCCGCCAAAGCCCGTCCCGGTGTTCACCTCGAAATCAAAGCGCACCATCAGCTCATGGCTGCCCGGTGGCACCTGAAAGAAACGCCCGTCATTGAGGTTCTTGCCGTCCAGGCGCTGGGCCATCACCAGTTTGGCGCCGGGTGTCGGCGTGGCGAAATCGATCCAGGCCTGGTGCGGGTCGACCGGCGGGATAGGGGTCGAAGCGCAGGCGCTGAGCAACAAGGCGGTGACGGGTAGCAAGAGCTGGCGCATGGCGGGCACTCAACGGTGGGTAAGAATTGAACCTGGCAGCCTGTGGCAACAGACGCTGTATCAGTATAAACACGCCACGGCATGGAAAAATTCTGTGCAGGCAGGATAGTCTGGCGGGCAAATAACCCAGGGGCGGTCGGTGCATGGTCAGGCGTTTTCTTCCAGGGTTGATGGTGCTGCTGCTCAGCGGCTGCTCCAGCGTGAGTTACTACAGCCAGTTGGCCAGCGGCCAGTGGCAGTTGCTGCGGGCTCGTGAGCCGGTTGCCGAGGTCATCGCCGACCCTGCTCGCCCACAGGCGTTGCGCGATCATCTGGTGCAATCGCAAAAGGCCCGCACCTTTGCCAGTGAGCACCTGCACCTGCCTGACAACCAGAGTTACCGACTGTACGCCGACATCGGCCGGCCTTATGTGGTCTGGAATGTGTTCGCCACGCAGGAGTTTTCCCTGTCGCCTGAGACCCACTGCTTCCCCATCGCTGGGTGTGTGGCCTATCGCGGCTATTACAACCAGGGCGCAGCGCGCGGCGAAGCGGCGTTATTGCAGCAACAAGGCATGGATGTGTCGATTGGCGGCGTCGAAGCCTATTCCACCCTGGGCTGGTTCAACGACCCGATCATGAGTTCGATGATGAGTTGGGGTGACGAGCGCCTGGCCACGCTGATCTTCCACGAGCTGGCGCACCAGCGTTTTTATGTAAAGGACGACACTGAGTTCAACGAGTCCTACGCCAACTTCGTCGAGCAGGAAGGCACCCGTCAGTGGCGTGCGGCGCGGGGCCTGGCGCCGCTGAGCAATGCGGCGTTGCAGCAGCGCGACCAATTTATCCGGCTGGTGCTCGATACCCGCAAACGCCTGGAGGCGTTGTACGCACAGCCCTTGGCGGTGGATGTGATGCGCCAGGCCAAGGCGGCAGAGTTCGAGCGTTTGCGCAGTGAGTACCGGCACATGCGCGACAGCCAATGGGGCGGTGACAAGCGGTATGACGTGTGGATCAACCAGCCGATGAACAATGCGCGGTTGTTGCCGTTCGGGCTGTATGACCAGTGGGTGCCGGCGTTTACGGCGTTGTTCGCGCAGCAAGGCGGGGATTGGGTGAAGTTCTTTGCGGCGGTGGAGAAGCTGGGTGGGTTGCCGGTGGAGCAGCGTAAGGCGGCGTTGCGGCAGTTGGAAGGTGGTGGCCGTTAGGGCCTCATCGCAGGCAAGCCAGCTCCCACAGTTTGAATTGTGAACACGGTCAAATGTGGGAGCTGGCTTGCCTGCGATAGCGGTCTCAAGGGCGCTGCAAAAACGCCTGATGCATCTGCTCAAGCGTCTCAAAATGCCAAGTCGGCGCCTCGGCATTCAACTCCTCAAAACTGCCAAACCCGTACCCCACTGCTGCCGAATCCAGCCCATTGCTGCGCGCGCCGATCAAGTCATGTTTGCGATCACCAATCATCAAGGTAGTCGCCGGGTCCAAACCCTCTTCGCTCATCAGGTGCGCAATCAGCTCAACCTTGTGGGTGCGCGTGCCATCCAGTTCGCTGCCGTAGATCACCTTGAAGTGCTTGGCAAAATCAAAATGCCGGGCGATCTCACGGGCAAACACCCACGGCTTGGACGTGGCCACATACAGCTGGCGGCCTTGGCCATTCAGCTCCTCAAGCAACGGCATCACGCCGTCGAATACGCGGTTTTCATACAGCCCGGTGACCTTGAAGCGCTCGCGATAGAAATTCACCGCTTCCCAGGCTCTGGCCTCATCGAAGCCATAGAACTGCATGAAGGCTTGCAGCAACGGCGGGCCGATAAAGTGTTCCAGCTTGGTCAGGTCCGGCTCGTCGATGCCGAGTTTGCCAAGGGCGTACTGGATCGAGCGGGTGATGCCCTCGCGCGGGTCGGTCAGGGTGCCGTCCAGGTCGAACAGCACGGTGGAGTAGTTCAGGCTCATCGGTCGAATCCTTCCGCCAGGTGCAAATCTTTGAGCTTCACGTAGTTCGCGGCGCTGTAGGTGAAGAACGCACGTTCTTTGTCAGTCAGTGGGCGGATTTGTTTAACCGGGCTGCCCACGTACAAAAAACCGCTCTCCAGTTTCTTGCCGGGCGGCACCAGGCTGCCGGCGCCGATGATCACGTCATCTTCCACCACCGCGCCGTCCATCGCGATGCTGCCCATGCCGATCAGGATGCGATTGCCGACGGTGCAGCCGTGCAGCATGACTTTGTGGGCGATGGTCACGTCATCGCCGATCAGCAGCGGGAAGCCGTCCGGGTTGAACGGCCCGGCGTGGGTGATGTGCAGCACACAGCCGTCCTGCACGCTGGTGCGCGCCCCGATGCGGATGCGGTGCATGTCGCCGCGAATCACGGTCAATGGCCAAACCGAGCTGTCGGTGCCGATTTCGACATCGCCGATCACCACCGCCGAAATATCGACAAAAGCCCCGGCGCCCAGGGTTGGCGTGTGGTTCTGATAGGTGCGAAGGGTCACGATAGCCTCTCTCTTATAGGTTGATAGCTGCGGTGGGTGTTGATTGTAATTAAGATGGCCCCATCTTTGTCTTATCAGTTTCTTCAGCCAAGGTACCCACCGTGAGCGCGAACAACCCACTTTTGCAGTCCTACGACCTGCCGCCGTTCTCGGCGATCCGTGCCGAGCACGTGCAGCCGGCCATCGAACAAATCCTCGCTGACAACCGCGTTGCCATCGAAGGCATCCTGCAAAGCCAGGGCAAAAACCCTACGTGGGCCGGTCTGGTACTGGCCATGGACGAACTGAATGACCGCCTGGGCGCCGCCTGGAGCCCGGTCAGCCACCTTAACGCCGTGTGCAACAGCGCTGAACTGCGCGAAGCCTACGAGGCTTGCCTGCCGGCCTTGAGCGCCTATTCCACCGAGATGGGCCAGAACCGCGAACTGTTCCAGGCCTTCGAAGCCCTGGCCAACAGCCCGGAAGCCGCCGGTTTCGATGTGGCGCAAAAAACCATTCTGGAACATTCGCTGCGCGACTTCCGCCTGTCGGGTATCGATTTGCCGCCTGAGCAGCAAAAACGCTACGCCCAAGTGCAGAGCAAGCTGTCGGAATTGGGCAGCAAATTCTCCAACCAACTGCTGGACGCCACCCAGGCGTGGACCAGGCACGTTACCGACGAAGCCACCCTCGTCGGCCTGACTGATTCGGCCAAGGCGCAAATGGCCGCCGCCGCCCAGGCCAAAGGCCTTGATGGCTGGTTGATCACCCTCGAATTCCCTAGCTACTACGCGGTAATGACCTACGCCCAGGACCGCGCCCTGCGTGAAGAAGTCTATGCGGCTTACTGCACCCGTGCGTCGGACCAAGGCCCGAATGCCGGTAAGAACGATAACGGCCCGGTGATGGAACAGATCCTCGACCTGCGTCAGGAACTGGCCAAACTGTTGGGTTACGCGTCGTTCTCCGAGCTGAGCCTGGCCACCAAAATGGCCGAGTCCAGCGACCAGGTGCTGAGCTTCCTGCGCGACCTGGCCAAGCGCAGCAAGCCGTTTGCCGCCCAGGACCTGCAACAGCTCAAGGCTTACGCCGCTGAACAAGGCTGCGCCGACCTGCAAAGCTGGGACAGCGGTTTCTACGGCGAGAAACTCCGCGAGCAACGTTACAGCGTGTCCCAGGAAGCCCTGCGCGCCTACTTCCCGATCGACAAAGTGCTGAGCGGCCTGTTTGCCATCGTGCAGCGCCTCTACGGCATCGAAATCGCCGAGCAAAAAGGCTTCGACACCTGGCACCCGGATGTTCGCCTGTTTGAAATCAAGGAGAACGGCCAGCACGTCGGCCGCTTCTTCTTCGACCTGTACGCCCGCGCCAACAAGCGGGGCGGCGCGTGGATGGACGGCGCGCGCGATCGCCGCCGCACTGTCGACGGCGTGCTGCAAAGCCCGGTGGCGAACCTGGTGTGCAACTTCACCCCGGCCGACAGCGGCAAGCCTGCCCTGCTGACCCACGATGAGGTGACCACGCTGTTCCACGAATTCGGCCACGGCCTGCACCACCTGCTGACCCGCGTTGAACACGCGGGCGTGTCCGGCATCAACGGCGTGGCCTGGGATGCGGTGGAATTGCCGAGCCAATTCATGGAGAACTGGTGCTGGGAGCCGGAAGGCCTGGCGCTGATCTCCGGCCACTATGAAAGCGGCGAGCCGCTGCCCCAGGACCTGCTGGAAAAAATGCTCGCGGCGAAGAACTTCCAGTCCGGCCTGATGATGGTGCGCCAGCTGGAATTCTCGCTGTTCGACTTCGAACTGCACGCCACCCACGGCGATGGCCGCACGGTAGCGCAGGTGCTTGAAGGCGTGCGCGATGAGGTCTCGGTGATGCGTCCGCCAGCCTACAATCGCTTCCCCAACAGCTTTGCGCACATCTTCGCCGGCGGTTACGCGGCGGGTTACTACAGCTACAAGTGGGCCGAAGTGCTGTCTGCCGACGCTTTCTCCAAGTTTGAAGAAGACGGCGTGCTCAATGCCGAAACCGGTCGGGCATTCCGTGAAGCGATCCTGGCGCGCGGTGGCTCCCAGGCGCCGATGGTGCTGTTCGTCGACTTCCGCGGACGTGCGCCGTCGATTGACGCACTCTTGCGCCACAGCGGCCTGAGTGAGGACGCAGCAGCATGAGTGATGGGCCTGTGGTGACCAAAAAGCAATTTATCGCCGGGGCGGTCTGCCCGGCGTGCGAAGAGTTGGACAAGTTGAAAATGTGGACCGAAGACGATGTGCCGCACCGCGAATGTGTGGCCTGCGGCTATTCGGACACGCTGAATGAACAAGGCAATTCTGTGCCCAAGGAATTGGGCACGCGGGTCAATACGTCGGCGTTGAAGGCGCCCGCGGACCCGAAGGTGCAGGCGGTGCAGTTTTTCCCTAATCCCAAGCTGAAAAAGGACTGATACCTGCTTAAGGTGTGAGTACTAATTCGGTGTCTTTCTTGGGGTCGACACGGCCGCTACCGGCCGTGTTGATCCAGCTTTTCATCGAGCACAACGCAAACTCACTGGTGCTGCAGTCGCCATTGGCCAACGCGGTACGCAACTTGTCGATATCCGCCTTCATCATGTAGCGAACACCGTCTTTAAAGCCGTTACTTGAACCAAAGCCGCCCAGCGTCATTTCGTTCAGCGCATCCTCTTTGCTCCACCCCTGAATCACCACCCGATACATCGCCGCCATCAGGCCGGTGCGATCGGAGCCGTGCTTGCAGTGCATCAGCACCGGGCCCTGGGTTTCGGCTTCCTGGATGGCCCTGAGCGCAGCCAGCACGTCAGCATCGTCGACATGGTTGGTGCGATACGTCAGCTGCACCTGTTTGATATCAGACGTCTTCAGCCAGGGCGCATCAGATTCCGGCAGGAAGTTGATCACCGTGCCGATCTTCAGATTTTGCAGCACAGGCAGCGCAGTGCTGTCCGGCAACGCACTGCGATACAGCGTGGGCGTCATCTGGTGCAGGTTGAATTGGTCGCCCACAGGCTGTGCCCACTCAGGCGAGCGGATAGACGCAGCCTCGTCGGCCTGGGCCTGCAGTGTGGTGAACAGTGCCATGAACGCCAGGCCAAGGGCGGGCAGTAATCGAATCGTGAACATGCGCATTGAGACCGAATGGGATAGGGCTGATGGGTCACAGAGTCGCCTGCGAGGGGTCAATGCTGTGTGAGGCAGCTGTCAAAGAATCGTGAATCCGCCCATCTGATCCGCTGTTTTTCGCGCTGAATCGATTTCTCTTAATGCTTAGGCTGCTATCATTTGTAACTATTGATTGCCAGTGTGTGCTATCCCTTTGGATCCAATGCTCTGGCAAACCATCACGCTGCTCCCAGAAGCGGTGGATAAACCCGTGACCACATGATGAGGTGTACCTATGTCTGATCAAGATCAGGACAACCCGCGGCGTGACTTTTTACGCAAATCCTTGACCTTGATCCCGGTGGTCACGGTTGCCAGCACCGGCCTTGGCGGCTCGATGCTGATGGCCACACCGGAGCCGGTGCAGGCCGCGTCCGCCAAAACGCCCGCCAGCGACAAAGCCTACGAGCCGAGTTACTTCACCGCCGAAGAGTGGGCGTTTATCAACGCTGCCGTCGCCCGCCTGATTCCCGCGGATGCCCAAGGCCCAGGCGCCCTGGAAGCCGGCGCGCCGGAATACATCGACCGCCAGATGAACACGCCGTATGCCGCTGGCGCGCTGTGGTTCATGCAAGGCCCGTTCAACGCCGATGCGGCGCCAGAGATGGGCTGGCAGAGCAAATTGGTGCCCAAAGACATCTATCGCCTGGGTATTGCCGCCACGGACGCGTGGTCGAAGGCGTTCAACGGTAAAGCTTTTGCTGCGCAAGACAGCGCTACCCAGGATGACATGCTGCGCCGTATGGAGGCGGGCGGCGGCGAGATGACCGCGCATTTCGAGGCCGTACCGGCCAAGATGTTCTTCAACCTGTTGCTGCAAAACACCAAGGAAGGCTTCTTCTGCGACCCGATCCACGGTGGCAACAAAGGCATGGTCGGTTGGACCATGATCGGCTTCCCCGGCGCCCGCGCCGATTTCATGGACTGGGTTGAACGCAACGAGCAATACCCCTTCCCGGCTGTTTCCATTCGCGGCGAGAGGGCATAAACGTGGCGACCATCATGAAGAAAGTGGACGCGGTGATCGTCGGTTTCGGCTGGACCGGCGCGATCATGGCCAAGGAGCTGACGGAAGCTGGCCTCAACGTGGTAGCGCTGGAGCGCGGCCCGATGCAGGACACCTACCCGGATGGCAACTATCCCCAGGTCATCGACGAACTGACCTACAGCGTGCGTAAAAAACTCTTTCAGGACATCTCCAAGGAGACGGTGACCATTCGCCACAGCGTGAATGACGTCGCCCTGCCCAACCGTCAGTTGGGTGCGTTCTTGCCGGGTAATGGCGTGGGCGGTGCGGGTTTGCACTGGTCAGGCGTGCATTTTCGCGTCGACCCGATCGAATTGCGCATGCGCAGCCACTATGAAGAGCGCTACGGCAAAAATTTCATCCCCAAAGACATGACCATCCAGGACTTCGGCGTGAGCTATGAAGAGCTGGAGCCGTTTTTCGACTACGCCGAGAAAGTCTTCGGCACCTCCGGCCAGGCCTGGACCGTCAAAGGCCAACGGGTCGGCGAAGGTCGTGGCGGCAACCCCTATGCGCCGGACCGCTCCAACCCGTTCCCGCTGGAATCGCAGAAAAACACCGTGTCTGCGCAGTTGTTTCAGAAAGCGGCTACCGACGTCGGCTACAAACCCTACAACCTGCCGTCCGCCAATACTTCGGGGCCCTACACCAACCCTTACGGCGCGCAGATGGGGCCGTGCAACTTCTGCGGTTTCTGCAGTGGTTACGTGTGCTACATGTACTCCAAGGCTTCGCCGAACGTAAACATCCTGCCGGCGCTGCGTCAGGTGCCGAACTTTGAGCTGCGGGCCAATTCCCACGTGCTCAAGGTCAACCTCGACAGCACCAAGAGCAAGGCCACCGGCGTGACCTATATCGACGCCCAGGGCCGCGAATGCGAGCAGCCTGCGGACCTGGTGATCATCGCCTCCTTCCAGTTCAACAACGTGCGCCTCATGTTGCTCTCGGGCATCGGCAAACCTTACGACCCTATTACCAATGAGGGCGTGGTGGGCCGCAACTTTGCCTATCAGAACATGGGCACCATCAAGGCCTTTTTCGACAAGGACACCCACACCAACAACTTCATCGGTGCGGGTGGCAATGGCGTGGCCATCGATGACTTCAACGCGGACAACTTCGACCACGGCCCGCACGGCTTCGTGGGCGGCTCGCCGATGTGGGTCAACCAGGCCGGCAGCCGGCCGATTGCCGGTACGTCCAACCCGCCGGGCACGCCGGCGTGGGGCAGCGCCTGGAAGCGCGCCACCGCCGATTACTACACCCACCAAGTGTCGATGGACTCCCATGGCGCGCATCAATCCTACCGGAGCAACTACCTGGATCTGGACCCGGTTTACCGCGACTCCTACGGCCTGCCGCTGCTGCGGATGACGTTCGACTGGCAGGAAAACGACATCAAGATGAACCGCTTCATGATGGAGAAAATGGGCAAGGTCGCCGCGGCGATGAACCCCAAGGCCATTGCTGTGCTGGGCAAAAAAGTCGGTGAACAATTCAACACCGCGTCCTACCAGACCACCCACCTCAATGGTGGCGCGATCATGGGCACCGACCCGAAAACCAGTGCGCTGAACCGTTACCTGCAAAGCTGGGATGTACACAACGTGTTTGTCCCAGGCGCATCCGCTTTCCCACAAGGCCTGGGCTACAACCCTACCGGCCTGGTGGCAGCGCTGGCCTACTGGTCGGCGCGGGCGATCCGCGAGCAGTACTTGAAAAACCCCGGCCCACTGGTTCAGGCTTAAGGAGCGATGACCATGAAAGCACTTGTTATCGCGAGTTTTGCCCTGTTCAGCAGTTGCTCAGTGAGCGCGGCTGAAAACGATTTGATCAAGCAGGGCGAATACCTGGCCCGCGCCGGTGACTGCGTGGCCTGCCACACCGCCAAGGGTGGCAAACCCTTCGCCGGTGGGCTGCCGATGGAAACCCCGATCGGCGTGATCTATTCCACCAACATCACCCCGGACAAAACCGGCCTGGGCGACTACAGCTTCGAAGACTTCGACAAGGCCGTGCGCCATGGCGTCGCCAAGAACGGTAGTACGCTTTACCCGGCGATGCCGTACCCGTCCTACGCGCGTGTCAGCGACAGCGACATGCAGGCGTTGTATGCATACTTCATGAAGGGCGTGGAGCCCGTCGCCCAGGAGAACAAGGACAGCGATATTCCCTGGCCCTTGAGCATGCGTTGGCCGTTGGCGGCCTGGCGCTGGATGTTCGCGCCGGCGGTCGAGGAGCATCAGGTGCAAGCCGCAGCCGACCCGGTGGTCGCTCGCGGTGCCTATCTGGTTGAAGGCCTCGGCCATTGCGGCGCCTGCCACACCCCGCGTGCCCTGACCATGCAGGAAAAAGCCCTCAGCGCGACTGACGGCGACGCGTTCCTGTCCGGCAGTGCGCCGCTGGAAGGCTGGATCGCGAAAAGCCTGCGCGGCGACCACAAGGACGGCCTTGGCAGCTGGAGCGAGGAGCAGTTGGTGCAGTTCCTCAAGACCGGCCGCAGTGACCGCAGTGCAGTGTTTGGTGGCATGAGTGATGTGGTGGTGCACAGCATGCAGTACATGTCCCAGGACGACCTCACCGCGATTGCGCGATACCTCAAGAGCCTGCCGGCGGTGGACCCGAAGGACCAGCCGCATCAATACGACAAGCAGGTGGCCGAGGCGCTGTGGAAAGGCGACGACAGCAAGCCGGGCGCGTCGGTGTATATCGACAACTGCGCGGCGTGCCACCGTACCGACGGCCATGGCTACACGCGGGTGTTCCCGGCGCTGGCGGGTAACCCGGTGTTGCAGACGGCGGACGCCACCTCGTTGATCAACATCGTGTTGAACGGCGGCACCTTGCCGGCCACCCACACAGCGCCGTCGACCTTCACCATGCCGGCGTTCGCGTGGCGGCTGTCGGACCAGGAAGTCGCGGATGTGGTCAGTTTCGTCCGTGGCAGCTGGGGCAATCAAGGCGCACCGGTCAAAGCCAGTGAGGTGGCAGACCTGCGCAAGAGCGATATGCGCACCACGTCGGATGACGACTTGGGGCAGGTGACGCAAAAGCACTGATCCTGCCCTGGCCGCCAAACGGCACTGGTCAGAAACCTCGCGCCTCGATACTGTATATAAAAACAGTATCGAGGCGTTTTCATGACTACTGCGCTGCCGCCCCGTGGCCGGGGCACGGCCACTAACCTGCACAACCGCTTTGCGCCGACCGTCAGCGTGGCCGAAGACGACGGCTGGTTCCAGGAAGTGCCGCCGACCCAGGGCACCGAAGTGCGTATCGAAACGGCCAAGAGCATCATCACCCGCAACAACTCGCCGGATTTGCCGTTCGACCGCTCCATCAACCCCTATCGCGGCTGCGAGCATGGCTGCATCTACTGCTATGCGCGGCCCAGCCATGCCTATTGGGACCTGTCGCCAGGGCTGGATTTCGAAACCAAACTGATTGCCAAGACCAACGCCGCGGAGGTGCTGGAGCAACAGCTGTCCAAGCCAGGTTATGTGTGTGCGCCGATCAACCTGGGCTCCAATACCGACCCGTACCAGCCTATCGAGCGCGACTACACAATCACCCGGCAAACCCTCGAAGTGCTGCTGCGCTATCGGCACCCGGTGACCATCATCACCAAGGGCTCGCTGATCTTGCGCGACCTCGACCTGCTCACCGAATTGGCGCGCCAGCGGCTGGTGGCGGTGATGATCAGCCTCACCAGCCTGGACGATGAGCTCAAGCGCATCCTGGAGCCGCGCACGGCGGCGCCCAAGGCGCGTTTACGGGCGATTCGGGTGATGCGCGAGGCGGGTATCCCGGTGGGTGTGCTGTGCTCGCCGATGATCCCGATGATCAACGACAGCGAGCTGGAAAGCCTGCTGACCGAAGCCCACGCTGCCGGTGCGCAGAGCGCCGCCTACATGATGCTGCGGCTGCCGCTGGAAGTGGCGCCGCTGTTCGAGGAATGGCTGGCGGCGCATTACCCGCAACGCGCGGCCCATGTGATGAGCTTGGTGCGTCAGGTGCGCGGCGGCGAGGTGTATGACAGCCGTTTCGGCGTGCGCATGCGTGGTGAGGGGCCGTTTGCCGATTTGCTGGCACAGCGTTTCAACAAGGCGATCAAGCGGCTGGGGCTCAATCGACGGGAAGGGTTTAATCTGGATTGTACGGCGTTTTGCCCGCCGGGCAGGCAGATGGCATTGTTGTAAACTGAAGAGAACGATGGCGTCATTCTGTAGGAATAGTCGCGTTTTGACATCACTGCAACCCGCGTTCTAGAGCGGTTCATTCAGTTTGAGTTAAGTTTCGGCGGTTACCTTGTTCAGCGAGTGACTGATGAGTCGGCGCCTTGGGTTGTTTAGTTTTTCAACTTTTCCGATGGCCAGACGTCGAACTGACCTGAACACTCCCCTGCATTAATCAAGAGGATGAATCATGAGTGACAAGGATAAACAGCCGTTGGCTGCGTCGGCTTCAGCCCCTCAGGTGGCGGAGTCTGCCGATGCAGCGTTAAAGCACATCGTTGACGGCTTTTTGCATTTCCATCACGACGTCTTCCCGCAGCAGGAAGAACTCTTCAAGAAACTCGCCACGGCCCAGAGCCCACGGGCGATGTTTATTACCTGTGCCGACTCGCGCATCGTGCCGGAGCTGATCACCCAAAGCTCCCCCGGCGATTTGTTCGTGACGCGTAATGTCGGCAACGTGGTGCCGCCCTACGGTCAGATGAACGGCGGGGTTTCCACCGCCATCGAGTACGCGGTACTCGCCCTGGGCGTACAGCACATCATCGTGTGCGGGCACTCCGATTGCGGCGCCATGCGCGCGGTACTCAACCCTGACAGCCTGGAAAAAATGCCGACGGTACGCGCGTGGTTGCGTCACGCCGAAGTCGCCAAGTCCATGGTCGAAGACAACTGCGATTGCGCCAATGAAGGCGAGAGCATGAAGGTGCTGACCGAAGAAAACGTCATCGCCCAGTTGCAGCATCTGCGTACCCACCCTTCCGTGGCTTCGCGCATGGCCAATGGTCATTTGTTTATCCATGGTTGGATCTACAACATCGAGACCAGCGAAATCCGCGCTTACGATGCAGACCAGGCGGCATTCAGACCGCTGAACGGCACCGAGCCGATTCCTTGCGCGACGCCTAGAGCGCGCTTCTAAAACACTTCCCTGCCGGGTCAAGCGGTGGCTGCCATGGATGCAGCCAGGCTTTGCCGCGCCCGGCGAATCCCTCGGGAGAGCCATCATGCGTGCTGCTCAATTGAAAGCTGTATTGCCACGGGAGCTGCTGGCCTCGGTGGTTGTGTTTCTGGTCGCCCTGCCCTTGTGCATGGGTATTGCGATCGCGTCCGGCATGCCGCCGGCCAAGGGGCTGATCACCGGGATTATCGGTGGCCTGGTGGTGGGTTGGCTGGCGGGCTCGCCGCTGCAGGTCAGTGGCCCTGCGGCGGGTTTGGCGGTGTTGGTGTTCGAGCTGGTGCGCCAGCACGGGATGATGATGCTGGGGCCGATTCTGTTGCTGGCGGGTTTCCTGCAACTGGTGGCCGGGCGCTTGCGCCTGGGCTGCTGGTTCCGGGTCACGGCGCCGGCGGTGGTGTACGGCATGCTGGCAGGCATCGGCGTATTGATTGTGCTGTCGCAGGTGCATGTGATGCTCGACGGCGCGCCCAAGCCCTCGGGGCTGGATAACCTGGCGGGCTTCCCGGCGGCCGTGGCCGAAGCGATCCCGACGCTGGGCGGTGGTCTTGGTTGGCAGGCGGGCTTGCTGGGCCTTTCGACCATGCTGGTGATGTACTGCTGGGATAAATTCCGTCCGCAAACACTGCGTTTCGTACCGGGTGCCTTGCTGGGCGTGGGCCTGGCGACGGTAACCAGCCTGGTGCTGGCGTTGCAGGTCAAGCGCGTAGAGGTGCCGGAAAATCTCGCCGACGCCATCGACTGGCTACGCCCCAGCGACCTGCTGAACCTGGCCGATCCGCAACTGCTGATCGCCGCCTTCGCCGTGGCGTTTATTGCCAGCGCCGAAACCCTGCTGTCTGCGGCAGCGGTCGACCGGATGCACAGCGGCCAGCGTTCGGATTTCGACAAGGAACTGTCTGCCCAAGGTGTGGGCAACATGCTCTGTGGTTTGGTTGGCGCCTTGCCGATGACCGGCGTGATCGTGCGAAGCTCGGCCAACGTGCAGGCCGGCGCCACTACGCGGCTGTCGGCGATGTTCCACGGTGTGTGGCTACTGGGCTTTGTGTTGCTGCTGTCGAGTGTGCTGCAAAGCATTCCGGTAGCAAGTTTGGCGGGCGTGCTGGTGTACACCGGGATCAAGCTGGTGGACGTCAAAGCGTTTCGCGCGCTGGGCCGTTATGGGCGGATGCCGATGTTTACCTACGCCGCCACGGCACTGGCGATCATCTTTACCGACCTGTTGACCGGCGTATTGGTGGGCTTCGGGCTCACATTGCTGAAGCTCGCGTTTAAAGCTTCGCGATTGAAAGTCAGCCTGATCGATTTGCCCCAGGACGGTGAGATGGAGCTGCGATTGACCGGTGCGGCGACCTTCCTGAAAGTGCCGGCGCTGACTCAGGTGCTGTCGACGGTGCCTGCGGGGACCACCTTGCATGTGCCGCTGAGCAACCTGAGCTACATCGACCATTCGTGTCTGGAGTTGCTGGAGGAATGGGGCCGTGCGAATGCGGCCAAGGGCTCGACGCTGGTGATCGAGGCGCGGGGGTTGAAGCGCAGGCTCGAAGGCCGGGTGCGGACGACGGTGGGGATAGGTTCGGCGCCTGTCTGAATTCCACAAAAAATTGTGGGAGCCGGGCAAGCCCGGCTCCCACAGTGGTTCTATGTTCACTCGGAAAATCAGGCTGGCTGATCCAGCGACAACTCAACGCCCAGTTGCCGCGACAGGCACGGCCAGCGCTTCCACGCCGCTTCCGTGTTCGGGCTCTTGAGTGTTTCGCGATACGCCTCAACCGACTCCAGCGCAAAGCTCTCTTCGTTGAGCATCTCATCCACCGCCAAATGCACGGCTTCATCCAGCTGATTGGCGAATTGCTCACCGATCAGTTGATGGGCAATCAAGTTGGCGACGGTGGTATCTGCCGGAATCAACGGCTGGCCGAAATGCTTGATATACAGGTCGTTGACCTCTTCAACCAAGCGGTGAGCCAGGTAGGCCTCATCCAGCAGGCCGTCCAGGCCTTCATGGCCGGCCAGGATTGCAGGCGGCTGCAGGAAGAAATGCTCGGCGATTTTCAGCACCGGTTTGATCTGGCTTTCGATACCGGCTTCGCGGGCCACATCGTTGGCGGCTTCCAGCAAGTCCGGAACCAGTTCGATGTAGGCAGTGACAAAGCGGGACATGACAATGTTGCTATCACCGTCAGCCAGGGAGATGGCCGAATGCAGGTGCGGCAATTGTTTTTCCAGTTGCAGGGCAAGCTGGCCCGTAGTGGCTTCGTGTTGATGGGCACGGGAAATCTGCTCGCGCAATGCGGCGGTGTTCATGAAGGCTCCAGTGAAACAGGCGTAGGAAAAGGAGAGGATAAGGTAGCTCGTTTATACGAGCGCCTAAGATGCATTTGTCATAATTATTTCATGGTTATGCGTGTGCGTTATATCGAAATGCCATCGTTCGTCGGATAAACGTTTGCGCCCCCGGTTTTATTGGGGCCGCCTGTCTGTTTCTGCTCATTTGCCCCTACACATTGCGGGGTTGCCCCGGCTGTCTATACTCGGATTTGTACGCAATTAGCTGATGACGCCCAACTGCATGACGCAGGCAAGGCTTGGCGGTTGTAAGCAGTATGGAAGCCGCTCCCTTCGCCGCAGGTGCAAACCGGCGGGATAACAAGAAACATAAAGGGGAACCCGCAATGACGCGACATCCACACGTTTGGATGGGCCTACTGTTGTGGTCAGTATTCGGCCAGGCGCACGCCGCCTGGACAACGAATATGGCGCCAGGGGCTACTGAAGTCAGTCACGCCGTGTTTGACCTGCACATGACCATTTTCTGGATCTGTGTGGTGATCGGCATCGTCGTGTTTGGCGCGATGTTCTGGTCGATGATCCTGCACCGCCGGTCCACGGGCCAGGTGGCGGCCAAGTTCCACGAGAGCACCACCGTGGAAATCCTCTGGACCGTAGTGCCCTTGCTGATCCTGGTGGCCATGGCCATCCCGGCAACCAAAACCCTGATCAACATCTACGACAGCAGTGAGTCGGATATCGATATCCAGGTCACCGGCTATCAGTGGAAGTGGCACTACAAATACCTGGGCCAGGACGTGGAGTTCTTCAGCAACCTGGCCACGCCCGCCGAGCAGATCCATAACCAGGCCACCAAAGGCGAGCACTATTTACTCGAAGTCGACCAGCCGCTTGTGCTGCCGGTGGGCGCCAAGGTGCGCTTTCTGGTGACGGCCGCCGACGTGATCCACTCCTGGTGGGTGCCGGCCTTTGCGGTCAAGCGCGATGCGATCCCCGGCTTCGTCAACGAGGCCTGGACCCGGGTCGAGAAGCCCGGCATCTACCGTGGCCAGTGCGCCGAGCTGTGCGGTAAGGACCACGGTTTCATGCCGATTGTGGTCGAGGTCAAATCCAAGGCTGACTACGACACCTGGCTGGGCGAGCGCAAAGCAGAGGCCGCCAAACTCAAGGAACTGACCTCCAAAGAGTGGACGCTGGACGAACTGGTGGCGCGTGGCGACAAGGTTTACCACACCACCTGCGTGGCCTGTCACCAGGCCGAAGGCCAGGGCCTGCCGCCGATGTTCCCGGCGCTCAAAGGCTCGCCGATTGCCATCGGGCCCAAGGAAGATCACCTGCACCGCGTGTACTTCGGCAAGCCCGGCACCGCCATGGCGGCGTTCGGCAAACAGCTGTCGGAAGTCGATATCGCCGCCGTGGTCACCTACGAGCGCAACGCCTGGGGCAACAACAAAGGCGACATGGTCACGCCCAAAGACGTGCTGACTCTGAAACAGGCGGAAAGCAAATGACGGCCTCAACTGCGTATGCCCTGAACCGCACAGCCCCTTCCTTTGCAGGAGAACGGCCATGAGCACTGTGATCGACCATGGTCATGCCGACCATGCCCACGGCCCCGCCAAAGGCTTGATGCGCTGGGTGCTGACCACCAACCACAAAGACATCGGCACGATGTACCTGTGGTTCGCCTTCACCATGTTTCTGCTCGGCGGCTCGTTCGCCATGGTGATTCGCGCCGAGTTGTTCCAGCCCGGTCTGCAGATTGTGCAGCCGGCGTTCTTCAACCAGATGACCACCATGCACGGCCTGATCATGGTGTTTGGCGCGGTGATGCCGGCGTTTGTCGGCCTGGCCAACTGGATGATCCCGCTGATGATCGGCGCGCCGGACATGGCCTTGCCGCGCATGAACAACTTCAGTTTCTGGCTGTTGCCTGCGGCTTTCCTGCTGCTGGTCTCGACGTTGTTTACGCCGGGCGGCGGGCCGAACTTCGGCTGGACCTTCTACGCCCCGCTCTCCACCACTTACGCGCCGGAAAGCGTGACGTTTTTCATCTTTGCCATTCACCTGATGGGCATCAGCTCGATCATGGGCGCAATCAACGTGGTCGCCACCATCCTCAACCTGCGCGCGCCGGGCATGACCTTGATGAAAATGCCGCTGTTCGTCTGGACCTGGCTGATCACTGCCTTCCTGCTCATCGCGGTGATGCCGGTGCTGGCCGGTTGCGTGACCATGATGTTGATGGACATTCACTTCGGCACCAGCTTCTTCAGTGCGGCCGGTGGCGGTGACCCGGTGTTGTTCCAGCATGTGTTCTGGTTCTTCGGCCACCCCGAGGTGTACATCATGATCCTGCCGGCGTTTGGCGCCGTGAGCTCGATCATCCCGACCTTTTCGCGCAAGCCGCTGTTCGGCTACACCTCAATGGTCTACGCCACGGCGAGCATCGCGTTCCTGTCGTTCATCGTGTGGGCGCACCACATGTTCGTCGTGGGCATTCCCCTGGTGGGCGAGTTGTTCTTCATGTACGCCACGCTGCTGATCGCAGTGCCCACGGGCGTAAAGGTGTTCAACTGGGTGAGCACCATGTGGCAAGGCTCGCTGACCTTTGAGACACCGATGCTGTTTGCCGTGGCCTTCGTGATTCTGTTCACCATCGGCGGTTTCTCCGGGCTGATGCTGGCGATTGCCCCGGCGGACTTCCAGTACCACGACACCTACTTTGTGGTGGCACACTTCCATTACGTACTGGTGCCCGGCGCGATCTTCGGCATCTTCGCCTCGGCCTACTACTGGCTGCCGAAATGGACCGGCCACATGTACGACGAAACCCTGGGCAAGCTGCACTTCTGGCTGTCTTTTGTGGGCATGAACATGGCGTTCTTCCCGATGCACTTTGTGGGGCTGGCCGGCATGCCGCGCCGGGTGCCGGACTACAACCTGCAGTTCGCCGACTTCAACATGGTGTCCTCGATTGGCGCGTTCATGTTCGGCGCCACGCAGATCTTCTTCCTGTTTATCGTGATCAAGTGCATCCGTGGCGGCCCGCCGGCGCCGGCCAAGCCGTGGGATGGCGCTGAAGGCCTGGAATGGAGCGTCCCCTCGCCTGCGCCGTACCACACGTTTACGACGCCGCCGGAGGTCAAGTGAACGCTTTATCGCGCTGTGAACACCGTCAGTGTGGGAGCGGGCTTGCTCGCGAATGCGGTGTGTCAGTCGCCGCAAAAGTTGTTTGGCCTACCGCATTCGCGAGCAAGCCCGCTCCCACATGGACCGCATTCGCCTTGGGTGAGCGCCATGCTTGAGTCCGTCCCCATCAAGCGCCTGGTCACGCGCCTGCTGATCCTGGTTGTGGCCATGTTCGCCTTCGGCTTTGCCCTGGTGCCGATCTACGACGTGATGTGCAAGGCATTCGGCATCAACGGCAAGACCGCCGGGCAGTACGAAGGTGAGCAGTTGGTGGACCCTACGCGTCAGGTGCGCGTGCAGTTCATGTCCACCAATGCCATCGACATGGTCTGGGAATTCCACTCCAAAGCCGATGAGGTGGTGGTCAACCCCGGCGCTGTCACCGAGATGCTGTTCGTGGCCTACAACCCCACTGACAAACCCATGACTGCCCAGGCTGTACCGAGTATTTCCCCGGCCGAAGCGGCGATGTATTTCCACAAGACCGAATGTTTTTGCTTCACCCAGCAAGTGCTGCAGCCAGGTCAGCGCATTGAAATGCCCGTGCGCTTTATCGTCGATCGCGCCATGCCCAAGGATGTGAAGCATTTGACCCTGGCATACACGCTGTTTGACATCACTGCGCGCCAACCGCCGGTGGCCGTCCGTACCGGCGGCTAGCTACTGTTTGCCCCCTCAATCAGGAGAGCGAATACATGTCGTCTCATGATACGTACTACGTACCAGAGCAAAGCAAATGGCCAATAATTGCTACGTTTGGCATGTTGATCACGGTGTACGGCCTGGCCGTGTGGTTCAACGACCTCAAGGCAGCGCGCCCGGAATCCCACGGCCCGTGGATCTTTTTCGTCGGCGGGCTGTTGCTGGCCTACATGCTGTTCGGCTGGTTCGGCGCGGTGATCAAGGAAAGCCGCGCGGGTTTGTACAGCGCGCAGATGGACCGCTCGTTCCGCTGGGGCATGACCTGGTTCATCTTTTCCGAGGTGATGTTCTTTATCGCGTTCTTCGGCGCACTGTTTTACGTGCGGCATATGTCCGCGCCATGGCTGGCGGGCGAAGGCTCCAAGGGCGTCGCGCACATGCTGTGGCCGAACTTCGAATTTGCCTGGCCGCTGCTCAACAACCCTGACCCGAAACTGTACCCGCCGCCCGAAGGCACCATCAGCCCGTGGGGCCTGCCGCTGGTCAATACGATCTTGCTGGTCAGCTCCAGCGTGACCATCACCATCGCCCACCACGCGTTGCGCAAAGGCCATCGCGGTGCGCTGAAAATCTGGCTGGCGCTGACCGTGCTGCTGGGTTGGGCGTTTTTGGGCTTTCAGGCCGAGGAGTACATGCACGCTTACAAAGAGCTGGGCCTGACCCTCGGCTCGGGCGTGTACGGCGCGACGTTCTTCATGCTCACTGGCTTTCACGGCGCCCACGTGACCATCGGCACCCTCATTCTGTTCGTGATGCTGATGCGCATCCTCAAGGGGCACTTCAACGCCGAGCACCAGTTCGGTTTCGAGGCGGCCAGTTGGTATTGGCACTTTGTGGATGTGGTGTGGATCGGCCTGTTTTTCTTCGTTTATGTGCTGTGAGGCGTTTTACCACGGTGCATGAGAGACCAACTGGCCGCTGAAAAAGCCCCAGGCGATCAAGCCCACGGTGATCGCGGCCAGTACAACACGCACGGTCAAGGCAGTGACGAGGCGGTTGGAGTTGCCCTCGTCCTTGACCAGAAAGAACAAGCCACTGAACAGGCTCACGACAGTCGCGATCAGCATCAGGGCAATGGCTGCTTTGAGCATGGTCAGGTTCCATTCGGATGGGCGGGCAATGAAAAGGCGGGCAATGAAAACAAGTATAGCCAGCGCCATAAAAGACTTTCGCCCAGGGCTCGTTCCCACGCTGGTGGTGCTCGTATTACTGCCGTTGATGGTGGGTTTGGGGTTCTGGCAACTGGCTCGCGGGCATGAAAAACAGCGGCTGGTGGACAGCTATGCCGAACGGCGCGTGGCTGAGCCGGTCAGCAGCGTTCAGCTTCAGGGCATGGCTGACCCGGCCTTTCGCCGTGTGCGCCTGCGCGGCCAATTCGACGCCGAACACAGCGTGCTGCTCGACAACCGTATGCGCGACGGCAAGCCCGGTGTTGAGCTCTTGCAGCCCTTTCATGACCAGGCCAGCGGCGAATGGCTGTTACTCAATCGCGGCTGGCTGCCCTGGCCGGATCGGCGCACGCCGCCCGTGTTCACCACGCCTGAACAACCGTTGAATCTGGATGCCTGGGTGTACGTCGCCCCCGGCGAAACCTTCCAACTGCACGCCGACCCCGCCACCACGCAATGGCCGCGCTTGCTGACTGCGCTGCATCCCGCCGCGCTCTGGGCGGAGTTGGGCCGCAGCGGTTTCGCCTTTGAGCTGCGCGCCGAGCCTGGCCCCGGCACCTACGACACGACCTGGCCGGTGGTCGCCATGGGCCCGGAAAAACACTTGGGCTACGCCGTGCAGTGGTTCGCCATGGCACTGGCGTTGCTGGCGCTTTACCTCTACCTCGGATGGCATAACAAAAAGGAGAAACCCCATGGGAGCGGCCATGAATCCACCCAGCACGTCTGAGGCGCCCGACCGGCGCAAAGGCCGCTGGCAGCTGATTCTGATTTTGATGATGGTGATCGGCCCGATGGCGCTGGCCACCTTTATGTACAAGTTGCAGTTCTGGGTGCCCGACAGCCGCAGCTACCACGGCGAGATGATCGGCAACGGCCAGACCCGCGCCGACATCGGCGTGCAGGCCGATGAAGAACGTTGGCAACTGCTGGTTACCGCGCCCACCGCCTGCGCCGCCGACTGCCGGCAACTGGTGTACCTGGCGCGCCAGCTGCAAATCAGCCTGGGCCGCGATGCCTCGCGCGCCAGTCATGCACTGGCCGGCGCGCAACCGGTGAGCACGGATTACGACGCCAAGCTCAAGGCCGAATACCCGCAACTGCAGCGCTACCCGCTGGACCTGACCACCTTCAGTAAAAACGCGGCCGCGCCGGGTGAGGCGCAACTGTGGATCGTCGACCCCCACGGCAACCTGGTGCTGCGCTACGACGCCAAGGTCAAGGGCAAGGACTTGCTCAACGACCTGCGCCTGCTGCTGAAACTGTCGAACATCGGATAAGGGCATCGTCATGGCCAAACCTGGATTTCGCCTCGCGTTGTTTGCCACCTTGCTGGCGCTGCTGGTCGTGCTGCTCGGCGCCTATACGCGCCTGACCCACGCCGGCCTCGGCTGCCCGGACTGGCCCGGCTGCTACGGGTTTATCAGCGTGCCGCAAAGCGAAGCCCAGCTGGCGCATGCCGAGCTGCATTTTCCCGATACGCCGGTAGAGGCCGACAAGGGCTGGGCCGAGATGACCCATCGCTACTTTGCCGGCACCTTGGGCTTGCTGATCCTGCTGCTGGCGGCGCGTTCGTGGAGCCATCGGCGTGATCCGGGGCAGCCAGTGAAATTGCCGCTGTTTGTGTTGGCGGTGGTGTTTGCCCAGGCGGCGTTCGGTATGTGGACGGTGACATTGAAGCTGTGGCCGCAAGTGGTCACGGGGCATTTGCTCGGCGGCTTTGCCACATTGAGCCTGTTGTTTTTACTCACCTTGCGACTGTCCGGCGTGTTGCCCGCGCTGATCGTACCCAAGCGCCTGCAATATTGGGCGACAGCTGGGTTGGTGCTGGTGATCGGGCAGATCGCGTTGGGTGGTTGGGTCAGTTCCAACTACGCGGCCGTGGCCTGTGTCGACCTGCCGACGTGCCATGGCGAGTGGTGGCCGGCGGCGGACTTTGCCAACGGGTTTCACCTCACTCAGCATATCGGCCCCAATTACCTCGGCGGCCAGCTCGACAGTGAAGCGCGCACGGCCATCCACCTGACCCATCGCATCGGCGCGGTACTGGTGACGCTGGTGTTGCTGGGCCTGGCCTGGCAATTGCGCGCCGTGGGCATGACGCGGCTGGCAGGCTTGCTGTTGATCGCCCTGGCGGCGCAAATCTGCCTGGGCGTGAGCAATGTGGCGTTCGGCTTGCCACTGCCGGTGGCGGTCGGGCACAACGCCGGTGGGGCGGGTTTATTGCTGACGCTGGTGCTGGTCAATTACCACGCCCGAACCAGCCTGGTGCGGGTGCGCAATCAGCTGCCGTTTGGCTGGCGTTTTATCCCGCGCAAACACGTGTCGGGCCTCATCACCCTTAAAGGAGAGATGCCATGGCGACCTTGATCGGCGCGCGTCACGATCAGGCGATCTGGCGGGATTACCTGGAGCTGACCAAGCCGAAAGTGGTGGTGCTGATGCTCATCACGTCCTTGGTGGGCATGTTCCTCGCGACCCGCGCCGGGGTGCCGTGGACGGTGCTGGTGTTCGGCAATTTGGGTATAGCCCTGTGCGCCGGTGGCGCGGCAGCGGTCAACCATGTGGTGGATCGGCGCATCGACGCGGTGATGGCGCGCACCCATAAACGGCCGTTGGCAGAAGGGCGCGTGTCACCCGTGGCGGCATTGGTGTTTGCATTGTTTCTGGCCGTTGCAGGTTTGGCCTTGTTACTGGCGTTTACCAACCCGTTGGCGGCCTGGCTCACGTTGGCCTCTTTGCTGGGTTACGCGGTGATCTACACCGGCTTTCTCAAGCGCGCCACGCCACAAAATATCGTGATCGGCGGCCTGGCCGGTGCGGCGCCGCCGCTGCTCGGCTGGGTCGCGGTTACCGGGCATGTCAGCGCCGAGCCGCTGCTGCTGGTGCTGATCATCTTCGCCTGGACCCCGCCGCACTTCTGGGCCCTGGCCATTCACCGCAAAGAGGAATACGCCAAGGCCGATATCCCGATGCTGCCGGTCACCCACGGCGAGCACTACACCAAGGTGCATATCCTGCTCTACACCTTCGCCCTGCTGGCGGTGAGCTTTATGCCTTATGTGATCCATATGAGCGGCCTGCTGTACCTGGCGTGTGCGCTGGTATTGGGCGGGCGCTTTCTGCAATGGGCCTGGGTGCTGTACCGTGGCAGCAAGCCGCACGCGGCGATCAACACCTTCAAGTACTCTATCTGGTACTTGCTGCTGCTGTTTATCGCGCTGCTCGTCGACCACTACCTATTGTTGAACCTATGACTCGAACTCAAAAAACCGTCTTTATCCTGGTGGCCATCGTCGCGTTGATCATGGGCCTGACCGTTAACAAAGTGCTCAGCGGCAAAGGCCAGGGCGACCCTACCGCACTGATCGACGCCGGCATTATCCTGCTGCCGCAAAGCCGCCAGCTGCCGCCGGTAACCATGACCAATCAGGACGGCCAGCCGGTGGTGGTCAACGAGTTGAAAGGCAAATGGAGCCTGTTGTTTTTTGGCTACACCTTCTGCCCCGACATCTGCCCGACCACCCTCGCGCAACTGCGCCAGATCAAGAGCGAGCTGCCTAAAGAGGCGGTGGATAAGTTGCAGGTGATCCTGGTCAGCGTTGACCCGAACCGCGACACACCGACCCAGCTCAAGCAGTACCTGGGCTATTTCGACCCGCAGTTCGAAGGCCTGACCGGTGCGAATGTGGAGGATGTGCAGAAGGTTTCGAACGCGGTGAGCATTCCGTTTATTCCGGCCGATACCAGCAAGCCCAACTACACCGTGGACCACAGCGGCAACCTGGCGCTGATCGGCCCGGATGGGACGCAGCGTGGGTTTATTCGTGCGCCGCTGAATAATCAAAAGCTGGTGGCGCAGTTGCCGGGTTTGCTACAGCGCAAATGATCGTTCCCACGCTCTGCGTGGGAATGCCTCCTGTGACGCTCTGCGTCGCAACCTCAACAGCGGGACGCAGAGCGTCCCGGGCTGCGTTCCCACGCGGAGCGTGGGAACGATCACTCGCCTCCCTAGCAAACTACACAAATCACCTGTGGGAGCTGGCTTGCCTGCGATGGCGGTGGACCAGCTTGTATCTCAGTTGCTGATCCACCGCCATCGCAGGCAAGCCAGCTCCCACAGGGGATTTGTGCAAAGTTTGAACAGGGTGTCGTCGGAGATTTCCCACGTGTTATCGCGCTGTGCGTGAACTTGTTGGACGGTCTTGGGGTGGCTAGTCTTTGGCCTGTCGCTGCAAATTCAGTGACAGGGCGTAGGAACCCTTTTATGTACCCTTGGCGTCATAGCGCCATCGTCTGATTGCGGCGTTTTTTTTGTGCCCGTACTATCAGTCGCGGCGGCTATGCGCGGGCACGTTTCGACGTGGCTGAGATCCCCGGGTACTCGGTTCCTACCCCGCGTATGGCTGCCACCCATGCCCGTAGGAAGGCTGTTGGCAGCTCCTGTTTATACCCGGAGTTGTCCCAATGCAAACACTTACCCCTGATCCACCGATCACACCCAAAGTCTTCACCCGCCACCATCACCAGCTGCACGCCGTGCTGATAGAAGACCAGCCATGGTTCAGCGCCTGCGACATCGGCCACCTGATGGGCCTGCACCTAAACCCGGCGTTACTGCGCAAGCTCGATCCCGACCAACAACACACCCTGCCGCTGATTACTCATGGCCACTGTGCGCCGACGTTGATGGTCAGTGAGTCTGGTGTCTACGCGCTGCTTATCTACCACTATTACCCGGAGAATCGGTGCCTGCGCCAATGGTTAACCCATGAGGTGATACCGGCCCTGCGCTGACAGCAAAAGCCACACAAAACAAATGTGGGAGCTGGCTTGCCTGCGATAGCGGCGGGTCAGCAGGATGATCGTTCCCACGCTCTGCGTGGGAATGCCTCCTGTGACGCTCTGCGTCACGACCTCAACAGCGGGACGCAGAGCGTCCCGGGCTGCATTCCCACGCGGAGCGTGGGAATGATCACAACACAAAACAAATGTGGGAGCTGGCTTGCCTGCGATAGCGGCCGGCCAGTCAACATCTTCAGTGACTGACACTCTGCTATCGCGGGCAAGCCCGCTCCCACATTAGGTTTACGGTGTAGCTCTGGATCAGAACGCCGGCAGAATCGCGCCTTTGTACTTCTCAAGAATGAACGCTTTCACTTCTGGCGTGTGCAGGGCTGCAACCAGCTTCTTCACGGCGTCCGAATCTTTGTTGTCTTCGCGGGTCACCAGGATGTTCACGTAAGGCGAGTCGTTGCCTTCGATCACCAGCGCATCCTTGGATGGGTCCAGCTTGGCTTCCAGAGCGTAGTTGGTGTTGATTAGCGCCAGGTCGACCTGGGTCAGCACGCGCGGCAGGGTCGCGGCTTCCAGTTCGCGGAATTTCAGGTTTTTCGGGTTGGCGGTGATGTCCTTGATGGTCGACAGGATGTTGGTCGGGTCCTTCAGGGTGATCAGGTTGTGCTTGGCCAGCAGCAACAGGGCGCGGCCGCCGTTGGTGGCGTCGTTCGGGATCACGACATTGGCGCCGCTTGGCAGGTCTTCCAGCTTTTTGAACTTGCTGGAGTAGGCGCCCAGGGGTTCCAGGTGTACCGCGCCAACGCTCACCAGGTGAGTGCCCTTGGCTTTGTTGAACTCATCCAGATACGGCTGGTGCTGGAAGAAGTTGGCGTCCAGGCGCTTTTCAGCCACTTGTACGTTTGGCTGCACGTAGTCGGTGAAAACTTTGACCTGCAGGTCCACGCCTTCTTTGGCGAGTGCAGGCTTCACGAATTCGAGGATTTCCGCGTGGGGCACCGGCGATGCAGCGACTGTAATAGTCTCGGCAGCATGGGCAGAAAACGCGGCAACGGCGGCGAAAGCAACCAGTAGTTTTTTCATCCAACAAGCTCCTTGTTCGGGCATGTGCCGGCGGGGGCCGGCAATGGCCGTTATTTTCGAGAAAAATGCACCACCAGCTTGTCGCCGACGGTTTGCAGAATTTGCACCAGGATCAACAGCATCACCACGGTGACCACCATCACATCGGTCTGGAAACGCTGATAACCGAAGCGGATCGCCAGGTCACCCAAACCACCGGCGCCCACCACACCGGCCATGGCCGTGTAGGAAACCAGTGTAATAGCCGTCACCGTAATCGCTGCGAAAATGCCAGGGCGAGCTTCGGGTAGCAGCGCGTTAGTGATGATTTGACGCGTGCTGGCGCCCATGGACTGCGTGGCCTCGATGATGCCGCGGTCCACTTCACGCAAGGCCGTTTCCACCAGGCGCGCAAAGAACGGCGTCGCACCTACCACCAGCGGCGGGATCGCGCCGGCCACCCCCAGTGAAGTGCCGGTGATGAGTACGGTGAACGGAATCATCACAATCAGCAGGATGATGAACGGCAGCGAACGCAGGATGTTCACGATCAGCGACAGCAGCGCGTACAGGCCTTTTTGTTCAAACAGCTGGCGCGGGCTGGTCAGGAACAACAGCACGCCCAACGGCAGGCCCAGCACTACGGTGAAGAATAGCGAACCGAACAGCATGGTCATGGTGTCGCCGGTTGCCAGCCATATTTCGGACCAGTCGATATTGGCGAAGAAACTCAACAGGACTTCCATTAGCGCAGAACCTCCATGTGGACGTCTGCCGCAGTAAAGCGGGCGAAGGCGGCGTCCATGTCCCCACCGGTCACGGCGAGGGTCAGTTGCCCGTAGGGGGTATCTTTAATGTGGTCGATTCGACCGGCAAGGATGCTGTAGTCCACGCCCGTTTCGCGGGCGACGGTCCCCAGCAATGGCGCGTAGGTCGCTTCGCCCTGGAACGTCAGGCGCACGATGCGGCCTGGCACATGGGCAAACACATCATGCTGCTCGCCTTCGTCGACTTGCTCGGCTTCTTGTACAAAGCGCTTGGTGGTCGGGTGCTTGGGGTGCAGGAACACCTCGGCCACCGAGCCTTGCTCGACGATCACGCCGGCGTCCATCACGGCCACCTGATCGCACACGCGGCGGATCACGTCCATTTCATGGGTGATCAGCACGATGGTCAGCTTCAACTCGCGGTTGATCTCGGCCAGCAGTTTGAGCACCGAGGCGGTGGTTTGCGGGTCGAGGGCGCTGGTGGCTTCGTCGCACAGCAGAATTTTTGGCTTGGTCGCCAGGGCGCGGGCGATACCGACACGCTGCTTCTGGCCGCCGGACAACTGCGCCGGGTACTTCCTGGCATGGTCCGACAGGCCCACGCGGGCGAGCAACTCAGCCACGCGCAGGTCGATGTCTTTACGCGACAATTCGCCGGCCAGGGTCAGTGGCAGCGCCACGTTGTCGGCAACGGTCTTGGACGCCAGCAGGTTGAAGTGCTGGAAGATCATCCCGACTTGCTGGCGAAAACGGCGCAGGCCGTTGGCGTCCAGGGCGGTGACTTCTTCACCGTCGACGTTGATCTGACCGCCGCTTGGCTGTTCCAGGCGATTGATCAGGCGCAGCAGGGTACTTTTGCCCGCACCGGAGTGGCCAATCAGGCCGAACACCTGGCCGTTCTCGACGCGCAGGCTGGTGGGGTGCAGTGCGGGGATTTCCTTACCGGCGACGCGGTAGGTTTTATGGACGTTATGAAACTCGATCACGTAGCGAACCTTGTGGGGCGCATGGAAAAGGGATCAGCGGTTAGCCGGGCGCGCATTTTAGCCTGTCCGTATAGCGTTTCTTAGCATTTATTTCGCATTCAACCAGCGATTTGGCAATAACGCGATCAAAGGTCATAAAAAAGGAACGGCTAAAAACCCCATCAGTCACTACTTAAGCAACGCGATTTCCTCAGGTGCCGTGCCTGGGGTTTTGCTCAAACGAGCCGGGGGTCCGCTCTGGCCACTTTGATTAAGGAGTTTTGCCTGATGAGTACCAAGAAGCCAGCCACCCCGCCCAAGAGTGAGCTTGCGGGCACCGATACCGTGGACCGCGGCAACACCAACGCCAAGCTGCAGGCCCTGGAAGAATTTCGCTCCGATGCGACCGGCCAGGCGCTGCGCACCAACCAGGGCGTAAAGATTTCCGATAACCAGAACACCCTTAAAGTCGGCGCCCGTGGCCCCTCGCTGCTGGAAGACTTCATCATGCGTGAAAAAATCACGCACTTTGACCATGAGCGAATCCCGGAGCGCATCGTGCATGCCCGTGGCACCGGCGCCCATGGTTATTTCCAGACCTATGAGAACCATTCGGCGCTGAGCAAGGCTGGTTTTCTGCGTAACCCGGAGCATAAAACCCCGGTGTTCGTGCGTTTCTCTACCGTGCAGGGCCCGCGTGGTTCGGGCGACACCGTGCGTGACGTGCGCGGCTTTGCCGTGAAGTTCTTCACCGACGAAGGCAACTTCGACCTGGTGGGCAACAACATGCCGATCTTCTTCATTCAGGATGCGATCAAGTTTCCGGACTTTGTGCATGCGGTAAAGCCTGAGCCCCATAACGAAATTCCTACCGGCGGCTCGGCCCACGATACGTTCTGGGATTTCGTCTCGCTGCAGCCGGAATCGGCGCATATGGTGCTGTGGGCCATGTCCGACCGTGCCATTCCGAAAAGCCTGCGCTCGATGCAGGGGTTTGGCATTCACACCTTCCGGTTGATCAATACCGAAGGTAAGTCCAGCTTCGTTAAATTCCACTGGCACCCGAAAGTCGGCACCTGCTCGCTGGTGTGGGACGAAGCGCAAAAGCTTGCCGGTAAAGACACCGATCACCACCGTCGCGACCTGTGGGAAGCGATCGAGGGCGGCGACTACCCTGAGTGGGAATTGGGCGTGCAAATCGTCGCCGAAGAGGACGAGCACAAGTTCGACTTCGACCTGCTCGACCCGACCAAAATCATCCCCGAAGAGCTGGTGCCGATTACGCCGCTGGGCAAAATGGTACTCAACCGCAACCCGGACAACTTCTTTGCCGAGGTCGAACAGGTCGCCTTTTGCCCTGGCCATATCGTGCCGGGTATCGACTTCACCAACGACCCACTGCTGCAAGGCCGTCTGTTTTCCTACACCGATACGCAGATCAGCCGACTCGGTGGCCCGAACTTTCATGAGCTGCCGATCAACCGGCCGGTCACGCCTTTCCATAACGGCCAGCGTGATGCCCAGCATCGCACGGTGATCGACAAGGGCCGTGCGTCCTACGAGCCGAACTCGATTGATGGCGGTTGGCCGAAAGAAACGCCACCAGCGGCTCAAGATGGCGGGTTCGAAACGTATTACGAGCGTGTCGACGCCAACAAGGTGCGTGAGCGCAGTGAGTCGTTCGGCGACCATTTCTCCCAAGCCACGCTGTTTTTCCACAGCATGAGCCACCACGAGAAAGAGCACATCATCGCGGCTTACAGCTTCGAGTTGGGCAAGGTGGAGCGTGAGTTTATTCGCGCGCGTCAGGTCAACGAGATCCTCGCCAATATCGACCTGGAACTGGCCAAGCGCGTTGCCCAGAACCTCGGCTTGCCGGCACCGACCAAAGGCACCGTACCGCCACGCAAGACGTCGCTCAAAGAGTCGCCGGCGTTGAGCCAGGTGAACCTGCTGTCGGGCGATATCAAAACGCGCAAAGTCGCGATTCTTGCGGCTAACGGTGTGGATGGCGCGGCGATCGCGGCGCTGAAGACGGCGCTGGCCGCCGAAGGTGCGCATGCCAAGCTGCTGGGGCCGACGTCGGCACCGGTGAAGACTGCGGATGGCAAGAGCCTGCCGGTGGATGCGTCGATGGAAGGCATGCCGTCGGTTGCGTTTGATGCGGTGTTCGTACCGGGCGGTAAAGAGTCGATCAAGGCGCTGAGCGGTGATGGCGTGGCGTTGCACTTCCTGTTGGAGGCGTACAAGCACTTGAAGGCGATTGCGGTTGCCAGTGAGGCCAAGCCGTTGCTGGATCAGCTCAAGCTGGAGGCGGATGCGGGGTTGATCGTTGGCGCGGATGCCAAGGCGTTCAAGGCATTCTTTGCGGCGATTGCGCAGCATCGGGTGTGGGCGCGGGAGCCTAAGGCCAAGGCGATTCCGGCTTAAGCTTTTGGTTGTTTGTTAGATTGCTATCGCAGGCAAGCCAGCTCCCACATTTGACTGTATTCACAGTTCAAAAGGTGGGAGCTGGCTTGCCTGCGATGGCTTTATTCGGTTTTGCGCGGAATTAAAACAACCTGCGCCGGGATGTGTTTCACAATCTGCCGGTGAATCTTCAGGTCATACGCCGAATCAATGCGCTTCACCCGTTTGGTCAGCAACGTGGCCAACCACGGGTAATCCTGGGTGCGCGGCGCTTGAATGGTCACATCGCACTGGTAATTCACCACATCGGTGGCGATCGCATCCAACTGATGGCGAAGTTCTTCAATATCGGTGAGGTTCAACGCAACCGTGGTGCTTTGAGCCGCCGGGTCGATGACCTTGGCGGGTGGCTTGGCTTCAGCGGCTTTCAAGGCGGCTTCGGCTTTATCCAGCTCGGCTTTGCGGGCGTGGCTGATGGCGCTGTTGACGCCGCCCGTGAGCGCCGGCGCCTTGGGCATCAAGGCGCGTGCGCGGCTTAACGCCGTAGCGGCGGCATTCACGTCACCTTTTTGCAACACGATCTGGCTGCGCTGCAGGTAGGCTTCGGCCAATTGGCGCTGATAGTTTTCCAGCGCCGGGTCGTTGGGCGACTGGGCTTGCAGCGCGGCCAGTTCGTCTTCGGCGGTGGCCAGTTCACTGCTGGCCAGGTTTTGCTCCAGCTGCGCGATGGCCGCAGCACGCGGGTCCTGCGCCTCGGGGGCGGCGGGCGGTGTGCTTTGGCAGGCGCCCAGCAGCAGGGAAAATGCGGCAAGGAGCAGATAACGGGAGTTGAACGGCTTCATTCCTGCGACTCTCTATTTGCGCAAAAAGCGAGCAAGTCTACACCCCTCGACGGGGCAGGACAAAACTCAGCAGAAACAGGGCGGCGGCCGTGACCACAATCGACGGCCCGGCCGGCGTGTCCTTGAACCAGGACAGCGCCAGGCCCCCGCACACGGCGAGCATGCCCAGCAGGCTGGCGCCGATCGCCATCTGCTCGGGTGAGCGGGCATGGCGCTGGGCGGCGGCTGCGGGAATGATCAACAGCGACGTGATCAACAATACGCCGACAATCTTCATTGCGACAGCAATCACCACGGCGATCAACAGCATCAGGGTCATGCGCAGCGCCGGCACGGGCAAACCTTCCACGGTGGCGAGCTCTTCGTGCACGGTAATTGCCAGCAACGGGCGCCACAGGGTGACCAACAGCACCAGCACGGCAGCGCTGCCGCCGAGGATCCAGGCCAAGTCGGTAGGGCTGATCGCCAGCAAGTCGCCGAACAGGTAGGCCATCAGGTCGATGCGCACTTCATGCATAAAGCTCAGCACCACCAGGCCCAGCGACAGCGTGCTTGGCGCGAGGATGCCCAGCAGCGTATCCGAGGCCAGCGGCTGGCGCTGTTGCAGGGTTACCAGCAGCACTGCCAGCAGCAGGCAGCCTACGGTGACGGCGATGGTCGGGCTTACATCCAGCAAAAACCCCATAGCCACGCCCAGCAGCGCGGCATGCGACAACGTGTCGCCAAAATAGGCCATGCGCCGCCAGACCACGAACGAGCCCAAGGGGCCCGCCACCAGTGCCAAAGCCAAGCCTGCCAGCAGGGCGTAGAGCAGAAAATCAGCCATGCTTGCAGCTATCTCCATGAACGTGGGGTTTAGGCGTAGCGGGATCGTCGACCACGGCGCCATGCAAATCATGGGCGTGGTCGTGATGGTGGTGGTAAATCGCCAGGCTCTGGGCGTTTTTGCCGAACAGCTCGACGAATGCCGGGTCGCCGCTCACCTGTTCCGGGTGGCCGGAGCAGCATACGTGGCGGTTGAGGCATACCACTTGATCCGTGGTGCTCATCACCAGGTGCAAGTCGTGGGAGACCATCAGCACGCCGCAGCCATGGCGGTCGCGCAGGCGGGTGATCAGGCTGTACAACTCGGCCTGGCCGGCAACATCGACGCCTTGTACGGGCTCATCAAGTACCAGCAGTTCGGGCTCGCGCAACAGGGCGCGGGCCAGCAATACGCGCTGCATCTCGCCGCCGGAGATGCTCTGCACCGGGCTGTCGATGACCTGTTCGGCGCCGACTTCCTTGAGCGCCGCCTGGGCGCGCGCGCGGTCAACGCCAGGCACCAGGCGCAGGAAGCGCAGTACTGACAGCGGCAGCGTTGGATCGACGTGTAATTTTTGCGGCATGTAACCGACGCGCAGCTTGGGCTTGCGCCATACGCTGCCAGTGTCGGGCTTGAGCAGGCCGAGCACGGCGCGCACCAGCGTGGTCTTGCCGGCGCCATTGGGGCCGATCAGCGTCACGATCTGCCCCGGCTCCACGCTCAGCGCGATGTTATCCAGCACGTTTTGCCCGGCGAATGTGACCCCAACCTGCTCCAGGCGGATTAACGCGTTGCTCATCAAGCCCCCTGGCAACCGGAGCAGAGCCCGACCACTTCGACCGTCTGCCCTTCGACCTTGAAGCCCACGTCGGCGGAGCTTTTGACGATGGCGTCGCTGATGCTTTTTTGTTCAAGCTCGATGGCGGCATGGCACTCGCGGCAGATCAGGAACTGGCCCTGGTGCGCGTGTTCCGGGTGGCTGCAGCCGACAAAAGCGTTGAGCGAGGCGATGCGGTGTACCAGGCCGTTTTCCAGCAAAAAGTCCAGCGCGCGGTACACCGTCGGCGGCGCGGCACGGCGGCCGTCCTGTTCACTGAGCACGCCAAGAATGTCGTAGGCGCCCAGCGGCTTGTGGCTTTGCCACACCAACTCCAGCACCCGACGACGCAGGGCGGTCAGGCGCAAGCCTTTCTGCGCGCACAGGGTATCGGCCTCTGACAGCGCAGTGTGTACGCAGTGAGAGTGGTCGTGGGGACGGCTGGCAAGCGGTGTTTTAGGCATGAGCGGCGACAGACATTTGATAGAGACGTTATTATGTTACCTGTTCCTACGCCATTGAGTGGTCATCGTGTCCCGACTTTTTCCCGTTTTTGTCGTATTTGTCACCAGTTTGTTCATCGCTGGGGCCGCTCAGGCTGAGGTCAAGGTGCTGACGAGCATCAAACCATTGCAGTTGATTGCCGCCGCCGTGCAGGACGGCGTGGCGATTCCAGAGGTGCTGTTACCGCCCGGTGCATCGCCGCATAACTATGCGTTGCGCCCATCCGACGTACGGCGCGTGCAGTCGGTGGACCTGTTGTATTGGATCGGCCCGGACATGGAAAGCTTCCTGCCGCGCGTGCTCAAGGGGCGTAGCCTGCCGACCGTGGCAGTTCAGGACTTGCCTGGGATGAAATTGCGTCGGTTCGCCGAAGATAGCCACTCCCATGCCGATGATGCCGACGAACACGACCACGATCACCGCCCTGGCAGCCTGGATGCGCACCTGTGGTTGTCGACGGTCAACGCTCGGGTGATTGCTGCGCGTATGGCGTCTGACCTCAGCACTGCCGACCCGGCCAATGCCGCGCGTTATCAGAGCAACGTGAAGGCATTCGATGAGCGCCTGGATGCGTTGGACGCACGCTTGAGGTCGCGTCTGTCCACCGTCGGCGACAAGCCGTACTTCGTGTTCCACGAGGCATTTGACTACTTCGAAGACGCTTACGGGCTCAAGCACACCGGCGTGTTCAGCGTGGCCGCCGAAGTGCAGCCGGGCGCCCAGCATGTGGCGGCGATGCGTACGCGTTTGCAGGAAGTGGGTAAAACCTGTGTATTCAGCGAGCCGCCGTTGCGTCCGCGTTTGGCCGAAACGCTGGTGGCGGGTTTGCCGGTGAAGTTGGCGGAGCTGGATGCGTTGGGCGGTTATACTCCGGCGACGGCGCAGGGTTACGAGCAGGTGCTGGAGAAGCTGGGGAATGACTTGGCCGGGTGCCTGGAGTCGCTCTGACAGCCGACACAGAATGACTGTGGGAGCTGGCTTGCCGGCGATGGCGGTGTGTCAGTCGACACCGCTATCGCAGGCAAGCCAGCTCCCACATTGACCGAGTCGAGTGCTAGAGTGCGAACGGCAGGTGGACGGTGACCTGCTGACGCTGCACCAGCCGATGCTCGAACTCGGCCGGGTCATGGATCAGCACATCCTGCCCGGCAAACGATTCCGCGGCGATCAGGCGTGATAGCCAGAAGCGCACACACGCCACGCGCAGCAGGGTCGGCCACAGCTCGGCCTCCTTGGCGGTAAACGGCCGCAGCCCCGCGTAGGCGCCCAGCAAGGCGCGGGCGCGCTGGCCATCTATCACGCCGTCTGCATCCGAACACCAGTCATTCAGGGCGATTGCCACGTCGTAGAGCATCGGGCCTGAGCAGGCGTTGTAGAAGTCGATCAAGCCGGTGAGGTGCGTGCCTTCGAACATTGCGTTGTCGCGAAACAGGTCGGCGTGCACGTTGGCGCGCGGCAGGGCGAGGATGTCGGCCTTGTGGGCTTCGATTTCGCTCAAGGCCGCTTGCAGCAGGCGCTGCTGGGCGTCGTTCAGGTGTGAAATAAGCTGCGCGCCTTCAGTGAGCATCCACTCCAAACCGCGATCGGTCTTGCGCTCCAGCACTTTGTCGCCTTGGGTCGCCAGGTGCAGGTGGCCGAGCAGGTCGCCGACCTGGGCGCAATGCTGTGCGTTGGCGTCCTTTATGTGCTTGCCGGCCAGGCGCGGTTGCAACAGCGCCGGTTTGCCCTTGAGTTCGCGAAGTGCCACGCCGTCGGTGGTACGCAGGGCGTAAGGCACCGGCAGGTCGGCGTCGTGGAGTACATCGAGCAGTTCGATGAAGAACGGCATTTCCGCCACTGGGCCGCGCTCAACCAGGGTCAGGACGAATTCGCCTTGTTCCAGGCTGATAAAGAAGTTGGTGTTTTCGCTACCCGCGGCAATCCCCTGGAAATCAAGCAGGCGGCCGAGCCCGTAAGGGGCGAGAAAGGTTTCCAGCTCGGGCCGAGCCAGGGGGGTGAACACAGACATGTTTAAACTGCCAGTACGGGCGCCGCGGTGTGCGGCGCCGGTTAAAATTAAGAAATCATTTCCATTCGAAGATCTTCCATGACGGGATCAGCATATCCGGCTGGTCAGAGCGGATGAAGTTCGCATCGGTTCCGTCCGAGCGCACCAGGAAATACGGTTTGAAACCCTTCTTGGTTATCTTGATTGCGTACAGGAAGCCGTTTTGGCGATATTCCTGAATGGTCCTGTCGCCTTCCGTGCGAATGGTAACTTCCGGGTCGCCCGACGGTGCAGTATCTGCCGCCATGGCCACTATCGGAGTGAGTGCAATCAAGCCGGTCAACAACAGGCGATTTACTGTACGCATGATAACCTTGTCCCTTTGTCGTCATTGGTCCGGCTATTCTAGCGCCTGACCCGCCGAAAAGGTTGATCCTGCTCATGAGCCAAGCCCCCCTCGTCCTGGTGGACGGTTCTTCTTATTTGTACCGCGCCTTCCACGCGTTGCCACCGCTGACCACGTCCAAAGGCCTGCCCACCGGTGCGGTCAAGGGCGTGTTGAACATGCTCAAAAGCCTGCGCAAGCAGTACCCGAACAGCCCGTTCGCGGTGGTGTTCGACGCCAAGGGTGGGACTTTTCGCGATGAGATGTTCGCTGAATACAAGGCCAACCGCCCGAGCATGCCCGATGACATGCGCCTGCAAATCGAGCCACTGCACCAGAGCGTGATCGCCCTGGGCTTCCCGTTGCTGTGCGTTGAAGGCGTCGAGGCCGATGATGTGATCGGCACCCTGGCCCGCAGCAGCGCGGCGGCTGACCGTCCGGTGGTGATCTCTACCGGCGACAAGGACATGGCGCAGCTGGTCGACGGGCACATTACCTTGGTCAACACCATGACCGGTAGCTCGATGGACATCGAGGGCGTGAAGGAGAAATTCGGTGTCGCTCCGGAGCAGATCATCGATTATCTGGCGCTGATGGGCGATTCGTCCGACAACATCCCAGGCGTGCCGGGCATTGGTCCGAAGACGGCTTCCGGCTTGCTGGTGGGCGTGAATGGCGGCATCAAAGAGCTGTATGAGCAGTTGGATATCGTGCCGACCTTGCCCATCCGTGGTGCCAAGACGCTGCCGGCCAAGTTGGAAGAGCATAAGGAGATGGCATTCCTGTCCTATCAGTTGGCGACGATCAAGGTCGACGTGCCGCTGGATGTGGGCCTGGATGATTTGCACCTGATCGAGCCGGACCGCGAAAAGCTGCTGGAGCTGTACACGCTGCTGGAGTTCAAGAGCTGGTTTGATGAGATTCAGCGTGATGCCAAGCGCGTTGAGCTCAAGGCTGCGCCTGTTGTTGAAGAGGCCGTCGAAGTCGCGGCACCCGCAGAAGCGTCCTACACCACGATCCTCGACCAGGCGACATTCGATGCCTGGCTGAAAAAGCTCAACGCCGCAAAATTGTTCGCGTTCGACACCGAAACCACTGGGATCGATGCGCAGCAGGCGCAACTGGTCGGCGTGTCTTTTGCCGTGCAGCCCCATGAAGCGGCCTACATCCCGCTGACCCATTCCTACATCGGCGCGCCGCAACAACTGGACCGTGACACAGTACTGCTGGCTTTGAAGCCGTTGCTGGAGGACGCGACCAAGCTCAAGGTCGGCCAGCACGCCAAGTTTGATATGAACATCCTGGCCAACTGTGCCATCGGCGGCGATCAGGCCAACGGTATTACCGTGCGCGGGATCGCTTTCGACACCATGCTCGAATCCTACGTGCTGAACTCCACCGCGACCCGGCACGACATGGACAGCCTGGCCAAGAAGTACCTGGACTACGACACCGTCAGTTTCCAGGACATCGCCGGCAAGGGCGCCAAGCAGCTGACGTTTGATCAGATCCCGCTTGAGCAGGCTGGCCCTTACGCGGCCGAAGATGCCGACGTGACGCTGCGCCTGCACCAGGCGTTGCATGCACAGCTTGAAGCCATTCCAAGCCTTGCCAGTGTGCTGACCGACATCGAAATTCCCTTGGTGCCGGTGCTGGCGCGTATCGAGCGCCAGGGCGCACTGGTGGATAAGGCGCTGCTGGGCATCCAGAGCATCGAGCTGGGCAACAAGATGGTGGAGCTGGAGCGCCAGGCGTTTGAGATCGCCGGTGAAACGTTCAACCTGGGCTCGCCCAAGCAACTCGGGGCGATCCTCTACGAAAAACTCGGTTTGCCGGTACTGAAAAAGACCGGCAAAGGCCAGGCATCCACGGCTGAAGAAGTGTTGGCCAAGCTGGCCGAAGATGACTTCCTGCTGCCCAAGGTACTGATGCAGTACCGCAGCATGAGCAAGCTCAAAAGCACCTACACCGATCGCCTGCCGGAGCAGATCAACCCGCGTACCGGGCGTATTCACACGTCTTATCATCAGGCGGTGGCGGCCACCGGGCGTTTGTCGTCCAGTGACCCTAACCTGCAGAACATCCCGGTGCGCACTGCCGAAGGGCGGCGCATTCGCCAGGCGTTTGTCGCGCCCAAAGGCTACAAATTGCTGGCGGCGGACTATTCGCAGATCGAGCTGCGGATCATGGCGCACCTGTCCAAGGACGAGGGGCTGATGAATGCGTTCCGTAATGACCTGGACGTGCACACCGCCACCGCCGCCGAAGTGTTCAAGGTTGAGCTGACAGAGGTCACGTCGAACCAGCGCCGCAGTGCCAAGGCCATTAACTTTGGCTTGATCTACGGCATGGGCGCGCAGAAGCTCGGCAAGGACATTGGCGTCGATACCAAGACCGCCAAGGCCTACATTGATGTGTACTTTGCGCGCTACCCGGGCGTTCGTGAATACATGGAGCGCACCCGCGCCCAGGCGGCCGATCAGGGTTATGTTGAAACCTTCTTCGGGCGGCGGCTGTACCTGCCGGACATCAACTCCAACAAGCCCCAGGAGCGCGCAGCCGCTGAGCGCACGGCGATCAACGCACCGATGCAAGGCACTGCGGCGGATATCATCAAGAAAGCCATGGTGCTGGTGGACAACTGGCTGACCGAGTCGGGCCTGGACGCCAAGGTGATCCTGCAGGTGCACGATGAATTGGTGCTTGAGGTGCGTGAGGATCTGGTGGAGCAAGTCAGCGAGAAGATCCGCGAGCATATGAGCGCGGCGGCCAAGCTGGACGTGCCGTTGGTGGTGGATGTGGGCGTGGGCGATAACTGGGACGAAGCACACTGACAGCGCGGCTCTGCCATTGCCGAGGGTGATGGCAGAGCGCTTTAGATCAGAAAGCGCCTCAGGTTATTTCCAATAGTTTTTTGACCTGCCGGAACTTAACCCGTGAACTGCTACTCAGAGTTACTGAATGGGTGGTGAAGCCCTTCAATGCTCCTATGTTGTGTTAAGTGTTGGCAGATATCTGGACCCCGCCCTAGCGGTCCGGAACTTGGACCCCGAACTTCCCCTCCCCATACGAAGTCCGGGGTTTTTTTTGCCCGCAGAAAAGTTATTCGGCGATTTCCGCGCCCTTGTCTGCCAATTGCATCCAGCCGGCCAGCACGGTGTAAGCGTCTTCCAGGCCCATGCGCTTGGGCGCCGAGAACAACTGGATGGTGATCGCATCGCCCCAACCCTTACGGATTTCGGACTGCACTTTGAGCAAGGTGTTCTTGGCTGCGCCGTAGGTCAGCTTGTCGGCCTTGGTCAAAAGGATATGCATTGGCATACCGCTGGCGACGGCCCAGTCGAGCATCAGCAGGTCGAAATCGGTCATTGGATGACGGATGTCCATCATCAGAATCAAACCCTTCAAACTCTCGCGGCCACCCAGGTAAGCCTCAAGGTGACGCTGCCAGTGCAGCTTCAACGGGATAGGGACTTTTGCATAACCGTAGCCCGGCAGGTCGACCAGACGCCGATCATCGTCTAGCTTGAAGAAATTGAGCAGTTGCGTGCGGCCCGGAGTTTTCGAGGTGCGCGCCAGGCTGGCGTGGGTCAGGGTGTTCAGCGCGCTGGACTTACCGGCGTTGGAACGGCCGGCAAAGGCGACTTCAAAGCCTTCGTCATCGGGGCATTGGTCCACTTTGGCGGCGCTGAGCATGAACGTGGACTGTTGGCACAGGCCGAGGATGGGATTCTTGAGTTGCATGAGATTTCCGATGTGGGCGGTGCCGAGAAAGGGTGCGGCAAGCGGTGTCGTTTCCGTTTCAGTAGCGCCAGTATATAATGCCGCAGATTTTGTGTGTGCTTTGTCCCAGCGAAGGATGAAGTTCACGGGAGCGAAAGACCTTCATTGCGCATTAGAACGCAAAACGCTCTCAAACCCTGAAAAGGTCGATGTATGACCTGATGGTTGCGCGCTTTTGGTGTCCTGATCGCGCTTTTGGGCGCTCAGGCTACACAGGATCCGGAGGCGCTGTACAACCGAGTTTGCATGGCTAAGCTGATGCAACACGTGACTCAGGGTTTCAAGGCAATGCCGCCGCGTGGTTTGTGCATGGACTGCAGTACTGAGGATTACCAGGCCGTCAACGAGTTGATGGTGAGTAAACCCGGTAGATAACTCTTAAACCCTTAGCCGTAGTTGGATTAGCTGATGAACAAACTGATCGTGAGTCTGCTGTTGACCTTGGGCATCACCGGTGTTGCCCATGCTGCAGGCGACGCTACAGCGGGCCAGGCGAAAGCCGCCGTATGTGGTGCTTGCCATGGACCGGATGGCAACAGCCCGGCGCCGAACTTCCCCAAACTGGCAGGCCAGGGCGAGCGTTACCTGACCAAGCAGATGCACGACATCAAGGACGGCAAGCGTACGGTGCTGGAAATGACCGGCCTGCTGACCAACCTCAGCGATCAGGACCTGGCGGACATCGCGGCGTATTTTGCCAACCAGAAAGGCAGTGTGGGAGCTGCTGATCCGAAGCTCGTTGATAAAGGCCAGGCGTTGTTCCAAGGCGGCAAGCTCGCCGAAGACCAGCCTATTGGTGGCATGCCTGCCTGTAAGGCTTGTCACATTGCAGGTGGCGGTGGGCTGGCCGAGGCGGGTTTCCCTCATCTGAGTGGTCAGCACGCCCAATACACCGCCAAGCAATTGAAGGACTTCCGCGAGAAGGTTCGCTCCATCGATGGCGATGCCAGCAACAAAATGATGACTGACATTGCGGCGAAACTTTCGGATAAAGATATCGAAGCGCTGTCCAGCTATATTCAGGGCCTGCACTGATTGGGTCTGGGACGTTAACGCTCGATTAATCCATCGATGCAAGCATAAAAAGGGTGGCTTAGGCCGCCCTTTTTTGTGGCCGGTGCCGTTACACTAACGAACTCATGCCCGCGTAGACCTGTCACAACCAAAGGTCGCGTGAGGCGACTTTATTTGTCCAGGAGTAAAGCATGCGTAATCTGATCCTCAGCGCCGCTCTCGTCACTGCCAGCCTCTTCGGCATGACCGCACAAGCTGCCGATGTGCCGCTTGAAGCCGGTAAAACCTATGTTGAATTGGCTACCCCGGTGCCGGTTTCGGAGCCAGGCAAGATCGAAGTGGTGGAGCTGTTCTGGTATGGCTGCCCGCATTGCTATGCTTTTGAGCCGACCATCAACCCTTGGGTTGAAAAACTTCCGTCTGATGTGAATTTCCGCCGCATTCCAGCCATGTTCGGCGGCCCATGGGATGCCCACGGCCAACTGTTCCTGACCCTGGAAGCCATGGGTGTTGAGCACAAGGTTCACAACGCTGTATTCAATGCGATTCAGAAAGAAGGCAAGCGCCTGACCAAGCCTGACGAAATGGCTGACTTTGTTGCCACCCAAGGCGTTGACAAGGACAAGTTCCTGGCCACCTTCAACTCCTTCGCTATCCAGGGTCAAATCAAACAGGCCAAGGAACTCGCGAAGAAGTATGGCGTACAAGGCGTACCGACCATGATCGTCAACGGCAAATACCGTTTCGACCTGGGCACTACCGGCGGTCCTGAGCAAACCCTTAATGTTGCCGACCAACTGATCGCTAAAGAGCGCGCAGCCAAGTAAGGGGGCCATCATGCGCGGCTGGGGTACTGAACGTAGCGTTGGCCTGCATGAAGCGCGGGTCAACGAACACCACCTGGAGTCCACGGGCTTGCCGGCAGACAGCCGTCTGCGGCTGCTCAGCTTCAATATCCAGGTGGGCAACAGTACCGAGAAGTATCGGCACTACCTTACCCGTGGCTGGCAGCATCTGCTGCCGCACAAAGGGCGTACCGGCAATCTGCAGAAAATCGGCGACCTGCTCAACGACTTCGATCTGGTCGCCTTGCAGGAAGCCGACGGCGGCAGCATGCGCTCCGGTTATGTCAATCAGGTGGAGCATCTCGCCCATCTCGGTGCTTTCCCTTATTGGTATCAGCAACTCAACCGCAACCTCGGGCGCCTGGCGCAGCACAGCAATGGCGTGCTCAGCCGCCTGAAGCCGACTGCCATCGAAGATCACCCGTTGCCCGGCCCAAAAGGGCGTGGCGCGATTCTTGTGCGTTTCGGCGAAGGCCCGGAAGCCTTGGTGGTGGTGATGATGCACCTGGCGCTTGGAGCGCGTACACGCAACCTCCAGTTGGCCTATGTGCGTGATCTGATCGGCAACTACAAACACCAGGTGCTGATGGGTGACATGAACACCCATGCCACCGACCTGTTGCAGAATTCGCCGTTGCGCGACCTCGGGTTACTGGCGCCCCAAGTCGAAGCCACGTTCCCCAGCTGGCGCCCGCAACGTTGTCTCGACCATATCCTGCTTAGCCCGAGCCTCACACTGGAAAGTGTGCAGGTGCTGGCGCAGCCCATTTCCGATCACCTGCCGGTCGCGGTAGAGATTCGTCTGCCGGGTTCGCTCACGGCTGATGCATTGCCCGCGTTGAGCCCAGGCCCTCGCGGACCCCTTGCATGAGCGACGACGCCCAGCGCTGGAAAGAGAAATACCTTAAAAGCGTTGAGCAGCAAGACAAGCTCGAACGCCGCTGGGCCGCACGCCTCGACCTGCTGCGCCGAGGTCTGGTGCGCAGCACGCTGGCGGCAGAAGGCACTGACCGTGCGGTTGACCAATGCATGAAGGAGATGCGCGATGTGGTGCGCACCGACGACATGGACGCCGCCCTCGCCGCCTTGCTGCCACGCCTGGAAAAGGCCGTGCTCGACTCGGAGCAGCGCCGCGAAACCCGGGTCGACCAGATCAGTACCGCGCTGACTGCCCTGGTCGCGCAGTTGCAGAAGCTGCCCCTGCCGCGTGAAGTCGCCCGCCCGCTGAAAACTTTCGCCAAGCAGCTTGATGGCCGAGTCGGCCAGGCGCGTGAGATCCCGCTGCTGCTCAGCGAATTGAGCAGCCTGCAAGGGCAGGCGTTGAATAACCTGGAGCCGGAAGGCGAAGCCGCGCGCCCTGGGCCTGGCTTGCTGCAACGCCTGTTTGGTGCAAAGGATGTGTCGAATGAGGCGCCGGTGGTTGAATCTGCCCCGCTCTATGCACCGCAACCGTCGGCGCCGAAACCTGACGCTGCCAAAGCCGCGCCCGAGGCTCTGGAGCCCGCGCAATCCGAAGAGCTGACCCAAGCCTTGCGCGCCTTCGCGCCATTGACGGTAACGCCGGCCGCCGCGCAGCCTGAACCGGCTGAGCCGGTCAAAGTGGCTGAAGTCGCTGGCGAAACCTTTGTCTTCGAGGCTCCGGCGCTGGAGCAAGTCCCCGTCGCGCCTGTTGAAGTCTCTGAGCCAGAGGTGCCCGAGCCTGCGGTAGAGGAAGCCGCGCCCGAAAGCGCCCTTGCTGCATTTATCGAAGAACCGCAGGTTGAGGTCGACACGCCAGATCAAACGGTCATCGGCAGCCTATCGCTTCCGCCCGTGCTGGAAACCTGCGAGCCCGACCCCGATGCGCTGCAACCGGACGGCACCTATGCCCTGCCCGACTCCCCCGAGCCGTCCTACAGCTCGGTCGCCAAGCATATCGAAGACACCTTGCTCGGCTTGCTGGAGGATCTGTCCTTACCCGAGCGCCACCGGCCCCAGGCCGAAGCCATGCGCGAGCGCTTGGCCCACGGCTTGAACTGGTACGAATTGCTGCCGATCCTCGATGACCTGGCGGTGCTGATGCTGGCGATCACCGACAGCGGCCAGCATGAGTTCGAGGCCTACCTCAAGCAGCTCAATGAACGCCTTGAAGCTTTTCAGGGCCACTTGCAGGTGGCCAGCGAGGGGCACGCCGACAGTCGCTCGGCCGCGCGGGAGCTGGATACGCAAATCCGTGAACAGGTCGACGGCCTGCAAAGCAGCGTGCAGGAAGCCGCTGACCTGGACAGCCTCAAGCATGTACTGGAAAGCCACCTTGAAGGCCTGCTCGGCACCATGGACGAACACCAGCAGCAGCGTGACCAGCGCGAGCAGGAAGTCGCGGCGCGGCTCAAAAGCCTGGCCGAGCGGGTGGCGAACATGGAGCAGGAAGCCCAAGGTTATCGCGAGCATTTGGAAGTGCAGCGCCAGAAAGCCTTGATCGACCCGCTCACCGGCCTGCCCAACCGTGCGGCCTGGAGCGAGCGCCTGGACCATGAAGTGAATAGCTGGCATCAGCGCGGCAACAGCCTGTCACTGGCCATGCTCGACCTCGACCACTTCAAGCGCATCAACGATGGCTACGGCCACTTGGCGGGCGACAAGGTGCTGAAGATCATCGCCAATGTGTTGCGCAAGCGCCTGCGCCCCGACGATTTTATCGCGCGATTTGGGGGTGAAGAGTTTGTATTGTTGATGCCGGATTCAGCCCTGGCAGATGCTTTGGACGTGGGTGAGGTGCTGCGTTCAGCCATCGAAGCATGCCCGTTCCACTTCAAAGGGGAGCCGGTGACCATCACGGTGTCCATGGGCGTGGCGCAGTTTCAGCCGGGCGAACGCAGTGACCTGGCGCTCAAGCGTGCCGATGAGGCGTTGTACCGGGCCAAGGCAGCTGGGCGCAACCGGGTGCAGGCGGCGTAAAAGATGTTCCATTTTGTGATTTGACCATCGAGCCCCGAACCATCCGTTACACTGTTGCATTATCGTCTTCTGCGTACTGTCTTCTGCCATGAAATCTTTTTGCATCGCCTTCGTGTTTCTCCTGCTCGCCGGCTGCGCCAGCGGCCCGCGGCTGAACACCAGCCATCCTTCGTCGAACCACGACAACCGGGTGCAGTTCGTGATTGTCCATTACACCTCGGCCAGCCTTGAGCGCTCTCTGGCGCTGCTCACGCACGGCCAGGTCAGCAGCCATTACCTTATCGGCGACGACGCCTCAGGCACTATCTACAAGCTGGTGGACGAGAGCCAGCGCGCCTGGCACGCCGGTGAAAGCGAGTGGGCGGGCCGCACCTGGCTCAACTCCAGCTCCATTGGCATCGAGATCGTGAACCCAGGTTATACAGACTCGCCAACCGGCCGCCTGTGGTACCCGTACTCAGAGGCCCAGGTGCAGTCGTTGGTGGTGTTGCTCAAGGACATCAGCAAGCGCAACGGCATTGACCCCAAGAACATCATCGGCCACAGCGACATTGCGCCATTGCGCAAGCTCGACCCGGGCCCGTTGTTCCCGTGGAAGCGCCTGGCGGCTGAAGGTTTGGGCGTGTGGCCGGATGCACAGGCGGTGGCTCGGCTCCAGCAGCAATATGCCGTCAGCCTGCCGAGTATCACGTGGTTCCAGGAAGAACTGGCGCGCCTGGGCTACCAGACGCCGCAGACAGGTGAGCTGGATGTGGCCACACGACATGTGATCGCGGCGTTCCAGATGCACTTTCGGCCATCACGGTTTGACGGCACGCCGGATGCTGAAAGTGCGGCGATCCTGAGCGCATTGAACCGCCGCTAGGTGTAACACTATTCGAATGTGGGAGCGGGCTTGCTCGCGAAAGCGGTGGATCAGTCGCTATATATGCTGACTGACAGACCGCATTCGCGAGCAAGCCCGCTCCCACATTTTTTGTAGCCAGGCTACAACGGCAACGCCATATAAAACTGCGTACCCTGCCCCGGCCGCGAATACACGCCCATCCGGCCGCCGTGCAGTTGTACGATCTCCTTGCACAACGCCAGCCCGAGGCCGGCGCCACCTTTCTTGCGGCCTACCTGTACGAAGGGTTCAAAGATGCGCCCCTGTTGGCCATAAGCAATACCCTCGCCGTTATCTTCGACGCTGATAATTACTCGTTCGCCGTGGCGGCGCGCCTGCAAGCGAATCTGGCCACCATTGGCGGTATGTCGCAAAGCGTTGCCTAGAAGGTTATCGAGTACACGTTCGAGCTGAACCTGGTCGGCATACAGCCTGGGCAACTCGGATTGGGCTTCTACCAGCAGTTCGATGTCCTGTGCGTTCGCCAGCTCCGTGAACCGGCCTCGCGCGTTCTCCAGCAGATCGGTGACATCGCACGGCCCGAGAGTGAGTTTTTGCAGGCCGTTCTGGTAGCGCGAGAAGTTGAGCAAATCGTTGATCAACTGCATCAGGCGCTGCATTTCTTCATTGACCGTATCCAGCAGGTCCGCTTCACGGGACTCGGCGGGAAACTTCGCCCGTTCGCGGAACAGCCCGAAGGCCATGTGCATGCCCGTCACCGGCGTACGCAACTCGTGGGAGGCGCGCAGGACGAACTCACTGCGCACCCGTTCGAACGCGCGTTGTTCGGTGACGTCATGCAGCACCATCACTGCGCCCAGAATATGCCCTTGGGTATGGCTGACCGGCGTCAGGCTGTAGGTCAGCAGGCGCAGTTCGCCTTCGACTTCCACTTCCAGATCGTCCGGCGCGCGCTCCAGGTTGCCGCCGCGCAGCACCAGTTGCAGTTGCTCATCCATTTCAGGGCGACACAAGGCTTCACCCAAGCCCTGGCCGAGGCGCTCTACGTCCCAGCCCAACTGGCGCTGTGCCACAGGGTTAAGGTGCTCCAGACGGCCTTGGCGGTCAATCATCAGCAAGCCGTCGTCGATGCTGTCGAGCACCGCTTGCAGGCGTTGCTGACCGGCCAGCAACTCATCGATATTGGTTGCCTGATGTTGGCGCAGTGCTTCGGCCATGATGCCGAAGCGGCGGGTCAGTTGATTCATTTCTGCCGCCGATGAGATCGGCAGCGTCACTTCGAAATCGCCTTGCCCGATCTTGTCGGCGGCCTTGGCCAAGGCTTCAATCGGCCCGCCAAAGCGCCGGGCGATGCCATGGGCGGTAACAAAGCCGATGATCAACACCGCCAGGCCGACCAGCCCCAGCAGGCCGGCGATCAACAAGGCGCGGTTGCGCGACTTGTGTTCGCTGTCGTTGATATTTTCCAAGGCTTGTTTGTGCTCGGCGATCAAACCATTGCGCAATGTATTGAAGGTTTCGGTGAGCTTTTCGTTTTTACTGTTGGCCAGTGAGCTTCGCTGAGCCTCGTCAAACGCCTTGAGAAAATTCAGGTAGTCGATGCGAGCCTGGCTGAAGCCACTGGTTCTGCCGTCCTGCTGTTCATGGGCGATGCCTTGGTCCAGCAGGGCAAAATAGTTTTGCTTGGACGTCTGCAGGGCAGCGGGGTCGGGCTGCTCCTCCAGCATCAGGATCAATTGGTCGCCCAAGGTCTGACGCAGCTTGAGGCCCAAGTCCAGGGTGATGAAGTTGCTGCGGATCGCCGACTCCTGGCTCTTGGCCATTTGCATGACGCTGACCAGTCCCAGGACCAGTCCCAACAGGGCGACGGTGATCAGCGCTGAGATACTCAGGAACAACCGAGTGCGCAGTTTCATCGCAAGCTTCATAAGGTACAGCTCACAGGTTGTACTGTTTACGTTTGCGGTACAGGGTCGACGCGTCGATACCCAGCGTGCGGGCCGCTTGATCCAAGGTGTCGCTGGTAGCGAGTACGGCGCCGATATGGGCTTTCTCCAGCTCGTCCAGGCTCAGCGCTGCGCCGATACGCGGGGCATTGTTGGTCGGCTGTTCGGCCATGCCGAGGTGGCTGATTTCAACCTTTTCCTGTGGGCAAATAATGCTGGCCCGCTCCACCACGTTACGCAGTTCGCGGATATTGCCCGGCCAGCGGTAGTTAAGCAGCGCCTCACGGGCGGCATCGCTGAAACCGCGCGCAGGCCGGGCGTATTCCTTGACGAAGCGCGCCAGGAAACGGTCGGCCAGGGTCAGGATGTCTTCACTGCGCTCACGCAGCGGCGGCAGGTGCAAGGTGATGACGTTGAGGCGATAGAGCAAGTCTTCCCGGAAACGGCCGTCGCGCACCATGTCTTCCAGGTTCAGGTTGGTGGCCGCCAGGATGCGCACGTCGGCACGTCGAGTGACCGGGTCGCCTACGCGTTCATACTCTTTGTCTTGAATGAATCGCAGCAGTTTTGGCTGCAAAGTCAGGGGGAAGTCGCCGATCTCGTCGAGAAACAGCGTGCCGCCGTCGGCCTGGTTAACCCGGCCCAGTGTGCTCTCGCTGGCCCCGGTAAAGGCGCCGCGACTGTGGCCGAACAATTCGCTTTCCATCAGTTCCGCCGTCAGTGACGGGCAGTTAATGGTCACGCAGGATTTTTTCGAGCGCTTGCTCCACCCGTGTATGGCCCGGGCCAGCTCGCCTTTACCGGTGCCGGACTCACCGAGAATCAAAATGTTGGCATCGGTGCCTGCCACTTGGCGCGCAGTTTCCAGTACCACCATCATCGCCGGGCTGTGGGAGTCGAGGCCGTCCTTGGGTTGGCGCACTGCGCCTTCAAGCGCTTCCAGGCGTGCCGAGAGCTGGCGCACTTCCAACTGCTTGGCGGTGGCCAGGCGCAGTTGGTCGGGGCTGCACGGCTTGACCAGGTAGTCGGCGGCGCCGGCCTGGATCGCGTCAACGGCGGTGTCCACGGCCGAATGCGCGGTCACAATCACCACGCGCATCCATGGCGCCTGGATGCGCATCTGGGCCAACACATCCAGGCCGTTGTCTTCACCCAGGCGCAGGTCCAGGAAGCACAGGTCGAAGACCTGACGCTGCATCAGGGCATCGGCTTGGGCGGCGCTGTTGGCAGTGGCTACGGTGTAGCCTTCATCTTCCAGGCAGTAACGGAAGGTGCGAAGGATTGCGGATTCGTCATCCACTAAAAGAATGCGGCCTTGAAGTTCCTTGGCTGATTCCATCTGTCCCGCGCTCCTTAACTATAAATGATGGTGTTTAGTCCCGGATTAATCGGGCAAGTTGCATGGTTTATTCTGATTCATAAAAGGCATCTTCGCGCAGGTATCTTCACGTTCTCCTACAAAGACGCCGATTGATGGCGTTTTCATGCCTTCCTGCCACTTCGGCAACGCCTCCTGCACTTTCGATCCGTTGACCCGACCACTGACCATCGTGCATTTCGCACGGCCTGCAAAGCGGCATCGTGCAGGATGCTGTTCGCAACAGCCATGGCGTATTCATAACATGCTGATTTTATTGGGTTTTATTTTGTAAAAAAACTGGCATGCACTCTGCAATAGCTCTCCCAACGAATAATCAGAATGCGGGAGAAATGCAGCATGACTCGCCAAAGCCTCAGCCAATTACGTGTCTCGCCACTGCGCATGCAGCAAGGTCTGTTTGCCAGCCTGGCTTTGATGGTCACGTTGATTGCCGGCCAGCAAATGCAGCATTGGCAGCAAAGTCAGCAGCAAACCCCGCAATTCGAACGTCCGTCGATGACCCAAACCCATTTCCGTTCCGTTGGCAGTGCCGGCGCTACTACCGATGTAACCGCCCCGCAATTGAGAGTGGCAGACCAGGGTTCAACCCTGGGTGAATTGCCAGCCCAAGAGCGTTGGGTGTTCTAAGCAAGAAAAGGTCGCTTGTGTTGAGCGGCTGCACGGCACTACCGCTGTTACCTCTAAAAAAGCGTAAGGAGAATCACCATGTTGAGTTGGGCAATCACATTTCTGATCATCGCCATTGTGGCTGCAGTCCTGGGCTTCGGTGGTATCGCGGGCACCGCCACGGGTATCGCAAAAATTCTGTTTGTGGTTTTCCTGGTGATGTTCATCGCTTCGTTCTTCTTTGGTCGTCGCGGCCGAGGCTGAATATGACCCATTTGTCCTTTAAAGCCATGGCTGCCGCCCTGCTCTTGGGCGGTAGCGGTTTGGTAATGGCTGCCAATGACGGCCAATCCCGAGCCAACGAATTGCTCAGTGCGGACAAGCAGTACCGCGAAACCTGGCAAAGCGTGGTGAAGAAAGAACAGCGCCTGCCGGAATGGGTGATGAACCTGTCCGGTACGGCCGAACAAATGAACGCTGTAGAAGAGGATGGCGAAAAGTACTTGGTGGGGCCGCTCTGTGAAACTGCAGATACGTGCCTGAACAAGCGCCTGATCGTTGCCTTCAGCTACGACAAGGAAGATGCCTATGCCATGTTGGTGGAAGTCCCGGCCGGTTTACCGGCAGACAAGTCCCCGACACGGCACGCCGATTACCGTTTTATCGGTAAGCCGAACGAAGGCATGCAGAAGTTGCTGATGGAGCAACTGAAGAAAGATCCGAATTGGTACTAGGTTCCGTCTGACGCGTCTGTCGTCTGCGGAGCCGGCGTCCATAGAAAGAAGCCCTTTGCTTCTTTCTGTCTGCATCACCCACCAAGGGTGATGCATGACCAGGGGGCCGGGTTGCTCTGATCAACCGAGATCGGCGTGAACTACGGGTACAGGGAGTGCCTGCGCAAGGGCCGGGTCAGGTGAAAAGCTGCGACGCAAGTTCACAAGCCCTCACGCTTGCTGAACTTGCGACGGGCTTGTCACTCTCATGCTCCGCTTCTTATACGGCTCATAGCCGACAATTTCTCTTTTGCGCGCGCCTAACCATTACTTGGTGTTTCGTGGCGACCATCTATCGAGAAAATTTTGGCTGCGCCATAAGACATTTCTGACGCCAGGTCAGTGAATTCCCAGGCATTTTCGCCAACCTATATAAGTCGTCCAACATCTCTGAGCGAGCCGGTATTGGCTGGTTAACGGCATATTCACGGGATTTAATGGCGGATTTGAACTGACCGTTCGGACAGTCAATTTCAAAAAAAGTCATGCCGATTCGGCATAGGGTAGGCGTTTACGGCATTAGACGTCGAACCCTTGCATGGGAATAGTTGCGCCTTTTTTCGCCTGCCAGTAAGCCATTTCGGCCATGCTGCGGTGACCTTCCATGGAGGCAAATGCGCACACTTTTTCGCTTGCGAGCGTTGCGAGTGGCGCATTTGCCTTAAGTCCACTTGAAGTAAGGGTAATGACATGAAGAAGGCAAAGCTAAGCCTCGCCTGGCAGATCCTCATCGGTTTGGTACTGGGGATCGCAATCGGTGCAGTGCTCAACCATTTCAGTGCTGAAAAAGCCTGGTGGATCAGCAATGTGTTGCAGCCGGCGGGCGATATCTTTATCCGCCTGATCAAGATGATCGTGATCCCGATTGTGATTTCCTCGCTGATTGTCGGCATCGCCGGCGTAGGTGATGCGAAGAAGCTGGGGCGGATCGGCGTCAAAACCATTCTTTACTTCGAAGTGGTCACCACCATCGCCATTGTGGTCGGCCTGCTGTTAGCCAACGTGTTCCACCCGGGCGCCGGCATCGACATGAGTACCCTGGGTACCGTCGACATTTCCAAATACACCGCCACCGCCGCCGAAGTGCAGCATGAGCATGCGTTCATCGAAACCATCCTCAACCTGATCCCGTCGAACATTTTCGCCGCCGTTGCCCGTGGCGACATGCTGCCGATCATCTTCTTCTCGGTGCTGTTCGGCCTGGGTTTGTCGAGCCTCAAGCCTGAGCTGCGCGAGCCGCTGGTGACGATGTTCCAGGGCGTGTCCGAGAGCATGTTCAAAGTGACCCACATGATCATGAAGTACGCCCCAATCGGTGTATTTGCCTTGATCGCGGTAACCGTCGCCAACTTCGGCTTCGCCTCCTTGCTGCCGCTGGCCAAGCTGGTGATCCTGGTTTACGTCGCCATCCTGTTCTTCGCCTTTGCGGTACTGGGCCTGATCGCCCGCCTGTTCGGGTTCTCGATTCTCAAGCTGATGCGCATCTTCAAGGATGAGCTGGTGCTGGCCTACTCCACCGCCAGTTCCGAAACCGTGCTGCCGCGTGTGATCGAGAAGATGGAAGCCTACGGCGCACCAAAAGCGATCTGCAGCTTCGTAGTGCCAACTGGCTACTCGTTCAACCTCGACGGTTCGACTCTGTACCAGAGCATCGCGGCCATTTTTATCGCCCAGCTGTATGGCATCGACCTGTCGATCGGCCAACAACTGATGCTGGTACTGACCCTGATGGTCACCTCCAAAGGTATTGCCGGCGTGCCGGGCGTGTCCTTCGTGGTGCTGCTGGCCACCCTGGGCAGCGTGGGCATTCCGCTGGAAGGCCTGGCCTTCATCGCCGGTGTCGACCGTGTGATGGACATGGCGCGTACCGCACTCAATGTGATCGGCAACGCCCTGGCCGTTCTGGTTATCTCTCGTTGGGAAGGCATGTACGACGATGCCAAAGGCGAGCGCTACTGGAACTCGCTGCCGCACTGGCGCAGCAAAGAAGCCGTGCCGACCGCACAAGCTACCCGCGGCTGATACCACCGCTGCTCTGAAACAGACCCCGGAAAATTCCGGGGTTTGTCGTTTCTGCCAGCCCCGCTATCATTCGCCCCATCTTTCGGGGGATTCAACTGATGCTCAATGGCCTGTGGCTTGGCTTCTTTGTCGTGGCAATGGTGTCAGCACTGGCGCAATGGCTGGTGGGCGGTAATGCCGGGATTTTTGCGGCGATGGTCGAAAGCATTTTCGCCATGGCCAAACTGTCTGTCGACGTGATGGTGCTGCTGTTCGGCACCCTGACCTTATGGCTGGGCTTTTTGCGCATCGCCGAAAAAGCCGGGATCGTCGACTGGCTGGCCAAGGCCCTAGGCCCGCTGTTTCGCCGTTTGATGCCGGAAGTGCCCGCCGGCCACCCCGCTATCGGCTTGATCACCCTCAACTTCGCCGCAAACGGCCTGGGCCTGGACAACGCCGCCACGCCGATTGGCCTGAAAGCCATGAAGGCGTTGCAGGAACTCAACCCCATCCCCAACACCGCGAGCAACGCGCAGATTCTGTTTCTGGTGCTTAACGCATCCTCGCTGACACTGTTGCCGGTGACGATCTTCATGTACCGCGCCCAGCAAGGCGCCGCCGACCCGACGCTGGTGTTCCTGCCGATCCTGCTGGCCACCAGTGCTTCCACGCTGGTGGGCCTGCTGTCGGTGGCGGTGATGCAGCGCCTGCGCTTGTGGGACCCGGTGGTGCTGGCCTATCTGATTCCCGGCGCGCTGGCACTGGGCGGCTTTATGGCGTTGCTGGCGACCTTGTCCGCCACGGCGCTGGCGGGCCTGTCGTCGATCCTCGGCAACCTGACGCTGTTTGGCTTGATCATGCTGTTTCTGGTGATCGGTGCGTTGCGCAAGGTGAAGGTGTACGAGGCCTTTGTCGAAGGCGCCAAAGAAGGTTTCGATGTTGCCAAGAACCTGCTGCCGTATTTGGTGGCGATGCTTTGCGCCGTGGGCGTATTGCGCGCTTCCGGGGCATTGGACTTCGGCCTGGAAGGCATTCGCCATGTGGTGGCCTGGACCGGCATGGACACACGCTTTGTCGACGCGTTGCCGACGGCGATGGTCAAGCCGTTTTCCGGCAGCGCAGCGCGGGCGCTGTTGATCGAGACCATGCAGGCCAAGGGCGTGGACAGCTTCCCGGCGTTGGTCGCGGCGACGATTCAGGGCAGTACCGAGACCACCTTTTATGTGTTGGCGGTGTACTTTGGTTCGGTGGGCATTCAGCGGGCGCGGCATGCGGTTGGGTGTGCGTTGCTGGCGGAGTTTGCCGGTGTCGTGGCGGCGATTGCGGTGTGCTACTGGTTCTTTGGTTAAGGTTTAGATCGCTATCGCAGGCAAGCCAGCTTCCACATTTGACGGTGTTCACAAATCAAAAGGTGGGAGCTGGCTTGCCTGCGAAGAGGCCCTCAGCGTTTCGCAGCAGCATTGCCCTGCTGCACCACCCAATCCACCACCTGCTTGTTCAACTGATCCCCCGCCTGCCCAAACGCCGCCACTACCGCTGGCACCTTTGTATCGCCGACCGGCTGCTTCACCTCAAACCGCCGACTGGCAATAATCCGCTGATCACTGCCACGCACCAACCGCGCATCCAGGCGGATCACCACCTCCACCGCGCTGCCGTGGTACTCACTCTGAAACGCCTGCAACTGCCCGCCCAGCTCGTAATCGGCCTGTAGATTGGTTTCGTCGGTACTCAGCAGCGTCACCCGCCCATCGCGCTGGAAACCGTCCATAAACCGATTGCGCAGCAACACCGGCGTCGGGTCGCTCCAGCGTGAGTTCGCGTAGCTGCTGATCAGGTCGCCGTTTGGCACTACGGCAATACGCGGGCTGTCGAGAAACTCGCTGCTCTGCGGCTTGGACACACGCAACGACCAGCTCACCGGCGTGCCTTGGGTGCTGGTGGGCGCCGACGCCAGGCGGTACACGTCAGACGGGTCCGGCTTGGGCAGGATCGAGCAAGCGCTGATCAGCACCAAGGCCAGCGGGGCGATTAGTTGGTAAGCACGCTTCATGGCGTGAACTCCTTGTTCTTGTCGCTGCCCAGCAGGTAACCGCTGGGGTTGGCTTCGAGGCGACGGGAGATGGCGCGCAGCGAACCCAGGGTTTCGCGCAACTCGCGCACGGCCGGTGCCAGTTCGTTGAGGCCCTGCATGCCGCTGTTCACCGAGTCTTTGTTGTTGGTCAGCAAGGTGTTGATGGTCGTGGTGCTTTGTTCCAGCGACTTCATGGCCTGCTCGGCACTGCCGAAGGCTTGCTTGCCCTGGTCGTTGAGCAAGCCGTTGGCATTGCGCATCAGCGTGGTGGTCTGTTCCAGCGCGGCGCTCGCCTGTTTGCTCACCTGCATCAACTGCTGCATCACCACCTTGATATCACCGCGCTGGTCGGCAATGGCGCCGGTGGTTTGTTGCAAGTTGTCCAGGGTGTTGCTCAGGCGCTCGACGTTCTCCCGTGAGAACATGTGGTTGGCGTTGTGCAGCAGCAGATTGATGCTGGTCATCAGGTCGTTGCTGTTATTGAGCAGACGCGCGATGGGTGACGGCGAGGCGATGATTTCCGGCAGGTTGCCGTCCTTGCCCTTGAGTTCCGGGCTTTGCGGCGTGCCGCCACTGAGCTGGATGATCGAGGTGCCGGTGATGCCGGTCAGTGCCAGTTTGGCCTGGGTGTCTTCCTTGATCGGCGTCTGCCCGGCCAGGCGAATGCGTGCGAGTACCCGGCGCGGGTCTTTCGGGTCCAGGCGCAGGCTGGTGACATCGCCCACCTTGATCCCGCTGTATTGCACCGAACTGCCTTGCGACAGGCCGCTGACGGCCTCGTTGAACACCACCTCGTAGTCCTGGAAGGCACTGTCGACGCTGGACTTGGCCAGCCACAGGCCGAACAGCATTGCGCCGACCACCACGATCACGCTGAACAAACCGATCATCACATGATGGGCTCGGGTTTCCATGTCATACCTCGTTAAGCGATTGAGCGGCATCCAATGCCGCGCGGCCACGGGGGCCGTGGAAATATTCGTGAATCCAGGCGTCGTCCGTTTCCGAGACAACATCAATGGCATCGGCCACCAGCACTTTCTTCTGCGCCAGCACCGCCACGCGGTCGGTGATGGTGTACAGCGTGTCGAGGTCGTGGGTGACCAGGAACACGCTCAGGCCCAGCGCATCGCGCAGGGTCAGGATCAGTTGGTCGAATTGCGCCGCGCCAATCGGGTCGAGGCCGGCGGTGGGTTCGTCCAGAAACAGAATGTCCGGGTCCAGTGCCAACGCCCGCGCCAAAGCGGCGCGCTTGATCATGCCGCCGGACAGTGACGCCGGGTATTTATCCGCCGCCGACAACGGCAGCCCCGCCAGGGCAAGCTTGACCGCCGCCAGGTGCTCGGCATCGCGACGGCTGAGGCCGGCGTGTTCGATCAACGGCAGGGCGACGTTTTCGGTGACCGTCAGCGAGGAAAACAGCGCGCCTTTCTGGAACAGCACGCCAAAGCGCCGTTCCACCAGCGAGCGTTCATGCTCGGGCAGGTTGGGCAGGTTCTTGCCGAAGACCCGCACCTCACCTTCGCTGGGCCGACGCAGGCCGACGATGCTGCGCAGCAGCACCGACTTGCCGCTGCCGGAGCCGCCGACCACCGCGAGGATCTCGCCTTTGTACAAATCCAGATCGAGGTGCTCGTGCACGCTCTGGCTGCCGAAGCGATTGCACAGGCCGCGCACTTCGATCACCGCCTCAGTGGGCGCACGGTGTAGACGACTCACCAGCCCATCTCCATAAAGAACATCGCGGCGACCGCATCCAGCACGATCACCACGAAAATAGACTGCACCACGCTGGAGGTGGTGTGGGCGCCGACCGACTCGGCGCTGCCGCTGACCTTGAAGCCTTCAAGGCAGCCAATCGCCGCGATCAGGAAGGCGAAAATCGGCGCTTTCACCATGCCCACCAAAAAGTGCTGCACGCCAATGTCCGATTGCAGCAGCGAGAGAAACATCGCCGGCGAAATATCCAGGGCCACGGCACACACCACCCCGCCGCCGACAATCCCCGAGAGCATCGCCAAAAATGTCAGCATCGGCAGCGACACCAGCAGCGCCATCACCCGTGGCAATACCAACAGTTCCATCGGGTCCAGGCCCAGGGTGCGGATCGCGTCGATTTCTTCGTTAGCCTTCATCGAGCCGATTTGCGCGGTAAAGGCACTCGCGGTGCGACCGGCGATCAGGATGGCGGTAAGCAATACGCCGAACTCACGCAGGAAGGAAAACGCCACCAGGTCCACGGTAAAAATCGTCGCGCCGAAGCTCTTGAGCACGGTGGCGCCGAGGAACGCCACCACGGCGCCCACCAGAAAGGTCAGCAACGCGACAATGGGCGCAGCGTCGAGGCCGGTTTGTTCGATATGCGCGACCATCGGCGTGATGCGCCAGCGCTTGGGACGGAACACGCCGCGGGCGAAGGTTTCGAGGATCAGGCCGATAAAGCCCAGCAGTTTCATGCCGTCCTGCCATACCGTGTCGACGGCCCGGCCGATACGTGCCAGCACTTGGATACCGGCGGCTTCTTCCGGCTCTTTGTCGGGTACGCAGAAATCGTTCAGAGAGCGGTAGACGGTTTTGAGCAGTGCCCGGTCGGCGGTAGATAAGCTGCAATCGGTCTGCTCGGCGGAACGCTCTATACGGTCCGGGCCCAGCAACTCGACCAGCAGCGAGGCACCCGCGGTATCCAGGGCGCCGAGGCCATTGAGGTCGATGCGTGCACCGGCGTCGTATTGGCCGTCGAGCTTGTCACTCAGTTTTTTAAGATTGGCGTAGTGGGCAAGCGTCCAGTCCCCCGTAATCCTGAGTAACGGGGGAACGCTGGAGGTGTCGAGGTGGGCTGCGCCGGCCGTGGTACGAGTGGTCATAAGCTCCGAGCTTGTTTGGCTATCCACAATCCGTACGTAATAGCACGATACGGCCTACTTTGGGTTGTCCGTTTGTGCTGGGTCAGTGACTTTGAAGCGCAGCACACCGATGACTTGCCCATCCTCCGTCAGCACCTGCACCTGCCAGCGGCCCACGGCGTCGGCCGGGAAGTTCTGCTTGCGGGTCCAGGCGCGATAGCCTTCCTTGCGCCCGCCATGGATATCCAGGGCGATACGGTCGACCTCCTGGCCGTTGTATTTCCACACATGGAAGATCCGCTCATCCAGCCCGCGTGGCGCGTTGATCGCGGTGTAGGCGTACAGCCCGCCGCTGCGCAGTTGGGCGGCGGTGACTTCCTTGAGGTCATCGCCTGGTGTGCGGTCTTGCAACTGGGTGCTGATCGCCACTTCGGTCATCCACAAGGTGGCCGGCGGCACCCAACTGCGCAGGAACCAGCCGGCGCAACCAATGGCGGCCGTCACCCCGAGCAGCATCACCCAGCCTTTGATGCTGCGCAGCGGCAGGCTCACGGCCAGGCTCGGGATCGACAATGCCATGGCCACGCCAAGCGCCAACTTGTAACTCTCGGCGGTGGTGAGGTGCAGGATGATCGGCAGTGCGGTGAGCAGTGCCGCGAACAAGGTCAGGGTGTGCAGCGCCAGGAACAGCGAGCGCTTGGGTGCCAGCCACTTGTAGTACAGCGGGTCAGTGATCGACACCAGCGCCGCCGCGCCGAGCAGGCCGGTGAACACCGACTGGCCGCTGTTCCAGGCAGTGGTGACGAAAAAGAACGGCAATACGAAGAACAGGCTTTCCTGATGGATCATCTGGGTCGCGTAGCGCAGCAGCGGCTCGGGGATTTCGCGCTTGAAGACTTTGGCGAACAGCTGCGTAAAGCTGTTTTCCAGCATCAACCACAGCCAGCTCACCAGCATGATCACCGCAATCCAACTGGCCATGCCCTGCTGGCGATCCACCAGGATGAAGCTGCACACACCCGAGATAAAACCGCCGAGTGCAATCACCCCTGGATAGCGCTTGATCAGTTCGATAATGCGCTGGATAAGGGGCGGTAGATTTGGCATTGGCGCTTCACAATTGGTGTAGGAAAAATCTCAGACAGAATAACGTCTTAGCCCTGTGTTCGGTGCGTCATTACGTGATCCGTTTGCGATAAAGACGCACGCCGATCAACACACTGGCGATCAGCGCGAGCAGGCCGGCCCCGATCCAGCTCAGGGCGTCATAGCTCAGCAGCGGTTTTTCGACGCGCCAGTAGCCCTTCTGGTTAAACACCTCGCGCATGGCCTGGTTGGTTTGCGCCAGGTTGACGGCCTTGATGCGCTTGGTCGGGTCGCTGATATGGCCATCGGCATAGTCGCCGGCAGCGCTCCAGTAATAGTCGGCCAGCGCGCTGTTGCCCTGCACTGCCCAGGCTTGGCGCGCAATAGCGGCTTGCTGCAAGCGGTTGAAGACCGCCGGGTCGAGGCCGTCCTTGAGCAGTTGCGCCGTGAGGTCCTGCAACACCTGTTCGGCTTCAGGAAGATTGTCGCGCTCAAGGTCGGCATTCAGGCTGAGGAAGCCGACGCCGCCGAGCACTTCGCGCTCACTCCATGGGCCGTAGGACAAACCGTGCTTGAGGCGCAGCTGACGGTACAGCGCCCAGTCGAGGTAGTCCTTGAGCAAATCGTAGGTTTCATCGTGTTGGTCGTCCAATACCGGTTCGGGGAACAGCCAGTGCAGTTTGGCGCTGTCACCGACCCAGCCGTGGATAAGGTCGCGATGGCTGGCGGCGGTGTGCTGGATGGCCGGCAGCGGTCGATGCTCGGTGGGGTCGACCGGATCAAGTTGACCGTACGTGCGTTCCAGGTACGCCGGCAGCAGTTTGTCGAGGTCGCCGACGATGATCAGCGTCATGTTGTTGGGCGCGTACCAATGTGCGCGCAGGTTTTGCAACTGATCGCGGGTCAGCTGGCTGACTTCGGCACGCTCGGCGCATTTGAGCCCCAGTTCGACGGCTAATTGGTTGCTGGCGGTGTGGCCCAGGTCCTGGCGGTCGAGCAAGCGTTGCAGGTGCGAGTAATGGCCGCCGTCTTCGCGCTCGACCACTTTTTTGGCCGCATTGATGTTCGCGTCGGTCAGTTCGGTGCGGGTGAGGATCGCCAGCAACAGGTCCAGCACCTTGCGCTGGTTCTGCGCGGGTGCCTCGATCACAAAGGTGGTGTCGGCATTGCTGGTGTAGGCGTTCCATTCGCCGCCGAGGGCTTGCATGCGGTCTTCAAGGTCGCCTTCACCACCGCCGTCGATGCCGCTGAACAGCAAGTGTTCGAGCAGGTGCGGCAGTTCTTTTTCGTCGCAGGGAAAGTCATCCAGGCCGACGCCCACCACCAGGCGGATCGCCACGTGCCCACGCTCGGTGCCCGGCTTGAGCAGCAATTGCAGGCCGTTGGGCAAGGTGTAGCCTTCGACTTGCATGCGGTCGAAGGCAAAGGTGTGTGCCGAGCCCATGAGCAGGCAGGCAAGTAACAGGCGACGCATAACAAGCTTCCTGGCGGGTGAGGTCCATTGTTAACTGACTTCACGGGCCATCGTACGTTCAGGGCGAATGAGTGATGTCGGCAATATCTTCGGCGGAGAGCGCGCCGGTGTCTGAGGTTTCCAACACCACATAAGCACTGCTGCAAAACAACGAGTTCAGGCGTTTCATGTCGGCAATCAGCTCCAGGTGCAGGGAACTGGTCTCCAGGCTCTGTACGATTTTGCGCTGCAAACGGCTGACGTGGGCGTGGGCCAGACGACGCTCCTGAGCGCGGAAACGGCGCTTTTCGCGCAGCAGTTGGCGGGCGCTTTCCGGGTCGGCACTGAGGAACACCGACAGGCCCAAACGCAGGTTGGCAATCAACTGGCTGTGCAAACCGGTGAGTTCTTCCAGGCCGACTTCGGAGAACTGCCGGCGCTGTGAGGTTTTCTGCTGCTGGACTTTGCGCAGCATGCGCTCGATCAGGTCGCCGGCCAGCTTGAGGTTGATCGACAGCTCGATGATCTCGGCCCAGCGGCGGCTGTCCTGTTCACTCAGGTCTTCGCGGGGCATTTGCGCCAGGTAAAGCTTGATCGCGCTGTAGAGGGCCTCGACGTCGTCGCTGAGGCTGCGCATTTCCTGGGTGATCGCGGTTTGCTTGCCGCGCAGCACTTCGAGCATGGCGGTGAGCATGTTGTCGATCAGGTCGCCCAGGCGCAGGGTTTCACGGGCCGCGTTGGCCAGCGCCAGGCTTGGAGTGGCAAGCGAGGCCAGGTCCAGATGACGGGGCCTGGCTTTGCCGTTGGTTTCCTGTTGCTCCGGCAGCAACCAGGCGCACAGGCGCGCCATTGGCCCGATGGTCGGCAGCAGGATCAGGCAGCGCGTGGTGTTGTAGAGCACATGGAAGGTGATGACCATGCCTTGGGCGCTGTAGTCCAAACCATCCATCCAGCGTACGAGCGGGTCGAGCACCGGAATAATCAGCAACAGGCCGATCAGTTTGTACAACAAGCTGCCCAGCGCGACCTGTCGGCCGGCGGCGTTCTGCATGTTGGTGCTGAGGAAGGCCAGCACGCCGCTGCCGATGTTGGCGCCGATCACCAGGCCGATGGCCACGTGCAGGCCGATCACACCGGCGCCGGCCAGGGTGGCGGTCAGCAGTACGGCGGCCAGGCTGGAGTAGGAAATCATCGCAAACAGAGCGCCGACCAAGGCATCCAGCAGAATATCGCCGGTCAGCGAGGCAAAGATAACTTTGACGCCTTGGGCATGTGTAATCGGCCCGGCGGCTTCGACGATCAGTTGCAGGGCCAGAATGATCAGGCCCAGGCCGATACCGACGCGGCCCATCTGCCCTGCCCGCGTTTGTTTGCGCGACAGGAAGAAAATCACCCCAAGAAAAATCAGCAGTGGCGACAGCCAGGACAGGTCGAAGGTCAGTACCCGCGCCATCAATGCCGTACCGACGTCGGCACCGAGCATGGTCGCCAGCGCCGGCGTAAGGCCCATCAAGCCCTGGCCGACAAACGACGTCACCAGCATCGCCGTGGCGTTGCTGCTCTGGACCATGGCCGTCACCAGGATACCGGCGATAAACGCCAGCCAGCGCTTGGACATGTTCTGCCCGATGACTTGGCGCAAGTTGGAACCGTAGACCCGCAAGATGCCGGTACGGACGATGTGCGTGCCCCAGATAAGCAGGGTCACGGCGGAAAGCAGATTGAGCAAGGTCAGCATGCTCGGCCCCCCGTGTGGGTGTGCTCCAGAAAGAGCAAATGAGAATTGCCGCGTGCCGTTCTACGTCTTGTACTTAAGCTGTAGTTGGCGAATGGGCTCTGCGCCAGCATCGCATAGCTAAAGTGGGGATTGAAACAAAACTGTCATGAAGATCGTTCCCACGCTCTGCGTGGGAATGCATCCCGCGACGCTCTGCGTCGCTTTGAGGGCGGACGCGGAGCGTCCTGAGGCGGCATTCCCACGCGGAGCGTGGGAACGATCAACAACGATCAACAGCAGCGGGTCAGGTTTATTGACCCGGAATGTCTTTGCGCAGTTTCACAGGATCCTGCTGTTTCTTCTTTTTCGCGATGGCGGTACGCATCTTGATGTTCACCGCTTCTACTGCCAGCGAGAACGCCATGGCGAAGTAGACGTAGCCTTTTGGCACATGCACGTCGAAGGATTCAGCGATCAGCACCGTACCCACCACCAGCAGGAACGACAGCGCCAGCATCTTCAGCGACGGGTGCTTGTCGATGAATTCACTGATGGTGCCCGCAGCCAGCATCATCACCAGTACGGCTACCACGATCGCAGCGACCATGACTGGCACATGGGAAACCATGCCGACCGCAGTGATCACCGAGTCCAGGGAGAACACGATGTCGATGATCGCGATCTGGATGATGGTGTAGATGAACTTGCCACCCTTGCCGCCCGGCTCGTCGTGGGTTTCGTCTTCACCTTCGAGTGCGTGGTACATCTCCTGGGAGCTTTTCCACAGCAGGAATAGGCCACCGAAGAACAGAATCAGGTCGCGACCGGAAATGCCCTGGCCGAAGACCACGAACAGGTCCGCAGTGAGTTGCATGACCCAGGTGATCGACAGCAGCAACAGGATTCGCGTGACCATGGCCAGGGCCAGGCCGAAGATCCGGGTGCGCGCCTGCATATGCTTGGGCATGCGGCTGACCAGGATCGAAATCATGATGATGTTATCGATACCCAGGACGATCTCGAGGGCCGTCAGGGTGAAGAAGGCAATCCAGATTTCCGGATTGGTCAGCCATTCCATGTGTATTCCTTTGAGCAAATGTGAAACCGCGCAAGCTGCAGCGCCGCGCGGTCAGGTCGTTACGATTATAGAGTGCTGAACAGCGGAAAAATCCCCATCAGCAAAGCGGCGAACATTATGCACAGGCACACCAGCACTGCCCACTTGAGGGTAAAGCGTTGGTGATCGCCAAATTCGATCCCGGCCAGGGCCACCAGCAGGTAAGTCGATGGTACCAGCGGGCTGAGCAAATGTACGGGTTGGCCAACGATGGACGCACGGGCCATTTCCACGGCGGTGATACCGTAATGGCTGGCCGCTTCGGCGAGCACAGGCAGTACGCCGTAGTAGAACGCGTCGTTGGACATGAAGAAGGTAAACGGCATGCTTACCAGCGCGGTGATCACTGCGAGGTACGGGCCCAGCGCTTCCGGGATAACCGCCAGCAAGCTCTTGGACATTGCATCAACCATGCCGGTACCGGACAAAATGCCGGTGAAGATGCCCGCGGCGAAGATGAGCCCGACGACTGCCAGCACGCTGCCGGCGTGGGCGGCGACGCGGTCTTTCTGCTGTTGCAGGCACGGGTAGTTGACGATCATCGCGATACTGAACGCCACCATGAACAGCACTGGCAGCGGCAACAGGCCGGCAATCAGGGTGCACATCAGCGCGAAGGTCAGTGCGCCGTTGAACCAGATCAGCTTGGGGCGACGGGCGTCCGGGAATTGCGACACGCTGATCTCGCTGTGATCGATCTCGTCGCCCTGCAGGTGCAGTTCACCCAGGCGGGCACGTTCGCGTTTGCCGTACATATAGGCAATCACCAGGATCGCCACTACGCCGACAGCCATGGCCGGGATCATCGGTACGAAAATATCCGAAGGGTCTACATGCAGCGCACTGGCGGCACGGGCCGTCGGGCCGCCCCATGGCGTCATGTTCATCACGCCACCGGCGAGGATGATCAGGCCGGCCATGATCCGCGGGCTCATGCCGATGCGCTGGTACAGCGGCAGCATGGCGGCCACGCAGATCATGTAAGTGGTGGCGCCGTCACCGTCCAGGGACACCACCAGGGCCAGCACGGCGGTACCGACCGAAACTTTCAGCGGGTCGCCCTTGACCATCTTGAGGATCTTGCGCACGGCCGGGTCGAACAGGCCGGAGTCGATCATCAGGGCAAAGTAGAGAATGGCGAACATCAGCATCACGCCGGTCGGCGCAAGCTTGGTGATGCCCGCAAGCATCATCGGTCCGATCTCGGGTGCAAAGCCGCCGAACAGGGCGAACAGGATCGGCACAATGATCAAGGCAATCAGCGCGGACAGGCGCTTGGTCATGATCAGGTACATGAACGTGATGACCATGGCAAAGCCAAGGAAAGTCAGCATAGGAATACTCCAGGCGTAGCGCGGCTAGGGAATGGCGAACCGGGTTGGGGTCAGCGCAGTACGAAAGGCACGTGGCGTACGAATGGAGTTGGAGCGAACAGGCGGGTAGTAGCGGACATCAGGGGTCACCATTGTTGTTGTTTACAGCCGGTCTGTTGCCGGCAGTGGGGGCGATCCTAGACGGGGAAGCTTTCAGCCAGCTTTCGCTGTGTAAGTCAGATGATGGAAGGCTTGTAGGAATTTTGATTAAGGTGACTCAGGGCAGCTCCAAACCGCCCGAGGCTTTGTGCAAGGCCCGCAGGTGTTCGCCCATCTGCTTGAGGTTGGCTTCGCAGGCGGCAATCTCGTCGGCGCGTGCAGGGTCCAGCAACGCCCTCACCTCTTTATCCAGATCGCCGGTCAAGGACTGCAGCTGTTTCTGGCGCTCGGCACTTTCCGATTCCAGGCGTTTGGCTTCCGACGGTTGCGGCAGGCCGTAGCCGCCGCTATCGAGCAATTCCGCCGGGCGGCTGAGGAAGCCGCTGTTGGCGAGGATCTGTTGCAGGGTGTTGTTGGCTCTTTCCATGCCGCCGTTTTTCAGCTCACGGGCATTGAGGTAGCGTTGCTTGACTTCGTCCTGGGCCAGCATCAGTTGTTTGCGATAGCTGGCTTGTTCCAGCAGCAGCAGTGCGGCGCTGGTGCGCAGGTCGGCCTGGGTGAACCACTGGCGGCGTTCTGCGGCACTGAGGGCGAGCCAGTCTTCGACTTGGGTCTGCTTGATCGGCAGATGTTTGCGCAGCACGTCGAACATCGCCTGGTAGCGCTCGCGGAACGAGTCGAAGTGATAACCCAGGCGCAAGGCTTCACGCTTGTCATTGAGTACGCTGGTGTCAGCCAGGCCGCGGGCGCTGAGCACCTCGAGCAGGCCGTTGGGGGTGATGTTGTCCAGGCTGGTCAATTGCGGGTTGGCGCTGCCGCTGCGTAACAGCTTGAGGCTCTCCACCGCGCAGTTGTTGGAGATGAAGAAGTAATTACCGTCGTAGCTCCAGTGCATTTCGGCGGCATGTTCGACGGTGTCGTTGATTTCCTGGCGGGTGAGCTTGAGCGGTACCGAGGCCAGGCCACGCAGTTCAGTCTTGGTGTATTCGTCGATCACCTGCGCCAGCGGCAGCACAAACAAGCGTGATGGATACTTGCCCACCAGTCCATCCCAGCTTGAGAGCTGTACGTCACCGACGAAAGCGCGGTAAGACAACACCAAGTGCTGGTCCAGGTCCAATCGGCAATCCGGGCCACGCGGGCGGCCGGGTGCGCAGATCACCAGGCGCAACATGCTGTGGCCCCAGCGGCTCACCAGGTTCTGGTTGGCTTCGGCCAACAGGTAGTCGATTTCATACACGCGCTCCGGGTCGATCTGGCCCAGCGGCGTTTTGGCGAAGTCATTGCCGGCGTTCAGGAACGCGTAGGTTTTGGCGCAGGTGTCCTGTTCGGGCGGTGCCCAGCCGAAGTGTTCCTTGTAATAACGAAACAGCGCGGGGCGACGGCAGGCGTAGCTCGGGTCGAGGAGGAAATACTCCATGTTGACCGCCACAAACTCCAGCGGGCTGGTGGTTTCGTAGATGTCCGGGCTGCGGGCGACCTGGTGGTTGTGTTGCTCGCGCTCGCCGCGACGGCCCACGTATTGGGGCCAGCCGGCAATGTCCAGCAAGCGCGGGTCGTCACTCAAGGTGAAGCGACGGTCGTTCTGGCCACGGCATTGATCGGGCAGGCCGATCAGGCCGGTGATGTTGTTCTGGCGGCTGCAGCGTTGGATCAGGCGGCGCTCGTCTGTGGACCACAGGCGCGCACGGTCATAGATGTGGGTCAGTTCATGCAGCACGGTGGCGAGCATTTCGCGGCGCACAGTGCCATGGGGGCGGTTGGTCTTTTGGGTGGCGGCGCTGCCGTCGGTGAGGCTGGCGAGCAGGTTCTGGTTCAGGTCCAGTTCGGACACCAGGGAGGCTTGGCCATAGGCGTTTTCAGGCATCTTGTCGGTCCAGCCGACATCAATGCGCCGATCCAGCTGCTCGATAAAGCGCGGCGGCAGAGCGCGCATCGCTTCATCAAGCAACGCCTGGCTGGCCTGCTGTTCGGCCGGGCTCAAGCCATCGGTCTTGAGCCGCAGTTGCAGGCTGGCCTGGGCTGCGCCTGCACAAAGCAGCACAGTCCCGGCCAGTAGCCAGGCGAACAGGCGCCTCACAGAGCGAGGATAGCTTCGGCGAGGGTCTGGTCACTGGCGTCGCGGGCTTCCGGTACGCGGGTGCGCAGGGTATCGAAGGCTGCTTCCAACTGTGCGCCGCGGATTTCGCCGTTGGAGGCGACGAAGCTGGCAGCGTCATCGTGGGCTTCGCGCACGATTTTGGAGTCGCGGATGGAAGTGGTGGTGTCCGAAGTGAAATCAATGGTACGCGCCGAGGCACGCACGATGATGTTACTGGTGGCTTTCAGGGTTTGCGCGTGGGCGACATCGGCCAACAACAGCAGGCCCAGAGCGGCAGCGATCAGCGGGCTACGCATGGAATGACTCCGAAATACAAAGGTAGAAATATACGATGATTATTGGACGAGAATTGCCTGCGCCAGTTCAAGGTCGCTGACATGAAGTTTTGGCTGGGTTCGGCGCAAGTACTCCAGCGCAGATTCCAGACGAGCTCCCCGCCATTGGCCGTCAGTGGCGATAAAAGCGGCAGCGTCATCCTGGGCGGCCAGTACCAATTTTCTGTCAAAGGGCGCCGACGTCACCTTGCTGGTGGCGTAGGCACTGATGACGGTGCTCTGGATGGACACGTCAAAGGCCGAAGCCAAGGGTGACCAGCAGGCGGAAACCAACACGGGAACAATCAACAGGCGGTATGTAAAAGCCATGGGACTCGACAACTGAAAGCGAGCGCCAAGGCTAGCGCAACGTCCGGGCGAGAGCCAGCGCTGACACATTTGGTAGCGGCTGGCGTGCCCTGGCGTCTACCGGTTTATCAGATGGCCAGAATTGCCTGGGCCAGTTGAGCGTCGGTCGCGGTGTTCAGTTGTGGGGCCTGTTGGCGAATCTGGGCCAGGGCGCTTTCCAGTTTCACGCCACGAATGGCGCCTTCGCTGGCCACAAAGCTGGCGGCGTCGTCACGGGCAGCTTGTACGACTTTGTTGTCACGCAGGGACGACGTGGCGTCGGAGCTGGCATCGGAAGTGGCTTTGAGCGCGCCGACAATCGAGTCGGTGGTCACGATAAAGCTGCTCGCGTTGGCGTTGGCGGCCAGGGCCAACAGGGTGGCAGCACTCAGCAGGCGAAGACGGGACATGGAATAACTCCTGTAGAAGATCAAATAAAGCGGCGCAATGCGGCCACTGTGAAACCGACATTGTTGCGGATTAAGCATCAGACGTCTGTTCTACAAGGTTCGCCACGTAATAAGGGGATCTTAAGCTGCCGCTATCCGTTCGGAAAGCCTCTATCTGTCTAGTCGCGCCAGAAAGGTTTGGACAGCTCGGCAGTACGGTCGCCGTGGCTGATGCCGGCATCGGCCAATTCACGTGGGTCAAGTTGCGCTAGTTGTCGGCGCTCATGGGCCTGCCGCGCCCATCTGCCGAGCGCGCGAGCCATTCGAATGATCAACTGTTTGTGGTGCGAGGTTTGCGTGCTCATGACGACGGCCTTCCATGAAGTCTTGGAACACCATCTTGGGCGGCCAGCTTTTACCAATACAGATACAACAAAGTTAAATTGTACCGCTTAACTGTTGTTATATTTAAACTGTACTGGTGTTTGCGTGTGCCCTCTGTTTTAGCCGTGTAAAGTCTGAACTCCGGAAACAACAAAGCCCGCCTCCGGTTTCCCGGGGCGGGCTTTGTTTTGTTAAATCAGGGTGCTGGCGGTGGACCCGGCGGGGCAGGGCCAGCGGGCGCCAATTAGCGCCAGAACGGCTTGCTCAGCTCTTCGTAGCGTTGAGCTTCGCTGATACCGGCGTCAGCCAGCAGACGCGAATCCAGGCGAGCCAGTTGGTGACGGCTGGAGATGCGGCGCTGCCACAACATCAGGTTGGCGAGAACGCGCAAAGGCATGGAAGCCTGGGTGTTTACAGCTTTTTCTTCGAAGAACAGATCGGAACTGAGTGTACGTTCCATGATGACATCCTTCCGCTTGTGGCGGGATTAGGTAGTGGTTTAACTGATGCCAATGATCCTCCTCCGGCGCAAGACTCTCTAGATACAGTTCACCTGTATTGTGAGGGGCCAGTTAACTGTTTATAGCGGCTGTACTGTACGGAATTGGGGCAACTGTACCTGTCTGCACTTAATTGGTGCGAAATAGGTATTTTCGACATGGGGCGTAGGATAATTCGGTAGGAAATGACCGGTACAGCAGTACAGTTTTTTCAAAAAGTGCGGCTGCGGTCACCGAGCTGAGCAAACTGTGTTTGCATCAGCCCGGATCTGTATCAATCAAGCCTTGAGCATATGCCCGGTTTCTTCCAGGTTGATGTGCCAACTCAGTGCTTCGCGCAGGATGTGCGGAGTATGCCCGCCGATCGCGCAGGCAGCGTCGAAGTAACTGTTCAGCGCATCGCGGTAAGCCGGGTGCACGCAGTTGTCGATGATCACCCGTGCCCGCTCACGTGGCGCCAGGCCACGCAGGTCAGCGAGGCCAACCTCTGTCACCAGGATGTCCACGTCATGCTCGGTGTGGTCCACATGGCTGACCATCGGCACTACGCTGGAAATCGCGCCGCCCTTGGCAATCGACTTGGTGACAAAAATCGCCAGGTGCGCATTGCGCGCGAAATCCCCGGAGCCGCCAATCCCATTCATCATCCGCGTGCCGCAGACGTGGGTGGAGTTGACGTTGCCGTAGATATCGAATTCAAGCGCGGTGTTGATACCGATAATGCCCAGGCGCCGAACCACTTCAGGGTGGTTGGAGATTTCCTGCGGGCGCAGCACCAGCTTGTCCTTGTAGTGTTCCAGGTTGCCGAACACGTCGGCGTTGCGTCGTTCCGACAAGGTAATCGAACTGCCCGAAGCAAAGCTCAGCTTGCCCGCGTCGATCAGGTCGAAGGTCGAGTCCTGCAGCACTTCCGAATACATGGTCAGGTCTTCGAACGGCGATTCGATCAAGCCGCACATCACCGCGTTGGCGATGTTGCCGATCCCGGCTTGCAGCGGGCCGAGCTTGTTGGTCATGCGCCCGGCGTCGACTTCCTGTTTGAGGAAGTTGATCAGATGGTTGGCGATGCCTTGGGTGTCGGCGTCCGGTGGTGTCACGGTTGAGGCGGAGTCGGCCTGATTGGTGATCACGATGGCGACGATTTTCTCCGGCGGGATCGGAATCGCGGTGCTGCCGATGCGATCGTCGACCTTGACCAGCGGGATCGGTGTGCGCGTCGGCCGGTAGGTCGGGATATAGATGTCGTGCAGCCCTTCCAGGTTCGGGTTGTGCGCGAGGTTGATCTCAACAATCACGTGTTTGGCGAAAATCGCGAAGCTGGCCGAGTTGCCCACAGAGGTGGTGGGCACGATGTGTCCTTGTTCGGTGATCGCAACGGCTTCGATCACCGCGATGTCCGGCAACTTGAGTTGGTTGTTGCGCAGTTGCTCGACGGTTTCCGAGAGGTGCTGGTCGATAAACATCACTTGGCCGGCGTTAATCGCCTTGCGCAGGGTGCTGTCGACTTGAAACGGCATGCGGCGCGACAACACGCCGGCTTCGGTCAGTTGCTTGTCCAGGTCATTGCCCAGGCTGGCGCCGGTCATCAGGGTGATTTTCAGCGGCGAAGTCTTGGCGCGTTCGGCCAGGGCGTGGGGGACGGCCTTGGCTTCACCGGCACGGGTGAAGCCGCTCATGCCGACGGTCATGCCGTCCTCGATCAGTGCGGCGGCGTCTGCCGCGCTCATGACCTTGTTCAACAACGAAGGCAAGCGGATACGATCACGGTACATGAAGTGTTATCTCAGGCTACGGAAGCAAGGTGGGCAGTGTAGTGATTTCAAAAAATTTCGGCCCGCTACCATGGTCGAATGCCAGGCAGCGATTTAGAGCCTTTGGTCGGGTTTCAGGTGTGTGCAAAGCGGAACGCAGAGCATTCCCGGATGCATTCCCACGCAGAGCTTGGGAACCATAAAAAAACCCCAGCCTACTGGAGGCCAGGGTTTCGGGTATTGCGCTGGCGCAGTGTTATTCGACGGCTTTGACCATGTCTTCGATGACCTTCTTGGCGTCACCGAAGACCATCATGGTCTTGTCCAGGTAGAACAACTCGTTATCCAAGCCGGCATAGCCGCTGGCCATCGAGCGCTTGTTGACGATGATGGTCTTGGCCTTGAACGCCTCAAGAATCGGCATACCGGCAATCGGCGAGTTCGGGTCGTTCTTGGCGGCCGGGTTGACCACATCGTTGGCACCCAACACCAGCACCACGTCGGCCTGGCCGAACTCGGAGTTGATGTCTTCCATTTCGAACACTTGGTCGTAAGGCACTTCCGCCTCGGCCAGCAGCACGTTCATGTGCCCAGGCATACGGCCCGCTACCGGGTGGATCGCGTACTTCACGGTCACGCCGCGGTGGGTCAGCTTCTCGGTCAGCTCTTTAAGGGCGTGTTGAGCCCGAGCGACTGCCAGGCCGTAGCCTGGAACGATGATCACGGTGTCGGCGTTGGTCAGCAGGAACGTGGCGTCGTCCGCCGAACCGGATTTCACCGGGCGTGCTTCTTTGGAGCCAGCCGCTGCGCCGGCATCTGCTGTGTTGCCGAAACCACCGAGCAATACATTAAAGAAGGAGCGGTTCATCGCCTTGCACATGATGTACGACAGAATCGCGCCGCTGGAGCCCACCAGGGAGCCTGCGATGATCAGCATCGAGTTGTTCAGCGAGAAGCCGATACCCGCCGCTGCCCAGCCGGAGTAGCTGTTGAGCATCGAGACAACCACCGGCATGTCGGCGCCGCCGATCGGGATGATGATCAGCACGCCCAGCACGAAAGCCAGTGCCAGCATCAACGCGAACGCAGTGAGGTTGCCGGTGAACATGAACGCCAGGCCCAGGCCAAGGGTTGCCAGGCCGAGCACCAGGTTGAGTTTGTGCTGACCACCGAACTGTACCGGTGCGCCCTGGAACAGACGGAACTTGTACTTGCCCGAGAGCTTGCCGAACGCAATCACCGAACCGGAGAAGGTAATTGCACCGATGGCCGCGCCGAGGAACAACTCCAGGCGGTTGCCCGCAGGAATCGAGTCGCCCAGCTGTTTGACGATGCCCAGGGATTGCGGCTCGACCACTGCGGCAATCGCGATAAATACCGCCGCCAGGCCGATCATGCTGTGCATGAAGGCAACCAGCTCCGGCATCTTGGTCATTTCTACGCGCTTGGCCATGATCGAACCGGCGGTTCCGCCGATCAGCAGGCCGACGATCACGTAACCGATACCGGCCGTTGCAAGCTCAGCGCCGAGCTTATAGATGAGGCCCACAGTGGTCAGCACCGCCAGCGCCATGCCGAGCATGCCGAACAGGTTGCCGCGTCGCGATGTGGTTGGGTGTGACAGGCCTTTAAGGGCCTGGATAAAACAGATCGACGCGATCAAGTAGAGCGTCGTAACCAAATTCATGCTCATTACTTTGGCGCCTCTTCTTTTGCTTTCGGGGCTTTCTTCTTGAACATCTCCAGCATCCTGCGCGTGACCAGGAACCCGCCGAATACGTTAACCGCCGCCAGGGCCACGGCCAGGGTGCCCATGGTCTTGCCCAGTGGGGTCACGGTAAGGGCTGCGGCCAGCATGGCGCCGACAATCACGATTGCGGAGATGGCGTTGGTGACCGCCATCAGTGGCGTGTGCAGTGCGGGCGTGACGTTCCAGACCACGTGGTAACCGACATAAATCGCCAGCACAAAGATGATCAGGTTGTAGATACCGGGGGAGATAAGCTCTTCCATCGTCTGAATCCCTGCTTAGGCGTTTTTGCGGATGACTTGGCCGTCGCGGCACATCAGGCACGCGGCGACGATGTCGTCTTCGAGGTTGATTTCAAACTGCCCTTCCTTGGTGAAGACCAGCTTCAGGAAGTCCAGCAGGTTGCGCGCATATAAAGCAGAAGCATCGGCGGCGACTGCACCGGCCAGGTTGGTCGGGCCGCAGATGGTCACGCCGTTTTCCACGACGACCTGGTCGGCGACGGTCAGCGGGCAATTGCCACCCTGGGCGGCAGCGAGGTCGATGACCACCGAGCCCGGCTTCATTTGTGCGACGGTTTCGGCGCTGAGCAAGGTCGGGGCTTTGCGGCCCGGAATCAGCGCGGTGGTGATGACGATATCCGCTTGTTTGGCGCGTTCGTGCACGGCCAGGGCCTGACGCTGCATCCAGCTCGATGGCATCGGGCGCGCGTAGCCGCCGACACCGACCGCGCATTCACGCTCTTCATCGGTTTCGTAGGGCACGTCGACGAACTTGGCGCCGAGGGACTCGATCTGCTCTTTTACGGCAGGGCGCACGTCCGACGCTTCAATCACGGCACCCAGACGTTTCGCCGTGGCGATGGCTTGCAGGCCTGCGACACCCGCGCCGAGGATCAGCACGCGCGCGGCTTTGACGGTGCCCGCGGCAGTCATCAGCATCGGCATGAAGCGTGGGTAGTGATGGGCTGCCAGCAATACGGCTTTATAGCCGGCAATGTTGGCCTGTGACGACAACACGTCAAGGCTCTGGGCCCGCGAGGTGCGTGGGGCTGCTTCGAGCGCGAAGGCGGTGATGCCGCGTTCGGCCAGCTTGCCAATGGTTTCATTGCTGAACGGGTTGAGCATGCCCACCAACACGGTGCCGCTTTTGATCAGCGCCAGTTCGCTGTCGCTGGGGGCAACCACCTTGAGAATCAGCTCGGCGCCAAACGCTTCGCTGGCGCTGCCAATGGTTGCGCCTGCCGTTTCATAGGCACTGTCGACGATGCTGGCGGTAATGCCGGCGCCGCTTTGTACAGTGACCTTATGGCCCTGGCCGATCAGCTTCTTGATGGTTTCCGGGGTGGCAGCCACCCGCGTTTCACCGGTCTGGGTTTCGAGAGGAACACCAATGTGCACGTCAAATCTCCTGCATGATCTTTTTGCTTTTGATCTTTTTGTAAAAAGGCCAGTGCACCGCGAGTGGCGCAGCTGGGGCGGCCGATCAGCACGATCCCGCTGAAATGACAGCGGGGCGCGGCATTTTGCAGGCGAACTTTACGGCCTTCAAGGGATTATGACGGGTGACGAAAAATTAACTACAAGTCACCCTGTGACTGATTGTCGCAACAGGACAAAATAACCTCTTTAAATACAGGCGTTTAAAGGGTTGTAGAGAGTTACGGACGGTTTTCCTATCTTCGGCGTGAATGGTCGGGCATTGGCAGGTAATTGTCGCTACAAGCCTTATTGGACATGGCGTTAAGCTCATTTTGATGCTGAGAGGTACAGTCTTTCAAAACACGACATATAGTTATATCTGTAGGATCCTAATTTATTTGACTACAAGGTCAATAAAATGACCTTGTCCTTTAAATACTGGGGTTGTAGCGCTGTGACTGGTCGATTAGCCAGTCTCTAAAAGCGTGCAGCGACGCAGATTCGACTTTTCTCTCGGGAATCATCAGGTAGTAAGCCTTTGTACTGCTCAACGCTTTGGGGCTCGCGATCACCAGGTGCTTCTCTTCCAGCTCGCGCTGGATAAGGAAGGGTGGAATCAGTGCAATGCCCATGTCATGCATGGCCGCTTGCGACAACATCGAGAATAGCTCGTAACGAGGGCCTGTCATGTCGCGAGGTATGTTCAGTTGTTGCGCGCTGAACCACTGGCGCCAGGCGTACGGCCGGGTTGTTTGTTGCAGTAGCGGCAGTTGGGTGATTTCTTCCGGGCTGAAGTGTGCACGACTGCCCAGTAAGCGCGGACTGCACACGGGTACGGGATTTTCGCCCATCAGCCGGTGGGATTCGGTGCCTGACCAATCGGCATCGCCAAAGTAGATGGCGGCGTCGAACTCGGTGTCGGCAAACAAAAAAGGGCGCGTGCGGTTGGTGAGGTTGACCGTGACTTCCGGGTGTTGCTGCTGGAAGTCCTTGAGCCGTGGGATCAGCCATTGGGTGCCGAAAGTCGGCACCACTGCCAGCTCGATGACATTCGCGCCTTGCTGCCCCATGACCGACAACGTATCGCGCTCTACGGCGTCCAGTTGCATGGCAACGCGACGGCTATACGACAGCCCCGCTTCCGTCAGCTTGACGCCCCGCCGTGAGCGTCGAAACAGCTCGACACTCAAAAACTCCTCCAGGCTGGCGATCTGTCGACAGATGGCGCCTTGGGTGAGTGAAAGCTCGTGCGCCGCCTTGGTAAAGCTCTCGTGGCGAGCCGCTGCTTCAAAACTGACCAGGGCGGTGGTGCTGGGAATTTTTCTGCGCATGTACGTTGTACTCACTCATAAAGCGGATTTGCGCGCTTTTCGCTCATTAAGAAGTGAGAAATTAGCACAACCCTATGCGTAAACGTCGTTTGCCCTCTGCGGTTGCCCGGCCTAGGCTGCATCCACGACTTCTGTTTTCTTCCCCGAGGACTTATTCATGGCTGGCAAGGCAAGCTTCAACTGGATCGATCCACTGTTGCTGGATCAACAGCTCACCGAAGAAGAGCGCATGGTGCGCGACAGTGCTGAGCAATTCGCCCAGGACAAGCTGGCGCCGCGTGTGCTCGAAGCCTTTCGCCATGAAAAGACCGACCCTGCGATCTTTCGCGAGATGGGTGAAACCGGCCTGCTGGGCGCGATGATCCCTGAGCAGTACGGCGGCAGTGGCCTGAACTACGTCAGCTACGGGCTGATTGCCCGTGAGGTGGAGCGTGTCGACTCCGGCTATCGCTCGATGATGAGTGTGCAGTCCTCACTGGTGATGGTGCCTATCAACGAATTTGGCACCGAGGCGCAAAAGCAGAAGTACCTGCCAAAGCTGGCGTCGGGCGAATGGATCGGTTGCTTCGGCCTGACCGAGCCTAACCACGGCTCTGACCCGGGCGCGATGATTACCCGTGCACGTAAGGTCGATGGCGGCTACAGCCTGACCGGCGCCAAGATGTGGATCACCAACAGCCCAATCGCCGATGTGTTCGTGGTGTGGGGCAAGGACGATGCGGGCGATATCCGCGGTTTTGTCCTGGAGAAGGGTTGGAAGGGGCTGAGCGCACCGGCGATTCACGGCAAGGTCGGCCTGCGGGCTTCGATTACCGGTGAGATCGTCATGGATAACGTGTTTGTGCCCGAGGAGAACATCTTCCCGGACGTGCGTGGCCTGAAGGGGCCTTTCACTTGTCTGAATTCGGCACGTTATGGCATTTCCTGGGGGGCGTTGGGGGCTGCGGAGTTTTGCTGGCACACCGCTCGCCAATACACCCTGGACCGTCAGCAGTTCGGGCGGCCTTTGGCGGCGACCCAGCTGATCCAGAAGAAGCTGGCGGACATGCAGACCGAGATCACCCTGGCCTTGCAAGGCTGCCTGCGTTTGGGGCGTATGAAGGACGAAGGGACGGCGGCGGTTGAGATCACGTCGATCATGAAGCGTAACTCGTGTGGCAAGTCCCTGGATATTGCGCGCATGGCGCGGGACATGTTGGGCGGCAACGGTATCTCGGATGAGTTCGGAGTGGCGCGTCACCTGGTCAACCTGGAGGTGGTCAATACCTACGAGGGCACCCACGACGTGCACGCCTTGATTCTTGGGCGCGCGCAGACCGGTCTTCAAGCGTTCTATTAATAGGAGAACGGCATGGGCGCGCTTTCACATCTGCGGGTATTGGATTTGTCACGAGTGCTGGCTGGCCCGTGGTCCGGGCAGATCCTTGCAGACCTTGGGGCTGAGGTAATCAAGGTTGAGCGGCCGGGCAGTGGCGATGATACGCGGGCATGGGGGCCGCCCTTCCTTAAAGACGCCTATGGTGAGAACACCAGTGAGGCGGCGTATTACCTGTCGGCCAATCGTAACAAGGAGTCGGTAACCATCGACTTCACGCGCCCGGAGGGGCAGAAGCTGGTGCGCGACTTGGCGGCCAAGTCCGACATCCTCATCGAGAACTTCAAGGTAGGTGGTCTGGCGGCGTATGGGCTGGACTATGAATCGCTCAAGGAGATCAATCCAGAATTGATCTATTGCTCGATCACCGGCTTTGGCCAGACGGGGCCTTATGCGACGCGTGCAGGCTACGACTTTATGATCCAGGGGCTGGGTGGGCTTATGAGCCTGACCGGTCGGCCCGAGGGTGATGAAGGGGCTGGGCCGGTAAAGGTAGGCGTGGCGTTGACGGATATCCTGACGGGGCTGTACTCGACCGTGGCGATCCTGGCGGCGCTGGCTCACCGGGATCATGACGGCGGTGGGCAGCATATTGATATGGCGTTGCTGGATGTTCAGGTGGCATGCCTGGCCAATCAGGCGATGAATTACCTGACGACGGGTGTCGCGCCCAAGCGCCTGGGCAATGCTCACCCCAATATTGTGCCTTATCAGGACTTTCCCACGGCTGATGGCGACTTCATCCTGACGGTGGGCAATGACGGACAGTTTCGCAAGTTTGCTGAGGTGGCCGGACAGCCGCAGTGGGCGGATGATCCGCGTTTCGCCACTAATAAGGTACGGGTGGCTAACCGTGCGGAGCTGATTCCGCTGATCCGCCAGGCCACAGTGTTCAAGACGACGGCTGAGTGGGTGTCACAGCTGGAGCAAGTAGGCGTGCCGTGTGGGCCGATCAATGATCTGGCGCAAGTGTTTGCCGACCCGCAGGTCAAGGCGCGTGGGTTGGCGATGGCGTTGCCGCATGCATTGGCGGGGATGGTGCCTCAGGTCGCCAGTCCGATGCGGTTGTCCAAGACGCCGGTGGAATACCGTAATGCGCCTCCTCTATTGGGCGAGCATACGGTGCAGGTGTTGCAGGGGGTGTTGGGGTTGGATTCGTCGAATGTGGCTGCGCTGAAGGCTGCTGGTGTTATCTGAATTTGCTCTTCTATATAGTCAGGCTCATCAATCAGCTCGGATTGGTTGTTTTTTGATCAATCCTAACTTATTGATAGATAAGCTAAATTAAGTATTGACGGCGGATTCTAGAAGTCTATAATTCGCCCCACTTCCGGCGCAGTCGAAACGGAAAACTCCTTGGTAAACAAAGAGTTACGAAGTTTTCGGCAGCGGGTTGCTTCAGTTCATCGAAGCCAGAAGGGAGTTGAAAAAGAGGTGTTGACAGCAGCGTGTAACGCTGTAGAATTCGCCTCCCGCTAACGAGAGATCGTAAG
>NZ_LJRY01000186.1:0-245 GCF_002742515.1 Pseudomonas sp. 2822-15 | reverse complement strand
CTCTAATGAACTTTGTATTAGCGGTTTTTGTCCTTATATTGTACGCAGCATTTGCAGGTATGCCTGTAAATGAGGCACTAGTGGGAGATGTAACGGAGGATGGCGTTGCTATTGAAGCAGGGATAGAAAGTGGCGACAGGATTATTTCAATTGAAGGGCAGCAAGTTTCCACTTGGGATGAGATGACTACAATTATCCAATCCAAACCAAATGAACCACTTCTGTTTGAAATACAACGTGATTCC
>NZ_LJRY01000185.1:0-230 GCF_002742515.1 Pseudomonas sp. 2822-15 | reverse complement strand
CTATGAAAGTGTAGTTGAAGATCCAGAAGGGAACCTTGTGGAGTTAACGGTTTAACGAATTTAATCCGACCCTACTTACTATGGGCCGGATTAATTTAACAGAGGTTTTCAATCATCATCGCTTTCCTTAGAAATTACTGTTGCGTAATTTACTACGTCAGCACTTATTCTGATAGCACGTTGATAATCTTCCATCAGACAGCAATCGATTGCCTATGGCCCTTCCGGAA
>NZ_LJRY01000184.1:0-447 GCF_002742515.1 Pseudomonas sp. 2822-15 | reverse complement strand
CGGAGTGATAAAAAAGATACTTAAGGATCACTTCGATGGTTTTTGGAGACTTCATCATGACCGCTTTCCTAAAGAGTATCAAGGTGATGTTCAGGAGGCAGTTGAAAAAGCAATTAAGTGTGGGACTACTGACATTGTTTTTGCGAAATATGAATGTTTGGGATGTGAAGGAGAACCTAAACCAGTCTTTGTAGGTTTTACATGCAAAAGTCGCTTTTGTCATAGATGTGGTAAAAAATATACCGATGATTGGTCGGATAAACAAGAAGAAATGATTTTTGATGTTCCTCATCGTCATATGGTATTTACGATTCCTAAAGAGCTTAGATCAGTATTTTTCTTAGATCGAAAAAAATTAAATGAGTTGAGTAAACAAGTATCAGAAGTATTTCAGTTTTATTATCATAGAGAAAGTAAGAAACGTAATTTGAAAGTAGGCGTTATAAC